>CAZRDV010000015.1:0-10426 GCA_964599215.1 uncultured archaeon | reverse complement strand
CTGGCTGCTGTGACACAGATAGGCGCTGGACAGAAAGAGATATACATCAAAGCCAGGGGAAAGGCCATCTCAAAGGCAGTTGACGTGGCTGAGATCGTAAAGAACAAGTTTGTCCAGGATGCAAAGGTAACAGAAATCAAGATAGGAACAGAAGTGCTAGAAGGAGAGAACAAGGAGAAAATCAACGTTTCAACAATAGAGCTTGTTTTGAAAAAGTGATTTTTTGCTTTGAATTTTAATTTTTGGTGTTTTTATTAGTTTTTTCTAGGTTTTATTTTCCAAAGTTGTGGCAGAAAATCTTTATATACAAAAATGTACAAGATTAATTAGTGAATCTATGAAAGGCATATCTCTGCCAATTAATGCAATCGTAATAGTTGCCATAGCTGTGCTGGTTCTTGTTGTTGTAGCGGCATTCTTCAGCGGCTCGCTGATCCCAGCCTCGCTAGAGATGAAGAGACAAACTGTACTGAACAATGCATGCAACACATGGAGGACAGCTTATAACTGCGACAGCAATGTTATGATTGACGAAGAGCTAGTTGCATATACAGATCCATCTAACCCAGCAAAGGAAAGTTACACCGTATACGAACTATGTGAATTGATGGGAATCACTAGCGAAGAGGCATGCAGATTAAATTGCAACTGTCCAGCTATAACATCGTAAAAAACTAGAACCACTTGCTAAGGGACCTTTGTTCTAATTTTGAGGTTTTTAGCTTGTTTACTGCATTGCCTATTCTCTCCTCGCTGAAGTCGTGCTCGTCGCACAGAATTTTCTTTACCTTTTCTTCATCCAGCTCTTTGAACTCTATTTTATAGTCTGATGTTATCGGGTTCCTGAAGAACTCGTATATGTCCTCAGCTGCTACAGGAAAGTCCCAGAGCACCTCTTTTAGAACAGATTTCAACGTTTTCTTCCTGCGTACAAGCTCAAGTGCCTTTTTCGGTCCATAACCTTCAACGCCACCGGAATTGTAGTCCGTTCCTATTAGAATACCGACAATTATGAGCTGGCTCTGCTTTATCTTAAGGCTTTCCAGCACTGTTTTCAGTGTTATCATTTCCGGGTTTATTGTTATGTAGGTGTTGCCGCGCTTCTTCTTGCCTGTTATGGAGAGGTTCCTTATTATCCTCGGGCAGCCAAAAAGCAAGGAATCATAATCCTGGGTCGCTATGCTGTAGACATCGCCTTTTTTCGCCATTATAGAGCACAAGGCCTCGCCTTCTGAAGGCGCTTGTATAACAGGCAGGCCCATCGCAGCTAATAATTCCTTACTATCATTTATTACGTTTTCATCGATTGTGGTTGATTTCTGGGCGAATTTCTTTGCTGCTGCGTAATCCTTTCTTTCCAGGGCTTTTTTCCATGCCTGCATTGCCTCCAGCCTTATATCCCTTCTTTTCTCAGTGGTCTCTTTCTTGAATTCAGGCGGCTTGCCGTCAAAAACATATACAGGCTTCATGCCTGCTTCCATCAGCTTTATAGTCCTGTAGAAAAGCCCTGACAGATGAGAGGTAACCCTGCCCTTTGAGTCCTTCAGTGGCTCGCCGTCCACCTGCCTTATTATGCTCAGGAACTGGTAGATCCAGTTAAAGGCATCTACTGCTATCTTTTTGTCGAATATATCTTCTAGGGTTATCTCCCTGCCTTCTACAAGCTCTGTTAGCTGGATGCCCATGTTAAAATTAGAGCAAGAAATGGATAAAAAACAATACAATTATGCAGAAAATTAGTATACCACTAGTATACTAATGCTATCGTAATGTAACGTATCTGTTCGAACCTGACCTTTTCAGGGTCTTCCCTTATATTATTATCACCTTTTAGTATGTAGTATCTGCCATTTTCATCCTCGCCTATGTAGACAACCCTGTGAACAACCAGGCCGTCTATCCAGCCAGCTTCGTATGAGACTATATCGCCTATGTGTATGTCTTCTGGCTCTGGCACTATCCTTATACCGTTTACCCCGCTGTCCAGTACAGGAACCATGCTGTTGCTGTCTTCGTACCTGGAGATAGAGGCATTATCTATGTAGATAATAACTCGGTCGCTGTAGATCTCTATACTGCCCTCTCTTACCCAGTCATTAGGAGCATCTGGCGTGAAGATACTGCTCTGTGCAGAGCCTATAAAGATGAGTAACAAGATGAACACAGCAACAAGGGCAATTATTGTATGGAGATTCATTTGTTACCATACAGTAGAAAAATATTAAAGCTAATCTACTTCGCCTTTTTCCTTCTTTTTAAACCTCTTTTTTATCCTCTTTGCAAGCCTGCTGAGCCCGTTTATAACCCCTATCCATCTTATTCTTATTATCAGCAGCAACAAGAGAGCTGTTATTGTGGCAGCAGCAATGCCATTCCAAGGCACTGCTGCACAGTCTTCTGGGCAAAGGCAGATATAGTAAAAGTAGTCAGTTACGCTCAGTATTATGAGTATCAAAGAAATGACCAATGGCCAGCTGACAAACCTTTTATTGAGAACAACTAAGGCATATGTTTCAAGCAGCAGCGCAATTATAATGAGAATGGACATCAATAGCCATGGCTCCCTTGCTCCCTCCCTGCAGGCAGGCACAGGCACCTTTCCAGGTATCTCCTCAGGAATAGTTGTCGTGGTTGTGGTTGGCATGCCCGGCACTTCACATGAACGCTCCTCAACAGGCTTGTATTTTTCTGTTCCGCAGTTGTTTGCATCTGCGCATTCCCTTGTTTGTGTGCCTGTGCACTCGCTCCAGTCAGTGCATATCCAGTACTCTTCACAGTATGTCTGACCTGGTGGTTGTTGAGAGCCAGGACCCCCTGTTGGATAGGTAAACTTTTCAACAGTAAGCTTTACTATGTTGCTGGATGTGCATGCAAAGGCATCGCAGGCAAAGAAAATTGTATACCTTACACCATACCATCCTGGGTCAGGCGTGAATGTTACTTTGCTGTTTCCGTCAATGGTGATGTTTATGTTATTTGGTTCCACTACTGTGAATGTCATGGTATCGTTATCAGGATCGTAGAAATGATCAAGCAGCCTTAGGCCAGTAAGGCTCCTGTCCTGGTACCAGGTCTGGTCTGGGATATTGCTTATCAGGACTGGCCGCTGGTTTCCCTTGAAGGTGAAGTTCACCCTTGCTGTCCCTCCTGGGCCTATAATGCTTCCATTCTCTGTTGATAATATCTTTGCCCTGAATACCAGCTCAGTATCAACTGTTCCAAACTCAGGCTCTGTTATTGCTATCGTGACTTTTAACTCTTTGGTCTGGTCAGGAAGCAGTATCATGCTTTCTGGATTAAAGCTAACATACGGTATAAGGAGCAGTGATCTTAACGTGGCCTCAAATGTTGCATTTACAGCATACGGGTAAAAACGATTTGTTACATCGAAAGAGAACGCAGGGGCCTCTGTGTAGTTAAAGGACCCGCCATCTGTGCTGGAGGGCACTATACTAACTGCCGTGGCAGGGGCAGCCAAAAGCATTACTATTATCAAATAGCCAATCCTATTGCCTAAGGGAATACATAATCACCAAGCACTGTACAAGGGTTGATTGTCTCATTGCTATAGGCAGTTACAGCAATAATGCCTGTGTAGTTTCCTGCATAGCTGCCCCTTATTCTGAAATCAAACCCTGTTACATTATAACCTACCTGCAGATCAACTGCAATACACAGCTCCTGCAAATTCTTTGATCCATCAGCATCCTGGTTGCTGTTATCAGGAACATTTTCCCATCCAACTGTTGGGATATAAACCTGTAAATCCCCGTTTATTCTCTTTACGTCCAGATAATTGCTACCGCTTTCAAGGTCCTCGCTTGCCAGCAGGACGTCAACTATCTCAGAGCCTGTATTCTCAAGCGTGAATGTCTGTGTTATGCCGTCAGAATAGTTTCCAGTGTCATAGCCGGAATTATTTCCGTCGTATGTGCCGTTATAAGAATACCAGTTGCCATTAGGTATAAGCGCTATCTGGAAAATAGTATCATTAACATTATCTTCATACATAACTGCTTCTGCCTGGTTTACTATGCCTACAGCTGTAGCTACCAGGCCTGTTGGCTTCAGGGTTAGTAGTGCCTCTATAACTATTAACAGAACAACCATAAACACTATCAGCTTGTTTCCCCTCTTCATCTTTTGTGCCTCCTGATTAATTTTGTATAAACTACAACGGCAGCTACAAATAACGCAACCACTGCAACCAGTGCAATATTGCCTGGATCTGCTATAACAAGCCCTGTAGGCGTTCCAAGAACCCTTGTCCAGACCTCTTTTCTTTCTATACTATCTTCATAGCTGAGCTCAGCAACGATGCGGTAGTCGCCTGGGATATAGGTGCTCCACTCCTCTTCCACGCTCCTTATTTCATAACCATCGAGAATGCCTGAATCGCTCATCATGTCGAGTTTATTTTCATTCAGGTCAAATATGTTGAGATCATATTCGTAAGCAATACTGTCAGGACCGATGTTCTCCATCTCCAGCAATATTTTCAGCAGCGTACCGGCATAGGCAGAGTCTGCTTCAAGCTTTCTTATCCTGACACCAACTATCTTTTCAGGCTCTTTCTCGCCAGTGATATCTACAGTTTCGTTTGTATCTGTACCGTAATAATTGTCATAGTATCCTCCTTGATCGTCTTGCTCTTCTTCAGACCCTTCTATCTCAAATATCTTTATTATTTTGTTCGTTTCCTCGCCATAATCAAGATAAGCAGTTGCATAGTAGGTGCCTGGCTGCATCGAATGCCTCATCTCTATGTCTACAGAAGAAGAGGGCTCAATCAGGTACTGTGTCATGCCCCTTAACACAACAGCAGGAGCGCCGTAATACCTTATTATTTCCACATATGGAAATGCACCCAGCCTTACATTGCCTGTATTCTCAGCAGTTAGTATGAAGATAACCTCATCGCCGTCTACTGCTGCAGCGAAGTCAGATAGGCTCAGCTCTTTCTCAACCTCGCCGGGTATTGTGAATTTCAGTTCAATTATAGTCATACCTATGGTCACTGTTCCAGAAACTCCCTCTTCAACAATCTCCGGCAGTATCGTAAGTATATGCTCCCCTGGCGGCATACTAGCAGGCAGATTCAAGGTTATATTTATCATGACCTCTTCATAAGGTCCTATGACAAAGTGGTTCGGGCTCATTGTTGCATAGGCATCGAGATACTCAGACCTTGGGGTTATTGATAGTATTATCTCATATGACCTGTTTTCCGTGTTTTCCATCGTGACAGTGTAATGATAGGTATTCATAAGCTCCAGTTCGCCTGCTAATACAGGAGAATCAACCCTGAGGCAATGAGCAGGAGCAATTAGGCAGAGCAACACAGCTATGAAAGCCAATTTTTTTATTATCCTTTCGTTGTTCATAGTATCACGGAGTGAAATAACTTCCAGCAGAACAGCCTGCTATCTCTGAATATGCAGCAATGCTTATTGTTGCGGAATAGCTTCCCCCGACACCCAGTGGTGCCCTTACCTGGAAGTCCATATCAGTAACATTGGCATCAGCAGGCACATCACACGCTATTGCTAATCCATAAGCAGTGCCGTCATGCAGTTTGCTGGATAAATTGAACCATGCAGAGCCGTTGTATATCTGTATATTGTCTGCTCCATTGACTCCTGTTGCAGGGGCACTGATGCAGGATGCATCATCACCGTCGTTTGCATCAGTGCTTGAGCATATAAGATACGTTGAAGAATTGTAATCATCAGCTGCGTAGGCCAGTATATCGATTGTATAAGCTTTATTCTCAACTGTGAAGTTGGTTGTATAACCGTCATCATCATAAGCAAGGGAATCATCACAACTATCCATGCCTGCATAACAATAATACTGGAAATTCAATGGCAGATTGGATATCTCCCAGCTCTTGTCCGTGGTGTTATCTGCCTCGTGCACGCTTATCTCCACCCCGCTTATTGTGAAATAGACCGTTGATGACATGGCCATCTGGCCGGCAGTGTCATTACACCAGAATTTCACGTAGTGAGAGCCTACCTCCATTGAGCTGTTCGTGTAATTGAAATATGTTGCATTATATTTTGTCATCGTGACGTTGCTTCTGTCATCTAATTCAAAGCCACACCAGTCGCCATCCTCATTCAGGCTGACGTTGAAGTCTGTTGCCTTGGCATAGGTTGTATTTGAAGGCGAGATAATTGTTATCTCAGGCAGTGTCGTGTCTATAGTCAGTGTACGTGTTTCAGTTGAATTGGAATTGCCTGCTGTATCAATTGCATATGCATAGTATTCATAATCACCGTCAGCAAGGTCTGTGAAGTTCCTCTCTAATCTCCATGCACCGCTATTAAAGGAAGCATTAATCTCCTGCTCGCTCAGGGTTCTGTTCCATATTCTGACTTCGTCTATGGTGCCGTTGAAATAATAATCAGGATAACTTGGACTACCCCAACCAATGGCTGTAATAAGCGTCGGAGCAGAGCGTAAAGTCCCTGTAGTAGTATCTGTACCGCGTAAAACACCGTCAGAATATAATTTCATTCCTACATCTTTATCAAATGTAAGAGCAACATGATGCCAATTATTATCTATAACGTTAGGACCAGTTATATCCCAATCCCAAGCAGAACCATCATTAGAACCAAGAGCTCTAAGGTTGTTACTCAAAACAATAAGTCTCCAAGGTTCTCTATAACCGTTACCTTTCCATACAACAAACCCGTCAGCACTTGTTTTTATCCAAGCCTCGGCTGTTAAGTATTCGGTAATATCAAAAACCGCATCATTACCACAATCTATATAATCATGAGTCTCATTGTAAAACCTCAGGGCAGAACCGTACATACCTATTGTTATATTATCTATGCTCAGATTGCCTTCAAGCGTTCCATTATTCCCGTAAGTGGAATTATCAAACACATGTGTTTCGTTGTAGGAATCAAAGCTCCAGTAGCCAACCAAAGAGCGGTTAAAGTCTATGAATGAAGATGTATTGCTTGCATCTGTAACAGTGACGTTAATGTACGTATAATTTCTTGGTACTGCCGCACCATCGTTGTAAGTCGGTAGCTCGAATGTTAGTTCTGGTTTTGTCGCGTCTATCGTCAGCGTACGCGTCTCAGTTACGTTAGTATTGCCGGCCTCATCAATTGCATATGCATAGTATTCATAACTGCCTTCAGCCAGTTCAGTAAAGTTCCTCTCCAGCCGCCACACACCTGAATTGAATGATGCGTTGATTTCCTGCTCGCTTAATGCACGGTTCCATACCCGGACTTCATCTACTGAACCGTTCAAGAAATATCCTACAGGATTAATACCATCCCGGCCAATCCTGAAGTTATAATTAGGAGTCCCTATCTCGGATATAAGAGAGGTCCTTTGAGCGCCTAAGGTGCCGTCAAGATAAATCTTCTGACTATTTGGGTTTGTAGTTCCATCCCAAGTACATACTATATAGTGCCAATCGTTGTCAGTAATAGTTACATCACTGCCATCTAAGCCACTTCTGGTGGTTGAATTGTATATATCCCAAAAGATATGTTGACTACCGCTATCCCAGCTTACCGCATAACCGTAATTAGCATTACCGCCCATTGCCTGCCCTCTTCCGAAAAGATATTGTGATGTGCTGAGATCCGGGTTTATTTTCACCCAGCCTTCCAACGTTATCGCACCTGTAATCGCTAAATTATTACTGTTACCCATCTCTACAGAATCATCAATACCATCAAACTCCAGAGCCTTTCCATACTTACCAGCTGTTATGTTACTAGTTCCGAAATCAGTGCCATTGAACGTCCCGTTATTCCCGTACGTCGAGTTATCGAAAACATGCGTAGAGTTATACGAATCAAAGCTCCAGTAGCCGACTAATGAGCGGTTGAAATCAATGAAAGATGATGTGTTTGTTGTATCACTGACCGAGACATTAATGTATGTGTAATTTCTGCTTACTGTTATGCCGCTTGGGTCTGTTGGTGCTGTGAAGTTTATCTGCGGCGGTGTTATGTCAATGCTGAATCTTACGCTCTCGGTGTTGTTCATGTTGCCTGCTGTGTCATTGGCAAACACGTAGACAGTGTGCGAGCCCTCAGAGGCATTGAACGTCGCATTTACGCAGTTAGCGAGCGTAGTGTTATCGCTGTCGTCCAGGTTGAACCAGCACTTGTCTAGGGCAAAGTTGTCACTGATCGTATAGTTAAGAGGCAGTGATGTGTTGTAGTTGTATGTTATGTTCTTAGGTATCTGGATTGTTAATCTTGGATTGGCTGTATCCTGGACAGTAAACGTACTACTTTCAGTATCATTGAGATTGCCTGCTGTATCATTTGCATAGATTATGTACGTGTGCGATCCTAACTGTGTTGTATTGATTGTATCGTTGTAGAATGTATTTCCATTCTGTTCTGTTGTATAATTGGTTCTTGTAGTGTCTGGCTGTTCTACTTCAATCAGTACGCTATCTAATCCTATGTTGTCGGTAACAGTAGCTGATATATTGATGAAGTTGTACACTTCAACAGGATCCGGGTCTTCATTTAGTGCTGTCACTTGAGGCAGTGTCGTATCTATTGTCAGTGTGCGTGTCTCTGTTACATTGGTGTTGCCTGCCTCATCAATCGCGTATGCATAGTAATCATAACTGCCGTCAGCCAGGTCAGTAAAGTTCCTTTCCAGTCGCCATGCGCCTGAATTAAACGAGGCGTTTATTTCCCGCTCACTCAGTGCACGACTCCAGACCCGGACTTCGTCCATTGTGCCATTTAAGTCGAAATCGCCAACAGTATGATAATTAATCATCAAATCTCTAGCACTATTTGATATGTCAGTACCATCAAAAACAGCACCAGAATCAATACCTACATAAGTTCCATCAAAATAAAAGGTGATTCCTACGTCCCTGTCTAATACTGCTGCAACATGATGCCAACTACCATCTACTATACCTAATCCGTTGGTGGATTCACCAGTTATACGAGATGCACCATCACTCACATAGAATCTAAGGTCATCTTCATCTAGATAATACCAGAACCACCAGCCTTCAACATCAGGAGAGGTTGCACCTTTAACTACGAATGATTGGTGATTAACAGTAGATGATTTTATTTTTACCCAAGCCATTGTTGTCCAGTCAGCAGTCTTTATATCTAGGCTTTGGTCATTACCACAATTGATGCGGTCGTCATCACCATCAAACTCCATAGCATTTCCATACTTACCATTTGTTATATTGCTTGTGCTCAGACCATTTTCGAAGGTACCATTATTACCGTACGTAGAGTTATCGAAAACGTGCGTGCTGTTGTACGAATCAAAGCTCCAGTAGCCGACCAAACTTCTATTGAAATCTATGAAAGATGATGTGTTTGTTGTATCACTGACCGATACATTTATGTACGTGTAGTTCCTGCTTACTGTTGACCTGTTACTGTCTGTTGGTGCTGTGAAGTTTATCTGCGGCGGTGTTATGTCAATGCTGAATCTTACGCTCTCGGTGTTGTTCATGTTGCCTGCTGTGTCATTGGCAAACACGTAGACAGTGTGCGAGCCCTCAGAGGCATTGAACGTCGCATTTACGCAGTTAGCGAGCGTAGTGTTATCGTTGTCGTCCAGGTTGAACCAGCACTTGTATACACCATAGGCATCATATGCTGTGTAGTTCAGTAGCAAAGAGGTGTTGTAATTGTATGTTAAGTTCTGAGGCAGGTTTATTGTTAATGTTGGTGCCGTTGTATCGGTAAGCGTCAGGTATATTTCCGTGCTCTGCGTTAGGTTTAACTGCGTGCTGTTGACTGCGTAGCCGGACTTTGTTGCATTGATTGTATAGTTTGTATATAATGTCGTGTTCACGTACTTGTTAGCTGCTGGATAGTAGCCAGTACCGCTCTGGTTGTACTCTAAAACGGTTTGTCTTGCTATGTAGCCAGTGCCTGCTGTAAGAGCAGAGAACTCCTCGTCGCTGTTAACGTCCCATGAAGTAACATTAGCAGATTCAATTGGGTTACCGTTTGTGTCATTTACGTAGATGTCCAGATACCAGTATCTCCATAAATCTGAGGTGTCATCGTAGAACTCTATGTCTGAGTAGGTTGTGTTGATTACTGTTGTATTTTCTGAATCCCTTAGATATACATCAGGCTGATTTGAGGAGGAGGCGTTCACTATAGAATCTCTAATTATGGTGTTATCTGAGCTAGAAATGTAGATACCTTGGGAATACGAGGATCCTGTAACCAGTACACTATTGTTTGTCAAGTTGTTCGAGTGCGATGATATGTACACATATATTCCTGTGCTGTAGCTACTTGGGAGGATTATAGTATTGTTTAATATAACTGAGTTTGTTGTTTGATGCAGGCTTATACCAGTCGATTGGGTTGACTTATTTATCATGTTATTGGCTACTCTGATTGAATCTGATGAACGGTATAAACCAATT
>CAZRDV010000014.1:0-12654 GCA_964599215.1 uncultured archaeon | reverse complement strand
CCTCGTATGATTTATTCAGTGCAAAGAATTTAAATAGGTTCTTATAACAAATCAAATCCCTCGATATCTTCCAGCATGCTGTCCCATTTCGCATATATTCCTTTCTTAACCCTATTGATTTGCCGGAGTACATAAGGGTCATTACGGTATTCTCTTTCTAAGTCATCATGCCTTCCAAGATGTTTCTCAGGACTGATTGTAATCAATATCAACTCTTGAATGTAATTGAGTCCCGATCCCATGCTTTCACCTAATTCAAGAATATTAGGAAAGTTCTTAAAGATTGATAAACCTTTTTACTTTCTTCTGAATATGACCAGATCTCTGCGAGCATCCCCCTTTTCAGGCAGAGGCATCTTATACCCAAAGGTTGCGTCGCCCTTTCCTATGTCCAATCCATTTTCTTTTAATTTTCCAAGGTAGTTTTGCATTCTCTGGGTATTTACACCTGCTGGAAAAGATCTTTTATAACATTGTCCAAGCCCAAGTCTGCTCTCGAGTAATTCAACTGCTTCCCTGGAACCTCTTTCAAGCTCCTCTTCTTCATATATAACGTCAAACTCTACTGCTTCTTGTCTTGAATTCATATGACTCACTTCCAAATACCATCACAGAAAAGTTTAAAAGCCTTGCAGAGAAGCAGTCAGACACTCATTCTGAAGTTTAAGTCTACTATATCGCGAAGAACCTCGTCTTGTCCCCATTTGCCTTTCTTAATACCGCAAAGTATTCCCTTCATCTTCCAGGAAGTTATATAACATTCTTCTTCGCCTAATTTAATCGCTCTGTAGCTTTCAATCATATCTAGGTTGTTCTTTGTGAAGATTTCTTCAGCAGGGCGTTGAAGAATTTTATAGAGTTTTTCTACATCCATCTTTGTTAATCTGGATGCATAAGAATTGTATTCGGGATCTTTTCGTAGATCACTATAAGTGGAGTTTACTTGTGTTGAAGGACCATCTGTCAGTCTGCTCATTCTCAATAAACCTGTCATATATCATGGTGTAAAAGTTTATAAAAGTTTAGTGGGAATTTTCGCTTTCCTGGAGACTTTTCTGATAAATCTCCAGTGCTTTTTCTGTTGGGGTTACTTTTACAGATTTTCTGATTATGATGGTCTCGAATTCCAAAAAGCCCTGGCTTCTGAGAAGATAGTCAATGTAAGGGATGTTATTGTTGGTATGGACTATCCCAATGCCTTGCTCATAGCTCTTGAATATTCTTTCTAGCCTCTCATACGCCTTCCATACAGGAATTTCGCTAATCTTCCACGCATAACGGAATTCATCAGGCACTGGCATAGCTTTACCATGCTGAAAAAACTTTTAAAGAAATAGCTTATTTCTTCTTTTTCATCTTCTTCATGTCGACAGTGAGCTCAACCATGCCCGTGCCTATCGGTGCCAGCTGGCCGAGGATTATGTTCTCTGTCACGCCTGCAAGCTCGTCTGTCTCGCCGTAGAAAGAGGCATTCACTAGATGCTTCTTTGTCTCCTCGAAATTGGCTCTGGCCAGCACTGACGCCTTCTTGCCGCTTACACCATAACGGCCGATGGCCTTTACTGCTCCGTCAAAGGTCATTATATCCGACAGGAGCATTAAATGCCTTACGTCTATCTCAAGCCCCTGCTCGTCCAGGGTATCTTTCGCCTCATGCAGGATAACGTTTCTTGCTGCCTCTATACCCATTACCTCGTAGACCTGGTGGACGTCGTTTGTTTTAAGCCGCCTGACATCTATTTCATTGAACTCAAGCACTTTTTTCAAATTCGTGCCGGCTGTCTGGATTATCCAGTCCTCGCCCTCTTTTATCACGATGACGTTTTCCACGCCCTTCAGCCCATCTACATGGAGGTCAAGTATCTTGTTCTTCATTTTTCTAAGGGCCTTGAAGTCAACATTTTTCGGCTTTATGAAGACCTTGCCCTCTCTAAACGTGACTTCGCACTCCTTTATGTATTTGTCAACCAGCTGCTTTATCTTATCCTTGTAGCTCTCCTTTTCCAGCTCTAGTTCAATCCTGAGGTTGACAAGGTCTATGGAGTCAGAGCGTATGACGTCACTTACCTTCTGCGACTTTATCCTGTTTGCAATTGCCCTTGCCTTTTCCTTGTTGTTGTACTCCGGCTTTAGATAGATAAGCATGTTTTTCTCAAAGGTCTTTCTTGCATCGAATATCTCTATCATTCGCGGAAGGCCCTGTGTAACCTTGCTCAGCCTGTCGCTTTGCGATGCAAGTGTATATGAACGCATGGTCATCTGCGTGGCAGGCTCAGAGATGCTCTGTGCAGCGATTATGCCGATTGCCTCGCCTGGCTCATAGTTGTATTTGAAAATAAGGTTCTTCAGTCTCTCTAATTTCTCTTCCCTGGCCTTGCCTGTGATGTTATTCTTTTCACAGTACTCTTCAAACCTTTTTAGAATATTCTTATTCATCATATCACCCTACGATATTATCAATGTTGATCTGCTTGCCGTCGCTCTTTGCAGGATCAATGCCGTCTTCGCCTGCCAGGAACTGGACTATTCTCTTCTTGCTGTCCCTTACTGTGCCGTCGTATTCAACACGAAGGTCCTGAAGAGCATTAATCAGCCTTCGTTCCATGTAACCAGAGTGACGGGTGTGCAAGGACTTGTCCATCAGGTTCTCGCGACTGTTCATTGCATCAAAGAAGAACTCGTATGGATCCAGTCCTGTCTTGTAACCATGATTAACAAAGCCCCTGGCTTTCAGTCCCAGCTCAAACTGCGGGAAGTGCGACAGCGTTCTATTAATATAACCGCGGCTTATCCTCTCTGCCTCCAGGCTCTCCTGCCCGACAAATGCGCACATTTGAGTCAGGTTAACAAAGGATCCACGCGCTCCGGTTCTTGCCATCACAACAGCTGAGTTAAGCGGAAGGTCCTTGCTGATTACCTCATTGGCAGCATTGCTTGCCTCGCCGCCGAGCCGCAGTATCTTGTTTTCAAGGGTCATATCCAGCGACAGGCCTGGTATCTTTTCTATCCTTCCTGACCTATAATCCCGTATGAGCTTATCTGACAGCTGCCTGTACTCGTCTATGAGGCTCTTTATCTTCTCCTTTGCCCTGTTGCTTATGTCTTCGTCGCTGACAGAGATGCTGAAGCCCTTCATGGATATAATCTTCAGCGCGAGCTTCGAAACATTGTCTATGAACACCCTTGCTACCTTAGGGCCGTATCTCTTTTCAATAACATCTATGAGCTTTCCCTTCTTCTCGCCCAGTGCATTATCATCAATTATGCCCTTTTTCAGCTGCCCGTTGCGGATTACCACGTATTCGTCATACTCGCACTTGTCTTCCAGGCATTTCCTGCAGCCGCGGCAGAAGGATGACTTGAAAGAGATGTTAAGGTCCTTTGGAAGCAGCATGGAAAAGAGCTCTTTTCCTGTATACTCGTCCTTGAGGCTCTTTAGCTCGATGCCTAACGACAATAGTATCTGTGCTGCTTCCTGCTTGCTGAATTTTGTATCAGCCTTTGTCAGCAGGTAGCAGCCTGTAATATGATCATGCTTGCATGCTATTATCGGCAGGCCATAACGCGGCGAGCGTATATGCCGCTCAACAGCCATGAGCTCCTCTGCCTCTGTCTGCGCTTCTTCTGTCTGCGGTATGTGCAAATTCATCTCGTCCCCGTCAAAGTCAGCGTTGTAAGGAATGGTTACTGCCAGGCTCAGCCTGAGTGTCTTGTACGGCATTATCCTTGCCCTGTGAGCCATCATGGACATCCTGTGCAGTGAAGGCTGCCTGTTCATTAATGCTATATCATTGTCCTGCAGGTGCCTTTCTACAACATAGCCGACATCTATCTCGTCTGCGATATCCTTCTTGTTCTCGTCAGTTATCTTCTTCCTTATGCCGTCGTGCCTGATGATGTAGTTTGCTCCTGGATGAACAGCTGGCCCGTTCATGATGAGCTTCTTCAGCTCAGAAATATTGTTCCTGTTGACCTTTACAGGTATTGTCAGCTCCTTTGATATCTCCAAAGGTATGCCTACCTCGCCTATGCTTATACTCGGGTCAGGAGAGATAACAGTTCTTGCAGAGAAGTTTACTCTCTTGCCTGATAAATTGCCTCTGAACCTGCCCTCTTTTTTGCTCAGCCTCTGCACAATGGTTTTCAGTGCACGCCCTGACCTGTGCCTTGCAGGAGGCAGTGTTGAAATCTCATTGCTCATCAGCGTGGATATGTGATACTGCAGCAGCTCCCATATATCAGCTATTATGAAATCCGGTGCTCCGAGCTCCAAGTTCTTTTTCAGCCGCTCGTTTATCCTGACAACATCAACAAGCTTATGCGTGATGTCGTCCTCGCTTCTCTCGCCTGTTTCCAGGGTAATAGAAGGCCTGACAGTAACAGGCGGTATAGGAAGTATGGTTAAGATGAACCACTCCGGCCTTCCGCCTTTTATGCGCAGCTTTGCAACATCCTCGTCGCTTATTTTTTCAAGACGCTGCCTGACCTCTTCTGTTGTTAGCTCCTCCCTGCCCTCTCTGTATGTGGTCGGCTTCTGGTAGGTGACGTCCTTCTGCTTCTCACCGCAGTAAGGACATGTCTTTATCTTCCTCTTGTACAGCTCGACAAGCGGGCTCTTGAGCTTCTTCAGCTCTTCGCTGGTTACCAGCAGCCTTGAGCAGCTCCTGCATATTGACCTGAGTATCATGTATACCTTTTTCCCGTAAAGCGGATGGATAACCGGCTTAGTGAGTTCTAAATGGCCAAAGTGGCCCTGGCACTGGCCTATTGTGCCGCCGCACGTTCGGCAGCGCAGGCCTGGGTCAACAACCCCTAGTCTCAGGTCGCACAGACCTGAGTCTATAGGATAGCCATCAGGATCATAGAGCTCTGCCTGCTCTATCTTAACAGCGCTCATGTCCTTTATCATCTTCGGCGACATGAATTTAAAATCTATAGACTTTATCGGCATAATCAACACCTGGCAATACTCTCAATAGCTTCAGAGCTGTATAATTCTCCTTTTAATTCTTCTATTTTGTCTGGAAATACTTCATAGATAACTGCAGTTCCTCCGCTTCCAATTATTTTTGTAAGTGGGAGCTTTATTTCGTTATTTTTCAACTCATTTATCGTTCCAGCTCTTGTAAGTGCTCCGTATTTTTCTAGAGCACTGAGGTATTTTCTTTCATTATTATCAATAATAAAATCAGAACCTTTGACATAGGTTTTTCCGCCTGCTTCAAATAAAGCATCTTCTAGATATTCTATAATTTCTTTGAAACCATCTATTGAAATTTTTGCCATAATCATTCCACCACGTTCAGCCTTGGGTAGATGCCCAGGCATTTCAGCTCGTCGAGCATAAGCTTGAATGCATAGCTCATGCTGACGTCAACTATCTTGCTCTTCTTGCAGATAGCGCAGTGCCTTCTTCCCTTTACCTTGTCGTCTATAGCAACCAGACCGCACCTCTGGCATATGGGTATTATGTAACTGTCAGAGCTGAACCTCTCCTTCAGCAGCAGCGAGGTGCCGTGCGCAATAAGGCAGTCCTTTTCCATCTCACCAAGACGAAGGCCGCCCTGCTTGACCCTGCCGGCTGTTGGCTGCTTTGTGAGCAGCGTTATAGGTCCGCGTGCACGGGCCTGTATCTTGTTTGCAACCATGTGATGCAGTTTCTGGTAATAGCACGGCCCGATCATTATCCTTGCCTCGTACTCCCTGCCTGTAATTCCGTCGTATAAGCACTCTTTACCATCATCCCTGAACCCGAGCTTTATCAGAGCCTTTCGCATATCTGCCTCACTCGTGTTTCTGAACACAGAGGCGTCATCCCTTTTGCCGTTCAGGGAAGATGCCTTTGCCCCTATTATCTCCAGCACCTGTCCCATTGTCATCCTGGAAGGAATAGCATGCGGGTTAAGTATGATGTCCGGTGTCGTGCCTTTGCCTGAGAAAGGCATATCTTCCTCAGGCACTATGAGCGCAACTATGCCCTTCTGTCCGTGCCGTGAAGCAAATTTATCGCCCAGCTCAGGTATTCTTTCTGACCTTACCTTTATCTTCACGAGCTTGTTTCCGCTGGCTGTTTCCGTAAGTATGACGCTGTCAACAATCCCTTCCTCACCGTACCTTATTGTCTCGCTTGTTTCCCTGCGGTTCTCTACCTCGGTCATGAAGCTCTCCATAGGGCCGAAGAACCTCAGCGGAGAGATCTTGCCTACAAGAACGTCGCCTGACTCAACCCTTGTTTCAGGGCTTATGACACCGTCGCTTGTCAGGTTTGCATATGCCTCGTCTGTCCTGTAGCCAGACACGCTCTTATCTGGTATTTTTATTTCATCTCTTTCAATGCCCCAGTATCTCTTTTCCTCAGTGACATAGCTCCTGAATGCATATGATCTTCCGAATCCCCTTTCCAGAGACGCCTTGTTAACAACAACCCCGTCCTCCATGTTGTAGCCCTTGTAGCTCATTATGGCTATTACTATGTTCTGGCCCTGCGGGTGCTCAGCCATATCAATCTCATCGCCTACTGCTGTTTTTACCAGCGGCACCTGCGAGTAGAAGAGAATGTCTGATTTGGTGTCAACCCTTGCATGGAAGTTTGTGCTGTATATCCCAAGGGACTGGCCAGACATCTTTGCTCCGAAGTTGACCCTGTCTCCACGGTTGTATGCTGCAAAAGGCACAAGCGAAGCAGACAGCCCGAGTATTACGCCTGGGTCTATTTCCAGGTGCGTGTGATTCCTTGTAATGTCCTCTGGTTTAAGAGCGACTAAGGCATTGTCTTCCTCGTCTGCATCCAAGTACTCGATAATGCCTTGCTTGAGCAGGTCGTACCAGGACAGTTGCTTATTATTCAGCTTTTCTACTATCTTCTCGTTTAGCTTCGGCCTGCCGTTCTCAACTATTATAAGCGGACGCTGCAAACGGCCTGAATCCGAGTTAACGTGTATCTCCTCGAACTCAGGGAAGAATACCACGTTTATGTGATGCGAAAAATGCCCTGCCCTTCTCTTTTTCTTTATCTTTTCAAGAAATCTTTCTGCATCGCCAACAGTTCCGATAACGCTTCCGTCCAGAAAGACGGTATTCGTGCCAGCCTCTTTCTTGACCATGTCTTCGATAAGGCTCCTCTCGCTGTCGCTTGCTGTATCTGATACAACAGCAAAGAGCGCAAGGTATTTTCTAAGGCCGATGTTGACGCCTTCCGGCGTTTCTTCACAGCAGAGCCTTCCCCAGTGCGTTGCGTGCAATGCTCTGGCCTCGAAATGCTCCTGCGCTGAAGAGAGCGGCGAAATAACGTTCCTCAGATGAGCAATGGTCCTGACAAAGTTTGTTCTCTCTAATCGCTGTGAAACGCCTGTTCGGCCTCCAACCCACTGGCCTGTTGCCATGTGTGAGATTATCCTCTTTGTCAGGTAATCGCTTTCCACAATGGACTTTATAGAAGGCATCTTTCCCCTTTTAATCAACTTCTGATACGAATACATTATCCTGCTGACCAGTCCGTACTTGCCAAGCAGTATAGATCTGAACAATATCTCCATGAAATCAGCAACAGACCTCAGCCTCTTGTTGCCGTAATGGTCAATGTCCTGCTCCTTTATGCTCTCTAAGCCAAGCCTTAGGATTTTTCTCATAACCTTTGCCAGGTAGAGCGCCTTTTCTTTCCTGTTCTTCTTGTCCTGGCCAAGATGAGGCAGCAGGTACTTGTCAAGTATGTCATTTATCCTCTTGTCTCTATACTCTTTTTGCGGTATCTTCAGCTTCTTGCCTATGTAATCCTTTGCCTCTTCTAGTGATTTGACATCGAATTCGTATAAATTGAAGTATACCTCTTCCATCTCCTGTTTTTTGGTAGAAATAGCCTCTATTATATCCTTGTCTGTCTCCATTCCTAATGCTCTCAGCAAAACAACCACAGGCAGCTTCTTCAGAGAGGCAAATGATATTGTTACTATACCGTTCCTTCTCTCTAAGAGATGTCTTTGCACAAAGGAAGAGCTCTCGGAATTGATTCTTGCTGTTTCTGCATCTCCCCTTACCTCGATAACAGGCCTGTTTGACAGGACCTCTTCCACCATTACAAGAACCCTTTCAGTGCCGTTTATTATGAAATAGCCGCCAGGGTCCCTGGGATCTTCACCAAGCTCTATTAATTCTTCATCGCTCAGGCCGTTGAGCACGCAGAGCTTTGATTTCAGCATCACAGGCAGTTCCCCTATCTTGACCTCCTTTGCCTCCTGCTCAACACCGTTTATAATAGGCACCATCTCAACGAATATCGGTGAGGCATATGTCAAATCGCGGGTCATTGCCTCCATAGGAGTTATCCTTCTTGTTGCACCGTCTGCTTCCTTGATGTTGGGCTTGGGAATTCTGACCTTGCCCAGCTTTATCTTGAATTCAGCAAGCTCAGGCGTCTCTAACTCAACCTCTCCTATCTCGTCTATTATATGCTGGATTCTCCTGTCTATGAACTCGTTGAAGCTTTTTATCTGGTGCTCAACAAAGCCGACATCGGTCTTGAACGAGTGCAGAAGTGCATTATAATTTGGAGTATTAACCATTCTTTCACCTAGACTACAAGACGGTAATAATAATATTCCCCTACTATAGGGTCGTTCCTCTTGATTCGTATAACGTCTCCTTTCTCTGCCTTCAGAAGAGCAGCAACAGCATCGGTTTTTTTTATCCTGGGCAGCTGCTTTAACGAGACGTTGTAGCTCTTTAGCAGCTCCTCCTTTTCCGAGGGATTCAGAATAACGTGCTCAGGAACAAAATCAGACTGGAATATATTAACCTCTTCCATTACTCTCCACCTTTCAAGACTAAAATGGGCCCGACGGGATGTTCATGACGTAAGCCGTCACCTTACTTCATTTCGAACCCGCGACACCCGGCTGTCCTTTCATCGCAGGGCTCAAACCTTTTAACGCATGTTAAAAGGCCGGTGCTCTACCAGGCTGAGCTACAGGCCCGCGCCTCGGTCGGGATTTGAACCCGAGTCATAGCCGTGACAGGGCTATATGCTAGGCCACTACACCACCGAGGCATTTTCGCATGCTCCCATATATAGTAACGACTAACTATGATGTACTATGATTAGGTTTTCAGAACACCTGGAAGTATTATAACACCCTTGATTATAATTATGTGGTCAGCAACGCCCTGCTGTTCCCAGATCTTCTCCAGTACTTGGCATATCGTTGGAGAGCTTGACTTCCAAGTTCGGAATGGGTTTGGGTATACCCTCTCCGCTTTGGTCGCCAACCACGAAATATATTTTACAATAGTGAAATATTTAAAGTTTGTTATTTGACCGTAATGAAGGAATTATACCAAATAAAGAGAAAACAGTTAATAATCTCTCGTAATCCCTGCTTTAATTTGCCCAAGTACATTCCCACTGGCAATCCTGCGTTCTAATTCCTCTCCTTGGGAATAATAATCAGGGTCGTGTACAACTACAGTAGCCCCATCTCTTTCAGGCCAGATACCGATACTTATCTTTTCTTGGCTGAATGCCTTTTTCCCGTCCTTATACCCTCTGGCCCTGAAAAGCCTGAGTGGTCGGTCACTGCACCATTTGAGTTCAGGCATTACAGTCTCCATTCTTTCTTTTAGGTATTTCTCTGCTTCTTTCGGGTCTTCTGGAAAATCACTCATACTAATACCATGCAAGAAAAAAATAAATAACCTATTTGTTCCAATCAGCCGTCAATGAAACAGCGTCAACAGATTAAACAGTCGCCTTAAATGTTTAAACATGTTTTATCTCCTGCGTTTATAATAGCTTATATCCTGCTATGCAAAAAGAATATTATACCTGAAAAGCATTATTTATTGGACATATCTGGTTTTGGAAAGGTGGTTAAGACTTGGAATGGAGGGAACAGGTTGAAGATACTGATGTTTGGATGGGAGTTTCCGCCTTATTGCATAGGCGGATTAGGCAGGGTCTGCTCCAATTTAGTAAAGAATTTGAGCAATAGGAATGTAAAAATAATATTTGTAACAGCCAAAGGCAAGCCTGATTCCAGCTCTGCGAAAGTCATTTCGATGGAGGATGAGAATATCAAGCTCTGCAGAGTAGATTCTCCTGTATCCTGCTACATGACGCCTGAGGGATATATTAAGGTTGTCAGTGGCAGCAATATCCATGGCCTCTACGGCCATAACCTCTTTGAGGAGGTTGAGAATTACACAAAAAAGGCTGCTGAACTAGTTGCTGAAGAGTATTACGACATAATACATGCGCACGACTGGATGACCTTTGGTGCAGGCATAGAGGCAAAAAAGCAGTCAGGCAAGCCGCTTGTTGTTCACGTACATTCAACAGAGTTCGACAGGGTCGGGGATAACGTGAATCAAAGGGTTTACAGTATAGAAAAAAAGGGCATGCAGGCAGCAGACAGCGTAATAGCAGTCAGCAATTACACAAAAGAAAAGATAGTACAGAATTACGGAATAAATCCGGATAAGATAGCTGTGGTATATAATGCAACTGATTTCAAAAATGCTCCTGCTGAAAATCATGAGATAAAAAGCAGCAAGCTTGTCCTGTTCCTCGGAAGAGTGACCTTCCAGAAAGGGCCTGAATATTTCCTGCACGCTGCAAAAAAGGTCCTTGAGCACGAGAAGAACGTAAAATTCGTAGTAGCAGGCTCAGGTGATATGGAGCCTTATATTATAGATAAGGCAGTAGAACTGAAGATAGCTGACAAGGTCCTGTTTACAGGCTTTCTTGATGAAAACGAGCTGAACAGAATATATAGATTGGCTGATGTCTATGTGCTTCCGTCTGTATCAGAGCCTTTCGGGATAACTGTGCTTGAGGCAATGAAAAGCGGGGTGCCTGTCATAGTCTCGAAAAACAGCGGAGTAAGGGAGCTTGTAAAACACTGCCTTACAACTGACTTCTGGGACATAAACGAGATGAGCGACAAGATACTGGCACTTCTTAACCACGATGTTCTGCACAGTACCCTTAAAATGAACGGCCTGAGAGAGGCGAGCAGCATTACCTGGGGCAGTGCAGCTGATAAATGTCTAGAGGTTTATAACAAACTGGGTGTTTGCTGATGGTTTCGGTCTGTCTTTATTTCCAGGTTCACCAGCCGTACAGGATACGAAGGTATCAGATATTTGACATAGGCAGGCATCATAACTATTTTGATGAAAATAAGAACAAGGAGGTTCTTAACAAGGTGATAGAAAAATGTTACATGCCCACGAACAGCCTGCTTCTGGAGCTTATAAACAGCATGGATGGAAAATTCAAGGTCAGCTTCAGTTTTACCGGCGTTGTTCTGGAGCAGCTTGAGGCATACGCTCCCCATATCATAGAAAGCTTCAAAGCTCTCGTAGACACGGGCTGCGTGGAGCTGCTCAATGAAACGTATTATCACTCTCTTTCCTTTATACACTCCATGAAAGAGTTTGAAAAGCAGATAGACCTGCACAAGAAGAAGATGAATTCTCTGTTTGGCTTCAGGCCAAAGGTTTTCAGGAATACAGAGCTTATATACAACAACGAATTATCGAACTTCATAAGCAGGCTTGGCTATGATGGCATACTTGCAGAAGGCGCAGACCACATAATGGGCTGGAGAAGCCCCAACTTTGTATACAAATCCAAGAGCTCCGGCATAAAGCTGCTGCTGAAGAACTACAGGCTGTCAGATGACATAGCCTTCAGGTTCGGGGAAAAGAACTGGGAGGGCTATCCGCTGACAGCAGACAAGTTTGCCCAGTGGATTAACAAGATAAACGGCAACGGCAATGTTGTAAATCTTTTCATGGATTACGAGACCTTTGGCGAGCATCAGTGGGCAGACAAGGGCATATTCAATTTTTTAAAGGCACTTCCGCCGGAGCTGCTAAAACATCCTGACAACGATTTTGTCACTCCTGGCGAGGCCTTGTCAAGATACAAGCCTGTGGCTGAGCTGGACGTGCCGAACCTTGTCAGCTGGGCTGATATAGAAAGGGATTTGTCTGCCTGGCTTGGCAACAACATGCAGAAAGAAGCTGTAAGACAGCTGCACCTGCTTGAGGATAAGATAATAAAGTCAGGTGATGATAAACTTATAAAAGACTGGAGAATCCTCCAGTCATCTGACCACTTCTACTACATGTGCACAAAATGGTTCGCAGACGGCGATGTCCATAAGTACTTCAACCCGTTCAATTCGCCATATGACGCGTTCATATCTTTCATGAACATAATCAACGATCTAAACATGAGACTAAAAAAGGTGGAGGAGATGAAAAAGATGAATGAAAAGCTGAAGGATGTGCCTGAAGACAAGGTCTTCTGGGCAAATGACGGAGGCGTCATAAAAAACCTGAGGGAGCTTGCACCGGCTTTGAAAAAGATGCACGCAGACACGTTCAGCCACCACGTTAACTCAGAGAAGAATGATTTCTCTAACTGGGTAAGGGACGTGGTTGGTGACCAGGAGCTGGCAGAAGAGCTCAAAGGAATAAAAAACAAGAAGAATGCAGCCTCGATAGTAAGCAACAGGGTAAAGGAGATAAAATCCAGTTAAGCTGATGACATGAAGCTATTGTTCGGGAACGGCAACCTGCTGGTTTATCTGGATGAATTCTCCCAGATAAAGGATTTTTATTTCCCTTTTGTTGGCCAGGAGAACCATATAG
>CAZRDV010000013.1:0-12664 GCA_964599215.1 uncultured archaeon | reverse complement strand
GGCGATTACAAGCCATTCAGAATTAGGAGCTGGGGAGAGGAATCTCAACTGGAAGTAGACGGCAAGATGAAAAAAATAGGTTTCGGGTCTTCTGCTGCAGCTGTTGTTGCAACTGTCGCAGCTATACTGAAGTTTAATGGAAATGAGATTGAATCAAAAAAGGCAAAGGACATAATCTATAAACTATCTACAATTGCCCACTACTTTGCACAAGGCAAGGTTGGCTCTGCGTTTGATGTGGCTGCTTCCACATATGGCGGCGCTACCGTGTACAAGAGATTTGATCCTGGCTGGCTTGTAGAACAGATAAAAACAAAGACCGTAAAGGAAATAGCAGAAAGTAAATGGCCGGGATTTGCTGCAGAAGAGCTCAAGCTGCCGGATGATTTTATCCTGCTGGTTGGGTGGACAAAAGAGTCAGCAAGCACGTCAGCAATGGTCAAGCAGATGGATAATTTCAAGAAAAGCAGCAATGAAGAATACAGGAGAATATACGATTCTATTGCAAAGCTTGTTTCTGATCTGGTAGATGCCATGAAGAATAGTGAGAAAGATAAGATAATTGGTTTATTAAAAAAGAATGAAGAATATCTGCGGGAATTAGGGCAAAAGAGCACTGTCAATATAGAAACGCCTGAATTAAGGCAGTTAGCAGAAATTGCCTACAAAGCAGGAGCAGCAGGCAAGTTATCCGGTGCAGGCGGTGGTGATTGCGGAGTTGCTGTATGCTTTGACAACGAAACAGCAGAAAAAATAAGAAAAGGTTGGGAAGAAGCAGGCCTATACCTGGTGGATGCGAATATAGACAAAAACGGAGTAAAATGATTTTTTATATTTTGCCAATTAATTCTAGTTGGTTATATGGATTTAATCCTCGTAGACGAAAACGACAATGTAGTTGGTTACGAAGAGAAAGAGAACGGCCATAAAGGGGAGCTTCCTCTGCACAGGGCTTTTTCTGTACTTATATTCAACAGCGAAGGGAAGATGCTTATCCAGAAGCGAAGCAACAAGAAGAAGACCTGGCCTGGATTCTGGGCAAATGCCTGTTGCTCGTCTCCTAAAAAAGGCGAAGATGTTATAGATGCTGCCAAAAGGCGGATGCGGGAAGAATTAGGCTTCAGCTGTGACCTAAAATTCTTGTTCAAATTCAGGTACAAGGCAAGATTCAATGATGAATGGGGAGAAAACGAGATAGACCATGTCCTGGAAGGGCATTACAACGGAGATATAAATGCAAATAAGGACGAGATTGATGAGATAAGATTTATTGATATAGAGGAACTGAAAAAAGATGCAAAGAGTAATCCTGAAAAGTATGCTCCCTGGTTTCTCATAATATTAAGAAGGCTTTACAGTGTAGATACAAATATTCCAAAAACAGAATGGAACATGATAGAATAATCAGGCCCTTTTCTTTACGCGAGTAATATAACCAGCGACCTTGTTTCTGGCACTTTTCTCCGTTACAATATCTAGTTCTTTCAGCACCTTGCTGTTGCCATCAAAATCCTTGCCAAATTTTTCAGGATATCTCTCCATGAGCTCTAAAGATGCCCTCTTTATATCCCCTGTTTTTATTCTTCCGATAATCGTCACCTTAAAATATCATCCACTTAATGATGGTTAGCTGTTGCTAACCATCACTCTAGGCTATTGACAATAGTCAATAGCCTTTAAGTGGATGGTATGCTTAAAAACCTTAATCGACTATAAGATTTAAATAGTGATTGTATGAAGGCGCTTGTTGCAAAAACAGTTATAGGATACTTTGCGTTCTCGGAAAATGGTGAGCTTTTATACTATAAGCTGTTCAAACCAGAGCCAGAAGAGGTTGAAAAACAACTGGAGAAAGAATTTCCGGATGACTTTCTCTCAGAGTTAAAGAGCTATGAAGTAGTAGAAGGAAAAGCAGACAAAATAATGAGAGTGCATGTTAGAGAATACGCACTATCACTTGGTTTTGTTAAAAGCGAAGAGGAATTCAATTCCTTTCTTGCTGAGCTTGCTCTTCTTGTGTCAAAGAAAAGGATGAAATCAGCAATTGGCAGAGACAGGCTGATAATACAGGCAAGCTGTGCATTAGATGACATGAACAAGATTGTTAATCTGCTTTTTGAAAGAATAGAGGAATTGTATTCACTTCATTATCCAGAGCTAAGATTCACCCAGAAGAACCTGGATGATGTATTGAAACACGGCAAAAGGGATAATTTTCCAGGATTCAAAGAGAGCGTAGGCATTGAGCTCACAGAAAGGGATGAAGCCATGCTTCTGGATTATGCAAAGATGGTAAAGATGGTTTCTGATGAAAAGGATAAACTTGAAAAATACATCAAGATCTCGATGAAAGAGATTGCACCGAACATATCATCTATTATAGATGCGATGCTTGCTGCAAGGCTGCTTTCCCTGGCAGGCTCGCTGGAGAAACTATCGCGAATGACTGCCTCTACAATACAGCTGCTTGGAGCAGAAAAGGCCCTGTTCAGGCACCTGAGGAAAAAAGGCAAGAGCCCCAAGTACGGGATACTCTATAACGACAGCAGGATACAGAATGCAGAAGAGGGAAAACGCGGAAAAATAGCAAGGCTAGTGTCATCCAAAATTATGTTAGCAGCAAGGCTGGATTTCTATTCAGGAAGGTTTGAAGAAAAGCTGAAAAAAGAGCTGGAAGAAGAAATAAAGGAGGCAAAGTGAAAATGAAACAGGTCTTTAATGGAATCTTCAGAGACGGCAATAGATTATATACAGTTAATATGGTTCCCGGCACAAGCGTCTACGGAGAAAAACTGGTAAAAAAAGATAAAGAATATAGAGACTGGGAGCCGCTAAGAAGCAAATTAGCAGCAGGCATCCTTAACGGGCTGAAGGAAATACCGATAAATGAGAAGAGCAGGGTCTTGTATCTCGGTGCATCAACAGGCACCACAGTCAGCCATTGCTCTGACATAGCAAGCAAGGGCGTTATCTATGCTCTGGAATTTTCTGAGCGGGTTTTCCGCTCCCTGATAGAGCTGTCAAAGCGAAGAAAAAACATAATTCCTTTGCTTGCTGATGCAAGAAAGCCAGAGGATTATTACTGGATAGAGGAAGTGGATATAATCTATTGCGATATTGCTGATCCCCAGGAAACAGAAATCACTATTAGGAATGCCAGAGAATTCCTGAAAGAAGGCGGGCACTTGATGATTGCTGTAAAGTCCCAGAGCATTGATGTTACCAAGAACCCTAAGCAGGTTTACAAAGAAGAGAAAAACAAGCTGGAAAAAGCCGGGTTTTCTGTTCTGCAGTTAGTTGATCTGGAGCCGCATGAAGAAAAGCATGCAATGATTTTAGCAAAAAGCTAACCAACTAGTTTTGCCAGTCTCTGTTTGAACTCTTCCCAGTCACTTAGCTGCAGGGTTGCACCTGCTGCATTTTCATGCCCGCCTGCTGCTGCATTCATGCCCTCTGAAGCCTTTTGCAGAATCTTCCCAACATCTATTATATCCTGGTTCCTGCCACTTAGTTTTACTTTACTGCTGCTCTTTTCGTACACTATTACCAGCTTATTGGGATGCTTCTCACTCAGCTTTCTTGACAGCTCTGACCTTAGGTTGTATTCTGATTTAATTTCGTATAGGATTAGATTTCCGGTTTTCTCGGAAACTGCTTCTGCTTCATCTAGCAGCGCGGTTGTCTCATTCTCTATTTTCTGATATGCCTCTATCATCTTTTCTGATCCCTGTATTTTCTCAAAATCCTTTGGGTCTTCTATTTTTTCTATTAGTTCCAGTATCTCCTCGCAGGTCATTGCCCTGGTTGCCCTTGTATCAGCTATCATGTCAGCCATTCTTGCGAATAGCGATTCTTTCAGCTTTACAGAATATTTTCGTTCTGCCTCTTCTACAATATCCATTGAATCTTTGAGGTTGTAATCAGCAATCATACCGATGACAGCTATCCACAGGAAATCTGAAAAATCCATCATCTCATTGCATATCTTGTAGACCAGGTATGACGTCGACTGGTATACCCTGGGCCTGGCAAACCTCGGGTTGTAGTGGACAACAGAAGAGCTGCTCATGTTCCTGATGAACTGGTGGTGGTCTATTATGAGTATGTCGCATATAGAACCGAGCTTTTTCAGTATGCCCTGCTGCTGGTCAACTGCAAGATCAAGGAAGATTATCTTTGTAGGCAGGGTTGTCTGTATCTTCTGTATCAGGTTCTTGTCCATGGGCATTGGCTGGGATATTGAAAATGATTTCTTTCCTATTTTCTTGGTCAGAAGCTTATCAAGCATTGCACAGGAGCATATGCCGTCTGCATCATTGTTATAGATTATTACGACCTCGTCTTTCTTCTTTATCCTGTTCAAGAAGTCGATAACATTCTTCATAGCCATAATCTCCATGTAATTTATTTAACCTTCTCAAAGTAGAAACTCACTATCTCTTTGTTGAACATTATCTTGCCCATTGCTTTTGTAAGCCTGCTGAAGACTATATTCTTTGCGCCAACCTTTTTTGCTATTTCTTTTGAGAACTTCTTCATCTTGTCGTTGTCCAGGTAAAGAATTATGCTGTCACTTACAGTAAGGTTGCTCTTTTTCCGCTGGCTCTGTATCTCCCTCAACAATTCTCTCAGTAGAGCTTCCTCAGGTATTATTTTTGTATCCAGATATACGGTGCCGACTGAGAATTTCTTCTTTTTCAGCTTGCTGTTCTTGCCGAACTTCGCTTTCTTGACATTGCACATCTTCTTGATTATGTCTAGCGTGCCTTTGTTCTTTAGCTTACAATCTATAGCCAACAGCGGCAACGGCCATCTTAATTTTATATTATTCTCCTTTCTCAGCACGTTGACGGTGTTTATTATCTCATCCACATTAACCATGTCCTTTTCCAGGGCATTGTCTATAAACTTCTCGACAGGCTTTGGCCATCCTGCCAGGTGAACAGACTTCTTGTTTATGTCATGATAGATGTATTCAGAAATGAAAGGCATTATCGGAGCCATTAGCCTGGTCAGTGTATCGAAGATCGTAGTAAGCGTGTAATCAACAGCTTTGTCTTTTCTATCCCGTATCAGTTTTACATAGGTTCTTGAAAAATTATTCACAATAAAGTTCACTATATCACGGCCTGCGCAATTAAAACTGAATTTCTCTAAGCTGCCTGTTGTTTTCTTTACAAGGGAATTAAGCAGGGAGAGTATCCATTTATCTTCTGTTCTTAGTTTCGTCTTCTTTCTGGATATCTTACTGTAGGTCCTGAAGAAATTGTAGGTATTCCAGAGTATGTTAAGGGACCTTCCTAGGTCTCTTGCATTCATGAGCGAGAATTTCTGCGTTTCCCACGGAGACACGTCATAGCAAAAATATAGCCGCAGCAGGTCTGCTCCAAGCTCTTTGTATGCATCTTCTGCCAGAACCACGTTGCCGAGGCTCTTGCTCATCTTTTCCCCTTTGTCGTCAAGTGTCCAGCCGTTTAAGCATACTGTCTTATACGGCTTTTCAGCAAATGCCGAGAATCCTATAACCATCAGCGAATAAAACCAGCCCCTTGTCTGGTCAGAGCTCTCGTCTATCAGGTCAACAGGCCATAGCTTCTCAAACAGGCTCTTGTTCTTGAAAGGGTAGCCAAGCGAGGCCCAGGGCGAGATGCCTGAATCAAACCATACATCCATTATCTCCTTCTCTCTGACCATCTTTGAGCCGCACTTGCAGTTAAGAAGCACTCTGTCAACGGAATTCTTGTGCAGGTCGATGTCTTGCTTTATGCCTGCTTCTTTTTTCAGCTCTTCTTTTGAGCCAATGACCTTTTTCTCCCCGCACTTCTTGCAGATCCATATTGGCAGGGGTATTCCCCAGTACCGCGACCTTGTTATTGCCCAGTCCGGCGCTTCTAACAGGATGTTCCTGAAACGCTCACTTGCAAAGCCTGGAAGCCATTTCACATTTTTGCTCTCCTTTATCATTGATGCTCTTATTCTGTCTATTGCCAGGAACCACTGCTCGCTCATCCTGTAGATCAACGGGGTCTTGCATCTCCAGCAAAGCGGGTAAGAATGCACAATCCTGCCTGCATGTAACAGAAGATTTGCTGTTCTGAGCTTTTCAATTATCAGCGGGTCTGCCTTCTTAACGTACTGGCCTGAAAACTCGCCTGCTTCTTTCGTGAGCACGCCTTTCTCATCCACCGGAGATGGCTCAGGAAGATTGTATTCCTTGCCAATCCTGTTGTCGCTTTCACCATGGCCTGGCGCTATGTGTACAATGCCAGTACCTACATCCATTGTAACAAGGTGGTCGAATACCTCCTTTTGCTTCATGCCTTTGGCAAACAGCTTGCCAGCAACCCTCTTCTTCATAATAGGTATGCTGACCACGACCCTGTGCGCATTAGGGTTCTTCTGCAGCTGCTTCTGCAGCGGTAGGCTAAGCAACGGCTCGTAGCGTAGGCCTGCCAGGAAGTTTCCTGGAAACTTCTGCAGAACCTTGTATTTCAGCTCAAGCTGGTCAAGGATCTCCAGCCTCTTTTCAGCAAGTATCAGTTTCTCTTTATTAACCAGTACCTTTACGTAATTCTCATCAGGGTGAACGCACAGAGCAACATTAGCAGGCAGTGTCCAGGGCGTTGTTGTGAAAACAAGGAGGAATTCCTTCTTGCCCTTTACAGGGAATTTTATTAATATGGAAACATCTTCCAGGTCCTTGTAAGAATCAGTTACTTCATAGCCTGACAGCACTGTCTCGCAGTGGGAGCACCAGAAACCAGGCTTCTTTCCCTTAAACATAAGGCCCTTTTCAAACAGCTTCTTGAATGTCCACCACCCGCTTTCAACGTAGTAGTTCTCAGAGGTCAGGTACGGGTTTAGCCAGCCTCTCCATGCACCTATTTTCTTGTAGAGATCAAGCCACACAGACTCGTTGCCTCTGGCAAGATTATTGCATTCTTCAATGAACTTGTCAATGCCCAGCTTCTCTATATCCTGCTTTGATTTTATTCCCAGCTTTTTTTCAACTGCGTTCTCTACCGGCAGCCCGCCACAGTCAAAGCCTGGCTGGAACCATACAGAAAAGCCCTGCATTCGCTTGAATTTTCCCCAGACATCCTTGAAGGTTGTTGTTTTCACGTGCCCGACATGGGGAGCAGCGTTTACATACGGCGGGCCGTCCAGGAGATAAAACTTGTTTTTTCCGGTGAATTTGGTTAGTTTTCTTGGAACTTTCTTGACTGACCAGAGCCTCTGGACATCTTTTTCTATTTCGCCGGGATTATACTGCATAGAATCCTCTTGTTTTCTTCGATTAAATACTTTAAAAATAGTTAAGATTTAAAAAGTAATATTCTTAGTATATCTGGTCATGGCTGTCGTGATGTAACGGTAGATTGGCTTAGAGATAAGTCAATTCGCTAGAGCATAAGAGACTGTGGATCTCTTCGTCTGGGTTCGAATCCCAGCGGCGGCCCTATTCGTGATGGAATGATAATCAAAAAAGGGAACAGAATTAAACGGAAAAACAGCCCGAAATGCATTGCTTATGAATATCCAACAGAAGACCAAGACATAGATATCGCCGTTATCGAAATAGACGGCAGATACCCTGACAATGGTTATGTGACAAACGAGGCAGTAAAGGAACTGGTCTTTGTTGCAGGCGGCATGGGAAAAATAGTTATCGGGAATGAAGAAAACAGATTAGAAGAAGGTGATGCTGTACTGATTCTCCCGAAACAAAAATATTTCTTTGACGGTAAACTGAAACTTATTGTCTCTTGCAGTCCGTCATGGTACCCGGAACAGCATAAGCATGTCAAGGAGTTATAATCTTATTCCAACCTCTTTATGATATGCCGGCCGAATTCTGTTTTCACTGGTTTAGAGACACTGCCATTTTCCAAGGCAAAGGCTGCTTTCTCGAACTCAGGCACCATTTGACCCTTGTCAAAAAAGCCCAGGTCACCACCGTCCCTGCCAGATGGGCAGAGAGACTACTGCCTGGCAATCCCAGAGAAATCGCTACCGTTCTTAAGCTGTTTTAGAATCTCTACTGCTTCCTCTTCGGTCTTCACTAAAATATGCGCGCAGTGTATCATTCTCCTTTCTTTATAGAAAATCTTTAAATAGTAGTTTTGCTATGTAATCTTGGTTGATATGAAGGGTGAGTATCCCCACATCGAATAAAGACGATTTGTCTAGTTCTTGCTCTAATTTAAATCCCAAAAACAAAAGAATAGATATGAAGTTTCAGCCGCCGCGCGGAATGCGGGATATTGAGCCGGATGAGATGGCTAAGCAGGAGTTTGTCTGCAACAGGATAAAGGATATCCTGCAAAGCTACGGCTTCCAGCTTGTTGAGCCGACTGCTCTTGAGAATTTTGAAACCCTGGCTGCAAAAGCAGGCCCTGCTATCGAGAAGGAGATATATGCGTTCAGGGACAAATCAAACAGGAAAATTGCACTGCGCTTTGACCTTACAGTCGGCCTTGCAAGGATGGTTGCCAGCAGTAACTATCCAAGGCCGGTAAAGCTTGCCTGCATAAGCAATATGTGGCGCTATGACAGGCCGCAGTTTGCGCGCTACCGCGAGTTCTGGCAATGGGACATAGAGATTTTCGGCTGCAGTGGCGAAGAAGCAGATGCAGAGATAATTGCGCTAACCTGCGATATCCTGGATAGCTTTGGCCTGAAATATGAAATAAAGATAAGCAACAGAAAACTGGTTGAGGGCATCTTGCTCGATAGTGGAATAAAGCAGAAAGAGATCCTGCCGGTATTGCGCATAATAGACAAGTCGTCAAAGGTAGATGAAAAGACGCTTGTAAAGGAGCTAAAAAAATATACAAACAAGGCAGATATTGCAAAACTAGGAAAAATAAAGAGCCTTGATGAGATAGGCAGTAAAAACGAGCTGATAGTAAAAGGTAGGGAAGAGCTGAAGAATCTTTTTTCTGCCCTGAAGAATTATGGCAGAGCTGATAAATGTATAATAGACCTCTCCATAGTGCGCGGGTTTGATTACTACACTGGCATTGTCTACGAGGCCTGGGTCAAAGGAGAGGAAAAAATAGGCGCAATAGCAGGCGGCGGGCGTTTTGATGACCTGACAGGCTTATACGGGAATCCAATGCCTGCAACAGGTGTTGCAGGCGGTATTGAGCGCCTGATGCTGTCGCTGAAAACCATTCAGCCAGACAAAAACCCGAAGGTTCTGGTTGTTTATATCAAGGATTTCGAAAAGGCAATGGAGATTGTCCAGGAATTAAGGAAAAATGATATTTCTGCCTCTATAGACCTTAATAAGAGAAGCCTAAGCAAGCAGCTGGATTACGCAAACAGGCTTTCTGTGAAATTTGCGGTTATTGCAGGCCCAGAGGAGCTGAAAAAAGGCAGGGTCAGGCTTAGGAATATGAAGAGCGGCGAGGAAAAAGAAGTGGAGATTAATAAATTAGCTGTGGCGTTGCAGAAAAACAGCTTTATGTAAAAGACAGAACCGTTTGGCTTATTCTTCTGAATCTAACTTATCTATGCTGCTGAGCTTTTCTTCAAGCTTTTTATCTATGTTATCAAAGTCCTCTAAAACAGCACCGCATTGCCTGCAGTATCGGTTGTTATTTCGGTCGAAACCAATATCTAGGGATCCGCATTCGGAACATCGCATATTTTGCCCACTGAATCCCACATTCTTTAAAAATTATTTAAGTATGCTTTCCCACAAAAATTACACTACATAGAACAAGCCTGCCTATTGGAAGTTGTTTTCCTCTAGGACTAAACCGCATTTTCTACAGTAATGGCTGCAGTTGCCTTTGTCAACAGCTATCTTGTCTGAGCCGCATTCAGAGCATCGCATAGTTTACCCACCTAATCCCACGTTATCAGATATTTATAAATCCTTTTCTCGGGATTGAACTATTTCTTAAAAGAGAGAAAATTATTTAAGGGTAACTTACGGCAGGCAATGAACACGATTTAGAAAATACTATTTTAACCCAGATTCCCACAAAAAGGACACAAATACCGTCTAAATAAGGGCTATTGACCATTGTCAATAGCCCGTTAAAGATGGTTATCTGTTTACGAACGTTATTTAGACGGTATCAGAACACAAAGAGCAACCTTTTTAAACTTTTGCTCCAAGGGTGTATAGACTCTTACTTCTTCGAAACAGTTTAGAAAAGTATTATGTTCAACAAAAAGGTGATTTTATGAAAAATGAGAAGATAGTGCCTGATACCAGCGTGATAATATCCGGCATACTATCTGATATGATAGAAAAGGGTGAGACAAAGGGAGAGATTATTGTGCCTGAGTTTGTTATAGAAGAGCTTAGAGCGCAGGCATCCCGCGGACGCGAGATAGGGTTCAAGGGATTAGAAGAGCTGAAGAAAATCAGGGAATTCTCAAAAAAGAAGAAGATCGTTCTCAGAAAAACAGAAAGAAGGCAGACGATGGAGGAGATACAGCTTGCGAAATACGGCAGAATCGACGCCCTAATACTGGATGTTGCCAAAACCGAAAAGGCAGTTCTGTACACGTCTGATATTGTTCAATCGCTTGTTGCTGAGGCAGAGGGCGTGAAAACAAAATACTTCAAGCCCTATGAGAAAAGGAAGAAGCTTAGTATAGAGAAGTTCCTGACAGCTGACACAATGAGCCTGCATTTAAAAGAGAGCTGCGTGCCTCTGGCCAAGAAGGGGAAGCCAGGGTTCTTTAAGTTGGTAGAGGTCGGCAAGAAAATCGAGGCAAAGGAGCTTGAGGATATGATAAAAGAAATCACAGACGCTGCCAGGTATGAGGAAGATTCCTTTGTAGAGGTTGGTGGCCATTCTGCTTCTGTTATTCAGTTAGGTGATATGAGGATAGCGATAGCAAGGCCGCCTTTTTCTGACGGAATTGAAGTAACAGTTGTAAGGCCTGTTACAAAACTGTCTCTAGACGACTACAAGCTGTCTGACAAACTCAAGGAAAGGCTGCTCAAAAGGGCAGAGGGCGTACTGATAGCAGGGCCTCCTGGCTCTGGAAAGAGCTGCTTTGCATCCTCGGTTGCAGAATTCCTTGAAAAGGAGAAGAAAGCCATTGTCAAGACGTTGGAGTCGCCGCGCGACCTGCAGGTAAAGCCTGAGATAACACAGTATACAAAACTAAAGGGGTCGTTTGCCAATACAGCTGATCTGCTGCTATTGGTAAGGCCTGACTACACTGTTTTTGACGAAGTGAGAAAAACAGAGGACTTCCAGATATTCGGGGACATGAGACTGGCAGGCATAGGTATGATTGGTGTTGTGCATGCAACTGATCCTATAGATGCTGTTCAGCGTTTCATAGGCAAGATAGAGCTTGGTATGATACCGCATATCATAGACACAATAATATACATAAAGGACGGTGCCATAAAAGAGGTCTATTCGCTGTCGCTGACAGTAAGAACCCCGACAGGCATGCAGGAGGCAGATTTAGCAAGGCCTGTTGTTGAGGTAAAGACCTTTGAGACCAATGAACTACGTTACGAAGTGTACACGTACGGCGAGGAAAACGTGATAATACCTGTCAATAAAAGGGTATCAGCCATAAGCAAGCTGGCAGGTGAGAGCATATTGTCAGCTGTGAAGAAGTTCGACAAAACAGCAGACGTCGAGGTAATAAACGATAACAAGGCAGTTGTAAGAGTTCAGAATGATATAATCCCAATAATCATAGGAAAGAAGGGCAAAACCATAAAGGAGCTAGAGGACAAGCTTGGAATAAGCATCGAGGTAAGCCCGAAAATAACAACGCTTGGAAAAGAGGTAGGCTTTGACAAGGAAGAGACTGGCGCATACTTAGTATTCACGTTTCCGGACTATGTAAAGGGGAAGATAGTCAACCTATACTCCGGCAAAGAGTATGTTTTCTCAGCTACTGTTGGCAAGAACAGGCAGATAAGAATCGCAAAGGACAGCGACACAGGAAAATCCGTTCTCAGGGCACTGATAAAAAACGAGCTTAAGGTCTTTGTCTAATCCATACTTTTTAAGTATTGATACCCAATCTTATTAGATGCTCCTGTAGCTCAGTTTGGATAGAGCACTTGCCTCCTACCTGAATGGAGGTGAACAGAGCTTAACAGCGATGACGATTCTTTCAGGCGAGAGAGCAAGGGGTCGCGCGTTCGAATCGCGCCAGGAGCGCTTTAACGTTTAAGAAGTTTTCGCTGTCTATTCTTGGCATGAAAAAATACAATCTTGATGATAGTAGCAGAGTAATTGTTCCAGCTAGCATCAGGCATGAATATGACCTTTCCAGATCTGCCGTGATTCTAGGGAATGGGTATCTTACGCTGATGCCTGCATGGCATCTAGAGGGCATTGCTGATTCGATTACAGGGCAAAACGAGGCCTCAAGAAGAATGAGTCGTAGATTATGCTCAGATTCTTATGAAACTGAAATAGATGAGAAAGGCAGGATTAGCATACCTGATTATCTAAGAAGGCCTGCTAAAATAAGAGATTCCGTAGTGTTTGTAGAAATGCCGGATAAACACCGTATCCAAATATGGGACCCAGAGCAATGGAAAAAATATCATAATTGATAATCTTTATATTTCACGTAAATCATAACATATACAATGTCTATTAATTCCAGAATGCTTAGCTATGTGTTTCTAGCTATTTTTGTCCTATCTTTGCCTGCT
>CAZRDV010000012.1:0-17602 GCA_964599215.1 uncultured archaeon | reverse complement strand
GGATTTTCATGAAATTGACAGAATTGTTTCCAAGGCAGTTGACATTTCACCTGGCGATTCTTTCAAGGAAAAAATAATATGAAAAAATGATAAACAGGCGACTATGTATGAAAATATGCCTCCCGATAAGAATGTTTAATAAATATGGTGGTGCATCGAAATATGTGTCAGAACTTGCAGAAATATTTTGTCAGAAACACGATGTTCATATATTTTCATCATCATTTGAAACAAATCTAAAAAATATAAGTCTTCATAGAGTCCCAACCCTAAACCGCACGTTTCTTAACTTAGCAACCTATGCATTTTTTTCTACAAGAATGATGAAAAAAATAAAATTCGATATAGTCCATTCCCAAGGAGAATGTCTTGACCAAGATATCATAACAGCCCAATCGTGCCATAAAGCTTGGCTAGAACAAATAAAGAAAGAAAATAAAAGAAGACACATCCTCAACCCAAATGATAGTTTTGTGCTTTATCTAGATAAACACAATTATAATAAAAGGAAGTACAAAAAAATAATAGCAATATCCAATTTTTTAAAAAACTCTATAATAAATTATTATAATGTATCTGAAGATGATATAGAAGTTATATACAGCGGAGTTAATACAGTCAAATATAAACCAAACGAAAAAAGAAAAATCCTCTTAAAAAATAAATTAAACCTTACAGATACCTTTGTTGTACTTTTTGTTGGTTGGGAGTTTAAAAGAAAGGGTCTTGAATACATCTTACGTGCAATTCAACTTATGAAAAGAAATAACATAAAAATTTTTGTTGTGGGCAAAGGTATTGATGACCCAGAATGTAACATGAAACTACTTGCAAAAAAGCTTGGTATACAAAAAAACGTATTTTTTGTAGGTCATATAGGCCCGGAGCATATTTCTGACTATTACAACATAGCGGATGCCTTTGTTCTACCATCAATGCATGATGCATTTGCATTAGTTGTAACAGAAGCAATGGCATCAGGAATACCGGTAATAGTATCAAAAAACACAGGTGCTTCAGAGCTCATCGAAAACGGTAAGAATGGTTTTATTCTCGAGAATTATACAAGCAGCGAAGAAATAGCCTCCCTTCTTAATATTCTGATAGAAAAAAAGGCCTTTACAAAGCGTATGTCAAAAAATGCAAGAAAAACAGCTGAAAAAAATTCATGGGAAAATGTCTCAAAACGTATTTTAAAACTCTACGAAGAGGTAATAAAATAAAAACCCTCCCCTAAACCTTTAAATCTCTTACTATTGTATTAATTAGTAATACTAAGGTAATAAAAATGGAGAAAATAAGGGTTTCGCTGTCATTGCGAAAGAACCTCATAGACAAAGTAGACAGGCATATAGACAATGTTACTGTTAAGTCGAGATCTGATGCAGTAGAGCAGATAATTGAAAAGTATCTGGAGAGTAAGAACTGCGTAATACTTGCAGGCGGAGATCCGAAATATCTGTGGATGGATGAACTAAAGACGTACAGGCCGTTAATTGCTCTGAAAAACAGAACTTTGATAGAAGATATAATAACAAAGGTAAAAGGCTTCAACTATAACAATTTCATAATTATTGGCTCAAAAGATATCAATACCAAGATCTTTGAGGTCCTGGGCAACGGAGAAAGAATAAACTGCAATATAAAATACATAGAAGAGAGGCATCATGGGGACACAGCCAATTCACTAAGTCTTGCAAAAGACCAGATAAAGAACACATTCTTGTTCCTTCCTTCAGACCATTATTTTGATTTTGACCTTAAGAAATTGGAGCAGATACACAGGCTGAATAACTTTGTAGCCACGCTTGCAATATACGGCGGAATAAAATACGATAATAACAAAAGCGCTATAGTAGAGCTGGATGGCAACGAGGTAATAAACTATTGGGATACACCAAAGCAGGACAAGACTCTTCTCACATCGACAATGATAGGTTTTGCAGAACCTGAAATATTTGATTATATAGAAAATAAGAAAGCATCGCTTCATATAGATGTCTTTCCGAAACTGGCAAAGAAGGGAAAACTTGGCGGAGCACTGCTTTCTACAACCTTTGTCAACGTACATACAAAGAAAGATGTTGATATTCTAAAAAATGTGGTATGAATGAAAGGATTGATACTAGCAGGAGGCTTAGGAAAAAGGCTAAGGCCTCTGACACACGACGGTCCGAAACAGTTAATACCAATAGCAAACAAGCCTGTACTCCATCATATTGTCGAAGATCTTGTTAATTCTGGAATAACTGATATAGGCGTTATAGTTGGATATACCGAAGAAAGGATAAACGCAATAAAAGACTCTTTGGGCAATGGAGATGCATGGGGAGCCAAAATAACATACATAGAACAGGATGCTCCCAGGGGACTTGCTCATGCTGTTGGGATAGCTAAGGATTTCATAGGTGATAATAAATTTGTAGTATACCTCGGAGACAATATAATAAGCAATGGAATAAAGAAATATGTTGATAATTTCATAAGCAACAGTGCTGATGCAAGCCTGTTGCTTTCAAGATCAGAGAATCCGGAAAAATTTGGTGTCGCGACTTTGGATGAAAACAAAAGAATAATAGAAGTCGAGGAGAAGCCTAAAAATCCAAAAAGCAATCTTATTATAACTGGAATTTACTTTTTCAACTCGAAGATATTTAATTTCATAAAAGATCTAAAGCCTTCAGAAAGAAACGAATTAGAAATTACCCATGCAATACAGGGCATTATAAACGCTGACGGACATGTTGTAACAGCAGAGATAATAGATGACTGGTGGGATGATGCAGGAACAACTGAAGATATACTTCATGCAAACCAGGTGATTCTTGGCAACTTGAAGAGCAATATAATGGGGGTTGTTGAAAAAGACGTAAAAATAATAGGAGAAGTCGAAATAGGAAAAGGAACCACTATAAAAGGGAACAGCATATTGAGAGGTCCTATAAAAATAGGGAAAAACTGTAAAATAGAAAATGTTTACATAGGGCCTTATACCTCAATTGCTGATAACACGAAAATGAACAACGGCGAGATAGAATCTTCTATAATTCTTGGAGACTCGGAAATAGATATGGGCGGTAAAAAAATCGTAGACAGCCTGATAGGAAAAAGAACATCCATATTGCCGCACAACACGCCACAGGCCGGCCATAGATTTATTGTAGGCGAGGATTCTGAAATAAGGATATAGGTTTTAATTATGAAAACTATTCTCGTTACCGGCGGATGCGGATTTATAATGTCCAATTTGATACGGCTTTTACTGAAAAAGGATTATAAAATAATAAACCTTGATGCACTTACCTATGCAGGAAGGATGGAGAATACAGAGGATTTCAAGGACAATAAGAATTACCAATTCGTAAAGGGTAACATCTGTGATAAAACTGTTGTTGAGGAATTGGTAAAAAAGTCTGATATTGTTGTAAACGGGGCTGCTGAGACACATGTTGACAGGAGCATAATAGATGCAGGCTCTTTTGTACTGACAGATGTATTTGGAACATACACCTTACTGGAGGCCTGCAGGAAGTTCGGCATTGAAAAATTTGTTCATATCTCAACAGACGAGGTCTATGGATCAAGAAAAAAGGGATCGTTTGAAGAAAACGACAAGCTAGAGCCGAACTCACCTTATTCTGCAAGCAAGGCAGGTGCAGACCTTCTGGTAAGGGCGTATCAGGTTACTCATAAATTACCTATAGTTATTACAAGAAGCTCCAATAACTACGGGCCTTTTCAGTATCCTGAAAAAATAATCCCACTTTTTATAACAAACCTGTTGCTTGGAAAAAAGGTTCCTTTGTATGGAGATGGCCTAAATGTCAGGGACTGGTTGTATGTTATGGACAACTGCAGAGCAATTGAGCTTATTATAACCAAGGGTAAAACAGGCGAGATATATAACATAGCATCTGGTCAGGAATTGACAAACCTGGAGCTTACGAAAAAGCTACTGAAAATGCTTGGAAAGGATGAAAATGACATAGAATTTGTCCAAGACAGAAAAGGCCACGACTTCAGATATTCAATAGATACAGAAAAGATAAGAAAACTAGGATGGAGCACAGAGACAGCCATTGATAATGGCTTAAAGGAAACAGTTGATTGGTACAAGAATAATGAAAACTGGTGGAGGCCTCTTATATGATGAAAGGAAAAAGGGTTCTGATAACAGGAGGGGCTGGCTTCATAGGCTCCAATCTAGCGTATCGTTTATTGGAGCTTGGTGCTGATGTAACAATAATAGATTCGATGCTGCCTAACACAGGAGCAAATGCTCATAATATAGAGGCCATAAAAAATAAAATAAAATTTGTCCAGGCAGATATCAGGGACAATATTATAAATGATTTGGTAAAAGACAAGGATTACATATTTCATCTAGCCGCATTAATAAGCCACTCAGGAAGCATGGAGGATCCTATAAGTGATATGGATATCAATGTCAAAGGCACACTAAATCTGCTAGAGGCATGCAGGAAAAACAGCAAAGCAGTTCTTGTATACACAGGAACAAGATCGCAATATGGCACACCACAGTATCTTCCAGTTGATGAGAAACACCCATGCAACCCAAAGGATATAAACGGTATCAATAAGCTAACTGCTGAGAGCTACATTCTACTTTATTATAAACTCTATGGCATCAAATCTGTTTGCCTAAGGCTGACAAATACATACGGCCCAAGGCATCAGATGAAGCACAGCAGACAGGGCTTTCTTAACTGGTTCATAAGACTTGCAATGGACAATAAAAAAATACAGGTTTTCGGCAACGGCGAGAATAAACGGGACTTTAATTACATAGATGATGTTATAGATGCATTAATCTTGATAGCAGACAAGAAAGCATACGGAGAAATATTTAACCTGGGAGGTGAGAGTGCCTCTATACTTGACCTTGCAAAGGCAGTTTCCGGCATCGGTGGTAGCTATGAGCTTGTGCCGTATCCAGATGAAGTAAAAAGAATTGAGGTTGGTGATTTCATAGCCAGTTACGACAAGCTAAAAAATCTCGGCTGGAAGCCAAAAACAAGCCTTAAAGACGGAATCCAAAAAACTAAAGAATTCTATGAAAAGAATAAAGAATACTATTGGTGATTATTTTGGAGATAAACTATTCAGAAGACGGATATGAAACACAGATAGCTGATCTTGTTGAAAATGAATTCAGGTCAGAGGGCATGCCTAAAGGTTACATGGAAAATTTTGTATGGAGTGAACAAGATTATAAAACATATCTAATAATCGAAAACAACAAGGTCGTAAGTCATTTGAATCTGATAAAGAGAAACGTTAACTCTAATTCAGGAGGACCAGCAACCCTATCTGTTGCTGGTATTGGTAATGTCGTAACAGAGAAAGATTATCGTGGAAAAGGCTACTCCACAAAAATAATTGAAAAAGTTAAAGATGATATAAGAGATGTTTATGACATATCACTCCTATTTACCAGGCGAGTGAACTTTTTCCAAAAACTTGGGTGGAGACCATTAAACGAAAACTACATCATTACAGCACCTTCAGAAAGAAATGAAATAAAAAATATAACTGTCAAGAAATACGATAATACCTTTTTCGAGGATATCAAAAAACTTTATCATGAATCCAACAAGGGAATGCAATTCACACTTGCAAGACCTGATTGGTATTTTGAAAGGCTAATGAATAATGTTATAAACCCGAAGAATATAGCTTTGTTTCTGGATGGAAATGAACTTAAAGGATACATAATAATTGAACCAAGAGAAAAAGAAAGATTAGTAGAGATTAGGGAAGTCTGTGCTCAGGAAGATCAGGTATACGAAAATATATACTCCTATTTATGTGACCTATGCAGAAAACATGATTTTAACAATATTGGCAGCTTCATTCCGTCTAACCATCCGTTCTATAGGCAACTAGAAAAAGGAAAAACCATAGATACAATATCAGATATAAACAAAGCACCTAACCTATTCAATGAGAACCTCATGATTTTGCCCCTAAGAGAGATGACCATCCCAGAAAAGGAAATTTTATACTGGAGGCCAACAGATCATTTTTAGGTGATTAAATGGTTTACAAAGTAAAGGCGGTTGTATTTGACCTGTTCGGAACGCTGACAACCTTTATTGATCCAGAGGCAGTTATCATCAAGACCTTTGGTATAAAAATACAAAAGCCTGAGGTCCAGAAACTGGTTTGCGGACAGGTCTATAAAGACGAGGAATCGTATTTTAAGAATATAGCAGAAGGACTTGGTATAAAGGATATCGAGCGCCTAAAAGAAATTCTTAAGCAGGAACAGGTTGATATGACAGTTATTCAGCCTGAGGCTGCCTCTGTTCTAGATGCTTTAAAGAAAAATGGCTACAAGCTCGGGTTGATTTCCAATTCATGGCCACACGGATCAGAAAAATTCAATTACCTTAAGAATTATTTTGATTCCATGATACTTTCCCATAAGATCGGCATGCTTAAACCTGATGCAAAAATGTTTGAAACCTGCTTAAAAGAACTAGGTGTTAAAGCAGACGAGGCAGTTATGATAGGAAATTCCTATGAAAGCGATATTGCTCCGGCAGAGGCTGTTGGAATGAAAGGCATACTTATTGACAGAGAAGGCAATTATTTAGATAAAGAAAGCATAAAAAAACTTAACGAGTTACTAGACAAAATAGAGTTGATTAAATGATACCTGCATTTGACCTGAAAAGGCAATATGAAGACATAAAGAAAGAGATAGACAGTGCAGTATACGAAGTATTGGAAAGCGGGAGATTTGTTCTTGATGAGAATGTAAGGCAATTCGAGAAGGAGTTTGCCAGTTACTGTAAAGCAAAACACTGTATAGCTGTTGCATCTGGAACAGACGCCATAATCTTATCGATAAGAGCACTTGGCCTTGAAAACAGCGAGATAATAACACAGGCCAATACTACATCACCGACTGTCATGGCTATAATACTTGCTGGAGCCAAGCCGGTTCTTGTCGACTGTGATGAAAATCTTGATATTGACACAAGCAAGATCGAAGATAAAATAACAAATAGGACAAAAGCCATACTTCCTGTTCATCTATACGGACATCCGTGTGATATGGGCGTGGTAAGAGAGATAGCAGAAAAGCACAGCCTAAAGATAATAGAGGACTGTGCCCAGGCGCACGGGGCAGAGTACAATGGGAAAAAAGTCGGTACTGATTTAGGCGCATACTCCTTTTATCCAACCAAGAACCTCGGCTGCTACGGCGACGGAGGAGCAGTAATAACCAATAACGATGAAATTGCAGATAAAATCAGGATGTTAAGAACATACGGAGAAAAGCAAAGATATAACAGCCTTATGCTAGGGTACAACAGCAGGCTTGATGAACTACAGGCAGCAATACTCAGGACAAAGCTACGGCATTTAGATAAATGGATTGATGCAAGACGAAAAATAGCTAGGCTGTATAGTAAACAGTTGAGTGAAACAGTTACAACACCAATAGAAGGTGAAAACAGAAAGCATACTTATCATATGTACGTAATAAGGACTGACAAAAGAGATGCTTTAGCAGAACATCTGAGATCAAGGCAAATAGGGTTTGGTATACACTATCCATTACCAATACATATGCAAAGTGCATTCAGTAATCTCGGAAAGAAAAGAGGCTTTCCTATAGCAGAAACTGCTGCAGGCAAGATACTGGATCTGCCGATATTCCCTGAACTCAGAGAAGAAGAAGTTTCAGAAATAGCAGAGACAGTGAAAAACTTCTTTAAATGAGATCTTTAAGTGATATTTTCATAAACATCCAGCGTACTTTTTGCTACGTACGCCCAGTCGTATTTTCTTGAATACCTCTTTCCCCTGTTGCCAAGTTTTTTCCTTAATGACCTGTTTTCTATCAATGAAGAAAGGTTTTCTATGAATTCGTTTCTATTACCTGGTTTGGCAAGCAGGGCAGCATCCTTCACAATGTTTCTCACCTCTTTGTAATTATATGAAACTACTGGCTTGCCAGCTGCTGCGTACTCAAAGAGCTTAACAGGACACCACCAGAAACCCAGTTTTTCCAGATATTTGTAGCTGCCTGTATCGAACGGCGCTATTAGTATGTCAGAAGAAAGTAGTGCCTGGGCAACATCATCATAAGCCAAATGTTTTGTCTGAATAACATTTCTATAACGACTCAAGAAATCACTATGACCCCCAATAAAAACAAATTTTATATTTTCGTTTGTAAAAGCCTCCACTATAGATGGCATCTGGTTTATTCCGTGCCACGGTCTGTAGGCACCAACAAATGTTATTACAATATCTTTTTTAGATATGCCGTATCTGCCTCTAAGCCAGCTGCTCTTTTTTGAATATTTTTTAACATCCACACCATTAGGCACAACGTATATGGGCTTTTTTGTGAACCTCGAAATAATGCTCTTCAGGGTTTGTGTCTGTGTTATTATTGCATCACAATTGGATGTTTTTAACTTCCTTATTAATTTTACACTAAATCTTAGCAATGGATTATTCAGCTCTTCTGCTACAGGGTTGTTCAATTCAAGGACGCTGGGCATGCCGGAATTTTTTATTATAGCTGTTGAAAATAACTCTGGATAAAATCTCTCATGAATGATATCAGAGCCTCTTATATCATCTCTGACTATTTTCAAAGATTTCATGTAGCTGCCAAAACTGATGAAATTGGATACCTTAGGGAATATGACATACTTTATACTATAGTCATTTTTCCTCTCTAGATATTTTCCAATCAGGTGTTTCTCATCCTTGGGCGGCCTTGCAAATATTTCTACATCATTACCAAGTTCAGCAAGGGCTTTCATTTTTCCTGGAATGTGCACATAGCTTGCATGGAAGTTTGGAAAATCCTCCCCAAATGCAAAAAATTTCACCCTTATTTATATCACCATATATAATCAACTACTTTAAGAATATTTATAAAATCTTATATTCATTGGTTATTGGGATCGCCTATGGAAATATGCATAACTACAACAGTAACAAGTATGAGACATGTAGCGAATGGGGTATCGAATAATGTTTACAACTTATCAAACTACCTTGCTGAAAACCACGATGTAGATATCAAAATATATGCCCCAAGATATAAAGGCATGAAAAAGGTGGAAGAATATCCAAATATACGCATTGAAAGATTTGATATTATAAAGTTTTCAGACCTTGGTATTTTTTCATTTGACGCATTTAGAAAACTGAGAAAAACAAGACCTGACCTGATCCATTCTTTTCACTACGGATATTTTCCAGCAACTGCGGGTTTCATAACTGCTAAGATTAAGCAAGTACCTCATGTATTTTCAACTTCTTTCCATCCAACACAGATGAGCATAAAAAAGGCATTGTTTATGAACATATACAACAAAGCCCATGGCAGATTCATACTAAATGGTTCTACTGTAATCCCGCAGAACAATGATGAAAAGGAGCATCTCAGAAGGATAGCAAGATCCGAATACAAAATAATACCAGACCCCATAGATAACAAGATATTCTACCCAAAGAAATCAAATGAAAACATCATACTCTATGTGGGTACAATGCTTCCCTGGAAGGGTGCGCATATTGCATTCGATATATGCAAAGAAATAGAGAGGCAAAATAAGAATTTTAGGTTCGTCTTTATAGGTACAGGACCTTTGCTAAAGGATCTTAAACGCAGAGCCAGCAACAGGTTCTCATTTCTAAGTAAAATATCCATAGAGAAGCTTGCATACTGGTACAGAAAAGCAGATGTTTTCTTATATCCGACCAAACACGAATCTTTTGGAAGGGTTCTTGCAGAAGCAATGATGTGCGGAACACCTGTGGTATCTACCAGGGTTGGTGCAGTGCCTGAAACAGTTGGCAAAGGCGGGATACTTGTTGACTACGGTGATTGGCACGCTATGAAAGAGAAAGTTTTATACCTTATAGACAACCCATCAGAAAAGAAGAGGCTGGCCAAAAAGGCTATTGAAAAAACTAACGAATATAAGTTAGGTAAGGTCTGTGAAGAATTTTATAGGGTTTACAAGAATGTTCTAAAGTGATTTGAATGACAGACTACACCAAAATTGCAGTAAAGAGCAGTTCACTTATTCTGTTGGCATCTTTTTACGTTATGCTTATGGGTTATATACTTAGGATATTTTTATCAAGATCCCTGACAGTAGAGGAGTTCGGTTTATTCTATGCAGTAGTGGCGTTTGTTGCAGTATTCAATTCCTTTAGAGAATTAGGATTAAATTCGTCGCTTGTAAAACACCTACCTGAGTTTTTGGTTAAAAAAGATTACACTAAGATAAAATCATCTATTTTATTTGTTTCGTTGACACAGATTGTAACCTTATCTGTAATAACTATAGTTATCTTTTCCCTTTCAGATACCATAGCCATAGCTTTCTTTAAAACATCAGAAGCGAGCCTTGTACTCAAGCTTATAATGTTAAGCATATCCCTTGGTATGTTCTACGCCCTGTTCCAGTCTATATTTCAGGGATTCCAGAAGATGAAATACGTTGCTTCAATGGAGCCGTTTAGAATTACATTTGTAACTGTCGGATCTGTTTTATTCATAACACTTGGATTGGGGATTATAGGCGTTGCACTATCTTATGTTCTTGCTGTAGTAATAGGTTCTTTTATTTTCTTCTATTTATTTACGAGAATATTCCCAAAATTCTTCGAGATCAGATCATTCATATCAAAGAAATTATCAAAGAAACTAGCACTGTTCGGAGCACCTATTTTTATAGGAGGCATTGCATTGTACATTACCGAATACGCATCAACAATAATACTGACTGCGTTTCGCTCATTGGAGGAAGTGGGGTTCTACCAGATTGCATTGCCAACATCACAGCTTCTGCTAGTTTTTACATCTCCTTTTATAATAGTCCTGTTTCCAATGGTTTCAGAACTCTATGCCAGAAAGAAAAGAAACTATATTGAAAACGGTATAGGATTTTCCATTTTATTATCTTTTTCATTCTTGATACCATTTCTCATAATAATTTTTACATCACCAGAAATCATAATAGGTTTTTTGTTCAGTAACAATTATCTGCCTGCTGCGCTACCATTGCAGATACTGTCAATAGGCATGGTTTTCTACGCACTTTATACCATCTTTCAGGTATGTCTTAACGGTATAGGTAAATCCTTCATAAACATGAAGATAATTTTTATTATCGCAGCTATTAATCTTGTATCGAATCTGCTTCTGATACCTGTTTACGGAATAGTCGGGGCGGCAATTGCATCACTTGCAACATACATAGCTGCATTTGTTCTGGCTTTTGGCTTTTTGAGAAAATATCTTAAGATAAATATCCAATGGATCAGGATGGTAAAAATCTTCATAGGAAGTATTATCACGATTCTACTTATTTTTTATATAAAAGGCATGCTTGTAATGGATATATGGCCTGAGCTGGCAATCACGTTATCAGCAGGATTCGGTTTCTATATCTCATATCTTATAATTTCAAAAACAGTAACCAAGAGCGACGTCTACTTTTTTGAGAGATTCGGACTTCCGGTACCTAAGAATATATTAAGATTGGCAACAAAGCTCCTAAGAGAATAGTTTTTTAAATATTTAATCAAATCTCTATTCGTCCGAACATTTTTATATTGGCTTATGAGTGAAGATTATGAAGGTTCTTATTGCAAATACGCCATGGGTAAAGGAGAAAAAAATAGGAGGATTTAAGGCAGGATCTAGATGGCCGGCCTTTGGAGGATATGAATTCAATACCTCCCCGTTTCCATTCTGGCTTGCATACTCGGCAGCTGTTCTAAGAGAAAACGGGTTCGACGTGTCTGCCATAGATGCAGTTGCAAGCAGATATGACAGGAAGGAATTTATGAAAAAGGCAAAAGACGAGGATCCGGACGTTTTCGTTGTTGAAACTACCACGCCTACATTTCAGGATGATCTGAAAATAGCGGATAGTATGAAAAAAGCCACTGGATGCAAAACGGTTTTTGTAGGCCCGCATGTAACAGCATTCCCAAGACAATCCCTAATTAACAAGACACTGGATTTCATAGCGCTTGGTGAGTATGAATATGCGTTACGGGATTTATTGAATTCTATTAGAAATAAGACAAAACCCTCAAGAATAGGTGGGATAGGCCTGAAAAATAAAAAAAATATATTGATAACTAAAAAAAGAAGGCTCATAGAGAACTTGGACGAGCTTCCTTATCCAGCCAGGGATCTTTTCCCAATGAACAGGTATGACGAGATATTTTCAAGATACTACCCGAATCTACAGATGCTGGCATCTCGCGGGTGCACGTTCGGATGCATATTCTGCGTCTGGACCCATCTGGTCTATGAAAGGAAGTACAGGTTTCATAGTGCAAACAGGGTAGTTTCTGAGATGCAGGATTGCATAGAACATTATAATCCAAGAGAAATATACTTTGATGACGATACATTTACACTGCGCGGAGAAAACGAGATGCTCAGATTATGCAGCAAAATAAAGGAAAATATAAATATACCATGGAGCTGCATGACACACCCGCAAGTTACAACAAAAAAGATGCTCACTGCAATGCAAGCCTCTGGATGCAGGGCCATCAAATTTGGGTTGGAATCAGGTTCTCAGCTAATTCTAAATAAAATGGGTAAGGGCCTCAACCTCGATTACGCCAAAAAGGTTTTTGAATGGTGCAACGACCTAGGGATATATTTGCATCTTACCTGCATTCTCGGACTCCCGTGGGAGACCAAGAAGACACTAGAAGAAACAAAGAACTTCTTTGATAAGGTCAATGCTGATGAGGTCCAAATATCAGTTGCAATAGCATACCCTAGGACGCCTTTCTATGATATTGCCAAGAGGGACAGGCTAATAGAATATGGTGAATCTGAATTATACACAAAATCTTATGCACTAACAAGAAAAGAGATAACGGAAGCTTATCACGAAATATCAAATTCCTGGAACAGAAGAAGAATCAGCATAAAGGGAATACACGACTACCTGGAAAGGGGTTACAGGCATGGCGGATATGCAGGTCTGCTGTACAGAATTAAAGAAGGTATTAAATGGGCAGGCAAAAGCCTCTAGTGATTTTATGGATATCAAGACCTTACTGATAAATCCCACATCAGAGTATACCTTTCACGATTACATACCATTAGGACTTTCATATATAGGAGCAGTAATGAAGAAAAGTGGTTTTGTTGTAAAGGGAGTAGATGCTTATTTGGAAAAACCAGACGAAAGAATATACAAAGAGTTCAATTTATTTGGCTTTTATGTGCCAACTATCGTATTCAGGTATGCGGCAGAAATTGCAGGCAGAATCAAGTCAGTAAATCCGAATGCCTTTATTGTTTTTGGCGGTCCACATCCAACAGCTCTGCCAGAAGAAGTTTTAAAACTGAACCCTGTTGACGCAGTGTGCATAGGAGAAGGCGAGTACACACTAAGAGACTTAGTAGATGCGTTAAGCAAAGGATATGATTTAAGAAAAGTCAATGGCCTGATATTTAAAAGAGAGGGCAGAATAATCCACAACCAGCCAAGAGAAATCCTAAAGGATCTAGACGAACTACCATTTCCCGCCAAAGATATCTTTGATGATAAAAAATACCCTTCAAGAAGCCTTGCACATTCTCTGATAATAGCAAGCCGTGGTTGCCCGTTCAACTGCGCTAATTGCATGCCAGGTCTTAGAAGGCTTGCACCATACAGGATCAGGAAACCAGAAAGGGTTGTAGATGAGATTGAATACCTGAGAAAAAATTACAAGGTAACACACTTCAGTTTTTCTGACTCAGAACTGATAGGGCCGAAACAGTGGGTAATTGATTTCTGCAGAGAAATAAAGAAAAGAAAACTATCTATTACATTTTCATGCAATGGAAGAACTGATATGATGGACAGAGAAGTTCTTGCAAGCCTGAAAACCGCCGGGTGCACCTCAATTGGGTATGGTATTGAATCAGGTTCACAAAGAGTTCTTGATGATGTACTACACAAGGGCATATCCCTGGAACAATCAAAAGATATTATAAACCAGACACAAGAAATGGGTATTGATGCCCATGCCTGGTTCATGGTAGGAATACCAGGTGAGACATACGAAGAATGCCTGAAAACAATAGAGTATGCAAAGAACCTAAATGCAACAGATATAGAAGTCAACATAGCAACAGCATGGCCGGATACTGATTTCTATTTTACATGCAAAAGAAACAAATGGCTTGTATCAGAAGACTGGAGCGAGTACAATGAAAAAAGCAAGGCTTTGATAAATACACCATACCTATCAAGAGAACAGGTCATTGAGATACATGATTTATTCAAGAAAGAAATCCAGAGGCAAGGGGTCATGGTTGACGGGGTTCTCTGGCACAAGCCAAGCTCGCTAAGAAAAATATTCTCCATCGGTATTAATAAGCTTCGTGCAAATGATATAAGCAAAAAAGATCTTCAGCTGCTGTATAATTATTTTAAGGTTTATACATCTTATACTGCAAAAAGGTTTGTTAAAAGAGCAAAGAAATAGGTTTTGACAATGGAAACGGTCTCAATAATAATCCCAGTTTACAACAGAAAGGATCTGATAAGAAGATGCCTGGATGCTGCACTTAAAATGGATTATAAGAATTATGAAATAATTGTTGTAGATGACGGGTCAACTGATGGTACAACAGATATCTTGGAAGAATATAACAGGCAGTTCAAGCAACTAAAGCTGCTGAAACAGAAAAACGCAGGGACGTCTGTTGCAAGAAACAATGCACTAAGCTTTGCAAAAGGCAGCATAATAGCTTTTATTGATTCTGACTGCATTGTTAGAAAGAAATGGCTCAAAGAGTTAGTGAAACCGTATTCAGACCCTGGCGTAGGAGGCGTGATAGGCAGGACATTTGCTGACAAGAAGGGACTTTTCTGGCACCATATGGAGAATACACGCATTGCCTATATAGGCCACAACACAAGCTACAGGACGAATATACTAAAAAGGCTTGGTGGATTTGACAGCCGCTTTAACAGAGCATTCCGGGAAGATACTGATATGGCATGGAGGGTTATGAAGCTTGGATATAAAATCGAATTTGCAGAAAATGCAGAGATGGTACACAAGTCAGCAAAGGATACTGTAGTAAAAAGGATACAGAGGCAGCAGAGGTTTGCATTTGACTGGCTTCTTTACAAAAGGCATAAGAAATTCTATAACGAATTATTTGGCGGATTCAGAGAAATCTTTTTGCCGTCCTTTGTTTTTGTGGCTGTTTTCATTGCAGCGCTTACCTCACTGCTCTTTACGCCTTATGCGCTTTTGCTGATAGCTGTTTACTTGGCAATTGTTGTTTATAATATAATTTTATATGGAAGCGAAGGCAGCATCAGAAATAAGCTTCTTTTTATTTTGATTATATGGATGCTTCCATTTAGCAGAGCTATTGCCTTTTTCAAGGGTTGGTTGCAATTTAGAAAAGAGGATAAGTATGAGAGTAGCAATTTTGCATGATTATTTTGACAAAATGGGAGGTGGTGAAAGGCTGATAGTAAACCTTGCCAAGGCAATAAATGCAGATATATACACTGGATTTGCTGATTATGAAAAAACACATAAAGAGCTACAGGATATTAATGTAACAGAGATAGGAACACTTATAAAAAAGAGCGGTCTGAGAACAATCTATCTGATGGAAAAGTTTAAGAGGCTTAAACTAAACTATGATTTCTTTATATTCTCTGGTACTGTGTGCATATCAGCTGCAAAGAACAACCATCCGAACATAATCTATTTGCATACACCACCAAGGCATATGTACGACCTGAAAGAATGGTTCTATAGTAATTCAGGATTTTTCCAGAGGCTTGGATTAAAAATGCTTCACCGTTATCTCTATCCAAGAAACCAATTTTACATGAAACAGTTCGACAGAATCTGCCCTAATTCGGAAAATGTAAAGAAAAGAGTGATGAAATACTACGGCAAGAGATTATACGATAGATGTGAGGTGGTATATACGGGTGTAGAATCCAAAAAGTTCTACTATAAGAAATCAGAAGATTTTTATTTATCTACATCAAGGCTTGATCCGCTAAAAAGAGTTGACCTCATGATAGATGCATTCAGGCAGATGCCTGACAAAAGGCTTTTTATCACAAGCACAGGTCCGGAGGAAAGCCGACTAAAGAATCTGGCTGAGGGCTGCAAGAACATAAGATTTCTCGGTCCTGTGAAACATGAAAAAATACTGGAGCTTTATGCAAGATGCAGGTCAACCATAACAGCAGCTCAGGATGAAGACCTGGGGCTAACGCCTATAGAAGGACAGCTAGCTGGCAAGCCTGCCATAGCTGTTAGAGAGGGAGGGCTTACTGAAAGTGTTATAGAAAACAGAACAGGAGTATTCTTTGAGCCTAACACAGCATCGCTCATAGCAGCAGTTAAAAGAGCTGAAAAAATAAAATGGAAACACGGATTTATACGAAAAAAGGCAATGAGATTTGATATTAATGTATTTGTTAATCATGTCAAAAAAATTGTAAAGGATGTAAACAACCAATTTAAATTTTAAGTATATAGTGACTTATATGAAGGCTTTGATAACCGGTGCTGAGGGTTTTATAGGCTCGCATCTTGCAGATTTCCTTCTTGAGAAAGGCATTGATGTCTATGCTACTGTTTATGGCAGCAAAAAGAACTTGGATCACTTAAACAAGATAAACCTGATAGAATGCGATATAAGAGACAAGAAAAAGATCAGCGAGATTATCAGCAGCGTGAAGCCGGATTATGTTTTTCACTTGGCAGCGCAGAGTTTTGTTGTGCCTTCATGGAAGGACCCTGAGGAGACATTAACAACAAACATACTCGGAACCTTCTACCTGCTGGATGCCATAAGAACAGCAGGCATAAATCCTACAATTGCAATTGCATGTTCTTCAGCTGAATACGGTCTGAACTATGAAAACGAGATACCAATAAACGAGAAAAAGGAGTTCAGACCATCATCTCCTTATGCTGTCAGCAAGATCGGAACAGACATGCTTGCCTACCTCTATTTCCAGGCTTATAAAATGAAGATACTCCGGATAAGGTTTTTTAATATCATCGGGCCAAGAAAAATATTTGATGCATGTTCTGACTTTGGTAAAGGTATAGCTGAAATAGAAAAAGGCCTTAAAGAGAAGCTGTGCGTTGGCAACCTCAACGGTATAAGAGATCTTACAGATGTAAGGGATGCTGTGGAGGCTTTGTGGCTTCTTACAGAAAAAGGAGAGTTCGGAGATGTCTATAACATCTGTTCTGGAAAAAGATACAAGGTAAAAGAGATCCTGGATAAATTAGTATCAATATCAAAAAAAGAGATAAAAATTGAGCAGGATTCATCTAAAATCCGTATTTTGGATGATCCCATATTCATAGGCGATAATTCAAAAATCAGCAAGCTCGGCTGGCAGCCTAAGATACCACTAGAAAAAAGCCTCAACGATGTTCTTGATTACTGGAGAGGCACTATAAAAGCATCTTAATCCCGTCTTCTAAGCTGTACTTCGGTGAATAGCCTAGTTGCTTAATCTTTGTTATGTCAGCAAGCTGGGATTTTATATAATTCTTAACTGGA
>CAZRDV010000011.1:0-21769 GCA_964599215.1 uncultured archaeon | reverse complement strand
GTTGATGCAGTGATAACAGGCAACATAGGGCCAAGGGCTTTCTCTGCTTTCCAGCAGCTCGGTATAGATGTATACCAGGGCAGCGGAACAGTCAAAGAGGTATTGGATAAATTTGCAAAGAACGAGCTCACGAAAATCAACGAGGCAACAGGCCCGATGGGACACTAGAGAACGTGCGAAATGAGGTTCAGTTTATGAAAATAGCTGTAACAGGCGGAAAGTTATTGGTGAATGATCATGGCAGCAGTATACGGTCCTGTACCGTCTAGGAGACTGGGGGTTTCGTTGGGCATAGACCCAATTTGCTCGACAAAGGGCGATAAAAAATGCTCTTTTGATTGTGTTTATTGCCAGCTGTTCTACGGTCTTGGGCCGACACAATATAGAACAGACAGGAAGGTTTTTGTGGATACAGAGAATATAAGAAGGGAATTAAAAATAAAAATCGAAAGAACGAACCCGGATATAATTACTATATCCGGGACAGGCGAGCCGACACTTGCTGAAAACCTGGGGGAGATAGCATATACTGCAAAAGAACTCAGCAGCCTGCCCTTGGCTGTTCTGACCAATGCAAGCCTTCTTTCAGACGAGAAGGTCAGAAAGGACCTGGATTATACCGACACAGTTATTGCTACCCTGGATGCACCGAACCAGCAAGTCCTTGAGGCAGTTAACAGGCCTGCTGAGGGTATAAGATATGAGTCATTGGTTGAGGGTTTGAAACGCTTCAAGCAGGAATATAAGGGGGAATTCTGCCTGCAGATGATGTTTATAGATTTGAATAAAAGTTATGCAGCTGAAATGGCAGAAATAGCCAGGTCTATAAATCCAGATAAGGTATATATCAATACACCAAGAAGAAAATCTCCGGTAAGGCCCTTGGCAAAAGATGAACTAGATTCAATAAAGCAGCACTTCACTGACTTGGATGCTGTTTCGATATATGAGCTGGAAGAACCTGATGTTGAACCGTTGAATAGAAAAGAAACTTTGAAAAGGAGGCCAGGAGCATGAAAATAGCTGTAACAGGCGGAAAGGGACTTAAAGGATTATAATGAGATGATCAGCACAGTCTTTATCAGGCCCTTTCTTTTAGTTTACAATATTAGAGAGAGTGAGATGGTAATCGAAATAGGGTGATAAGAATAATGATGAACAAACCGGAGGAATTAAAAGAGATTGAAAACGAGATAAGAAAATGTTCAAAATGCCCTCTAAGCAAAACAAGGAAACTTCCGGTTTCTGGGGAGGGAAATGCTGATGCAAAGGTCATCTTAGTTGGTTTAGGTCCTGGTCATAATGAAGACTTGCAAGGAAGGCCATTTGTTGGTTCTGCAGGAAAATTTTTGGATGAATTACTTGAGTTGGCCAGACTACAAAGAAAAGAGGTTTATATTACAAATGTTGTCAAGTGTTATCCTCCGGGTAATGCACCAACAGAAGAGGAGATCGGGACTTGTTCGCCTTACCTAGACAGGCAGATTGAGATTATTAAGCCCAAGATCATAATTACCTTGGGAAACATAGCAACAAATTATATCTTTAAGAAGTCCGGGCTTAAGTCCCAGAATATGGGAGGTATTCATGGAAAGATATTCCAAATAAATAATCTATTCTTTCAAGTCAAAATAATTCCGATGTACCATCCAGCGTCTGCGTTGTATAACTCAGAAATGAAAGAGGTTTTGAGAGAAGATTGGAAGAATTTAAATATTACTAACGGAGGTATAGAATATGGACGAAGAAGAGAAGATTAAAATAGAAAAGATGAAGAAACTGATTAAAAGAATTGGGAGTGATGAAATGCAAAGTGTGATAGAAGTTAGTGATGAGAACTTTCAAGAAAGGATAATAGAGCAGAGTAAAAATATTCCTATAGTTGTGGATTTTTGGGCTGCTTGGTGTCAACCTTGTTTATTCCTAGGCCCTGTACTAGAGAGGCTTGTAAAGGAATATAATGGAAAATTTGTTTTGGCTAAGCTCAATGTCGATGAGGGTCGTGCAGTTAGCCAAAGGTACGAGATTAGCAGTATACCTAGTATTAAGCTTTTCAAGAATGGCAGGGTTGTTGATGAATTTGTGGGCGCTTTACCTGAGCCAGCTGTAAGACAATGGCTGGATAAGAATTTATGAGGTGCTTATAACGGACTTTTTGAATAAAAGGAATAAAATTGCAATTGTTGGTGCGTCTGCCAAGCCAGAAAAGTGGGGATATAAGGTATATAAAAAACTAAAATCTATCGGTTTTCATATTTATGCCATAAATCCTAAATATAATAAAATAGATAGAGATGTTTGCTACAGCGACCTGGAATCACTACCACAAAAACCAGATATTGTTATGACAGTTATTCCATCAGAAATTACAGAGATGATAGTTAAGAAATGCAAACAACTTGATATAAACAAGGTCTGGATGCAGCCAGGCTCAGAATCAGAAAAGTCTATAAAATTCTGCAAAAATAATAATATCAAACTGATACATAACACCTGTTTTGTTGTCAATGGACTAAAAGAAAGTTTTGGTGATTGAAAATGAGAATGGCAATTCCAGTATTGGATAATAATGGTGAGTTATCAACAGTTGCGGAGCATTTCGGTCATGTAAAATTCATGGCAGTTTATGACTCTGAAACTAAGAAACTAGAAATGGTGGATGTTCAAGAAACAGAGGGATGCTCGCCTGTTTCTGCAATTGACAACCTTGAGATTGATACTGTATATTGTTTTGGTATGGGTACGCGAGCAATGGCGCTCTGTAAAGAGAAGGGAATAGAACTGAAGACAGGAAAATTCAGAATTGTTAAGGATGTGATAAATAATCTGGATGAGCTTGATGATTTAAAAGAGGGTTGTGGACATTAGTGGTTAACATGAGAATATATGATTTAATTATACTGGGTGCAGGCCCTGCGGGATTGTCTGCCGCTATTTATGCCAGCAGATACAATCTAGATGCTATTGTAGTAGGAAAGGATATGGGTATGATAACAGAAACTGCTGAGGTTGAAAACTATCTGGGACTATACCCTGTGACTGGATTAGACCTCGCTAAGAAATTTGCAGAACATGCCAAAAAGACAGGGACTGAAATAATTTATGATGCGATCACTGATGTAAGTAAACTAGATGATAATTTTTTAGTCAGGGCTTCAAAAAAAGAATTTAGAGCAAAATCGATAATATACGCCTTGGGCGGAATAAAAAGAAGGCTTGGTCTAAAAGAAGAGGAGAAACTCATTGGAAAAGGTATAAGCTATTGCGCAACATGCGATGCTCCATTATTTAGGGATAAGGTTGTGGCTGTCGCAGGGGGTGCAAATGCAGCTGCTGGGGCAGCAATCTTATTGTCAGAATTTGCAACTAAGGTTTATATAATCTACAGAAGAGAGAAGCTGAGAGCTACTCCTTCGTTGGTAAAGAGGCTTGGAGGGAAACAGAATACAGAGGTTATTTACAGCAGCGTTATCAAAAAAGTAAATGGTAAAGATTTTGTTGAATCTGTTAACTTAGAAAACCTCAAAGATAATAAAAAATCAGAATTAAATCTAAATGGTATATTTGTTGAATTTGGCTCTATTCCTAATTCAGAGTTTGCCGAAAAACTTGGAGTATTATTAACGGATGATAAAAGGATTACTGTAAATGAAGATATGTCAACTAATGTAAAAGGATTTTTTGCTGTGGGTGATGTTACATCAGGCAGCAATAGATTCGACCAGATAATAACAGCTGCTTCTGAAGGGGCTATAGCTGCTGACTCAGTTTACAAATTTTTAGAGAATAAAAGAAGTGAATAAAAATGAAACTCTTGCTTTTTGTCTCATCAAATTGCTCACATTGCCCAAAGGCAGAAGCAGCCGTGAGGAGTGTTGTTCCAGCATATTATGAGCATGATACAAGCTTTGAGAAAGTCAGGATAAAGACAGATGAGGGTAGACAGCTGGCTTCGAGATTTAATGTAATGTCCTTGCCAACTATTCTGATAATGGATAATGGTGGAAATGAGATGAAAAGAATAATTGGTGTACCTAGTAAGGAAAATCTGAGAAATGATATAGAAAAATGTCTAGGAATGAAAAAATCTATATTCAGTAAAATTTTTGGTAGGTAACTATGAAAATAGCTGTAACAGGCGGAAAGGGCGGAACAGGCAAATCTATGGTAGCCACGTCCCTTGCAGTAGAGTTTGCAAGAAGCAGTAAGACAATGCTGGTGGACGCTGATGCAGAATGCCCTAACGACCATCTGCTGCTCTCGATAAAGAGGAAAAGGAAGAAGATAATCTACCAGCCTATACCGAAATGGGACTTTAATAAATGCACGAAGTGCGGAGCCTGTGCAAGAGTCTGCAAGCAGAATGCAATTGTTTTTGTCAGAAAAAAATATCCTGCCTTTGTAAAAGACGTTTGTATTGGCTGCAAGGCGTGCATTGTTGCGTGTCCTGAAGGCGCTATTTCCGAGACCAAGAAAGAAATCGGAACAATATACACAGGAAGGAAATATGGGGTTTCCCTTATCTCAGGCGAGCTCAAGCTAGGGCAATTAGCCTCTGGCGAGGTGGTTGCTGAGGTCAGGAAATATTCTGAAGAAATTAACAGAAAAACAAAACCAGATATTATTTTAATAGATTCTGCTGCAGGAGTCGGGTGCCCTGTAATCGCTTCCCTGGTTGGCACTGACTATATAGTTGCTGTGACAGAGCCGACGCCTTCTGCTCTCAACGACCTGAAAAGGGTGCTATACCTTGCAGAACACTTCGGCATCAAGCACAGCATCGTGATAAACAAGTTCGATCTTGCAGAGGCGTTCTGCTCCAGGATAGAAAAATTTGCAAAGAAAGGCAGGATACCCATAATTGCTAAGATACCGTACAGAAAGGATTTTGTTGACTCGACAATAAAGATGAAGCCTGTAACCGAGATAAACCCGGCTTATGGAAAGATATTTGAATCTTTGGCAGAAAAAATAAAGCGGGGTTCAGAATGAATACCTGCCTGGTGGTTAATTGAAGCTAAGTATTTTAATCATGCTGTTTGTATTATTTTCAATTCCTGTAGCACTTGCTGATACGTGCATCTATTTCTTTTACGGCTCAGGATGCCCACATTGTGCAGTTGCTGATGAATACATACAGGAATTGGAAGCAGAATACCAGCTGGATGTCCACAGGCTGAACATAGCTACTGAATCCGAGCTGATTCTGCAGTTGTACGAGAGTTACAATGTTCCACAGGAGGTCTGGGGAGCTGTTCCTATTCTTTTCATAGGCAATGCCTACTTTCTGGGCGACACGCCTATAATAGAAAACCTTGAGGCAGCAATAGCTGAATGCAGCGGATGCTGCGAATGCCCTGGGACAGATGGCGAGTGCGCTGAAGTATCGCTACCGCAGCTTCTTGGATTAGCTGCAGTAGATGCTGTCAATCCCTGCGAGCTTGCTGTTTTGGTTATACTAATGACAGCCATTCTCACGAGATTCCCGAAGGAAAAGAAGAAGGCACTCAAGGTTGGTCTTTCTTTTTCAGCAGCTATATTTATAATGTACTTCGTATTCGGCCTGCTTATAATATACGGATTCAAATTCCTTACAGACATCACCCAGCTAAGCGGAAGCTGGTTCTACATGCTCCTGGGTGCGGTTGCAATAGTCCTCGGTGCCGTCAATATCAAGGATGCTATTTGGTACGGCAGTGGCGGTTTTGTTTCTGAAGTGCCAATGAGGTGGAGACCAAGGATGAAGCAGATAATCTCAGGTACAGCCTCTGTAAAAGGCGCTTTTGTTGTAGGCCTGATAGTTAGCTTATTCCTAACGCCGTGTACAGCAGGCCCTTACTTTGTTGCAGGAGGGATACTTTCTAATTTAACCATACTAAGCGCGCTGCCATACCTGCTGCTCTACATGCTTGTATTCATATCGCCTATGATAGCAATAACACTTATTGTGTACTCAGGGTTCAAGGCTGTTGAGGATGTCAGCAGCTGGAGAGAGAAAAACATAAAAATACTGCACTGGATAGCAGGATTAATTCTGCTCGGTTTGGGAATAGCAATGGTCCTTGGTCTGGTATAGGCATTAAATAGCTTCTACAGTATTATCTTATTATGAAAAGCTGGAAAATGCTCGTACTTTTTATTCTTATTTGTCAGTTTGCAGGCATTATCGGCTCTGTTTTCACAGCACCGTCTATACCTGCCTGGTATGCTTCAATAAACAAGCCTGATTTCAACCCGCCTAACTGGATTTTCGCGCCTGCCTGGACCACACTCTTCCTGCTAATGGGCATTGCGCTGTACTTGATATGGGAAAAGGGAATAAAGAAGAACAGGATTGCTATATACGTATTTTCTGCACAGTTGATACTAAACGTTGTATGGTCTTTGCTTTTCTTCGGATTGCAGAACCCGTTCCTTGCATTCATCGAAATAATTATCTTATGGATTGCAATACTTGCAACGATTATCTTGTTCTATAGGATAAGAAGAGAGGCAGGGCTCATATTAATACCGTATATTGTCTGGGTTAGCTTTGCTGCTCTCTTGAATTACAGCGTTTGGGTACTTAATGCATAAGAATTGCATGCCGGTGACGGGTATCGAACCCGCGGCCTCCAGATTTCTTATGTCATCGCCCTTCAGGGCTACAAACTCATAATGATTATGAGTCTGGCGCTCTACCACTGAGCCACACCGGCTTCTGAATTAGTTTTTAAATGAATGTTTTTATATTTAAATGAGTTCGATAGCAAGGATAAGAATTCTATCTGTATCTCTCTTTAATCCAGGTCTTCACCCTCTTTTTAACTGCCTCCCCAAGGAAGGTCTCGTTTTCACCTGGTATCGCTAACATAATCACTTTCCAATTAATGCAATCTGGGCAAGTAATGCTTCGAGCTGGATTCTTGGATTACTGCCTTCTGTCAGCCGGAACTCATACTCACCTACTTTCTCCAGCAGTTGCACTCTTCTTTCCTCAGGCATCTCTAGTACAAACAGCTGGTTGTGAATCTCTTTTATTATGTCCTCGCCTGAGAGCCCCCTTTCCAACAGCAGAGATAGCAGCAAAGAACGTGCCGCCTTGAAATCGCTCATCGCCGTTTCTATCATCTGTTTTACTGCATTAGGGTCAGCACGGCTTGTTGCATTCAGTATGATTTCCTTTGTTATCTTTCTTCCAGCCATGGAAGCTGTCTGAAGGATGTTGATAGCCTTTCGCATGTCACCCTCAGCTATATAGACGATAGTACTGAGCGCGCTGTCATCTATGGTTATTTTCTCTTTGGAGGCGATTGTTTCCAAAAAGCCTGTTATATCCTCTTCCTTAAGCGGTGAAAAGCGGAATACAGCTGTCCTGCTCTGTATAGGCGGGATTATCCTGCTGCTGTAATTGCAGGCCAGTATGAAACGTGCTGTGTCTGAGTAGCGCTCCATTGTCCTTCGAAGTGCGTGCTGTGCATCCTTTGTCAGGGAATCTGCCTCGTCAAGGTATATTATCTTGAAGCCGCTCAGGGCAATTGTCCTTGCAAAGTCCTTTACCTTTACGCGGATGGTATCTATGCCGCGCTCGTCAGAGGCATTGAGCTCGAGAAAATTGCCTTTCCAGCTGTTCCCGAAGAGGCCTCTTGCTACAGCAAGTGCAGCTGTGGTTTTTCCGCAGCCAGCAGGCCCTGCAAACAGGCAGTGCGGCAGTGAGAAGCTCTTTACAAATGCCTCCAGCCGCTCGGTAATGTAGCCTTGGCCTATTATCTCGCTCAGCTGCTGGGGCCTGTACTTTTCTGTCCATATCCCTTGGATTTCCATAGTAACAAGATTAATTAGATAAAAGATTTTAAAAGGTATGGAAAAAAGATTTATATTAGCTGATTAATTACTCTTATGAAACTCACTATATTACCACTCTTACTACTGCTCTTGCTGCTCCTGCTGCCTGCCTCGCTGGCAGCAGATATAAGCCCAAAGGGATTTGAGTACCTGAAACTTAGGGTAATCCAGAGCGGTTCTATGCAGATTACAGGCTCTGTTAGTGTCATGAACCTTACAGTATACGTGCCACAGGAGGGCATAGAGAGCATGGATATTTCTGCTGATTCCTGGAGGCTCATCACAGACGAATTCGGCAATGATATACTGCTTCTTGAATGGGAAAACCCGAAGGGATTGATAGAGTACAGGGTTGATGTTGTTGTCAATAACAATGCAAATCACGTCTACAGCAAAGGGGCAATAGGCAATGACCCGCTCTACCTAAAGGAGACGGACACAATAGTATTCAACGATGAAATAATGAAGCTTGCTTATCCGTTTGAGAAATCACTGGAAAGGGCTGCTGAACTCACGATAATGGTTAATGAGATGGTAAGCTATGACGAGAGCCTGGCAGGAGAAAAAAAGCCAAGTGACTGGGTACTTGCCAACAGACGGGGCGTGTGCGCAGAATTCAGCAACCTGCTGACCTCGCTGCTGAGATTAAACAACATACCAACCAGCTATGTTGTAGGGTATTCGTATTCCGAGCTAGACAAACAGTTCATAGGCCATGCCTGGGTTGAGGTTCTCATGAGCAACGGGGAGTGGGTTGCGCTTGACCCGACCTGGCTTGAGGCAGGTTATATGGATGCAACGCACGTGAAAATTGCAAACCTGCCTGACAGCAATCACACCGAAATACTCAGCTATCGCGGAAGCGGTGACATCCGCTGGATTCAGGATGAAAAGGAATTCGAGATTCTTGATTACACCAGAAAGAATATAACAGACATATCACTGGAGAGCGAGGACTTTGCAGGCAACGGCTACGGCTACCTGAAGGCTGGCATAAGTTCCAACGAATGCAGAATAGCCACTATAAAGGTATCATCATGCATAGGCAACCGTGGAACACATTTATTTGATATATACGATAATCAGAGGAACTTCTTCTTCTGCCAGAGTCATGAACTCTACTGGGTCTTTAATATTACAGCTGAGAATTACGCATTCTACTGTCCTGTTGTTGTCTATGACCAGATAGGAAGCAGGGCTGAAAAAAGTATTAGAGTAGAAGGAACAAAATCATTAGGCAATTTGTTTATCTCAGGGCCGAATACCATCGGCATCAACGAGCAGTTTCAGCTACAAGCAGGTATTGATTCTGATGAATTCCTCTTCTTTTCGCCGGATCTCGGGAAAAACACAGAAAAGGAATGGACACTGTCAGTAGACAGGCCAGGCACATATAACTTCTATCTCTACTCTGACGGCTCTCTGGCAACGAAGCAGGTCACTGTTGCTGAGGAAAGAGAGTTCAGTGTAGGGCTATTGGTTCCGGATAATGTTACTGAAGACTCGTTTCTAGCAGAGGTAACAATAGAGAACCTCCTGAACAGGAACAAGCAGGCCGTGGTCAGAATGGAGTTCAACGAACAATCAGAACAGCAGAGCCTCTCATTCCTGCCACGACAAACCAGACAGATTATATACAACCTTTCAGCTGATGCTGGTCTCAAGAAGCTGAAAGTTTTGGTCATGTCAGACACAATAACAAGCAATTCTGCATCTGTATTGATATATAAAGAAACTTCGTGGCTTGACGACTTCTTTGGCGGGATAACCAGCTTCTTCATGGGCATTGCAGAGGCAATAGGCGATTTATTTAGCAGCATCTTCTCAGCTTAAATATTTTTCAGGATGTCCTAATAACGTGTTGGAATGATAATCTCTATATCAGGAACTCCCGGGACAGGCAAGACCAAGGCAGCAGAGAAGCTTGCAAAAAAGCTAGATGCAAATCTGATAAGCATAGGCGCTCTTGTAAAAAAGCTTCACTGCAGCTATGATAAAAAAAGAAGAACGCGCATAGTTGATATTAAAAAGCTGCAGAAGGCTGTTAATAAAAGAATTGATAAAAACAGAATCAACATTGTGGAAGGCCATCTTGCCCACCTGATCCATGCTGATAGAATAATAATTCTCAGGCTGGATCCGAAAGAACTCAGGAAAAGGCTGATTAAAAGGAAATGGCCAAAGTCCAAGGTAAAGGAGAACGTGGAAGCAGAAATCCTCGACCAGATAACTGCAGAGGCTCTGCAGAGGCACAAGAATGTCTTTGAAATCAATGCAACAGGAAAGAGATGGCTTGTAGCTATTATGGCAAGGCTCTGCAGACCAAAAATCTTAAATAGCTTTTTGAAAATGTATCAAGCAGGCAGGGTTGACTGGTCAGAGAAATATAAAAAAGAATTAACAAATGTTTGATAAGATGATTATATGTATCTTCTGAGGCTGTTTGTGCTGCTCGGTTTCTTAACTATGATATTCCTGGCAATAGGCTATTATTTTGCAGGCACATACGGCATGATAATAGGTATTTCTATTGCTTTGATAACAAACTTGATTGCATACTGGTATTCTGACAGCTTTGTGCTGAAGCTATACAAAGCAAGGCCTGCTGGAGAGGATTATCCTGAACTGGATTCCTCGCTGGAAAAGATAGCTGGCAAAGCAGGCATACCAAAACCACGCCTCTATCTTGTCAACACAGATGTTCCGAATGCATTTGCAACAGGGCGCTCGCCAAAGAGGTCTGCTGTTGCTGTGACAAAAGGCCTGATGCGCCTGAGCATAGAGGAAATAGAAGGGGTTCTTGCTCATGAGGTTGCCCACATAAAGCACAGGGACACGTTAGTAGCTACTCTGGCAGCAACCATATCAGGCGCGCTTACCTGGTTTGCCTACCTGTTCATTTTCGGAGACTCGAGAAACAGGAGTATTTTTTCACTACTGCTGCTCTTCATACTTGCTCCACTTGCAGCTGCGCTGATAAGGATGGCAATAAGCAGAAATAATGAATTTTCAGCTGACAGGACAGGCGCTGGGTTTTCTGACCCGCTGCATCTTGCCTCTGCACTGGAGAAGATAGCAGCTGCAGCAAAGGAAAAGCCAATAAAAGGCAATGAATCCACAGCGCACATGTTCATAGTGAACCCGTTCGCAGGCTCTGTTATGAAGCTGTTCTCAACACACCCGCCTGTAGAAGAAAGGGTTGCCAGGCTCAGGAGAATGGCTGTTTAATAGAAAGGAATAAAAGCATGCTTAATTAAATAGTTGGTGATAACAATGGCAAAGAAGATCCCGGAGGAGGTCAGCAGAAGGCTGTTCCAGAACGTGTTCATCTGCATGAAATGCAATGCCAAGATAAGGTCCTCGATTCTGAAGGTCAAGAAGGGCAAGATTAAGTGCAGGAAATGCGGTTCAAAAGAGCTGAGACTAAAGGCAAAAGAGCGCCGCGGAGCAAAGGCATAATCGTATTTAATACTTTCTTATCCTCGCTCATAAAGAAATTTTTAAATAGGAAGAGATGATTATTGATAGCATTGATATGTTCGCATATGCAGAAATAATAAGACCGGTAAACTGCGCAATGGCTGCCTTGGCAGTCTACATTGCTACAATAGTTGCTGGAGCAGGTTTTTACCCGCCTGACGCAGTTATCTACGGCATGGTTGCTGTTTTTACCATATGCGGAGCAGGCATGATAATCAACGACTACTTTGATATAGAGACAGACAGGATAAACAGGCCTGACAGGCCCCTGCCCTCTGGCAGAGTGAAGAAAGGCACTGCGCTGGCATATTCAATTGTCTTATTCATGGCAGGTATAGCGCTTTCCTACATGATCAGCATGACCTGCCTCTATATTGCTGTTGGCGCTTCCCTACTGCTTGTTATATACAATGCCGTTCTCAAGAGAATGCTTCTTATCGGGCATATGTCTGTTTCGCTGCTGGTTGCGCTTACTTTTGTATTCGGCGGCTTCATAGTTAATAATTACATACCAACGCTTTTCCTTGCTCTGCTGGCTTTCCTGGCAAATACAGGCAGGGAGATCTACAAGAGCATTGAAGATATACTCGGGGACACGAAGGTCGGTATAACAACCCTGCCGATGAAATACGGGGTGCTGAGGGCAAAGACCATTGCATCTGCTTTTCTTATAGTTGCAATAATGCTGTCCTTTGTTCCTTTCCTGCTTAACATACTGGGCCTTGTCTATCTGCTCTTCGTTGTAATAGCTGATATCGTGTTTCTGCTGGCTGTTCTAATGCCTACCAAATTCAGTTCAAAGGCCTGCAAGCTTGCCATGCTTATTGCGCTTATTGCGTTCTTGGCAGGCACGATATAGTATTATGTTATAGTGTGATATGATGGAGCTAAAGAAAATCCAGGAGTTCGTTGCTGAAAAAGGGCTGAAGCCACGCGACTGCCTTTATCATACGTACAGGGATGCAAAAAACAAGAAGATGGAAGCAAAAGGCAAGATACGGGTTCTTGCTACAAAGGACAACGTAGCAAGGGCAGAGTACATCTGCCCTGAGTGCGGCCATTACGCATACACTGAGCAGGAGTGGAAAAGGCCCTTCTATGTCAAATGCGAGAAATGTGGCTTCCGAATAGGCATACCCAAGATGAGGCAGGAATTCAAGAAAGAGCAGAAGGCTGAGAAGAAAAAATAGGTTTTTATTTCTTGTAATAAATTCAGATTATGCCACTTACAGAAAGTATAACAAAAAACAGAACAATAATAATGACAATCCTAGTGCCGTTGTTACTGCTTTTTCTCCTGCTTGGCCAGTCCTTTGTTCTGATGCTGCTGATAGTTGCAAGCATTTTACTGAGCTACCTGATGGGGGCCTTGCACATAAAAGGCATTGGTGTAGAACTAGTGCTGCTTATCAGTATCTTAACAGGCATGCAATACGGGTCTGTAGCTGGTGCAGTTGTTACATTCCTGCTGATAACAATTCACATGATATCAACGCAGCACATTAATGTGTACTTGCTCTGGGTCATACCTGGCTATGCTGCTGTAGGCTATCTTGCCGGCACAACAGACATGAGCATAACGCGCTTCGGCATATTCGCAGCACTGGGGCTTAATGCGTTCAACCTGTTGCTGACAGCAGTAACCTTCCGGGCCAACGTAGCCAAGTTCCTGCCGTTCGCTCTGACGAATGTGGTCTTCAATGCAGCACTGTTCCTTTTCATTGCACCTTCATTAATAGGAATTGTTAGCTAGAAATCTTTTGTACATCTTATCGATGTTCCGCTTGTTAACGTAATTGTGGTGCTTGAATCCGCCGCCGAAGGCCTTTGGTATGTGCATCAGCTCGTGTATCAGCGTCTTTATCTTTTCTTCTTCACTGAGCTTGTCAAAATTCTCGGAAATAACCTCTATTGCATAATGAGCTTTTACAGAAAGAGCAATCTGCATCACCCTTGGCAGTGCGTGACAACGAGCAAGAGTGCGTTTGCTTGCAGAGCCCCTGCTCCTTATGCATACTATCCTTGACAAATCATGCCCCATCTCGAGATTCTCTGCTATTTCCCTGACTTTCGAGTCGAGCTCAGGAGCAGGATAGTATTTTATCATGAATTATAAACGATATTTAAAAGATAAAAAGTATTTCCCCAATATTATGATTCATGCCCCAGTGGCTCAGTTGGTAGAGCGTTAATGAACATCATAAGGTGTTCATCGCTAAACCTTGGTAAGGTAAAGGTCGTGAGTTCGATCCTCACCTGGGGCTTGTCTAATATCTCAGATCCCTACTCAGGCGAGACCACCATACGCACAGAAAATTTTTTATCAGCTGTTTGCTCGCAATAGAGGACGATACATCTACCGTCTTTAATCCTGCTAAAAGTATTATACCCAGCATAGTCGTCGCCGGAATAGTAACCTAGTTTTTTTAGCTCGTCAATGTTGTAGCTTCTCTCGGTTATAATGTCTGTTGCTACAAGTCCTGCCATATCAATCGATAATAGAGTAATGGCAATGCTTTTAAGCCTTGTCTATAACAGGAACTGCCCAGCAATAAATCCTGCGGCAATCGTACCAATCATCATGGCAAGGCAGTTAAAGTATCTGCCTATACACATCCTCAGGCCAGCCCCAAGGCATACAGCCAGGGGCAGATACGAATAGCTAAACAAGAAGCCGGCAACAAAGCCTGCTCCTAGGTAGAATACCATTCTAAAAGGGCTATGCAAGATTGTCTGCAGGCCAAAGCCTGCAATAACAGCAAGTACATAGAAAACTATACTCGTAAACACCCCCTTTTCCTAATAAGAAGCAAGCTTTATAAAAATTTCATTCTTAGTACTAATGTGTACAGTATGAGAGCAGCGGCATTTATCTTTATCCTGATCTCTGCCCAGCTGGGCCTTGCATTTGATTTCACTGTGGAGCAGGCTGCTACAATTCCGCTGGGCGCTTCAGAGAAGCTTACCATTGACATAAGCAATCCCCTGAACGTATCTGACACTTTTAACATAGCTGTATCCGGGCAGAAGCCCTGGATGACGCTTTCTCCGACAATGGTTATTGCAAACGCCAGCAGCTCTGCAACAGTTAATCTATACCTTACTACAACGCCTGAGACCCCGATTGGCCTGTACATACTGAAGATAAATATAGAATCCGTTAACACTGGCGAGAAGATTATCAAGGAAAGCTACGTCTCTGTTATAAAGGGCGAGATCACAAAAATCGAGGACGTTATTATAAGGGGTGATTTTGAGCCGAAAGGCAATGTCACAGTAGAAATCAATATAAAGAATTACGCACTGACAACTGTTAACAACCTAATGCTTAATGCCACAGTCAGGTCAACAAAGATCATGTCTGACTTCTCTGAGGTGATCGAAAAAATAGACCCGAACCAGACTATAGGCATAACCAGACAATTCGCACTTCCGGAGTATTCAGAGCTAGGCAGGTACAGGATAGAGCTGAGCCTTTTCTATGAAAACAGGGTCAGCAGAGCAGAAGAGGACTTTACTGTTATTGAAAAAGCTGTCATAGAAGAAGGATCAGAGGACATCTTCATGATATTTGGCTCAGGCAAAAAGATTACTGTAAAGAATTACGGCAATACAGCAGGCACCACAGAAATAACCAAGACAGTATCGCCGCTTGAATCGTTCTTCTTTTCCGGCTCGCCTGATTTAATAGAGGGCGACACCTACAAGTGGATTCTATCATTAGAGCCAGGCGAGGAAGCAATAGTCGAGTACAGAACAGATTTCCTGCTGTTATTTATCGCATTCGTTGCTGCTGCAGTGGCTGCATGGTTCTTCTTCTTCAAGATCCGTACTGTGAGCGTGAGAAAGCATATAATACAGAAAAAGAAAATAGAAGAGGGCGAGGAATTCACTGTTGGCGTGGAGGTAAAGAACTCCACCGGAAGCAGCCTCAGCAATGTTGTTGTCAAGGACCTGGTTCCGCCTGTATTCTCTGCCAAGGATACAGTAGGCCCGAAACCAGCAAAGAAAGTGGCCAAGATAGGCACAGAGCTTACCTGGAGAATAGATGAATTGGCAGCTGGCGAAGTACGAATACTTACCTACAAAATAATACCGATGTTCGGCGTAGGCGGCCAGGCAAAACTGCCCAGAGCAATAGCCCGGTTCAAGGTAAAGGAAAAGATGATCCAGAGCAACAGCAATGTAGCACTGCTCGGTACCAAATCAAAAGAGTAATAGAATTAATAAGTAAATACAAAATTAATTTCTGGAGGTACCATATTTCTATATGTTGGTGTTTCTCTTCTCAGTTTTTCTAATGCTTTAAGGTAAGCTCTCTGGTGTCTTATACAAGAAGACCTAAGCCTTTTGTCATCAAATAAGGATTTTTCAATTTTTAACCCCACGGCTTGGGTTATTTCTAACATAATAAATCTAACCTATTAATAAATTTAAATATCTCTTGTTTCTTAATTGTATAGTTGACCCGCGATAGCTCAACGGCAGAGCGCTCGGCTGTAGATTAGTGCTACAAAGCACTGGTCACCAGTAGGTGCTCAGTAACAAACAGACGCACGAAAGTGCGTCAAGCTAGTATGGTAACCGAGAGGTTCTGAGTTCAAATCTCAGTCGCGGGATGATTTATACTCTTCAGTTCTCCTACCGATTTTTAGCTCTTTTTAAGGCTTTTTTGTAATATATAATAAAGCTTGAAAGGTTAGAGAGGTGAAACAGTATGAAATACAGATACAAAAGACATATAACAAACACATTGCTGTATGCAGTAATTATAACAGCCCTGATGGCAATTATAAGACAATACACAACATTAGGAGCTATCATTTTTGCTGTTGTGAGTATTGTTGCACTGGCTGCTGATAGAATGGTAGAGAATAAGCATTTGAAAAGAGGTGATTAAAATGAAGATTGAAAGCATCAAAGGGCTCTATACTACACTCATAGTATTTGAGCTGATTCTAAGCGTAGTATTCTTTATAGTGGGACATCTTATAGGTAGCTACTATATTCGTGGAGTCGGGGTTGGATTGATAATTGCTTGGGTGACTGGTGCCTTAGCCTATTTTGCTGTAAAAAGGAAGAGAAGGAAGGCTTGAATAAGGGGACAAATATGGATAAAAGAAGCAACGAGTAGAACAATATAAAATATCTATTCTGTTCTCCTGCTAAGCGTCATCGCGTTGGCCATAATGGCAATTATAAAGCAATATACAGACATTGGAACTGTTATTTTTGCTGTTGTAAGTGTTGCTTTGTTGGGTGCTAACAGATACATAGAGAATAAACACCTGAAAGGAGAGAAGTAATAAAATGCAAACAAAACAAGCCTCATTGTTGTCTATAGACCAGAAATAGTTTGCCCATCGCTTTTCTTATATCAGCTCATTTAAACTTTTTCACATTTTTACGGATTCGAACCCTTCCCTTGAAGCCGCGGGATTTATGACCTTTTTACCCTGATGCCCATCTTCTTATGGCATAGTTCATGTTCCTTGCTCTGCTTATTATCATAGTCTTTATGCTTCTTATGCCACTCGTCGTGCTCCTTTTTCGTGATTGTTATGTTCTTCTTTTGTTTTTTATTCATAGGCTTGTTTTTGTCTTATGATTTTTAATATTTATCCATCGGGCTGTGCTGTAATCAGTCTTTGACAAATCTGATTATCGTCTTTGTTATTGCTATGGATGCAACCCAGCCTATGGCCAACCCCCCGAATAGAATCAGCCATTGGAATATTCCGAGCGGTACCAGATGGAAGTATATGTTCAAAGGCGTATAGATAATCATCAGCTGTAATAAAACAGAGACGATCAAAGCCAGAATCAGCCATTTGTTCGCAAAAAAGCTCAGCTCTTCTTGGTATCTTATGACCCCGATTCTCAAAAACTCATACAGTATAAACCCTGTAAACAGCGTTGTTCTTGCAATGTCTATGCCAAACGGCAGGACGATGAAAAAGGTAAGCAGCAGTATGATGGTTTTCCCGGTTCCTACAGCTCCTATTATCCACCAGAGGCTCTTGTTTATTATTGGTTCTTCCTTTCTTCTCGGCGGCCTGAGCATGACATCAGGCCTCGGAGGATCAATGCCGAGGGCTATTGCAGGTATCCCGTCTGTCAGCAGGTTTATCCATAGGATCTGCACAGGCAGCAATATCGGTTCCTTAAGGGCAAGCAGCAGCGCCGCAGAGAAGATCACGCCGACTTCGGCAAAGTTGCAGACAAAGAGGTAATTCACGAATTTTCTTATATTGTCGAATATCTTCCTGCCCTCTTTTATGGCGTCCCTTATCGTCGCGAAATTATCATCGAGTAATATCATATCGCTGGCTCCCTTGGCAACATCAGTTCCTCTTATGCCCATTGCTATTCCGACATCAGCTTTCTTGAGTGCAAGAGCGTCGTTTACACCGTCCCCGGTCATCATAACCCTGTTCTTCTTCTGCAGGATTTTCAGAATCCTGAATTTATGGAAGGGGGATGTCCTCGCAAATATGTTCACCCCGGATTCCAGCCTGGTCTCAAGTTCTTCGTCTGATATCCGGTCCAGGTCATCGCCTTCTAAGATACCTTTGCTTTCCAATCCGATGTCGTCAGCTATAGCCTTGGCAGTCAGAGAATTATCACCGGTGATTATGATAGTCCTTATGCCGGCTGTTCTGCAGTCTTTCAGCGCCTGCCTGACCTCATCGCGCGGAGGATCTATCATAGCCTGCAGACCAATCCAGACAAGCTTTTCTTCAACACCCTGCTCTGGTTTTTTGGTTTCCTTGAAAGCAAAACCCAGAACCCTTAAGGCACGGGAAGCGAATTCCCTGTTATAATCCAGGATTTTTTCTTTTGCGCCTCTGGTGAGTTTTGTTATTCTGCCGTTCTGGTAAATACGGTCGCATTTTTCTATAAGGACTTCAGGAGCACCCTTTGAATATACAAAATATTTTTCGTGCCTGCAAACAACGCTCATCATCTTCCTCTTAGAGGTGAATGAGACCTCGTTTACCCTTTTGTAATCCTTTTCTAGCTCTTCCTTGACAAGACCAAACCTGTCTGCAACCTTTCTGATGGCGACTTCTGTCTGGTCCCCCAGATATTTTTTATTCCCTTCTTGATCGTACCCTATGCTTGAGTTGTTGCAGAGCGCACCGCATGTCAGCAGCAAATCAATATCTTTTCTGTCGGCTGTGTCCGCATCAAAGGCCTTGTTATTAGAAAATATCTTTTCTACTTCCATCTCGTTTTTGGTCAGTGTCCCGGTCTTGTCTGTACATATAATATCAACGGCACCGATAGATTCTACCACTGAAAGCTTTCTTGCAAGGGCGTTCTTGTTAACCATGCTCTTGGCCCCAAATGCCAGGGCAAGAACCACAACCGCAGGCAGGCCCTCCGGGATGGCAGCAACAGCCAGTGATATTGCAATAAGCAATGCCTGGTATAATTCATATTTGAAAAACCCTATGAAGGCCAGCAAGATTGTAAGTCCGATTATTAGCCAGCAGATTTTTCTGCCGAACCTTGAGAGTTCAACCTGAAACGGTGTTTTTCCCTCTTCTATCTCCTGCAGCCTGCTCGCAATCTTTCCTACCTCTGTCTGCATGCCTGTCTTTGTTACTACAGCTTTAGCACTCCCGACCGTAACGAACGTGTTCATGAAAATCTGTTCAGAAGTCTTTTTCCCTACGGTGTGCGACTCTCCTGTTAAGATTGACTCATCAAGATCCAGGTTGAAAGCCTCTACTAATTTTGCATCTGCAGGAACTATGTCGCCTGATTCCAGCAGGATCAGATCGTCCGGAACGATGTCTGCTGCAGTTATTTCCATCTCTTTTCCATTTCTTATGACCTTTGCCTTCGGTGTTGCCATTTTTTGCAGGGCCTCAACAGACTTCTCTGCTTTGTATTCCTGAAAAAAGCCCGCGATCCCGGAAGCGAAGACTATCATCAGTATCAGAATCGTGTCTATTATGTCTGATTCCTGCCCGGGAAGGAAGCCGATTGCCCACGATATTATTGCAGCTGCTATCAGTATCAGAATAAGCGGAGAAGTAAACTGGGAAAGAAATATCTTCAGCATGCTGACCTTTTTGAATCTCCTGATTTCGTTCTTCCCGTATTTTTCCAGATTCAGCATTGCTTCTGGGGTTGATAACCCTGATTCTTGCGGCATATTTATTATAGATATAACAATACTGGGGTATAAAGTTAATCAAACGATCAGAAAAGCGTCAGCCTTATCACTCATTTACTTTTAAAAAGACTACGGTTCAAGGTTTAAATGTCAAAAAAGATAAATAAAAATAACTAATAAGGAGATGATGCAATGGCTAAGAGAAAAACAACCAGAAACGTGAGGAAATCGCGCAAGGCCAGAAGCAATATAAAAATAGAAATGAGTGGAAACCTGTCCAGGAAAGACAGAAGAGACCTGCATAAGTTCAAGTTCCATATGAAAGACAAGATGCGCGGATGCGGAAGCGCTATTTATGGACTGGGCTTTTTTGGTGCATTGGTATATTACGTAACCACTGCCCCAAGCGTCTGGGCTGCAGTTCTAGGTGTCATAAAGGCAATCCTATGGCCTGCTTTCCTTGTCTACAGTGCGATGATGTCCTTGGGAATGTAAAATAAGAATTGGAGATTGATTCCTTGTTCTTGTAAACAATAGTAGGATTGTTTCTAACAGATAGGGTTAGAAATTATTTGCCGAATCGCCTGTCCCTTTTATTGAATTCTCCCAGTATTCTATCAAGTTCCTTTGTGGTGAAATCAGGCCATAAGGTATCAGTGAAAAACAATTCAGCATACTCAATCTGGTAAAGCATGAAACCTGAAAGCCTCTTCTCACCACCGGTCCGAATAACTATATCCAGCGGTCTTGGCACCATCAAAAACCTTTCGAACACGTTCTCGTGCAGCTTTGCTATTGTCGGATTCTTCCTCAGCCATCTTGATGAAGCCATCACAGCATCTAATATCTCCTGCTTGCCGCCATAACCAATGCATAGATTCAGAACAGGGCCTTTGTTGTCCTTTGTCTTTGCGACCATCTCATCGGCAAGCTTCCTGATATTCTCTGGCACATCACCGAGCCTTGAGCCCACGACGTTAACCATAACGCCCTTATCCTTTATTATGGGGCTTTCGAGCAGGTCCATGAACTTGCCCTCAAGCAGACTGTATACAAGGTTCCTTGAATAATCGTCCCTGTCGACGTTTTCCGTGGACATAGCCCATATGGAAAGCTCGTTCACTTCGGGATGCTTAAGAATAAGGTGCCTTACTATTTCGTCAGTGACTTTTCCGGATGCGGACCAGTCACCCCTCTTCACTTTATGCTTTATGGCCCAGCGCCTGCTGCCATCCGGTATTATGCCGATATGAATGCCACTCTGCCTCTTTGCCTCCATGAATGTATAGATGTACACATTATAATTAATAGCTGTTCCCGGATTCGCGTGAGCTTAGAGTTCGTTTAAATCCCGATAAAGAGTTAGAGTAACGTCGTGATGAGGCTTGCCGTCTATCTCATACTTAAGATGCCTTGCTCTAACTAAGAAATCAATATCTAGTTCTGATACTGCCTCTCTTACAAGAGGTGAAGACTTCCTGTCAGCTGGTAAATACGCCCTGTCAGCTGGTGAAGACTCCTTGTCAGCTGCCAGTGCTATTGCCACCTCATGTGAGATAGCATAGAATTGTTCATCAAAAGCCTCTGGCCCTTCAGAACCATGGTCACGGCATTTCTCTGCCATGACAGATGCATCAATTACTGATTCTTCAATATCAAACAAAGGATATGCCTCCTTTGCAAGGATATTATCCAGAAAATCGTATTGTGACCTAAGGTTGTTCATTTTTTTAATCTTCGACTCTTCTATACCTTCAGAATACTTAACTGGATCAGAATCAACCCACCATGCTAAATCGCCACGATAGCGTTCAAAACTTAATTGTTTTGCTTCGGCTTCTGCCTCCTCTTGTGTACCCCAGTAATAGTGCTCTGTATGGACAGTATTATCAGGTCCGCCTGTTCCAGGCTCACCTGGCCGGCTGTCTGCAAAATGTATTACAAAGTTTGGCATACTTTTACTTAATCCCAAAACTTAAAAATAAGTTCTTCCCACTTAGAAAATTACGAGACAATTACGTTTGTGATAGTTTATTAACATCCTTTCTAAATATATAGTATGGACACCCTCTGGATGATACGGGCAGTTATAATCTTTGTAGCCGGATTAATGCCACTCCTTTTTCCGAAGCAGGTCAACAGCTTCCAGAATTATTTTCTTAAGAAAATTCACATCAACTACAGGATATGGTACGGGAAAAAATATTATCAATATACAGGCCTTGGTTTTATTATTGTTTCAATGATATTGTTTGTATACTCGATTAGTATATGACTAAATTACCTTTTTACTGTGATACCCATCTTTTTATGGCATAGTTCATGCTCTTTGTTGCT
>CAZRDV010000010.1:14620-28703 GCA_964599215.1 uncultured archaeon | reverse complement strand
TATTTATTAAGGTGATAAAATGGATGACATCAGGTTCGGAATCCCGTTCATAGCTATTCTACTATCACTGCCTCTTCTGTATCAGATAGACCAGGCCTTTAAGATAATACTCACAATGGTTATAATATTCCTGTCATTTACTCTGATGAGCAACGTAGAAGAAAAAACAAGCCCTGAGAATGCTTAAAAGCTTTTCTTTATTAAATTCTGTTGATTAGTATGAAGGAAATATTCCTTGTGAACAGTGATAACAAGTCAAAGGCAGAGGAAGTCGTGAAAAAAGACGACCTTGTGAGCAGGAGCAGCATAGCTATAAGGTCTGCTGCAGCCCTGGGCATAGAGGAAGACGGATATTTTCTAATCATAGACGGCAACGAAGAGGCAATTAAAAAGGCAGAAGAGCTTCTGAAGGACCTTGCAAAGAAATACGACAAGAAAGAGCAGGTCGAAACAAAGATGAGTGAGCAGGAAGACTCAGCCATAGAGGGCTTTGGCAATATACTGGGTGGTTAGATGGGAACTGAAGTTTATGCTGATTGGCCATTCGGGGAGCTGGATGAATTCCATTCTTTCCGTGAGAAACATTACAAATACATCTATCTATGCAAGAGCTGCTCAAGGAGCTTTGAGACAGTTTCGCCTACCAACCGATGCAAATTCTGTTCCGGCAGCATCAAAAGGCTTGCTCCTATTCCGAAGACAGACGATTACACGGTTGAAAGTGATATGAAGAGCAGGGTCAGGAAGATTCTCTCTGGATTGATACGGTGGAACAGGCCGAAGGCAGTAGATCAAGGAAACCAGAAAACGCTTCATGCGAATTTTTCGATCAGCCAGGAAAAAGCCAGGAAAAACACCCGTGTTCCGGAGATACGTTTTAAGCTGTTCTCCAGCAGGAACAAGGAAGAGCTGCCAACAAGGTAGTATAAATCCTTTTTCTTATAACTAATTATTATGAGAAGCTCAAACATATGGGGCCTGCTTTTCATAGCCATCGGCATTATAATCCTTTTAATAGCGTATTCCATAATCCCTGTTGAGATATTCTCAGGCCTTGGCAGCTCATGGCCCCTTTTTATCGTGGCTATTTTCTTGATAACAGGAATAGCAATTATGGTATTTTCCAGAAATGAGAGCAAGATAGAAGAAGTGAAAGAGGCATAGAAATGATAACAACGACAACAGATTCAATACCTGGCAAGAAGATAGGCGAGATTCTGGGAATAGCCATGGGCAACACTGTAAGGGCAAAGCACATAGGAAAGGACATTATGGCTGGCCTGAGGGGTGTTGTTGGCGGCGAGATAAAGCAGTACACAGAAATGATGAACGAGTCAAGGCAGGAGGCCCTGAACAGGATGATAAACCATGCAAAAGAGCTTGGTGCTGATGCTGTCATAAATGTAAGGTTCACAACATCCATGACCATGAAAGGAGCTGCCGAGCTTCTTGCATACGGCACAGCTGTGAAATTAGGATAGGCGTTCAAATGATGAATCCGTTTCTTTTGCTGTCTGGAATAGGAATGATGGCTGTTGCTGCGGCTGCCTTTCTCTACTGGAGGAAGAGGGCAGAACTAAAATTCTTTGCCTGGGGAGCGCTTATCTGGACTATTGCAATAGCAGTGAAGCTCCTGATGGACTTTACAATATCCATACCTATACAGCAGGCATTGCTGGCTTCGTATCCGTTATTAACAGTCCTGATAACCATGGGACTTTATCTTGGGATAAGAACAGGGCTTTTTGAATCAGGTTTCACCTATATAGCTGTTCTCAAGACAAGGCTCAGGAAGATGAGCTTCAACGAGGCAGTTGCATTTGGTATCGGCTTTGGCGGAATAGAGGCATTTCTGCTCGGATTTTTCTCGTTCATAGACATACTGGTTTTCGTTCTTTTCCCTGATATGATAAATGCATTGCCATTAGAACAGCAGGCAGCAGTGCTGTCGCAGTTAAGCGTGTCAACATGGATTATATTCGCGCCTATTATAGAGAGAGCGTCTGTCTTGTTGATTCATATATTCGCAGCAGTGCTCGTTGTGCATGCTGTCAAGGCAAAGAAGCCGTTATACTTCATTGCATCTCTGCTGTACAAAACAGTTACCGACGGCATGATACCGCTTCTTATTTTCTACATAGGTACTGCCACTCTACTTGCTACCTATACCATGGAGCTTCCAGTTATTATACTAGGCTTGATAGGGTATCTGGGAATAGTAAAGATGAAGAAGAAGTTCAAGAGGCCTGTAAAGAGACTCATAAAGAAGAAATCAAGACGGCGCTGATTTGCTAAGCCTACCAAGTATTGCATATTTTTTGTTTATCTCTTTCTTGATTTTCTCTATTTCTTCTCTCTTCTTTCTACAATCAGCTAATAGCTGCTTGAGCTCTTTTTCCAATGCCTCCTTCTTCTTATAGAGCTCCTGCCTCTCAGCTATTGTCTTTTCTTTAAAGTTCATATGCACCAAGCGGGAATCGAACCCGCGTCACGAGCTGTTTCCTAGGAAGCACTTGTGCTCCTTTTCGCTAAAGCCTTTTATTGAAAAAGGCTTTTGGGAAGCTCGGATCTTACCATTGGACCATTGGTGCCTAATAAGCATTACCACAAAAATAGAAAAACCTTTTTAATAGATTTATGAACAGCCTAGCTTATGATTGACTGCCCAAATCAGGAGGAGAACAAGAAGAACTGCCCTTGCACTTATTCTTGCTCAAGAAAAGGAATGTGCTGCGAATGCATACGCTACCACTTGAAAAACAACGAGCTTCCTGCTTGCTTCTTCCCGAAAGACGTTGAGAAAACATACGACAGGTCCATAGAGAAATTCATCGAGATTAACAGATAGACTGTAATTAATATATTTTTCTGTTTAAAAGTTTTATTATAAATTAAAATCTTAGAGGGCTCGTGGTCTAGTGGTATGACGCAACCTTGACGTGGTTGAGGCCGCCGGTTCGATTCCGGCCGAGCCCATTATTCAAATATAATCTTCAGACCCTTTTTTACAGCTACGATTCCTGCCTTTATCTCCAGACAGTATTTGGCCTTCTTGTTTTTATAGATTCTCCAGGTCTTTGGGTTGAAAGAAAGTGGAACTGCTCTCTGAATATCAATAACAACATAGTTCTTGTCTAGAAACAGCAGATCAAGTGCGTGCCGTACAAAGGGCATCCAGACATTGTTGGAATAGATAAGCGCGCCTTTGTACTCCTTCAGGTCGTTGAACATCAGGCCGGAAATAGAATCAAAGCCCCTGCAGTCCTTTATCTTCAGCTTTTTGCCTGAGAGTTTTACAAGCATATTAACTTTTATTTTTCGATTCAAATATTTAAGTTTCTATACTGATTCTAACTTATGCAATTTGCGGATTTACACATGCATTCTTCCTACTCCAGAGCCACATCCAATAAAATGAATCTCCAGGAGCTGTCAGCACATGCAAAAACAAAGGGTTTGGATATACTGGGAACAGGGGATTTCACCCATCCTGTATGGCTAAAGGAACTGAAGAGCAAGCTGTCCGGCGAAAACGGCATCTACGATTATGATGATATAAAGTTCGTCCTGTCCGGCGAGATATCGCTTATCTACAAGCAGGATGGAAAAGGGCGAAGAATACACCATGTCCTGCTGGCAGAGAGTTTCGAGGTCGTGGACCAGATAGTCGAGTGGCTCAAGAAAAAGGGCAGGATAGATTATGACGGACGCCCTATCTTTGGCTTTAGTTCTGTTGAATTTGCAGAGGCAATGATGTCCATATCAAAAGACATAATGATAATACCTGCACATGCCTGGACACCATGGTACGGCATATTCGGTTCTATGTCCGGCTTTGACTCAGTAGAGGAGTGCTTCCAGGATCAGGCAAAGCACATATACGCACTGGAGACAGGCCTTAGCAGCGATCCTCCAATGAACTGGAGGCTCTCAAAACTGGATAAATACACTTTAATAAGCAATTCAGATTCACACTCTCCTTATCCATGGCGGCTCGGACGCGAGGCAAATGTATTTGACCTGAAAGAAATCAGCTATATTAATATGATAGAGGCAATAAAAAACAGAAAGAACTTTCTTTTTACAGTAGAGGTTGACCCTTCCTATGGCAAATATCATTATGACGGCCACAGGAATTGTAATTTCTCGTGTTCGCCTGAAGAGGCGCTGCGGCTAAAGAACCTCTGCCCAAAATGTCACCAGCAACTAATAATAGGGGTTCTGCATAGAGTAGAAGAGCTAGCAGACAGAAAAGAAGGCTTCCGCCCGGACGGCGCAGTTGATTTCAAGTCGTTAATACCACTGTCAGAGATAATCTCCATGGTGACTGGAACTGACGTCTTCACAAAGCGTGTGTGGGAAATTTACAACCAGCTGATTGCAAAATTCAATAATGAGTTCAATATCCTGCTGTACGCAGAAAAGGAAGAGCTGAAAAAAGTTGTTAAAGAGAAACTGGCAGAACTTATAATAAAGAACAGAGAAGGAAGAATAAAGGTTCTGCCTGGCTATGACGGTGTCTACGGCAAGCCGATTCCTGAAAGCGATAAAGAGAGTAATCTGGAAAAATTTTTAAGATGAAAAAGGTTAAAAAGAAATTACTCTGTTCCGCCCCATACCATTACATTGGTTGTCTCTTCTATGTAATAGTCATAGTCTATGTCCACTGTGAAGATTATTGAACCTGATTGTGTTGATGTCCAGCCACTAGGTAGTGTAACAGAGCAGCTTACAGGAACGCTGGCTGTGGATCCCCTCATCTTGAAAACAGACATGTCCAGTGTTACTTCGTTGTTAGAAGCAGCTTTATCAAGGCATTCTATAAGTGTTGCACCATATACCTTTATTTTGCCTGTCATTCTTCCAATCTCTCCTGTTGTGCTCTCAGAAGGCCAGCCACTTCCAACGTTTGTGAACTCTAATACATATGAAGTCTCCTCGCCTTCATCGCTGACGACAATAGGAGTAGGCCCTCTTGACAGGATAACCTTTATTGGTGCGTATGTGTTCTCCACCTTTGCTGTTGTTTCCATTGCTCTTCCCTGCTGAACATTTACTTTGTAGAGGTCTTCACTGTAGGCTGGTATGGTTATAGCTCCGGTTGTTTTGTATGAATATGTAACCCTGGCTGTTATAGGGTAGTTTACCTGAACGCCCTGCGGCAGGTCTGAAGGAGATACGAGCGTAGCTGTAACTGTCTTGAAATCGCCTGGCGTTCCCATTACTGGGTCAGGCGGGTCTAGGTCTTTATTCAATGGCTGCGTTGTATCACCTGTCCATCCCTCAGCACCGTAGAAGTTTGCAACTATGCCTGTTGCTGGTACACCGCCGACATTCTCTATATCCATCATTACTACAACATTATCGCCCTTATCTATCTTGTTCGGCTCAATAGAGAACATCGTCATCAAGAGCCCGTTATTGGCATCCACGGTTACTTGTCTTTCCTGAATACAACCAGAAATAGCTATTATGCTAACCAGCAAGATTATTGCTAATGCTTTCACTAAAACACCTATCTATTATATACGGTTTCGTGGTTTAAATAATTAATTTGTGCCAGCTTCTATCTTATTATTTTTATAGGCAGGTCTGCCCTCCTCTCGTAGTTGTAGTCTATTTCAATTATAACCAGATAGTTGCTCAGATAGCTCACAGAAGGCATGTTAAGCCCGCATGCAATCCTTGGAAATTCCTTTCCAACAGGAGAAAGGTCATGCATTTCACAGTTCAGAATGCCTTGGTCGTCTGTTATTCTAATCTCCTCAGCTGGTATATCATCAACAAAGCCATCACCGATGTTTCTTATGGTGATATACATATATTTCTCGCTCTCTCTTACAACTATGGGCAGCTCCTCGCTGAACTCTATCTGCATCTCCATGTTATTGTCCCTGTAGGAATAGCTCTTTGGCTTCTTGATAATATCGTTGGTCAATTCCTTTGTCAGATATGCGTCTTCTGTAATCATCTCTATTAACTGCACAACGTTTAGCGTTGATCTAAATTCCACCCTGGCGCTCACAGTTGTTGTCAGTTCAGGCATTGCTATGGTGGATGGTGCTGTTAACGTGCATGTCAGTGCCTGGAATTCATCCTTTTTCAATTCTTCGACATATTTTGTACACTCTGCTTCTGTAGTAAGAGCACCTGTATTAAAGACAGCCATATCAACAGACCTTAAGGTGCTCGCATCGTTGTTGATAACATCAAGATAGACTGAGATTTCAGAGCCTGCAAAGACATGGTCTGAGTCTGCTGTCAGGGTTATGCCAAGGCTTTTTACTGTATACTCCTCAACACAACCGCTAAGGAATATGACCAAAAGAAACAACAAAGCATATTTATAAGGGCATCTCATTCTATTACCTAGTTATACGGCTTGACCTTGACCTTTAGGGAATCCCTCATCTCATAATCATAATCTACATATGCATGTATACTGAATGACTTGTACGGGATGCCAGACCCTCCAAGATTCGCCTTAGTTACTTGTATCCTGTAGGTAGTTGACTCGCCGCTGTAGAGCTCTATCTCTTGCCCATTCGTACATCTATATACATCCCCCATAAGTGGGCAGGCAAATTTATCACCACCATCAATGGTTCCGCCAGAGCTTATGATATCAGATGGAAATTCTATTACCATCTGATCTACGCCTATCTTTGAGTTCTTGATAACGCCTCTTGTGCTCACCTTCTTTACAGTAAAGAGGAAGGTTCCGCTGTAATCCTCAAGTATATAAGGAGCACCAAGCAGCTCTACATCAATCTGGACAGGACCAGAGCCCGGCGTCTTCATCACCTCTATGTTTACTGCCTCCCCTGCTCTCTGCCTTGCCTTTACCTCCTCCATGCTAACGATAAAGGAATTGTAGAGCAATGAAGCCCTGAATTTATAACTAACCCTGAAATTAAGCTCTATCTCTGTTTCAAGGTTTGCAAGATCATCCTCGCTCGGGGCAACAAGGTCAAAGCTTATCATATTCTGCTCTCCTGGCAGAAGTGTACATGCTGACTCTGTGTCAAAACACCTTCCTGCTTGGCATGCGTTTGATGCAGAGTTACAGAGGGCTTCTGTTCTGCCTCTGAATAGCGGTGCATCAAATAGTTCTGCAACAACATTCTCTGCAGCCTCTCTTGCATCCTTGTTCTCCATGATAAAAGACAGTATAACAGCCTGGCCAGGCAGTATAGGAGATTTTGGTATTGTTGTTACATCGTTGATAACCAGTACGTCCCTGACGCCCTCTTCCAGGGTTGTTTCCTCTACCTGAATTACATCCTGGCCAAAAAATTCATCCAGGTAAGTGCACCCGCTGATGATAACAATCATTACAAGGAACAGGAGAGCCAATAATCTCATTTTCAAAATACCTCATAAACTTCTGTTTTGAATATGAGATGCAGAAGCATCTCATATTCATTATTAGCCCTAGGTGATATTAAAAACTTATACAGCTGATTTAGGATATAGAATGGAATCAATTACGCCCGGACACATACCCCATCAATACAGGTTTCTCCTTCATATAAGCAGCACGGATCAAGGTCATAGCACCAGCACGTGTACGTTCCTGTAGTACAGTACCCTTCTTCATAACTTTCATCATCGTAATATACAGCTACATCACCCTTATCCCCTTGACAATTATCATATGTTATTCCGACACTGTTTCCACATATATCAGCTGGCTTTGCAGATGCGCAGGTTCCGCCTTCTCTGCCAGCTTTCTGGCAGGCATCTTTACAACTAAGAGCCCATTTCGTATTGCCTTCGTTATCGGTTTCGCATATGTATTCTAAATCGCCAACAGGTACTGATTGCTGTGTACAGCTTTTAATCCATTTTGTGTCAACGCATATATACTCTTCTGTCCACCCTAATCTAGACACTGGTTCTATAACACCTTCTACATTGCAGGCATACCAGGAACCGTCATCAGCGCACAGCAATTCGTATTTAGGCAGCCAGACATACTTGCCGTTGGACTGTTCCAGCAACGAACAACTTTCTTCATTACAATGAGAATCATCAGTATCAGTACTTGTTGGTTTATACTCCACCCCACCTAGGTAGGAGAATTGCCAGCCTTCTACTCTTTCAGGCGCTGCCTTTTCAGGATCCTCACAATACTTGACACCAAAATCACCTGTCTCACCTTGAGTACAGCCATAATCAATAATATAATCACCAATACCGTATTGCATGGTATTCTCTTTTCGTATCCTTCCCCCAGGCTTTATGTACCAGACACTTACTGCATCACTCAACGCACCTTCTTCGTCTACAGCAAGAACAACACATTCACTTCCAGGGTTATTCTCATATTCGAAGTCATCAAGCCTGAATTCTACACCGTCTCCTGCATCCACTCTAGGGTTCTCTGTCAACATGAAGTCCCAAAGCTCTACTTTTTCTCCTCCTGCTGCTCCTGGGTCTATTTTTACAAACAAAGCAGAGCCCTTTTCTGTTGCTGCTGTTGCTTCCTCTTCTTCACCTTCTTCCTCGTATATTATGCCTAATGGTGTTGTCACCATTACGGTCTTTGACTTTTTCACAACAAACTTGTATTCAGGAAGCTCTGCTCTTATCAGGCCTGTTCTTGAAGCTTCTACACCACTAGCTGTTGCAAAGCTGCAGAATATAGGAAGTATTGTGTTAAACTCATACGGCTTGATTACTATTTCATCGCTTTCAACAGGGTCTATCCTGCATATAACAGTGCCATTAACAGGGAGACGACAATCTACCTGGCTGCCGTGGCACTCAAAGAGGTTTCCGATTGTTTCATCCATCATTATTCTTATTTGCTTATCCCTTTCCAGGATTATCTCGCCGTCCTCTCGCGTGTTTGATACTGATACGAGCAGAGTTTCTGATTCTGACCTTTCATCCAGTGGCTGTGGGCCTACGTTAAGTGAGAGCCTTGCAGTTGCTCCTGCATCAACAGCAAGGACATTCTTCCAGACATTTGTTTCTTCATACTGCCTCCTGCTTATCTCATCCTTGCTTGCAACCTCTACAAATAAGCTGGCATTTGTGGAATAGGTATAATTGAATTCCAGCTCAACAGTTCCCCTACTGGTCCTTTTTATCGCTCCCATTTCTGCAAGAAAGCCTGAAAACGTTATCTTGCTGCTTTCACCTGGTTCCATCTTTCCTATGTTTACAGAAGGCTTGACAGTGACATCTGTAGCATTGCAGTAGCTTCTCTTCGGGCAGTTGTAGCCAACAGCGATATTTTCTATGTCAGACTTTCCCTCGTTCCTTATTATTGCTATGATGTTGAAATTCTCGCCAGAAGGAACAGTATCAGGTACAGCATCAATCCTAGTAACCTCTAATGCCTTTGGATAAGAAATCGGTTTTTCTGATTTTACATTGACTACCTGCTGCCTTGCATACCATTCCGTAGGATTCGTCGTCAGCAGCCAGACATCGTTAAAGGCATTGGCAACTGCACGCCACGCCAGATTAAACGGCTCCTTGACCTGGTCAAGGACTGTCCTGTAGTATGCGTTGTAAGGCCCCAGAGCAATGTAGCCGAAGAGCAGCACTATTATGGATATCTGGAAAACAGTCATGAAACCGCCAGCATGATAGAGCTGGAACACGCCAACGAACAGTGCAAGTATTGCCCACACTACCCAGAATATCAGCCAGGACGATATGCCGGTGAATTCAGCAAGGTCCTCAGGCGTCCATATGGCTATCAGGAATATTATGGCAGAGAAGCCCACGATCAGGCCGGCAGAGAAATGCGTCAGCCAGTCCCATGGTTGTTTGGAAGCCTGGACATTCATGATGAATACAAAGAACCCTGTTCCCAGCGGCAGTATGAAATAAAACGGGCTTGGTGCAATCGGCTGGATATAAGCCATTACAAAGAACCACTGGATAACAGCAAGAGCAATTCCCCATAACCACGGGCCGAATATCAGGGTCTTGAGGTTATCCCACAATAGCCCCATTGCATCGCCCCATGTCATTGCGCCCATTGCCATCCCACGGGCAACGAGTCCAATCCCACCTATCCATTTTGTTATGAAATTCCAGTACATCCTTTCGTAATAAGTAGCAAGAATATCTGCTTCTGCAGTAAGAACATGCCATTCAGAGCTATCTTCCTTTAAGCCCAGAGCAGCTGCTTTTCTTTCTGCTGAAGCCATCAGCCTTGTCCTTAAAGAATTTCGTAATCTATTTAATGAAGCTTCTTTAGCCTTAGTTAACTCTTCATTCTTTTTTTGCCAGATTTCGAAATTTTCCCTCATCTGCTCTACTATAGCAAGAGCCTCTGCTGATGCACCTCCACCACCTCCGCCCAATGCCCCGCTAATAATATCAAGTGCTTTTGCCTGAGGAGCAGCTGTTGCATTCTTTACTATACTTTGTGATTCTCTTTCATCGCCCAGTTCCTTAGCTTTCTTTACAGCCTCCTTCCAGTTATTTTTAGCATTTTTAATATCTGCTTTAAGGGTTTTGGCCTTTCCTTTTTTAAAGTCATTTTCATATATCTTTGCCATTCCATGTGCTTCTTTTCTGAGCTTTGTCCTTGCCTTATTTATCGCACTCCTTAATTTCGGATCTATGAGTCTTAATCCATGTGCATCCCAGCCGCTGGATTCAACCCTTCCAAAGAACGGAGCCCTTGCACGGTGCTTCTTTTCCCAGGCATAAGTTGTGCCTTTGCCAACAGGAGTACCTTTAATATAACGTCCTTCTGCTGCTAACTGGTTATTAAGCTTTTTTAGCTGTTCTCTGGCCCATTTCACTGGAACTTCTCCTCTTTCAGCCAAATCTTTTATTCGGTCATATTCCCTTCTAATGGCACTGCTTGACATGTCAGAAAGCGGGCGAATATTTCTTCCTATGATAGAACCCATTACTCTTTCCCTGTCTTCACCCAGGGATTCTTCGAACCTTTTATAACGTTCACTCCCCAATCGTTTTTTTTCATCTCCCAGCTTTTTTATTTCTGCTTTATCCAGAGAAGCATTATATTCTTTTGCTCTTCTTTCAGCTGCCTTCCTTTCTATCCTCTCAATTTCACTCTCATCGTCTCTTCCAAGAATTCTTCTTAACCAGTTAAATGCCATTCTTCTCACTAGATAGACTTATCTAAATACTTCTGCGTTACTATAATCCTATTGGTAAACGCCCAATAAAAAGATTTTTCAGAATCAGTAACTTACCCTGAATTCCTTCATGAGGAAGACTGCGTCGTCTATGGATTCAATTATTATTTTGTTTTCTCCCTGCCGTACGCTGGCTTTGCTGAAGGTGAACTCATAGCTGCCAGTGGATGCAGTCTTGTACTCGCTGTATATTGCCTCGTCACCGTACATTATCTTTGCAGAGACACCGCCCGGCTCTATCAGGTCAACTATTGTAAATCTTATCTTTCCCTGGTCAAATGAATTGTACTGGCTTTCTGTAAGATTCAATATGGTCTCTATCCTGCTTACCTCCTCTGTCTTGTAGAATATCAGCAAGGAAGCGCTGCCGACAAATAATGAGTTTACACCAGCCTTCACTGCTAATATATTCTCCCCTGACCTGAGTCTGGTTTTATTAAATTCAATTGTTTTGTAGTTACTGACAACATCAGAGTAAATTATTCTATTATTCATCTCGACAATCAGGTCTCCCATGTTCTCATCCAGCTGTATATCAATCCTGCCCTGATCGAAGTTGTCGTATTCCTCCATCAAAGTGAATTTGAATTCATTTGTATTCAGCAGATAGCTCTTTACCTCCAGTTCGACGTCTTCTATCGAGTAGACAGTAGGTGCCCATATCTGCCAGCCAGAAGAAGCTGCCTCTATCTCTATCAGCATGTCATCTGATAACCCTTCATCTATGGATATGGAAGCATAGCCTGGATAATAAACCTGCTCGTGAACAACCTCGTTGTTTATCTTTACTATCAGCGGGGCATAGCTGTTAGTTCTAACGATTCTGAAGCTCACAGTTATCGAGTCTATGCCATCTGCCTTCAGGTTATACTTTATTGAATTGGAGCCGAAAAACAGGCCATTTGAAAGTTCCATGCTCTCCAGCGGATATATTTCCGTGCCTTTTATGTAACTAATATTAAGATCCAGGTCGTATTTCTTGTGCGCATCCACATCCTCAGGCCCGACCAGGCTGGCCCCTGTGATGTTGTAGGCAAGAATCTCGCCGGTCTTGATGCCGATAGGGCCCAGATAAGCTATCTGACCAAGGCCGCCGAATAAGACAAGCAGCGCAGCCATTATCACCAGGCCTGCTACAAGAAACATCACGAAGTTTTCCATACGCTCAGATAATAATTTACTGATATTTAATTTAAAGTTATTCTCCTCACAGATAAGCAAAGAATCAGTCGAGGAGCAATTACAGAAGAATTACGATGCGAGGGGGAGGATTCGAACCCCCGAAGGCACTAAGCCACAGGATTTCTTATCATCTTGAATCAAAACTCAAGTACAATAGGAATCAAACTTGAGTCCTGCCCCTTAAATCACCCTTAACAAACTATCTTACTTCATATCATTTGTTAAGATGATTTTGACCGCTCGGGAACCCTCGCATAATATTACATAGATTTAACTGATATGAATAGATTTAAAAAGTAAATTACGGGAAAGATTATTTCAGTTCCTGCAACTGCTTTCTAAGCACAGACAACTGCTTCTGCATGTCGCCGAGAGAATCCTCTATGTGGTGTACGTCCTCTTCTCCGTGTGTTGGAAGTTGGATGCCTCTTGGCCTGAGCAGCTCTGTATCTATCTCAACAACGTTTCTCTCCAGTCTCTGGATGGTTGCTCTCATTATCTTGAGCGCATCGTTCCTGATGTTCTCAAGATCATTCATAATAGAAAAAAGCTGCTTTATACCAGAAATAAAGACCTTCTGTTCCTGTATATCCCTCAGTACCTCTTTGTATTTGTCTACTTTAACAAAAAGCGGAGCGCCTTTCTCATCCATGGGTATCTCCTCTTTTACCGGAATAAGTGGCTCGGGCTTGACAGCCTCTTTTATGTCTTTTATATCATCTCTATCGTCCTTGGAGAACATTTCAACCCCGTTATATTCAATTATCACTGCCCAAATTTAAAGTTAATAAAGGTGCGGTCGCCGGGACTCGAACCCGGGTTTTTTGCCATTTGTTATGGTCTCAACCGTGGCAGGGTTCCACTCAAGGTTTGTGTCCTGACCAGCTAGACTACGACCGCACATGATATCTTAATGTAGGTAGGTTTAAATTATTAAATAATAGAATCAGTAAAAATAAAAAATAAAGTCCTAAACTCTTACTCTCTTGACATATTTCTTTGCAACTATGGCAACAGCGTCCTTCAGTCCTAGACCAATTGCTATGGCAACACCGATACCAACGGATGCTATTATCACTAGCAGGATGTTGTTCACTAGGGTTGCTGGTATTCCTAGGATTGGCAGTGCAAGCGCTATGGACACATATATGATGAAGAAGTACAGTATCTTGCTGACGATTGCTGCGTATATCTCTTTCATCTTCTTCATCTGGATCCTTATGTACTCTGCCAGTATGTAGCCGACAATCACTATCAGTGCAGCTCCTATTATGTTTGGTATGAAGTTCAGTATCTGCCTGACCCATACAACGAGTTCAGTGACGCCAAGAACAGACACTGCGGAAGCAATGAAAGCCAGGTATATCCACCATCTTGTTATCAGTGAAAAGATCGAACTTAGTGATATAATAGGCTTCTCTGTTTCTGTTACATAGTAGTCTAGCTTTACTCTTTCTAAGACCTCTTTTACTACTCTGCCAACAATCTTACCCAGCACAAGACCGAAAATCAGCAGTACTACTGCGCCTAGTATGTTGGGTAAGAAGCTTACAAAGCTTTGCCATGTGCTTTGAAGAATGGTTACAATGTCTATGGCCATTTACACACCTTCTAATAACTCTTACGTTTTTAATATATAAACTTTTTACCTATAAAAAGCTTTAAAAAAACTGGCATTACGCAGAAATTACACCTAGTCTTTCTTCTAAAAAGCGCCAGGAGCAGGATTCGAACCTGCGCGTGCCAAAGGCACACTAGCTCTC
>CAZRDV010000010.1:0-14520 GCA_964599215.1 uncultured archaeon | reverse complement strand
CTCAAGGCTAGCGCGTTGAACCGGGCTCCGCCATCCTGGCATAGAAAACAATTGGCAATCAAATATAAAAAACAACGCCGGGTACAGGATTCGAACCTGTACGTCCTTGCGGACACTAGTTTTCGAGACTTACGCCCAAATAGTTAGCGCATTAACCATTCTGCCAACCCGGCACTGACTTTAATATTTTGTCTGGATAATTTTAAAAGTGATTCAATGAGATGTGCCTGCGGCAAGACGGCCGTTTATTACAGGAAATGGGAAGGGCATAGCTACTGCAAAGACTGCTTCTCGCGGCAGTTAGAAAAAAGATTCAGGAAAACTGTCAGCAAAAACAAGCTCTTAAGAAAAGGCGATAAGATTGCTGTCGCGCTCTCCGGCGGAAAAGACTCACAGGTTTTACTCTATCTAATGCACAGCATCAGCAGAGCTATGCAAATAGAGCTGTTCGGAATATCAGTAGAGGAAGGAATAAAGAATTACAGGGAAAAAAGCATCAGAGAAGCAAAAAAACTAACAAAAAAGCTGGGTATTAGGCATTACACCTTTTCTTTCAGGAAAGATTTTGGCGTAACAATCGACAGCCTGAAAGGCAAAAAGACTTGCACTTATTGCGGTGTTTTCAAAAGATACCTGCTTAACAGGGAGGCAAGGAGATTGGGAGCTAACAAGCTTGCCATTGGGCATAATCTGGATAACGAAGCACAATCCATACTGATGAATTTTATTAGGGGAGATTTCTCAAGATTTCAAAGGATTGGAGCATACCCAATGGTAATAGATGACCCAAAATTTGTAGCAAGAATAAAACCAATAAGGGACATACCTGAGGCAGAGATAAAACTGTTTGCAGAGCTAAACAAACTACCGTTTCTTGGCGAAAGATGCCCCCATTCCTATGATAATCTCAGGAGGGATGTCCTGAACTCGTTAAACCGCCTGGAGAAGAAATATCCTGATATAAAACTGCAGATAGTGAATTTCTACGATAACCTGAAGCCGTTTTTCGCAGCAAAGAAGAAGGTGAACTACTGCAGATGCGGCGAGCCTACTTCTCAGGATTTGTGCAAAGCCTGCAAGCTGTTAAAAGAATTAAGAACTGGCCGAAACTGAGCTCAAAAACAATTCCGAAGAATTGTACTTAAAACAAAGAGTTTTAAGTTTGAGATGCCCTACAGCCAGCAATTCTTATAAGAGCCGCTGGTATTTAAAAGTTTATGCCAGCAGTTTTCCTGCCTGAAATTTCAGTTTATCTGTTTTATCCCTGCTGATGCCCTTTATCTTCTTTTCTGTCAGATCCTGCAATGTTATTATTTTTTGCTCCAGCAGTTTTTTCTGCAGAGGCATTGCTTTTAAAATAGTTATCGGAAATACCTTCTTCTCTTCTACCATCTTTTCCAGGGGGAAGTTCTTAGAGCGCCACCCAGTTAACCTTATGCACCTGCCTTTTGCGTATTTCTTTGCATGGTCAGAGAATTTTGTATTGGTTATTACCCAGGCTGCATCAAAGTCATACCTGTTATCTCTGTCTCTGAAGCCATCAGCTATATCTTCCAGCCTTGCCTGGACCTCCAATACATTGCCTAGTCCGCAGAACCTGTGATGGTTCTTATGGTGCTTGCACTCTACAAGGTACAGCCTTCCTTCTTTCTCAGCAACCAAATCAACCTGGTGCTCAACAAACCTGCCTTTTATTATTTTGTTCCACTTACAGGTGTAGCCATCTGCATTCAGTATTGCCTTTACATACAGCTCGAAGCTGATTGAGTCTAACACAGCTGCTGCTTCCCTTAGCCTGAATAAAAAGGATGTATTGTCCTCTCTTTTGTCAAGCTCAGAAATAATCATTCTGTAGATTTTGTGAGTAGAGTCTCCGTCCTTGATGTTTCTTTTAATCATGCCTGCTATTGCTTCTGCTTCTCCTCTTTTTGCACCAGCCCTTATACATGTCCTTATTATCTTCCCTGTTTCGAATTCTTCCCTTCTTCCATCAGCCTTGATTACGTACACAAAATCACTTTATCACATAAGCAGCATAGTCTTTTCCCAAAGGATTTTCATGTGTTAGCATCTTTTCTATGCTCATCTTTTCAAAAAATCTTCTCATAACACGCATTGAATTGCCGTGCGCAGAAACAGCTACATTAATATTTTCTTTCTTCATTTTTTTGATTAGCTCTCGGCAGAACGGAAAAACCCTCTTCTCAACCATCTTTATGCTCTCGCCGTGTGGAGGAGGGAAATCATAGCCCCTTCTATATCTGGCTGCTAGTTCTGGGTTCTTCTTCATCAGTTTTGTTTTGCTGTGGCCCATTAAATCACCGTAGCAACGCTCAATAATCCTGTTGTCTGTTTTAATGCGCGTGTTTGGATGATACTTCATTATAATTCTTGCTGTTTTTCTGCTTCTTACCAGCCTTGATACTATCATCAGGTCTATTTTTTTCTTCTTTAATTTTTTTGCAAGGACCTCTGCCTGCTTTACGCCTACTCTTGTGAGACGGGACTGCCTCCAGCCAGAGAACACCCGCCTTTTATTATCATAGGTTTCGCCATGGCGGAATAAATAAAGGGTTGGTTTTGATTTAGACTCCTTCTTCGGAAGCGCGCCACCACTGCCGGGCTTTTTCAGGGATCTTATTGCACTTTCCATGATTCTTTTGTCCATCATACTAACCACTGAATCACTAAACAACATGATAAATCCTTGTCTTGTCCACATACTTTAGAGCACTTTTCAGCTTGTGTTTTCTTTCTGAATATATCGTAAACAAGACCTCATCTCTCTTTACCTTGTTGCCGAGTTTTTTGTTAAGGACAATACCTGCCAGTCTGTCTCTAGGAGCGCCTGCTATCCTTGCCAGGCAAGCCATTGTATCATCATCTATGCAGGAAACCACACCACTTCTTCTAGACCTTATCTCTGCCATGTTATCTGCATATGGTATATCACCTGGTTTTATTTTCTCATAACCACCCTGGCAAGCAATTATCTCCCTTAATTTCTTTTCTGCCTCACCGCTTCGCAGAACCCTTTCAGCAGTTCTCGTATCACCTTTCTTGCACATCTTCAGCAGCGATCCTGACAGGGTAAGGACCTTATTTATCAGGTCCTTTGGCGAGTTTAGCCCCATTATAGTTTCCAGTGCCTCCCTTGCTTCAAGAGCAGGTCCGATTGCATAACCAATAGGCTGGTTTCCCTTTGTTGAGATACAATCTACTTTGATCCCAAGCTTCTTTCCAAGGGTCTTGAAATTGGTTGAAAGCGCTCTGAAACCACTCTTCTTAACCTTGGCACCTGAACCAGTAGGTATATCAATAACAACATACTTGGAGCCAACAGCCTTCTTCTTGCTCATGACAGACGGCAACATCAAGGGATCCAGGCACAGGGGATTTTCTATCTGGATGAAAAGGTCATCAGCAGGTGCAAGGTCAATTGCTCCTCCCCAGACAAGACAGCCGCCAGCACGCCGAACAACCCTCTTTATCTCTTCTACACCGAGCTCAACAGGCGCAAGTATCTCCATTCTGTCAGCTGTGCCTGCAGGTGATGTTATTGCCCTAGAGGATGTCTTTGGTATCGTTAATCCGCAGGAGACAATTATAGGCACAAGCAGCATAGAGGTCTTGTCACCGCATATACCACCTATAGAATGCTTGTCGACGACGATGCCCGGGAAGCTTAATTTTTCACTTGTCTCAACCATTGACTTTGATAATGCAACAGTTTCATTCATGCTAAGCCCGTGTATATGCAGGGCAGTTATAAAAGAGGACATCTCCAGATCGTTCAGATTCCTATCTACCACATCGTCAACTATGCATCGGATTTCCTTGTAATTTAATTCAGCGCCATCTACTTTTTTTCTTATGTAGTACTTGCTTATCATCTCTTTTCTTGGGCAGGCGTCCACAAAATCACCTGCCTTGAGCCCTAGTATTTCCCGAACCTCTCTATAGACAACAACCTCGCCTGGCTTTACAAACTTTTTAGTTATATTGACAATAACAGTCAGGCTCTTTCTGCCGTGCCTAAGGAGAATTCTTTCAAGTGGATGAACACCGAACTCTCTGGCATCGTCTATGTTTATAATAACTATGGTCTTCCCGCCTGCATCCAGGCCAAGTGTACGGACTTTTAGTTTCATTTTTTCAGCTCCGGTATAATCTGCCTCGGCTTCTTGATGCCGTCTTCAGTTATAACTGCGGTTACGTATTTCCAGGGGGTTATATCAAAAGCAGGATTTCTTATTTTGATGTTCTTCAGTTTGCAGACCTCATCAGAACTTCTTTCTTCGATGATAATTTTCTTTCTTTTATCATATTTCAGCTTGGAAGCAACAACATAGAACGGTATTCTTTCTTCTTTAGCAGCCACAGCCATTAAATGAGTGCCTATCTTGTTTGCAATGCCATTCTTACTCATAGAATCCGAACCCACAATAATCATATCAGTTTCTTTGATAAAAGACATAACAGCAGAATCTACTATGAAGGTAACAGGCATTAGACCAGAAAGCTCTTTGGCTGTTATCAGACCCTGATACCTTGGTCTTGTTTCTGTGACAATAACCTCCTTTATCCTGTTCTTGTTTTTCTTTAATAATCTCATGACCTCAGACGAATGGCAGTGAGTCATTACTACTGATTTCCTTCTGAATATCTTCTTGCCGTTCTTTGATATCTTATCATAATCATCACTTATTTTCTTCAGTAATTCATCCAACTTCTTTATCGACTTTTCTTTTTTTACCTGGTTTATTGCGTTGAACAGGGCGACGCCTGTCGGCCTTGTTTTCAATAATCTTTTGCATTCTTTATCAAAAGCAGAACCAAAACCCTTGTTTCTTGCAAATTTTCTCAGATGCTTAAGAGCCTCTGTAGCAATGTTTATTGCCCCTTGTATTTCCATGGAATTTATTCTTTTTACAATACCCATGTTTAATTAATAGAAAAAGAAGCATATTAAGGTTTCTTCAGAATCTCAACTCCTGGCAGTTTCTTGCCAGCAAGATAAGCTACAAGCGCGCCCCCAGCCAGGCTGACATAAGAGAAATCATCCTTCTTTATCCCGAACTCCTCTATTGCCTCGCCTGCATGGCCACCGCCTATAAGGGAGAATGCATTAGAATCAGCAACTGCCTTAAGTATCTCTATTGTGCCTTTCTGCATATCCTTTTTCTCAATAACACCCATTGTTCCACCTAAAACAATTGTTTTGCTCTCTTTGATTATTTTTCTGTACTTATCTATTGTTTTGGAGCCTATGTCTTCTATGTTCTTATCAACCGGCAACTCCTCTAAACTAATTTCCCTCCTGCCGTTATCATCAACAGCAAAGTCTATTGGAGTTTTTATTTTATCGTTTAATAGCTGCACCGCCTTTGGTAAGAATTCACTGTATTCTTTGTTTATAATCTCCTCTGATTTTCCTAGTTTGTGTCCCCTGGCTATCAAGAAGATATTGGCAAGTATCCCGCCTGTTAGCACGTGCCCTACCTCATCACGCCTCTTCTCTATAAGCTCCAGCCTGTCCTCTGGTTTTGCACCGGCAAAAATAAACGTCAGCGGCTTCTCTGCCTTATCTATTTTCTCTAAGGCATTGAGTTCCTTCTCCATTACCCTGCCTGCTATTCTTGGCATCTTTGTAAAGCCTACGACAGATGCCTGTGCCCTGTGGGCAACAGAAAAAGCATCGCTTACGAAAACATCTGCCTCGCTGCTCAATGCCTTTATGTAAGCTGTTTCTGCAAACTCCTCTGGTTTTAGTTTTTCCATCTCTTCTTTAACAGAGCGCACATTATCCAGCAGCAGGGCTTCGCCGTTTTTCAGTTTTCTTATCTCTTCTAAGGCTTTTTCGCCGTATACATCGTCAACGAATTTTATCTCCTTTCCTACATGCCTGCTCAGCAGCCTGCTATGCTGTTCCAGGCCTGTGTAATCCTTGTCACCAGGCCTTCCCTGATGAGCAAGGATAATAATCCTTGCCTCCTTACTCATGAGGTCTTTTATTGTCTCGCTATGAGCCTTTATTCTTGGTGAGTCTTGTACAACACCGGAAACAACAGGCGAGTTTATATCCACGCGTAGAAGAACTCTTTTGCCTAAGAAATCAAAATCATCTATTGTCAGGATATTCATTTCCCCATGCCCTCTATCAGGTCTATCAGCCTGCATGAATAGCCCCATTCGTTGTCATACCAGGCAAGTACTTTTACAAGCTTGTCAGCTATGACGTTTGTCGAAAGCGCATCGAATACTGCTGAATGCGGGTTGCCGATAACATCAACAGAGACTATCGGCTCCTCTGTATATTGCAATATCCCTTTCAATTCCCTTCTTGAGGCTGTTCTGAATAGTCTGTTGATTTTCTCCTTTGTTGCCTTTTTCTTTACCTCTACTACAAGGTCAACAACAGATGCATCAGCAACAGGGACTCGCATTGCTAGCCCGTCTAGCTTGCCTTTTAGCTCAGGAATTACATCGCCTATTGCCTTAGCTGCGCCGGTTGTTGTGGGTATAATAGACAGCATGGTTGCTCTTGCCCTTCTCATGTCCTTGTGCGGCATATCCAGGAGCATCTGGTCATTCGTATACGCATGCACAGTTGTCATGAACCCGTTCTTTATGGTAAACCGATCGTTTAATACCTTAGCTACTGGTGCAAGACAGTTCGTTGTACATGAAGCCATTGATATTATCTGGTGTTCGTCTTTCAAAGCACTGCTATTGACACCAGGCACGATAGTTGCATCAACAGGATCCTTAGCAGGTGCAGATATAACTACCTTCTTTGCACCTGCGGTAAGATGCCTTCCTGCGCCCTCCCTATTGCGAAATATGCCTGTGGACTCTATAACAACGTCTATATTCATGTCCTTCCAAGGCAGGCTGGCAGGGTCTTTTTCATGCAGCACTTTTATTTTTCTATTCCCAACAATTAGAGAATCGTTTTCTACTTTCACATCCTCTTTGAGTATACCGTGGACAGAGTCGTACTTCAATAAATGAGCCATTGTATTGATATCGCCAAGATCGTTTACAGCAACAAATTCCAGGCTACTCTTCTTTTTTATAGCAGACCTCAATGTTAATCTTCCTATCCTGCCAAAACCATTTATCGCAACTCTCATCAAACCACCTAAAATTTATTTAACTCCCAGGTATATAAATTAGATATGGATGAAATAAAAGGATCCATCCTTAAGCAGGTATTTAAAAAAAGAAATAACTGGTCTTACAAATATGATTACGGCTCTTTGCTGGTTATAGGCGGTTCAAAATTATACCATGGCTCTCCTGCCTTGGCAGCATTAGCAGCACTTCGTTCCGGCACCGACCTGGTAACAGTAGTTGCTCCGGAAAGAGCAGCAGACATTGTTGCAGGGCTCTCCCCTGATTTAATAACATACCCACTTAAAGGAGATTATCTTGAAAAGAGGCATCTGCCTGCATTGCTAGAGGCCTCGAAGGATAAAACAGCCATTGTTATTGGCAATGGCCTGTGCAGGCAGAAAAAAACACTACTGGCAGTAAAGGAATTCTTAAAGATAACTAACAAGCCAGCTGTAATAGATGCAGATGCAATACACGCCCTGGATAAAGATCTACTGAAGAGCAATTTCTTGATTACCCCGCACACAAGGGAGTTTTTTGCAATAAGCAGGATTGAACTACAGAGGTCGCTGGAAAGCAGGCTAGCTGCGCTGAAAAACTTTGCCTGCAGCTCAACCATTCTTCTGAAAGGGCATGTTGACATAATATTCAATGCGAGCAAAACAGCAATAAATACCACCGGCAACTATTATATGACAAAAGGCGGAACAGGCGACACATTAGCAGGTATATGCGGCTCTTTGCTTGCACAAGGCATAGATTACTTTGATGCTGCATGCGCTGCTGCCTACATCAACGGAAAAGCAGGAGACCTTGCTGCACGGCAGAAAAAACAGGGACTGCTGGCCACAGACCTTATAGAAAAAATACCAGATGTGATAAGATGAAGAAGATAGATAAAAGCAACATGTTTGAAACGCTGAGCTCATTTTATAAACAGTTCACAGAAGCAAGAGAATTCGTGAAAAAAATACCTAAAATGAAGATTGATTCAATAGTTATAGCTGGCATGGGAGGTTCTGGCATCAGCGGCGATATACTTCAGGCTTATCTGAAAAGAGAGATGAGAATACCAATAACAGTTGTCAAGAATTATTCACTTCCAGGCTTTGTTGACAAGAATACGCTAATAATAGTAAACAGCTATTCCGGCAACACAGAGGAAGCCCTAAGCGTCTATAAAGAAGCCAGAAAGATAAGAGCAAAAATAATTTGTGTTGCATCTGGTGGTTTATTAGAACGGCACTGTAAAAAAGACAGAGTAGAATTGATAAAAATACCCTCAGGCATACCGCCGAGAACAGCACTTGGCTATTCATTTGTTCCGATGCTGTTGATGCTGCAGAAATTAGGTCTTGTGAAAAACAAGAACAGCGAAATAAGCGAGACAGCACGCTTACTAAGAAAAATGTCAAGAGAGCTCTCTAAAAAGAATAGCATATCAGAAAAACTGGCAAAGAGCATTGGCAAGAGAATACCTATCATCTATTCTTCAGAGGAGTTATACCCTGTGGCATACAGATGGAGCACTGAGTTCAACGAAAACTCAAAATGTCTGGCATTTTCAAAGTCATTGCCAGAGCAGAATCACAATGAGATAAATGCAATCCCAACAACAAAAGAAAACATCTTTGTAATCATGATACGCGATAAAAAGGACAATAAAAGAATCCAGAAAAGATTCACTTTCCTGAAGAGCATTCTACCGAGGCAAATACCCTGCCAGGAGATATGGACAAGGGGAAATTCTGCCCTAGCAAGAATATTCTCAGCAATATATATCGGAAGCTTCTGCTCTTATTACCTTGCAATTAGAAAGGACATTGACCCTAGCCCTGTCAAAGTAATCGAGAAGTTAAAGAAAACTCTGAGAAATTAGATCAGGCTTACCAGATTCTTAAGAACATCATTCGGTTTCACTGCTTTTGTTACAGCTGAAGCAAGCAGAACTCCTCCTGTACCAAGCTCCAGTGCAGCTTTGACATCTTCGCCATTGGAGACACCTGCACCGCAGAGCGGTATTGACTTTGTTTTCTTTACCTCGCTTACGAAGTCTCTGACTGCTTCAGGCTCTTCCTTTGATATTGACTTGCCAGAGCTTATCAGGCCTGGCTCCTCAAAGGCAATGTAATCAGGATTGAAAAGAGCAACCTTCTTCGCATGAACTATGCTTGGAACACAGCACACAGTTGTAAGGCCTACAGACTTTGCCCTTTCAATGCATTTTTCTATGTTCTCGAAGTCCAGACGCCTTTCACTATGATTTATCAAAGTGCCTGAGCAGCCAGCTGCTTTTACGCTTTCAGGCAGTACATGCCCGGTATTAGAGCCAAAACCCACAGGGTCTATATGCTGTGCAAACACAGATATGTCCACTGCACTAGCTATTGCCTTTAGGTCTGCAAACTGAGGGCATACAATAAATTCTGCCCTGCTCTTAAATTTATCTATAGCCTTGGCAAGTTCTAGGGCTTTATTTCCAGTAGCAGATTCATAGGTCTTGAAATTTACTATAATCAGGGGTTTCATTAAAACACTTCAGATTTTTTCCCATCTGTCTTTCATTTCTGCCTCGATCTTTGGCAGTGTTGTGTATTCCATCTCGCTTAACGGCAGCCTGTGCGGCTCGAAAGGCCCGTGCCTTCTCATGTACTCAGCAACATCCTGTGCCTTCTGCCTTGTCATATCATAGGCTGGGTCATCAAACAGGTCAGCAGGACCGATTAGCTTGCCATTGGCAACCTGGAAGCCTGCAGCAATAACCCTTGGCGGGCCATCAAAACGGGTACAGTGTGCATACTTGAATGGTACAGGCATAAGTGGGCCGTGATGAGAGCCTCTCATCCATCCCATGACAAGATGCGGAAATGCAAATGGCTCAAGCACCTCACCTAATGCAGGCAGCCCGCTCTGGCTCCTCACAACACAGACAGGGTCGTCCTTTCCAACGTACTTGCCAGCTATCAGGCTTAGCTTCTGTGTAGAAGAAGAAGCAACCATCTCTTCGCCCCTATAAACAGCTTTTACACAGTACCTGTCAGGAGAGCCTATGAAAGCAAGCAGGCTGTATGATTCTTCAGGGCATTTTAAGAGTAATTTTCTGTGCTTTATGACATCATGAACCTCGAATCTGAAGCCATGGTGCATTGTAGGGTCAATTACCAGGCCTGCTGTATTGAAGGGATCAGCGAACATCTTGTACAGGGGCAGGTTCCACGCACCTGCAGCTGTCTTGTCAGCCATGAATACTATAACAGGTTCTGATTTTCTCTCCTCAAATTCAATTTCAGCAACACCTGGCCCCATCCCTTTTACATTTCCGGAAAATGCATCAGAAAGCAGGTCCTGGCCTGCGCCGTATAATTTCAGCTTTTTTGCAACAGCTGTTGCATTGATAAATACATCCCAGGAAAGCTTGTGTATTTTTTCATTGTCAATGCCCTCCTTGTGGGTCATTATAAGCTCAAGGTCATCTCCGCAGTGCAGTACACAGTAGTCAATAAGAATCTTCTGCTTTTTCAGGTCATCTATAGCTGATTTAATCAGGTCAGGGTGCATGCCTGAATGCCCTGGAAATCCGCCAACATCAGCCTTTATAACAGAGAACGTTACCATGCTATCAATACTCTTATTGTCTCATCAATATAAATATCTTTTCCCTTACACGAGGAAATAATTCATTAGCATGAAATACAGCATGAACAGGCAGGACAGGACCCCAAGGAATGCAAGCACAGGGAACCTGCCTATATTCAACGGCGTTCTGAATGGCCTTTTCTTATTGTTGCTATAACGGAGCTTTATCAGCGACAGGTTAACAGATAAATAAACAATGAATATCGCGAATACAGTTATCATGGCAACTGTTTCTATCTCTCCTATGAGCAGCGCGAGCATTGAAAGAACCATGACAAGGAAGACAGATACATAAGGCGTGCCCCTGCAGCAGATTCTTGAGAATATTGACGGCAATGAATGCTCTCTCGAGATGCCGTAGAACATCCTGGACATGACAACTAGTGTAACTAATACTGTGTTGGCTGTTGCAAACAGTGCTATGAAGGACATGAGTATAGCTGCAGACGGGATTGCAGTTGCAACAACCTCTGTTAAGGGAGCCTCAGATGCTGCAAGCCTCTCCCAGCCAAGGACCGATACAGAGGATATAGCAACAAGTATATAGAGCGTGGTGGATATAATCAGAGCCAGTACCAATGCCTTTGGCACGATCTTTTTCGGGTTCTTTGTTTCTTCTGCAATGTTTGCTATGTCCTCGAACCCAAGGTAAGCAAAGAATACAAGGGCAGTTGCGATTAGTATGCCGCCCAGACCAGCAGCAGGCATTTCAAAATAGTTAACACTCGTGCCTACGGAACCGATGAAAAGAAGACCGATTATTATGACAAATACCAGGCCGCCCATCTCAATCAGCGTGGAAATGACATTGAAAATAGCTGAGTCCCTCATACCCCAGTAACTGAGCAGTGAAAGCAGGAATATGAGCGATAGCGCAATCATCAGTATATGACCGCCAAACAGGTGAGAAAAGTATCCTGCAAAACCCAGCGAAACAGCTGCAGCAGCAACCACACCAGCTAATATGAGGGTAAAGCCGACGAACAATGAGAGATAATTCCTCCTGAAAGCCCTTTTCGTATATACGTATTCAGCTGCTTCTTTGGGGTACAGTGAAGATAATTCTGCATAGCTAAGACCAGTAAAAGAAGCTATTACAGCTGCTATTACAAAAGACAGCCACAAGGTATTGCCGGCAAAGCCAGCACCCTTTCCTATCAGGGCGTAGATGCCGGCACCAAGTATTATTCCTACACCGTAAAGGGTTGTTTCTACAAGACCAAGCTCTCTCTTCAGTTTGAAACGCTTTATCTTGTGCTTCATAGTTTTATAATTCGTTTTTTCGGTATATTAAGCTTTTTTAAGAAAAGCAGCCTTATTTGATTTTTTTGTTGATTCTGATTAAGACATCTGTAATGAATCCGCCGATGTTAGAGAAGATAAGTGATCGGAAAAACTCCAGCATAAAGAAAACCATAACAGCTGTCAGAACAGGCAGCCATCTTATGTATGCTCCTAAAATAGGGGATTCATCTAACAGCGCTGCAATCTGTTGGTTTGCTTCCTCCTGCATCTCAGGCGGTATTTCTCCTTGGAAGGAAGAAGCAAGCATGGATTCCAATGTGCTTGAAAGCTCATTTCTGAAGCCTTGCTCATACGAATCCAGTGAGATGAATATCGTAGAGAACACAGCCAATGTTATCAGCAGGTTTGTTATCAGCAGAGCCCTGCTTATGGAATGAGAGCCTGTTCTGAAGAAGGTCCATCTTTTCAGTTCCTTGCCAAAGGTATTGGATAGAGGAATTATAGTGACGCCTGATATTATAACAGCTGCTGACAAGAACACGGATAGTAGGGAAAAGTTAAACATTATCAGGAATAGCGGCACAATTGCAATACTTACTAAACCAAGCTTGCCATAGCTTTTGCTGAAGCCATAGGCACTCAGGAATGCAAAACCTGCCACCAGGAATATTAACGCAATCAGCGCGCTTATAAATGGAGTTATCAGAGACAGCACAGCGTCTAGCGTTGTCATGCCAGCTGTGTCTGTAATAGCTCCGCCTATGATATAATTCTGCATGTTGACTAGCGATCCTACTGACAGGCTGCTGTAAGAAATGATAATCGAGAATATGACAAGGCATATTAAGAAGCCTGCTATAGCTACTATTTCTTTTGAGCCTAGCTTATTTTTTAGTTTTTTATTTCCTGGATTTTCGTTTTTCCTTGATTTTCTTGAGGATATCCTTAACATCCGAGCTGCCTCCCTCGTACTTATACCCTTTTCTGATTGGCCAGAATAGGTACGCAAGCACACCTGCTGTTACTAAAATAACAGCGACTACTATTATAATAAGTGTTATATCAGAGCCTCCTGCTTCTGCAGTTCTTATCATCTCTCCAAGATCACTTATCATATTGCCTGCGGTGTTTAGCAGCATGCTTGCAGTATAGTAATCTTCGTTCTGCAGAGAAGAATTTATCTGGCTAAGCTTATCTTTTAGCTGGTTGAAAAGAGATCTAATAGAGGACGTGTTTATGCCCTTTGCCTCCAGCTCTGTTATGTTCTTTTCAAGCTCTTCTATCATGTAGAGCGTCTGGTTGTATAGCGGCATTATATCTTGCTCTACAGTCTCGCTGCTGGGCAGCACCTTTAGCTTGAAAGACGCAGAAGCAGTTGCAGACGAGTCTGTATCAATAGCAGCAGTTACTGCATATTCCTTTACAGTGGCATTGGCAGGCACTGCAAAGGTCATGGTGAACGATTTTTCTTGGTTAATAGTCATGCTGGTTATCTTACTAGGGGACACGGAATAAAAACTGACACCGCTCAGCGAAAGAGTTATGTCATAGAGCGTGTAATCCCCGTTGTTCTTTACCTTGATGGATTTTGTTATGCTCTGGCCCTGCGTTATGTTGAAATCGTCCGGATAAGAGAATATCGTTATAGAGTAGACCTGATTAGTCTGGTTAGGATAAGTCTGTGGGTTCTCTGTAGAGCTGGACTGGCACGTACCATTTACACAGCCATGCTCACAGTCCTCTGAGCCCCATGCACCAGAACTGCAGTATCTTCTTAGAGAGCTGCTGTTAACACAGTAAGAATATTCGTTGTTGCGCCATAGCGGTGTGTCTGTCTCTGCTGCACTGTATGCGCATCTTACATCGTACGGAAAGCACCACCCATGATCTTTACTATAACTTATGCTGTCATAATCCACGAAGCAGTAATAACCCATGCAGTCTGCTGTTGTATTGCAGTACTGTACAGTATAGCCGAACAGCCCTGTTGCCGGTGGTATGCCCATATCATCCAGGGATATGTTCCCGCTTGTCTCAGCAAGAGCCGGCACAACTAGAGCAAGTATAAAAAACAAGGTTATTAGCTTGTAGTTCATGTGATTACCTAAGATGGAGTAGACCTGAACAGAGTCCAGTAGGTTGTCCACCAGTCTGATGCTATTGGTGTCCCGCTTGGTATAATCATCCTTAGGACGAAGTTATAGATGCTGTTCTCTGTTGCTGTAAGCGATGACCCCACATCCCTGTAGCTGCTTGTAACGTTGAATATATTGCTTAACCCATCGCTTCTTCTCAGGGATGCGTAGAATGTTGCATTTGTCAGATTTGCCTGGTTTGTCAGATTGATTATCTGCCCTGCTGAGTTGTTCCAGCTGTTCATCCTGAACTGCACAAGGCCTGATACATTGGCTGTTATGCTCATGGTGAAATTAAATTCCCAGTAATCTGTTCCGTTGTTCAGTGCAACGCTCTTGATTGTTCTGACATTGGTTATATTTATGAGCTGCTTTGTTATAACAT
>CAZRDV010000009.1:38563-49102 GCA_964599215.1 uncultured archaeon | reverse complement strand
ATGCTCCGTCCGGGATTTGAACCCGGGTCTTCGGCTTTCTCCTATCATCTTGGGATCAAATCTTTCGATTGAATCGAAAGGCCGATATCCTTGGCCGGACTAGACTAACGGAGCCTACCCTAATTGAACACAAAAAGACGCACTTCAGTGCGTCAGGCAGTTCAATTAGTCTAGACCATATTAATAAATAATGTTTTAAATGTTTATTTAACAGAAAAAGACCTGGGTTTGTAGCTATAACGGGTTTTTCTGGGCTTAAGATTTTCCCTGATGTTCCTGAGCATGCCTGCCTTATACGACCTTATTTTCACCCTTTCTTTGAAGGAGTAGAAATTTTTCCTGTTTATATTCTGTAGGTGCATGAGGAAGTAAGCCAGCAAAACTATGAGCACTGTTCCTAGGCCAGCTGTCATTAGTAAGAAAAATAACCCTGTTCCGTGCGGCAGCAATACAGCAAGCGTTTCCGTGAGGACGTCTTTCCACAACAGTGCAAGCACTATACCGAATGCAGTTATGTTGGATGTTATTGCTATATTCCTGATATCGAGTCTCTTGGCATGGTCTTCAAAGTTGCTCATAACAGCACCGAAAGGAATTAATGTCAAATCTTGTATTTAAAGAAATACCCTTTCTCAGAATATAATTCCCTTGCGTAGGTTATTATCCAAGTAGGTTATGATTATGCCTAATGGGTCGGGGCAGAGTCGAACTGCCGACCTCCACGGTGTAAGCGTGGCGTCATTTTTGTTTTGCCAAGGGCAAATAACCACTAGACTACCGACCCTGGTTATCTATTTCTGAAGCTTAGTTTTTAATACTTAGGTATTGGGCTTTTAATTTATTCAGAAGCTCTTTGCCAAGCTCTGTCCTGACTATCTTTTCAGTTGTAGCAAAGAACTCATCCATATTTTCTGCTCGCCTCTGTTTTTTATAATCAATCAACTGGATGATCATCTCTATCTTGTCCAGATCCGAGACAAGCAGAGCTTCCTTGGTCTTCTTTTCATTGAATTCTTCCCAGAGGTTAGTTATTTCTTTTCTATTGTTCTCAGGCAGCTTCTCTAAGAGTTTTTTTAATGCCGTCCTTTCTTTTTCTACTTTCTCCTTGCTCTCCTGGTTTGGTATATCTCCTGTATATATTTCAGCCATATCGTGTATAAGAGCCATTTTCATACACTTTTCAGTGTTGATGCCTGATTTTTCAGCATAGAGCATAACCAGAACAGCCAGGCGAAAAGAATGATCAGCAACGCTTTCCGGATTCTTAACTGCTTTATCTACCCATCCTGTTCTTTTGGTTTCTTTTAGCCTGCCAATCTCTGAAACAAATTCCAAGAATTCCATTTTAACACCGAAAATCAAAGCGCTGGGAGTGAGATTCGAACTCACGCTCCCTTTCGGGAACAGGTTTAGCAAACCTGCGCCTTGGACCGCTCGGCCATCCCAGCATAAGACGAGAACCTAGGTTCTCATTCTTATCATCTTCCTCTCCTATGAAAGATATTATACCGGCAAATAATTATAAGGGTTTTGAGAACCTTTAAATGTTTTCTTAACATAAATCTATTTGATAGAAATGGTGGACATTAGAAGCTTTTCAGATATGACAAAGAAGGATGTTTTTACTGACAAGGGCATATACTGCGGAAGGATAACAGACATGGACCTTGACCTGGAGAAATTCAGGGTAAGATCAATGGTAATAGACGCTGTAAAGGGCTCGTTTTTCGCTTCCCTGGTCGGTGACAAGAAGGGAGTCATAGTGCCGTTCAGTATGGTCCAGTCTATTGGTGACGTAGTTATAATAAAGCACATAATGCCGGTAGCAGAGCCTGAGGCAGAGGAAGAGGTAAGGGCCTGATTTCTTTTTTGATTGTTTAGTGCAAAAGAATAGGCTAGATTGTCGATACACAGGAAATAAGTACTAAATTTTAAATCATCTAACAAACAAATATATGAGTATTATGATATTCAGAATAGATGGAGAGTCTTGCCAGGCAGGTATTGGGGAAAAAATACTCTCAAGGGCTGCTTTTCTTTCTGGCTTCTGTGTCCAGGGCTTTACCATACCTGGAGCAGGTATTGTTAAGATGGACAAAACACCGATATTATCAAGGCAGCCAGAAGCAAGCGATTTTACCCTTGTGCTTGATCCTGCAGGCCTAAGCGAAGCGATAAAGAACTGTAACACCCCTTCTGTCATGATCATAAACTCACAAAAGAAAATAAAGACCGCTGCCATGCGCAAAAAAGGCATAAAGAGCTATCACGTGGATGCAGGTAGTATTGCACTGAATCACTACAAGAAAGAGCTCTCTGTAATACCAATGCTGGGCGCTCTTGCAAAGGTTTACAGCAAGATTTCCATGAAGAACATGAAAGCAGCTCTTGAAGCAGAGTTTGGAAAAGACAGCGCTGCACTGGAAGAGGGGCATAAATCAGTGAGGCTTGGTTAGTATGATGGATCAAGGAGAACTAAAATACGATGCAAAGAAGCTGCCTGTTAGCAGGTCTGGGGAAAAAAGGGTAAAGCATAGGTTAGCCAAGCCCAGGATAGACTCAAAGCTCTGCAACAGCTGTATGCTGTGCGTGGCGTTTTGCCCTGAGAACTGCATAACAGTAAAGGAGGGCAAGCCGAGCATAGATTACGATTTCTGCAACGGCTGCTTAATCTGCCTGAGGCAGTGCCCCAAGGTCGCTGTAATCGAGGAGGAGAAAAAATGAAAGGCGAGTTGTTGGACAGCTACGAATCAGCTGCAGTAGGGGCAAAGCTGTCGAAAATAGGGTTCTTGGCAGTGCCTGGTACAAATACTGTTAACAAGAAGCTCAAAGAAATTGTAAATAAAGAAGAGTGCAGCATAATGGACGTGGAATCCCAATCAGCAGCTCTGTCAGCCGCTATAGCAGCTGAAGCCTGTGGGAAAAGGGCGTTCCTTTCCATTGACAGGATTGAGTCAACAAGGGAATTCCTTGCTGCCTCTTGCATGAGGCTTCCTATTGTAGCTGTTTCATCTGATATAACTGCGCTCAGGGACCTTGGCTGGCTTGTGTTCCTGCCAGAAAGCAACCAGGAAATCCTGGATACAGTAATCCAGGCATACAGGATATGCGAAGACAGTAAAGTGCTTTTGCCTGCTGCTATAAAGGTCGATTTCCCAATAAGAGAGAACATACTTTCGCCGTCAGAAAAGTCAGTTGATCATTTCTTGCCGAAACTAAGGCTGAAGAGACTAGATTTGCGCAACCCGCTTGTTCTCGATAATACCTGCTTCAGGGACCAGCAGCAGAAAGCAATGGAAAACGCGCTTAAGGCAATCGAAACAGTAAATGAAAAATGGGGGACTAAGTTCAAGAGAAGTTACCCAGCTGTGGAAGAATACTTTTCAGAATCTGATTATCTGCTGGTGGTGTCAGGCTCGGACTCGCCAACTGCAAAGGCAGCTGTGAACAAGCTGAGGGAGCAGGGCGAGAGCATAGGCCTGGTAAGGATAAGGTCGCTCAGGCCGTTCCCTGATATGAAAGTACTAGACGGCAAAAAGGTTGCAGTCATAGACAGGGACATCTCTCTGGGATCAGCAGGCATAGTAAGCTCGGAAATAGGCTATTCCAGCTTCATAGCAACAAAACCAATAAACGAAAAGGATGTAGCTGATATCTACAGCAGGCTTAAGGCATCAGAAAAGGAAGAAACTGTCTGGATGTTATGAATAGATTTTTATTGATCTTCTTGATAATAATTTTGCTTAATGTATACATCATCTTTCTCTTTGTCCTTAGGATTGAGATTTTTACAGCATCACTGGCGTTTATAAAAGAGCATCTAGGCCCGATTTTCGGCAATTCACTCTATCTGGTTAGTACTTTAGGAATAGTAGCAGTCAGCGTTGCAGCTTTCTTGCTGCTTAAGATCAGCAGCAGGTCTTAATTCTTGGAAAGGCATTTTTATCTCTGATATCTAATTAAATATATGATTCGTAAGGGCAGGGAGTACTACTCTCGGCACTATGAAACGGCAATAGAGCTTTACAAGAAAGGGCTCTCGATAAAGGAAACTGCTGACAAGCTGAGGCTCTCTTATTCCTGCGTCTACCACTGGATCAAGGGCCTTAGAAAGCCTGAAAAAGGCAATCTAGCTGAGTTCGAGAAATTTCTGAAAGAAAACGGGCCAACAGCTGCCATAGAAATAGAAGAAAGGTTTCCCAAGCATAATGAATTATTCCTGACAGCAACCAGGCGTGGTCTGCCTGTAAAGAGGTATGTACTTAGCAGGAAATTCAAGGGCTTCTCTGTATTCTATTTCATTGATGGCCAGGAAGAAGAACTAAAGAAAAGGATTAAAGAGTTGTTTGATAAATATAAGGAGTTAAGAGAAAGATTAATAAACGCAATCAAGTGAAATTATGGACGAAGAAGAAGTTGAAGAGGTCGTTGAACAGGAGGTCGTTGTAAGCGACATTATAAAGGAGCTGGCTGAAAAGAAGGTTGTTTTACACGGATCCGTCTGCGAGGGGTGCGGTGCACAGATCGGCTTGAAGATCGCGCTGCAGCTTATTGATAACCCTGTACTGGTTTTTGCAGACGACCATATCTCTCCTATAAGAGAGTTCCTCAACGTCCCGTCTATAAAATCCTCAAACCCTGCTCCTGCAGCTGCTGCAATAGCAAAAATATTGAATTGTAATGTTATTTGTTATGTCGGCAATGCCGTAACTGCGGAAACAATGCAATCAATAATCTCGGCAAAGAAAGAAAATATCATATACATATCGTATAATACTGAAATCAGAAGAATGCTCTCAGAGAGCATCCCGTCTTACTCAGCAACTGCTTCTGTTTCCCATATGGAGGATTACATAAACAAAATAAAGAAATCCCTGTCCCTGCATGGTCTTAGATTTATAGAGCTCTTTTCACCATGCCCGAAATCAGGTTTTGATCCCTCTAATACAGTAGAGGTTGCAAGGCTTGCTGTAGAGACAGGCACATGGCCGTTGTACGAAATAGAGCGGGGCAAGCTAAGCCTTACCTACAAGCCCACAAGGCTGGATCCAATAGTAAGTTACTTGGAAGCAGCTGGAATAAGAAACCAGGAAGAGGCCAGCGCATTGCAAGAAAGGGTAAGCAAAAACTGGAGAAGGCTGTCAAGGAGATAGGCCAAGTTTCTTTAAAAAACTTTTATAAGATAGACGAATAATAAGTCTATATGAAATTAATCAGGGTAAAACCAAGGTTAAAACCGAACCTGCCTGACTACAGGATTGCAAAAAAATTCAGGTGGAAGGATTATTACAAAGAAGTGGACTTCTTTTCAGGCAGGCTGAATGCTGCCTATAATGCCGTGGACCGTCATGACGTACCGAACAAGGTTGCTCTTTACTGGGAAGATGAAAAAGGCTCAAGAGAGTTCACATTCAGGGAGATTAAGAATCTTTCAAACAGATTCGCAAATGTTCTGAAGAAACTTGGCGTGAAAAAAGGTGATAGAGTATTCATATTTCTTCCTCGTGTTCCTGAACTCTATATTAGTTTTCTAGGCATCCTGAAGACAGGCGCAATAGCTGGCACCCTTTTTGCTGCATTCGGGCCCAGGGCCCTGAAAGACCGCCTGGGAAACAGCTCTGCCAAGGTCCTTATAACCAATGCAAGCCTGAAGAAAAGGGTCAGTGAAATAAGAAAAGAGCTGCCGGACCTGAAAAAGATTATTGTTATTGACAGGCCTGGTAAAGGTGATGTTAGTTACAAGAAAGAGATGAGCAAGGCATCCAGGTCTTTCAAAGTAAAAATGCTGAAGCCCGATGAGCCTGCATTCATGCTCTATACATCAGGGACAACAGGAAAGCCAAAAGGGGTCATACACTGCCACAAGGCAATAGTACAGCAGCACCTGACAGCAAAATGGGTTCTTGACCTGAAACCCAAAGACATATACTGGTGCACTGCTGACCCAGGATGGGTAACCGGAATTGCCTACGGCATACTCGGGTCTTGGTCAAACAAGGCATCCAGTGTTGTTTACGCAGGAAGGTTTGACCCGGAAAAATGGTACAGCCTGATAGAAAAATACCAGGTTTCTGTTTTTTATACTGCGCCTACAGCAATCAGAATGCTGATGAAAGCAGGCAAGGCATACAAGAAATACAACATGTCCTCTCTCAGGCACATGTGCTCTGTAGGCGAACCGCTTAATCCAGAACCTATTTACTGGTCATTAAAGGCGTTTGGCCTGCCTTTCCATGACAACTGGTGGCAGACAGAAGCAGGAGGGGTGTTGATAGCGAACTATCCATGCATGCCTATAAAACCAGGGTCAATGGGAAAGCCGTTTCCTGGCATAGAGGCAGCCATAGTTGATAATAAGGGAAATAAACTAAGGGCCAACAAAGAGGGCAATCTTGCAATAAAACCTGGCTGGCCTTCCATGATGCTGAAGATATGGAAAAACAGGGAAAAATACAGAAGCTATTTCAAAAAAGGCTGGTACATAAGCGGTGACAAGGCCTTTGTAGACAAGGACGGATATTACTGGTTCATTGGAAGGGCTGATGATGTTATAAAGACCGGCGGCGAGCGTGTAGGTCCATTCGAGGTGGAGTCAGCGCTTATAGAACACAAAGCAATAATAGAGGCAGCTGTAATAGGAAAGCCGGACCCGCTCAGGGGCGAGATAATAAAGGCGTTCTTAATACTTGCAAAGGGCTACAAGCCTTCCAAGAAACTGGAAGAAGAAATCAAGGTCTTCATAAAGAAGAGGTTTGCAGGCCACGCATACCCAAGGGAGATAGAGTTTGTGAATTCCCTGCCAAAGACCCAGAGCGGAAAGATAGTCAGAAGGCTGCTGAAAGCAAGGGAGCTCGGGCTTCCTACAGGTGATGTATCAACTATTGAGAAATATTAGCTCTTAAACAGAAAGTGTATTTATATATCAGAAGACAATATAAAGATGATGACGATGAAAGGAATAACCCCTGTCATAGCTGTCATATTGCTGATAATGATAACCATATCCATGGTTGGGTTTCTATTTGTATGGTTCAGCGGGTTTGTACCATCAATACTCAGCCAGACAGAGGAGCATATGACAGAGCAGCAAAGACAGATGCAAATGGGTGTAGGCTTTATTGCTGCATACAGCGACACTGACGGTACTTTGAATGTCTCAGTAAGAAATACAGGAACTGTTGAGATAAAGGCTAATGAATTGATAATAATTGTCACAAGCAGTGGAGCTTTCGTGGGAACTGATACTTATTCATCTCCTATACTTGCTGGTGAGATTGCTCCTGTCTGGGACACAAATATAGCTTGCTCCGGCGACGTAGAGGTAAAAGCTGATATACCCGGCGCAAATGACGACCTTGTTTATATAACGTGCTAGAGTGCATCTTCATTAATTAAAAAGATGGTGAAATTTAAAGTCCTGCTTCTTTTTTTAGTATGCTGGCTTTGTCTGTTTTCTCCCAGGTGAAGTCAGGGTCATTGCGGCCGAAATGTCCGTAGGCAGCTGTTTTTCTGTATATTGGTCTTTTCAGCTTCAGTTGTTCTATTATATCTTTCGGCTTTAGCGGAAAGTGTTTTTTTATCAGCTCAGTTATTCTCTCTTCCGGTAATTTATTTGTTCCGAAGGTCTCTACCAATATCCCGGTTGGCTCAGCTACTCCAATAGCATAGGATATCTGGACCTCGCATTTGTCAGCCAGGCCTGCAGCAACAACATTCTTTGCTATATACCTTGCAGCGTACGCCCCTGACCTGTCCACCTTTGACGGGTCCTTGCCTGAGAAACATCCTCCACCATGACGACCCATTCCGCCGTAGGTGTCAACGATTATCTTTCTGCCAGTAACGCCTGTATCTCCCTCTGGTCCGCCGATAACGAACTTCCCAGTTGCATTTATGTGTAGCTTTGTTTTTTTATCCAGCAGGCTTCCACAAACTGGTTTTATCACCTTTTCAGTGATCTCCTTTTTCAACTGTTCTTCTGATGTATTATCCACGTGCTGCTGGGCAATAACAACTGCCTCTATGCGTTTTGCCTTGCCATTCTCATACTCTACGGTAACCTGTGATTTTCCATCAGGCCCGAGGTCTTTCACTTCCTTGTTCTTCCTTATCTCAGCCAGTCTCCTTGCAAGCTTATGAGCCAGCATTATAGGCAGCGGCATCAGCTCAGGCGTTTCGTTACAGGCATAACCAAACATCATTCCCTGGTCTCCTGCTCCCTGCTCCTTGTCTTTGTTCTCTGTAACGCCTTGTGATATGTCCGGCGACTGCGCGTGCACTGCTATCCATACCCCTGCATCCTCGCAGTCAATACCGAATTCAGGGTTGGTATAGCCTATGTCCTTTAGTATCGACCTTACTATTGACTGTATGTCTGCATAACCATTTGTTGTGACCTCGCCTGCGACGTGAATCGTGCCAGTGGTTGTAAGGCATTCGACAGCAACCCTGCTGTTCGGGTCTTGTCTTATCAGTTCGTCCAGTATCGCATCGGATATCTGGTCGCATATCTTGTCCGGGTGGCCTTCGGTAACTGATTCAGAAGTAAAGAAGTATTTTCCATTCATTTAATCACCTTTACTATTTTCTATATACATATTTAAATAATTTTGTATGTATAATATGCATATAAGCATAAGGAAGGCATTATATGAATAATTGATAGCTATGAAAATAGAAGAAATAAAGATAATGAGGAAGAATCTGGAGCTTACTCAGGAAGATCTTTCGAGATTATCAGGCATTTCGCAGTCATTGATAGCAAGGATAGAGGCGGGCCTGGTTGACCCGTCTTTTTCCAAGGCAGAAAGAATATTCGAGGCACTAGAAAAAACAAAGAGTAAGAAAACCAGCCTTACAGCAAAAGGCATGATGAAAAGAGGCGTTATATTCGTGCACCCTGGCGAAAGGATAACAAAGGCAGCCAGCATCATGAAGAAAAAAAACATCTCCCAGCTGCCAGTTCTAGATAAAACCAGTGTGGTCGGGACAATAAGCGAAAAGGAAATATCCCATTCTATCTCAGAAGACCCGAAGAACCTTTTTGTAAAAGACATCATGACCGATCCGCTGCCGCTGGTCAGCATCAACACAGGAATAGATATGCTGTCAGACCTTCTTGATTATCATACTGCTGTCCTTGTAACAGAGAAAGGCAGAATAAAGGGTATTGTCTGCAGGTCAGACCTGCTCAAGTTGGTGAAGAGGTAACCTCTGTCACGAAGCCGGAACAACCTCAAAGCTCGCTGTTCCGCTTCCTTCATAACCATCTTTGGTTGCTGTTGATTGTATAAAGAATGTGCCTGGTTTTGAATTGCCGCCGATTGTCTTTTCCCAGACAAAGATTCCGCCTGATGTAACTCCGCTGTTCTCAGCCTGCGAACCACTTGCATATGTTATAATAACATACACTTCTGCGTCAACGGGGCTACCTCCAGAAGTCACGTGGGTAGTTATAATTACAGGGTTCCCTCTTACAACAACATCCTTGTCTGTACTGACTATTACAGAGAGTCCTACCGGCACAGTAGTTGTCGTGCTGCTTGTGGTTGTTGATGTTGTTGTCACTTCTGGAATAGTGGTAGTGATAATTGTAGTCGTAGTAGTTGTTGTGGTTGTTTCTTGTGGAATAGTTGTAGTAGTTGCCTCAGCTAAATCTCCTACTGTAGTAGTTGTTTCTTCTACAAACCCGCCTGTCTGTACACAGCCAGCAGTTATAAATACAAGTAATAGCAAAACAGCCTTCATAAACAAGCTAAAATTAAAATTTATTTAAAATTGCTCCGGCTTTGTGATGTTTTCGTTGTACAGGGCAATTACAATTCAGTCTGATCCTTTTTAATAATTTCTTTAGATTTTAATTCTATGTTCATAACAAACGAGCCTGCACTCTTCATAGACAAGATCCTGGTAATAGCTGATTTGCACATAGGAATAACCCGCGAGCTGTATGAATCAGGCGTGTCAATACCAAGCCAGGTAAAGAAGCTTGTCAAGAGGATCCATAAGCTAAAGAAAATGACAAAGGCACAGAATTTGGTTATACTAGGTGATCTGAAGAACGAGGTTCCTGGAACAAGCTGGCAGGAGATGAGGGAAATACCTGAATTCCTGTTGCTATTGAAATTCAAAAAAATAATATTAATAAAAGGTAACCATGACGCAGGCATCGAGAAACTTCTTCCTGAAAACATCAAGATAAAAAAATCCTTTTCTGTAGGCAGCTACTTCCTAACGCATGGCCACAGGAAAGCTGACACTGAGAAGAACATAATAATTGGACACAACCATCCGCACATAAGGTTCAGAGATCGTTTAGGCGCCTTGTACACAGAGCCCTGCTGGGTAATAGGGAAGTTTAAGGCAAAGAAGACTGTTGATCTGATAATCATGCCTGCATTCAACGAGCTATGTGGGGCAACTCTTGTAAATAAAGACAGGCTGTTAGGACCGATCGCCAGAAAGATTATAAAACCGCGTGTCCATCTTCTGGATGGAACTGACCTCGGTGCATTAAAAGACCTGAAGCTTAAGGAATAG
>CAZRDV010000009.1:0-38463 GCA_964599215.1 uncultured archaeon | reverse complement strand
TTAGATAAACGAATCCGCGAGCTCATAGATAAGAAAGGATTCCTGCAGCCAACCAAGGCACAGGAGCTTGTAATAGAGCCTATATTGAAAGGAGAGGATGTACTGCTGATAGCCCCGACCGGCATCGGTAAGACAGAGGGGGTTATGCTTCCGTTATTCCACAAGCTTATAGAAAAGAAGCACGAGCCCACAGCTGTTCTCTACATTACGCCGCTGCGGTCGTTAAACAGGGATTTGCTTGACCGCCTTGTGTGGTGGGCTGACAAGCTTGATCTGGATATATCTGTCAGGCACGGCGATACCTCGGCAAAAGAAAGGGCAATACAAAGGGAAATGCCCAGCGACATACTGATAGTTACGCCTGAAACCCTGCAGGCAATACTAACAGGTAAGATAATGAAAAAACATCTCAGCAATGTGAAATATGTTGTAATAGATGAAATACACGAACTTGTCGAGAGCAAGCGTGGCATACAGCTTTCTGTAGCACTGGAAAGGCTGTGTGAGGTAGCAGGCATCTTCCAGCGAATAGGCCTGTCAGCCACAGTCGGGTCGCCAAAGACAGTAGCGGATTTTCTCAGCAACAAAGCCAAGATAATCCGTGCTGATGCAGAAAAAAGCTACAGTATAAGAGTTGAGAACCCAAAACCATCAAGAAAAGACAAGCTGATATCAGACGACTTGCTAATAGGTATAGAAACAACATCAAGGCTCAGGCGGCTGTACGAGCTGATACAGAGCCACAAAAGCGTAATTGCATTTACCAATACAAGGGAAACAGCTGAAATATTGTCTTCCAGGCTCCGCAGCTTAGACAGAGAGTTAAAGCAGACTGTTCACCACGGCTCTCTTTCAAAGGAGAGGAGAATAAAAAGCGAGCAGGAATTCAAGCAGCAGCTGCTGAAATCGCTTATTGCAACGAGCAGTTTAGAACTAGGCATTGACATCGGTTCAATAGATCTTGTTATACAGTATCTGTCGCCTAGGCAGGCCACCCGCCTGATACAAAGGGTTGGCAGAAGCGGCCACAAGGTCACTGAAACAAGCAAGGGCATAATCCTTTCAGGTGATGAAGACCTCTTTGAATCAACAATAATAGCAAACAAGGCCATGAACAAAGAGCTGGAGGAAATAAAGGTCCATACGAATGCGATGGACGTGCTTGCATCGCAGATTATAGGCCTTTCTATTGATGAATACGACATAGCTGACAGCCGGGTGTACAAAATAATAAAAAGAAGCTATCCCTACAGGAACCTTGACAAAAAAGATTTTCTTGCTGTGCTGAAGTTCCTTGAGACGCTCAGGCTCGTTTGGCTGAATCCTACTCCGTCAGGCTATACAATAAGAAGAAGGCGAAACTCATGGCAGCACTATTTTGATAATCTGTCCACAATACCTGATACAAGACAGTACAAAATAATATCCATTATAGAAAATGAACCTATCGGCTCTTTGGATGAGGAGTTTGTTGCAGAGCACGGCAATCCCGGAGAAAGATTTGTCTGCTCTGGCCGTGCCTGGAAAATAATCCAGGTAGACAGCAATAAAGTTATGGTTGAGCCTATAGAGGATATAGAATCAGCAATACCTGCCTGGGAAGGCGAACTGATACCTGTGCCCTTCTCTGTTGCACAGGGGGTTGGAAAATTAAGAAGAGAAATAGCAAACAACCTGAAGAAAAAGAAATTACCTGCAATGCTGGAAGAAAAGTATCATGTAGACAGTAATTCTGCAAACGACATGATAAGTTTGGTGAAACGGCAATCGTTTATTCCTGATGACGAGAATTTCCTGATAGAAACTTACAAGGACTTCGTGCTGATCCACTCGTGCTGCGGTTCCATGGTCAACGATACCCTAGGCAAATATATAGGAGCACTGCTGACAAAGGAAGCAGGGATTTCTGTTAACATAAAGACCGACCCATATAGAATAATAATCCAGACCATGCTGAAGCCAGAGAAGATAAGGAACATCTTAATGGAGAAAGCTGATCCTGCGGCAATTTTACTAAACGAGCTGGAAAGGTCCTCATTGTTCAAGTGGAGGTTCCTGCAGGTAGCAAAAAGGTTCGGGGTAATAGCAAAAAAAGCAAGATATGATAAGATAAACCTTAACAAAATAATTTCCCAGTACAGCAGCTCGCCTGTCTACAAAGAGACACTCAGAGAAATACTCCTCGAGAAAATGGACCTGGAAAAGACACTAGAAATTTTGGATGCTATAAGAAAAGGTAAAATAAAAATAACAATTCAGCCAGGACTTAGTTATATCGGAGAGTTGGGTCTGATGCATCAGTTTTCAGAGGTAATGAAACCAAGGCTGCCGAAAGAGGAGATATTCAACGCCTTCAAGCGTCGCCTGTTAGCAACAAGGATAAGATTGCTCTGCCTGAATTGCGGTGAATATAATGTTGTCAGAAGTGTGAGGGAAATCGAGCAGGAGCCTGAATGCCCCAAGTGTTCGTCACGGCTGCTGGCTGTTATTGGAAAATATAAAATAAATGCTGTGAAGATTGTAAAAAAGAAATTAAAGAAAAAGGAACTGACGGCTGAAGAGCTAAAGGAACTCCAGAACATAAGGAGGTCAGGAGACCTTGTTCTTGTTTACGGAAAGAAGGCAGTGATTGCCTTGGCTGGCCGCGGTATAGGTCCGCAGACAGCTGCAAGAGTATTATCAATGCTGCAGCCGACAAAAGAAAAGCTGATGAAGGACATTTTAGAAGCGGAGAAAGAGTTCATAAGAACTAAAAAGTATTGGAAATAAACTATTTTATCATCTTTAGCATCTTCTTCAGCGGTTGGGCATTTATTATGTCCTTCTTTTCAGCCCAGCCGCGGCGTGCCTGTGCTATGCCGAATTTAAGGAGTTTAAGATGCTCCTTATTATGAGCATCGCTGTCTATGGACAGCTTTATCCCGGCATTTACAGCCATCCTGATGTGCTCTGCATTTAGGTCAGCTCTTTGCGGAAGTGCATTTATTTCGAGTACAGTGCCGGTTGCCTTGGCTGAGTCTATTATCTTTTCCATGTCAATTTCATACGCCTCTCTTTTCTGTATGAGCCTGCCTGTTGGATGGAAAAGTATATCGACGTTCGGGTTTTCCATTGCTCTTATAAGCCGCCTGGTCATCTCTGGTTTCGGAAGATTAAAATTACTGTGAACAGCTGCACCTACAACATCTAGCTTTGATAAAGCAGAATCAGCTATATCCAATGTGCCGTCTTTCTTTATATTTACCTCTGCCCCTTTCAGGATTGTTATCTTCGACGTCTTATTAATCTTATTTATCTCTTTTCCCTGCTTTATCAAGCGTCTCTCATCCAATCCGCTGGCCATTGCAAGGCTTCTGGTATGGTCCGTAATCACAACGTAATCAAGTTTCTCTGCTAAAGCAGCTGCAGCCATTTCTTCTATCGAGTTTACCCCATCTGTCCAGTTCGTTTGTATCTGCAAATCTCCTTTTAACTCGCCATACTTTATTAGCTTTGGAAGCTTGTTAGCTCTGGCTGCCTCTATTTCGCCTTTGTTCTCGCGCAGCTCAGGCTCTATGTAGCGAAGACCTAATTTTTTATACAGCTCTTGTTCGGATTTTCCTGCAACCTGTTTTTTACCCCTGAACAAGCCGTACTCGCTCAGCTTCAGGCCCTTTTGCATGGCAATCCTTCTGAGCGCGACATTATGGTCCTTGCTTCCTGTAAAATAATTGAGCGCAGCGCCGTAGCTGTTTTTCTTAACAACCCGCAGGTCTGCGTCTATTCCGCTCTCCAGTTTTACAGAAGACTTGGTTGTGCCTTTTCCTATGACACTAACCACCTCGGGCATTGTTGTGAAGTAGTTCATTACTTTCTTCGGGCTTTTTGAAACAACCAGTATGTCAACATCGCCTATTGTGTCCTTCATCCGCCGCGTTGAGCCGGCAATTATTGCTGTTTCTACGAAAGGAAGTTTTTTCAACCTGAGTTCTATACCCTTTATATCGTCGTATACATGGCCTAGGATAAAACGTCCGCTACTTTTCTTAAGGAAAGATATTCCTTTTATTATCTTTTCCTCGCTCTTTTCTCCAAAGTCCTTCAGCTTCCTTATCTTTCCGAGCTTTGCTGCTTTTTCAAGATCCTTTACACTTTTTATTTTTAGCTTCTTGTAGAGAACGAGTATTGTCTTCGGCCCTATGCCTTCTATTCGGTCAAGCGCCTCAACATCAACAGGAACCTCTTTCTTAAGCCTTTCATAGAATTTCAGTTTGCCAGTTTTTATCATCTCCTCTATTTTCTTTGCCAAAGCCTCGCCAATGCCAGGCAGCTCCATCAGTGCTTCTATTCCGCCTTTTTCGTAGATGTATGACAATTCTTCTGCCATTGTTTCTATCTGCTGGGATGCTTTTTCATAGGCACGTATCCTGAATGAAGATTCATCTTTCATCTGCAGGTATACTGCTATATTCGAGAAAATTCTGGCAATATCCTCGTTCTTCATAAATAGATTACATCCGGATTATTTTAATAGTATTCCGTTTTCCATTAGAATCTTTCCCTGATAGACAGTGTATATTGCTTTCCCTGGAAATTCGTGGCCTTCATAGGGCGACCAGCCACATTTTGTTTTCAGGTCTTTTTTTTCTACAGTTGTTCTCTGCATATCAAGTATTGTAAGGTTTGCGGGAAGCCCTTCTTTTATGCCGGTAGAAATTCCAAGATGCTTTGCTGGGTTCTCTGAAGTAAGTTTTACTATCTGTTCTGGTCTTAATTCAGTTAAGAGCCAAGAAACAATATTACTGTATGTGTCCAATTCAGGCAGGCCTGCTGCTCCCTGCTTCTTGTCCTCTAGTGTGTGTGGCGCGTGGTCAGTAGAAAGCATGTCTATAATGCCGGTTTTCAGTGCGGCCATTAATTCAGACCTGTTTTCCTCTGTACCGATTGGTGGTTTTACTTGCAACAGCTTGTTCTTTTTAGTATCCTTTTCTGAGAAATAGAGGTTGTGTGGTGTTGTCTCGCAAGTAAGCTGCATACTGCCTTTATATTTTTTTATTATTTCTATTTCCTCTTTATCTGATACGTGGGCTATATGGGTCTTTGCATTATATTTCTTGCATATCTTCAGTATTTTTTCCAGATTGTTGCCGCAATGAAATACAATTGGCTTGCCTGTTTCTGCTAGTATTTCAACTGCTTTTTCTATCTGGTCCAAATCATCTAAAAGCAGACTGCCTGTAGTCTCTGCAGCGTATATCTTGTAGCCGCACACCACGTCAGCCATCTCTTTTAATTTATCCATGTTGCTTGAAAGAACTGCACCATAAAATAGAACAGGTATCTGGGATTTTTTCGCAAGCTCTATCTTTTTCAACACCGCTTCGCGGTTGCCTGCTGGCTCTGGCGTGTTAGGCATATCAGCCACTGTTATGACGCCGCCGTGTATAGCTGCCCTGCTGCCGGTTATGAAATCCTCTTTGTAAGTCCATTGCTGAGAGCCATCCTCACGAAGATGCACATGAGCGTCGATAAAACCTGGGAATATGTAGGCAGGTGTCTTGATTTCTTTCTTGCCGCTTACCCCCTCTCTCGTTATACTTACTATTTTATTGTCTTCTATGCATATAGATGCGTTATACGTTTTTGTATCTACTATTTTTCCCGTGATAACCATATCATAGTTCATATTCCAACCTTCCTGTTTTGCTTCTCTTGAATTTCCCAAAATGCTCATTATCTTTTATAGAACTATATGAAAATACAGGGCCGTCCACGCACACTCGTAATCCTCCTATTTCGCAGTTGCCGCATATACCATGCCCGCATTTCATGTATCGTTCTAATGATAGGATTATGTTTTCTTCTTGGGTATGCTCCAGTGCCTTGCCAACAGCAGCAGCCATCATCTTCTCAGGCCCACAGATGAAGAACTGGCTGTTGTTTTTGATCTTTATCTCGTTGAATAAATCTGTAACCATGCCTTTTATTCCATGGGAGCCATCGTCTGTTGAGGCTAAAACGCCTTTGAATCTCCTTTCAAAAATCAGTTCGTCTTTGGTTCTGGCACCAAGAAGAACAGTCGGGTTTTCATTAAGCCATTCAGCAAAAAAGGAAAGTGGTGCAGCGCCTGTTCCTCCTGCTATGAGATATTTGTTGCCCTCTTTTGCGAAATCCAAAAAGGAATTGCCGTAAGGCCCGCGAATGAACAATTCATTACCAATTCCCATTTTAAACAGCCTCTCTGTAAATACTCCTAATCTCTTTACAGTTATAGCATTATCAGAGGAGAGTGAAAATGGTTTTTCAGAAACTCCAGGCAGCCATAACATTACAAACTGCCCTGGCTTTGCAAGAATCTTTTTATCCAGCACAAAAGTCTTTACGTTATTCGCTTCGTCTACAATATCTGTTATCTTATAATGTTCATACATGAGCAGCACCGACTAAGTCTTTTAATTTGTCAATGTCCAAATCCTTCAGCAATCTTTCTAGTCTATTGTTTATATCTGACAAATAGAATTCTATCTCCTCCAAGGATTTGTTCGCAAATGCAGTGCCAATAGCAACAACTGACGCACCTGCTTCTATATATTCTAAAATGTCTTCGGCTGTTTCTATACCACCTATTCCTATTATTGGTATATCGTAGTCTTCCTTCAGTGCCTCGTATATTGTATAGACACAACCAACGCCAACTGGTTTTATTGCCTTGCCTGACAGCCCGCCATATTTTGCAGTCAGCACAGGCTTTTTTGCATGAATATCAATTTTCATTCCGCCGGCTACTGTGTTTATTGCTGATATTGCATCTGCGCCTGCTTCTGCAGCAGCTAGTGCAATTTCTTTTATTCTTTCCTTATCATCTATGTAAGGGCCTGCTGAGAGCTTGACTATTACTGGTTTTTTTGTAACTGCCTTAGCTGCTTCTACATACTGCTTAACGAGTTTCGGCTCCCTTCCTATAATAATCCCGGTCCTTTCGCCAGGCATTAGATTAGGGCAAGACAGATTCAGCTCAAATGCATCGCAATATTTATTCAGTAAGAGAATGGATTTTTTGAGTTTTTCAGTGCTGTTGTCAAACAAAGACACAATTAACGGCTTTCCTGCTGATTTGAAATAAGGATAGGTCTTTTCCAGTTCATTTCTATTTGCCTCAGCTCCTGCATTTGGCAGGCCGACTGCGTTGATCCAGGCCTCTTCTGAGCACTTTGTAAATATGGGATTCTCAAACCCCTCCTTGCCGTCATAACAGGCGCTTTTAGTTATAAAGGCACCTAGCTGCATGCCTGAAAGTCTCTTCATCACAGAGGTAAAAGAGAAAATGCCTGACGCATTCATTATAGCAGGATTTATGCAAAGGCCTGCTATTTTTGCTGAAAGGTCCATGTTATCAAAAAGATATAGATAGAAAATTATTAAAGAAGCAATAATTTACACTCTTTTTTCGTTTTTGCTGGTCCATTCATTAGGGTCTTTGGTCCAATCCAAAATGATTTGCTCTTCTTCTGGTTTTATATAATTCTGTTTAACAGCAACTTTTAGTAATGTGCTTAGGTTTGTCAGAGTAATTAATTTTACATTTTCATTTTTAAAGGCTTGTTTTGATTTTTCCATTTCATATGTAAAAATGGCTAGGCAATAGTCAACCATACCACCATATTCTCTTATCGATTTAACAGTTTCTATAGAGCTTCCACCAGTACTTATCAGGTCTTCCAAGACTACAATTTTATCTCTTTTTTTTATACGGCCTTCTATCTTTGTAAATTTGCCGTATTGATCCATATCTGATTTGACATAAATCATTGGCAGACGCATTCTTTCGGCAAGATAAGCTGCGTGAGAAATTCCTGCAGTAGCAGTACCGGCTATTGTATCGATGTTTTGAATACCTATTTGGTTAACAATTATATTTGCAAGGGAATCTATGACCTGACTCCATTCATCAGGATATGACATTAGCAATCTATTATCTGTGTAAATAGGACTTAGTATTCCTGAAACATATCTGTATGGCTCTTTTGTGTTTAGCGTAACTGCCCCTATTCTTAATAATATTTCAGCTATTTTTTCTTTGTTCTCTTCTGATATTTTATCTATCCTTTCTTTTCTGAGTTTATCCCATGTCTGAGGGTTTTTAATCCAATCTATTACAGAGTTTTTTTCATCATTAGAGATTTTATTATTTTTAGAAGCAATTTCTAACAAAATATCTAGATCAGTAAGGCTGTGGTATTTGATTTTTTCCTGTTCTAATTTTTTTTCTATGAATCCTAATTTGTTACTAAAGATTGTCATGCAGTATACAACCTTTCCACCTGCTTCTTTTATGGCTCTGATGCTGATAGGGATATCCTCTTCAGTACTCATTATATCGCTTATTAATAATGCCCGATAACCGCTTTTGAATATTCCTTCGATTTGTTTTCCTTTTCCGTGGTCTTTTAAAGAAGATCTAGTATAAGCTATTGGAAGGTTCAGTCTATGTCCAAGATATGTTGCTAAGGAGATACCAGAAGATGCTGTTCCAACAATTATGTCTATGTTATTTTTGCCAATCGTGTCATCGATATAATCAATAAGGATATCGATAATAAACCTTCTTTCGTCTGGGTAGGAGTTTATGGTTCTGCAGTCTGTATAAATCGGGCTAAACATCCCTGAGGCATATTTAAATGGGTGTGTAGGGTTAAGACTTACTGCATTTATTTTTAGCAATATTTCAGCTACTGCTTCCTTTATCCCCATTATTCATCGCCCTCTTCTTCCAAGGTTTTTATTACTCTTTCAACGAGCTTTTCAGGGTCTGAGTCATAAATTACTGTTCCTAAAATACTTTTACGGTCTTTTATTATATTTTCCAAATCTTTAACTATGGTTGTTATGCCTCCTGTGCCTAACAATACTCCACATAATTTCCCTTCATCGTATGCTATGGTGAAATCGTTCAATGTTCCTGAACCGCCTGAAATGAATATGGCTGCATCACAGCTTCTTACAGTTATCACGTTTCTGCCTTTGTATCCGAAGCCAGTAAAGATTATCATGTCAAAACCTTCTGTAGGAAGTTTGTTTTCTTTATGCTCTTCTAAATCGTTTGCAGGTGAGATGCCAACAGTAAAGCCGTTGTTTTCTTTGGCAGATTTTATTGCCTCATGTGGTACACCGCCGCCACTGCCTGTCAGGGTTATACACCCATTCTTTGCTATTATTTCACCTATTTTTCTTGATTTCTTCATCACGTCCTCATCTTCTTGCTTAAAGGATCCTAGGACGCCAATCTTATATTTCATTCTATCATCCGAATTTTAATGCACTTTTACAGAAGCCTTCTGCTGCTTTTTTTGGGTCTTCTGCCTTGTAAATGCTTGAGCCTATGATTGCGTAGGCACTGGTCCCACATGCCTCAAAGGCTGCTTCTATGTCTCCGCCCTGGCGTCCAATGCCTGGGAAGCAGAATCTCGGTTTTGTTAATTTTGAAAGCAACTCGGAATATTTTTTAATTGCATCGGTCTTGTTGCCTGGCACTATAAAGAACTCTGCACCTGCTTTTGCGCCGTTTGTATACATCTCCTCTGGTGCGTTATCGCGGATATAGCCGCCGTCCTTTGCTAGGTATGCCTTATGCGTCATCTCCCCGCCAACCATAGGAACAATGCCTTCAGCAAGCAGGGCCTTGATAAAGGATTCCTGCGTAGCAGGGCCTGACTGCGGAAATATTATTGCTGAATCCACGCCTGCTGATTTCATTACAGAAGCAAACTCGCTGCCCATCTCTGGTATGTCTGTGCTTGCTTTCTGGTGATCATAGATTATCGGCAATTCCGAGTTCTGCCTAATCAGGGATACAACATTCTTCAGTCCATAGCTCAGTCCAAGAATAAACCCGATTTTGTAACCAACTATGCCTTTAATGCCGGAAGTAGCTTCTACTAAATTCCTGATATCATCCAGTGTTTTGACGTCACATGCAACAATGACTCCATGATCCAGGACGAACATAACCACACCGAATTTTTATAATTATTTGAATTTAAACTATAAAAATCTATTTTTAAAAATTTGTGACAAAGAAGAAGCATGGAAAAAGATATTCTTGACAAGTATATCCAGGCAGGCAGGATTGCTGCAGAGGTCCGTGAAGAAAGCAGGGCATTCGTAAAAGTCAATGCCTCTTTATTGGATATAGCTGAGAAGATAGAGGCCCTGATTCGTGAGAAAGGCGCAGAGCCTGCTTTTCCTGTCAACATATCGATAAACGAGGCAGCTGCGCACTACACACCTGCAGGCAGAGATGAAACGAAAATAAAGAAAAATGACCTGATAAAGATAGATATAGGCACTCATATAGATGGCTATATTGGTGATACTGCCTATTCAATCTCTTTTGACAAGAACAATGAAAAACTCATAGAGGCAAGCAAAAAAGCACTGGAAGAGGCGATAAAATTATGCACACCAGGAAGGCTGCTCAGCGATATCTCTTCGTGCATAGAAGAGGCAATACGTGGCCTTGGTTTTAATCCCATATCAAACCTGACAGGCCATGGGCTTGAGCAATACGATCTTCATGCAGAGCCCCAGGTTCCTAACGTGAAATTCAATTCCGGATATAAGCTGCGTGAGAACCAGGTAATTGCAATAGAGCCTTTTGCAACCAACGGCTCAGGCAGGATCAAAGAGTCAGAGCCTACCCTGATATTCAGCCTAAGGGGCAGGAGCCCTGTAAGGAACCAGGATGCAAGAAAGATAATGAGTTTCGCCGGGCCGTTCGAAGGCCTGCCTTTTGCAGAGCGTTGGATTCCTATCGATTCTCTTGTAAAGATAAGGATTGCGCTGCGTGAGCTGCGGGAGCGCGGGATTCTATATGACTATCCTGTTCTGAGGGAGGTTTCTGACGGCATAATCAGCCAGGCAGAGCATACAATAATAATAAAAGACGAGCCGGTAGTTACAACCGAGTTAGAGAAAAGTAATTAATAGAATAAGAAAATTCATGACAAAAGGAAAATATATATAAAGTTTTCAATAAAATTAAACACAGTTTAAAAAGGTTTTAGTTTAATTTTATTTATAACGAGTTGTCCTTATGCTGGTGATAGTTGATAACGGAAAGGGTGCCAATGAAATTGCAAATTCTATCAGGACCAAGAAAACTGTCACAAATCCGAAAAAAATCGTCGAAGGCTCGGGGTACATTCTCTCTGACGGCGATCTTAAAAACGAGAAGGACAACATAAAATTCATAAGCCAGGCAGACAAGCCTTTGCTGGCTATAGGTACTGGTTACCTGTTTCTTGCATCAGCATTCGGTGCGAAGATACAGAAAGTGCCTAAAACAGAAAGGAAAGAGAGAATAATAGTAAAGAAGCCGTGTCCTCTGGTTCTTGACCTGAAAAAAGCCTTTGACGTATTTAAGTGTTACCAGAATGTTGTTACTGAGTTGCCTGAGAATTTCGGCATAATAGCTAGGTCGCAGAAATATGAATTCGAGATAATCCAGGATATTGAAAAGCCCTTCTTCGGGGTTCATTTCTGCCCAGAGCTCGGGTTAGACGGAAGGAAGATAATAGACAACTTCGTGAAGTTCGTTGAACTATGGGAAAAGTATCATAAGTGAGAACGTGGGAAAAGGAAAAATAATTACAGCGGAATCAATTAACAGAGAAGCAGAGGCCGATTCATTAGGCGTGTCTGATCATAATCATAACTTAAAAAGAAAAAGAAGGGTTGCCAGATTAATGTGTGAAAAGGGCTATCACAGGCTTGATAAGCCGGATGACTCGTCGTTGATAAGTGAGTTTGGTTCTTTGGTAATGGGCGTATATGAAGATATACATAATTGCAGGGAATGTAGAGATGCTTATCACAGAGCAGAAACCAAGCGTCATGATGAAGGGTCTGTCAGGGCAAGCCCAAAAAATGGTTATCGTATCCAGTTCCGTAATGGTCGTTGATATCTAGCCTATATAATCTATGTCTTCTACTTCTATGACCCTTAGTTCATTTCCTGTTGGATGCCCGCCAGGATAAATAAGGTAAGGGAAGAATTCTTTCGTGTCTAAAGACAGTCGTGTTGCAGGGTGGCCTTCGCCAAAAATATCCCTGCATATCGCATAAGACATTTCTCTGACTGCCTCTTCGTCAGCATACCCAAGGCTGTGTATATATTCATGGAGGAGTATGGCAAAAAGATAGGGCTTGAGTATGTCTGGTTTTGTTTCCATTATCCTCCTGAGAGGTGTCATGTTCAGGACAATTATATTGGACCCGAAAGGGTAGTAGGCGCTGATGAGGGCGTTTGGTTTGTTGCCCAGTTCAGCCAGGCCTATGTCCAATCCTGCCCTGCTTTCCCTGGTTGCCTCTTTGACGCAGTCCTTGACAAGATCGAATATATCTTTTATTGAGTTGCATTTATCAAGCTCATTGTGAATATCAATACCGTTAATATCTTCGTTCTTCTTTGTGAAAAAATAACAATTTTGGAACCTATCACACAGTATTTTTGGCATAAATCGCACCTAACATTTAAGAAGATTAGCCAGTATAGGCCTCTGCTTCTTCGATTTTCTGTGTCTTTCTTTTCTGGACTATACTTTCATAGAACTTGTTCATATCCTCTGTCACAGACGGTGTTGTTTCCTGCAATGCTTTTTCTAAGTCCTCTAGCGTGACTTCGCCTGAGTTTATATCCTTTCTCATTGCATTCATCGCAGCTTCTCTGACTAAGCCTTCCAAATCTGCGCCAGAGAATCCTGCTGTTTCTTTTGCAAGGGTCTCGATCTTAACATCCTTTGAAAGGGGCATGTTCTTTGTATGGACCTTTAATATTTCTATTCTGGCTGCCTCGTCAGGCGTTGGTACAAGTATCTGGCGGTCAAAGCGTCCAGGCCTTAGAAGCGCTGAATCAATTATATCAGGCCTGTTGGTTGCAGCTATGACTACCACGTCATGCAGCTCTTCTAATCCCGATATCTCTGCCAGCAGTTGCGAGACGACTCTTTCAGAAACATGGCTGTCCTGACCAGAGCCCCTTTTCGGGATCAGTGCATCTATTTCATCAAAGAATATTATTGACGGTGCAACCTGTTTTGCCCTTCTGAATATATCCCTTATATGCTTCTCGCTCTCTCCAACCCACATCGACAATACCTCAGGTCCCTTGACCGAGATAAAGTTGGCACCGCTCTCATTTGCAACTGCCTTCGCCAGCAACGTTTTGCCGCAGCCAGGAGGGCCGTAAAGCAAAACACCTGTCGGAGGCCTTATCCCGAGGCGTGTAAACGAATCAGCATACTGCAATGGCCATTCTATGCTCTCTTTGAGGGACTTCTTGATATTATCCAAACCACCGATGTCATCCCATTTGACATTGGGTTTTTCTATCAAGACCTCACGCATGGCAGATGGCTGGACCAGTCTTCTCGAATGATCAAAATCCTCCATTGTTACGCTGAGTTTTTTTAGAACATCCTGCGGTATTGGCTTGTCTTCTTTTATTGTCCCAAGATCAGGCATCGCTCTTCTGAGCGCATGCATAGCAGCTTCTTTGCACAATGCAACAATATCAGCACCAACGTAACCATAGGTTATCTCAGCTATGTTCTGCAGATCCACATCCTTTGATACAGGCATTCCCCTTGTATGTATTTGTAATATCTCTTTTCTTCCTTCAACATCAGGAACCCCTATTTCTATTTCCCTGTCAAATCTTCCTGGCCTTCTCAGGGCAGGGTCAACAGCATTGGGTATGTTTGTAGCGCCTATTACAATCAGCTTGCCTCTTGTCTTCAGCCCGTCTAGTAATGTGAGTAGCTGTGAGACGACTCTTTTCTCAACCTCGCCTCGCACCTCCTCACGCTTCGGTGCAATAGCATCAATCTCGTCTATGAAAATTATGCTTGGCGAATCCTTTTCTGCCTGATCAAATATTTTTCTTAGATTCTCTTCTGACTCGCCGTAAAACTTGCTCATTATTTCCGGGCCGTTTATCACGAAGAATCTTGCGCCGCTCTCGTTTGCAACTGCCTTGGCAAGCAATGTTTTGCCTGTTCCAGGCGGCCCGTGCAGCAATATGCCCTTTGGCGGCTCAATGCCAAGCCTTTCAAATAGCTCAGGGTGCTTTAGTGGCAGCTCTATCATCTCCCTGACTTTTTGTACCTCTTCATGCAGACCTCCAAGATCCTCGTAAGTAACCTCTGGTATTTTTTCCTCCTCCAGAGGCTTTGTTGCCTGTGTTAGTACCTCTACTTCTGTTGTTCTTGTTATCCTGACAATACCTTTCGGGTCAGTGCTCACAACAACGAATTTCTCTTCGCCGAACGGCATAAATGGAAAGTCAAACTCACCCATATTCAGCCCGAGGTCTTTCAGAAACTGGTCAAAGAAATTATTTTCAGCATGTGGTCTTCTCCTGTCCTGCACAACCGGGTTTGGAATTATTATATCGCCAGTAGACAGCGGCCTCATAAGTAAATTCTGTTTTAACAGATTGCCAGACATGTGTATTATTATGCCCATTCTTGCAGGTGCAATTGTAACTGATTTTGCCTCTGTTGCATCCGCTTTTCTTAGCTTAACAGGTTCTCCTATGCCTGCACCGCAATTCCTCCTCTCAAGCCCGTCCATTCTTATGATTTCAAGCCCGACATCAGCAGGATAAGCCCTTACAGCTATCGCGCCTGTTTTCCTCTTGCCTTCTATCTCCACTATGTCTCCTTCGCTGACACCCATTTTCTTCATGTCCTTTGCAGACACCCTGACTATGCCTCTACCGAAGTCTCCTCGTTCTGTAAGTTCACCGACCTTTAATCTCAATTCTTCCATAACTATCACTTATTGTCTGCTTATATAAATTCTTTCATATTATCTCCTTTAGTTTATTCTTCTTCAGCATAACCTCCATTATATCATAATCTACCTTGTTGTCCCATTCCTTGAAGAATTCTTCTACCCTTTTCATGTGTTCCATTGCTATTGCAAAGACCGAGTCTGCAATCTTCATATGCGGTACTTCGTCCAGCAGCCCTGTTCTTCTGTACAGGTATCTCTTGTTGTTTTTTGGTATTATCTGCTTCCAGCCGTGCAGCTCACGGAAAAACTTGCTTCTTTCATAATCCGAGTCGAACTTGTCGCTCCTGGTATGAAAGCTGATTATGACTGCTGTGCCGAACCCCTTTCTTATTTCTATTCTCATTGCAATCACGATAGATAATGCGAAGTTAATTTAGTGTATAGTAGTATACTAAAAGTATTTAAAGGTTTTGTACTACGTGACACTAAAGTGAAAGGGTAGTAATGTAGATTACAGTCAGGGTAAGCGCAATTCCCCAGTAAAGTGTCCAGAAGATGTTGTATCTTTTTTCATGTCCTACCAGAAAACATGGCCAGTAGTATTTTATCTTTCTTGCTTTTTCTAGACCTAAGAATAGTCTTGACAAATGCAATGAAAAATCGTAAAATATCATAATCAATAAGATATACAATATAATGTCCATTGCCATATTCATACCTGTAATAATTTCTTTATAAGTTTTTTTGGCATAGCTTAGTTATGGAGAAGAATGCTGGCAAAGTTCCTACGAACTCGCCGTTAGATAAATTGCTGGATGGCGGCATTGAGAACGATACTGTAACCAACATCTACGGCCCAGCAGGCTCAGGCAAGACAAACATAGTTCTGCTGGCAATGCTGAGCTGCATGAACAGCAAAAAGGTGGTTTACATAGATACAGAGGGCTCCTTTTCACTGGAAAGATTCAGGCAGCTTGGAGGAGATGAAGAAAAACTTAAAAAAATAAAATTTATAGAGCCTGGCTCTTGGAAAGAACAGCATGCCTATGTAAAGAACATGAAGAAAGTAGTTGATGAAGGAATTGGGCTGATAGCAATAGACTCCATGGTAAGCTTTTACAGGCTTGAGCTCAGCCAGGATAATTTTCAGACCATAAACAGACAGCTTGCAACCCAGTATTCTGTTTTATCCAAGATAGCGAGAGAGCACAAAATACCGGTTCTTGTGACAAACCAGGTCTACAGCAGGGGTGAGGAAATAGAAATAACAAGCAGGAGCATAGGGCACTACTGGTCAAAATGTTTAGTAGAATTAAAGAAAACAGGCAGGGAAAACCACAGGGTAGCGATAATAAGAAAGCACAGGAGCCTTCCAGAAGGTAGGAAGATTGAATTTGAGATAAAAGAAAATAGTTTAAAAGAAATCGGAAAATTCAGCTTTATCTGAGATGGGAATTTAAAGATTAGGCTTGAAAATTATTGGTGTAAGCATGATATGCAAGATATACGGAATAATTGATATAGCAGCAGGCCTGATAATATTTTTTAGCACGGACATACCTGAAATCATAAAATTAATCATACTGTCTGTTATGCTGTTCAAAGGCATACCAAGCCTCTTTGCAAGGTAAATACCCCTTTGGTGGGAAATTGTTATTTAAGCTTTTATAGCATTTTATTCTCATGAAAAGGACAATCGAAAAACTTTCTCATCTGAGCATCTTAGGAATCGTGATTATCTCTTTTACTGTGATAAGCCTTATAGCTATGCCGTTATATGACCTGAAGTTTGCAATATCATTGGCATTCATACTGGTTGCGTTTATAATATGTCTTATAATATTCAGGCAGTTGCTTGGATTTTTATTGGTAAGCCTTTTCCTGATAATGGCAGCAGTGGGCTTTCTTACAGGCAATCTTCTCGATGCGCTGTTCTTCTCTTCCGTAGGAATGGTGATAATCGTATTATTCAACATACTTCGCTAGCTTCTCAGCTTCCTTTTGGCAGTTCAGCATAGTAATAATTATTGCCATCCTGATTGGAATTCCATAGTCTGCCTGTTTAAAATAAATAGCCTTAGTATCCTCGTCCATCTCTTCTGCTATTTCCGGGCCACAATCCGTATCTGTGGCTATTGGCAGTGGGTGCAATACCCTTACATTAGGCAGGTTTTCTAAGGTATTTTTATTTATCTGGTATTGATAACCTTTTCCGGCATTTTCCGGTATTCTTTCAAGCTGCACCCTTGTTGCGTATATATAATCCGGTCTTATCTTTTCCAGTTCGTTTTTTAGGTTACGCATATCTATAACATGAGGCGTGTAGTTAGCATTAACCACATGCTCTTCAGGCATTTCCAACCCTGGCGGCGAGATACCGTGTATCTCAACGCCATCAAATTTTACGAGGCCTCTTACAAGAGAATGGGTTGTTCTTCCGTACTTAAGATCGCCTACTATTACAATTATCTTTTTGTCAATCCCGGATTCTTTATACATTGTATAGAGATCCAGTAGCGTCTGTGTCGGGTGTTGGTAAGAGCCGTTGCCGCCGTTTATTACAGGAACCAGGGAATATTTTGCAAGTTTGTATATATGCTCTGGGTCCTTATGCCTGTCAACTAGGATGTCGCATTGGCCACTCAATATCCTTGCAGTATGCTTGATGCTCTCTTTCTTTTTTATTGATGACACCTGTTCATCAAATTTCAGCGGGACTCCACCCAGTCTCAGCATAGCTGTTTCAAAGCTTCCGTAGGTTCTCGTGCTTTCTTCCCCGAACCAGAGGTTCATCTTCTTCCCTTTGCATATATCCAGTGATTCATGGCTGATAGTCTTGTCTATCCCAGAATACGGCTCAAGTACTTCAGCTAGCCTAAAAATAGCTTCTATATCTTTCCTGGAAAAGGGGTCTATATCCAAAAGGTGTTTTTTGTCCCACATTAAAATAATAATTAATGATTAAAAATATTAAAGGCTTTCTTATTACTTTTGCATCGTTGCATCATATCTTATTTAGAAGCCTCAGCATAACTGCCTTCTGGCTGTGCAGCCGGTTTTCAGCCTGGTCAAACACTACGCTCTGCTCTGTGTCTATAACAGCATCAACCTCTTGACCTCGTATTGCTGGAAGGCAGTGCATGAATATGGCGTCCTTTTTTGCATTTTTCATTAAGCCTGGATTTACCTGGAATTTCATGAGTGCCTCTACTCGCTCTGCCTCTTCTTCAGGCAGTATGTGATAGCTCATCCAGGAGTCAGTATAAACGACATCAGCTCTGCTGACTGCCTGGGCAGCATCATGCAAAACCTCTATCCTGGATCCTGTTTTTTCTGCAATGGTTTTGGCTTCTTGCAAAACTGTATCCTGCGGCTCATAACTGCCAGCAGGACACCCTACTGCAATATCCATGCCAACCATTGCTGCTCCGTACAGCAGTGAGTGTGTAACATTGTTGTTGCTGTCGCCGACGTATGCAAGCTTTATTTTGAAACTTTTCTTTTCCATGATTGTCATCAGGTCTGCTATTATCTGGCACGGGTGTGAAAAATCTGTAAGCGCGTTGATAACAGGCACGCTTGAATTGCCTGCAAGCTCTTCTATGTCAGCATGCCTGAAAAGACGTGCCATTATTATATCTACGTACCTGGATGCTGTTTTTGCTGTATCTGCTATTGATTCTTTTTTCCCCAGCGGAGAATCTTTTATGCTGTAGAAGATTGCATGTCCTCCCAGCTGTGTCATGCCAACCTCAAACGAAACCCTTGTTCTGAGCGATGGTTTCTCAAAAAGCATGAGCAGTGTTTTACCTGCCAGAGCATTGGCATATTTTTCAGGCCTAGCCTTTATCTCAATTGCCTTCTGGATTATATCAAGTAATTCTTCATTGGTAAGATCCTTTAGCGTAAGCAAGTGCTTCATAACGATATTACCATATATTTGGTCTATTAAAAAAATAAAAGGTTGTTATAGTAACTACGAATATGAAACAACTGAAATTTGCTGAACCACTTTCCCAGTTGGTTTTGAACGGTCAAAAACATACAACTTGGAGGATTAATGATGAAAAGAAGATCACTGTAGGTGATAAACTTTCATTATGTCACATTGACGGGCGAGAATTCGCAAAAGCAAAAGTTATTCAAGTGAAGGAAATCACCTTTGAAAAATTGACCGAAGAAGATAAGAAGGATCACGAAAGATTCTTGTCTGACGAAAAAATGTATCAGACTTATTCTAGATATTACAACATTAAAGTTACGTCCAAAACCGAATTAAAGGTTATTAAGTTCAAATTGATTTAACCCGCTTGCGATTTCGTTGAACATTGTATTTTGTCTAATTTAGAAAGATATTCACTTTGCATTGTGCGTTTTCTTGTGAAGGCTCAGTGCTCTCTTTGAGCTGAAGCTTTTTCCGCAGGCTTCGCATTTCAACAGCTCTGCTGCCCTGCTTGCCTTCCTGCTCTCCTGCTGTGCCTTTTTAAGCTTCTTCTCATCAAGCCAGTCCTTCTTTGTCGGGCACTTGATATCGAGGCACATCCTGAAAGGACGTGCTCCTGCACGCCTTACCTGGATTATGGGAGTCTTGCATTCTTCACAGACTTTTTCAGTAGACATGATAATGCCTTCTCTTGGCAGAGGCATTCCGAACCTGCAGCCCTTTTTGTAGCCTGTACAGCCGACAAACCTCTTGCCTGTTCTCCACATTTTGAATACCTTCAGCGTGCCGCCGCAGCTGGGGCATGTTCCCAGGATGTTCTGCTTGTCCTGCGTTGCTATGACTGCTTCTGTCAGCTCCTTTCCGATCTTTGCTTCTTTTTTTCTGAAGTTGTCAGATATTCTTATCAGCCTTTTTTTTGCCTCTTCCAGTACCTTTTCTTTATTTATCTTCCCGTTTTCAACCAGGTCGCACTCCTCTTCAAAATGCCTTGTCAGCTTCTCTGAGATAACATCAGGTATGTTCTTTTCCAGGATATTTGACAGCTGTAAGCCGAGTTCTGTTACCTCTATGCTCTTTCCAATAAGATAACCCCTGTTGTAGAGTATCTGCAGTATCTGTGCACGGGTTGCCTTTGTACCAAGGCCCTGGTTCTCCATCTCTTTCAATACAGAGCCCTGGGAGAATCTTGGCGGTGGCTGGGTCTCCTTTGAAAGCATCTCTGCCTTCTTTACAGGTAATTTATCACCGGTTTTTATCTCAGGCAGTACTATTTCTTCTCTTGTAGAATATTTTCCATACAGCTCTGTCCAGCCAGGCTCTATTGTCTTTTTCCCAGTAAGATAGAATAATTCACCGTTAGCTGATAGCGAGATTTTCTGGCTTTCCCTCTTGGCAGGGTCGCCGAACACTGCCAGAAACCGATGAACAACAAGATCATAAACCTTCTGCTGCTTTCCGCCTATTTTCTTTGGTAACTCGCCTGTTGGATATATTGCAGGATGTGCAGGATCTGTTTTCTTCCCCTCGTTTGGCCTGAGCTCTTTTTTCCCAAGCAAGGTAGAGGCGATTTTATATTTACTCTGTTTTGAAAGGTTTGTCAGTATTTTTTTGTAATCTATATCAGGCGGCAGCTTTTCTGAGGATGTTCTTGGGTAGGATATGTACCCTGCCTGGTATAGTGATTCAGCAATGGACATTCCGTATTGCGGAGAATAACCAAAGAACCTGTATACATCAGCAAGAAACGAGGTGGTGTTGTATGGTTTCGGGGGCTTCTGTGACATTATCTTTGTCTTTATATCAGCTATTACTGCCTCACTTACCCTGGATTTCTTCAGTATCTTTTCTGCATCCTGCTTGCTCCATAGCTTGTCTTTCTGGTAAAGGGCCTTCATGATGTTTTTGCCGATCTTTACATCCAGATATATCTGCCAGAATGGCTTTGGATTAAAGGCCTTGATCCTTTTTTCATGCTTTGAAAGCATGTGCAGAACCGGTCCCTGAACCCTGCCAGTGGAGAGTATCCTGAATCTCTGTGCAGCTCTTTTTATCGATAGTGTCAATGCCCTTGTCAGCGATATGCCCCACATGTGGTCTAAATAGTGTCGGGTCAGGCCTGCTTCTACCTGGCCAGAGTCCAGTTTTTTCATGATGTTAGCATAACTCTCTATCAGCTCCTCCTTGGTCATAGTAGAGAACTTCATTCTTTTTGCATCCTTCTGGTTACAGAGGAAGCGCAGTATGTTATAACCAATAACAGATCCCTCTTCATCATAATCGCAGCACACAATGTACTCGCTGCCTTTGCTGTCCTTGTCCTCTTTGATAACAGACTCAACAGCATCAAAGTACCTCTTACTGAAAGCAGCTGTTCTTGTGGCTTTGAATGACGGCACCCATTCCACATCAAAAACAGGATAGTCCCATCCCTTTTTTGACTGTTTTAGTGTGAATAAATGACCAACAGCAGCAACTATTACATGGTTTTTGTTGCCTTTCTTGAATTCATAATACTTTACTCCTTGGTCTGTTTCCTTTACCTGCAGAGAGCCCTTGTCAGCCAGGGCCTGTGCAATTGTCTTTGCAGCTGTCGGCTTCTCTGCAATCATCACAGTCCTCATAGAAATCACAAACTTTCATTTAATATAGGCAGTAATATTTAAATAGAATTAGTTTTGGTCTTTCTTACATTCTTCTTTGATCAGCGCCAGGCGGGAGTCCGTAATGCCTGATTGGTATGCTTTCACCTGTTTTTGGATTCATTAGAGACATAGTTAGCTGATTGGGTTGTATATCTCTTGGATATTCGTCAGTAGGGGATGGCAGTGGAATCCATCCCTCAGTATCTTTGTAAACAAGTTTCATATTAGAAATAGCACGTAAAATCTTAAATTATTTCTTCTCCAGCTTTTCTTTGCCCATGTAGGGCTGCAATACCTTAGGCACGAGAACCGAGCCGTCCTTTTGCTGGTTTTGCTCAATAATAGCAATCATCGTCCTGCTGGTAGCAATAGCTGTGTTGTTCAGCGTATGGACAAAGCCAACAGGTGGTGCACCTTCCTTTTCCTTGTATTTTATATTAAGCCTTCTTGCCTGGTAGTCTGTGCAGTTGCTGTTGGAACCAACCTCTCTAAAAGCGTCATCAGCCATCCACGCTTCTATATCATATTTTTTCGCAGCTATCGTTCCGATATCGCCTGTGCAGATGTTGACAACTCGATAATGCAGTCCGAGCTCCTTGTAGAGGTCTTCGCTGTTTTTTTGCAGCTCTTCATGCAGCTGCCATGACTGCTCTGGAAGGCAGAATATAAACTGTTCAATCTTATTGAACTGGTGCATCCTAAACATGCCCTTTGTATACTTGCCATGCGCGCCAATTTCTTTCCTGAAGCAGGAAGAAACACCAATAAATTTCTTCGGTAGCTCTGCTTTGCTGAAAACATCATTCATGAACATTGCTCCAAGCGGGTGCTCGGACGTAGCAATCAAATAGAGGTCCTCCTTATCAACCTTGTAGGTAACCATCTCGAAATCCGTAGGGTCGATCATCCCCTCGTATGCCTTCCTGTTTATCATGAATGGCGGCTCTACAAGAATATAGCCTCTTTTTCTCAGGAAATCTATTGTAAATCTCTGCAGAGCAATGTCAAGCAGGGCAAGGTCTTCTTTCAGATAAAAGAAGCCAGTTCCTGCTGCCCTGGCTGCTCTTTCTGCATCTATGAGACCAAGGTTGTTTAGAATGTCAATATGGTTCCTTGGTTTGAAATCGAATTCCGGTTTCTTTCCGCAGCGCCTTATCTCTACGTTTTCTTTATCATCTTTGCCATACGGCACGCTGTCATGCAGCAGATTCGGTATGCCAAGAAGTGCGGCATTTACTTTCTGCCTCAACTCTGCCTGTTCTTTACCAAGCTTTTCTATATCTTTTGAAATCTTCCGCATATCAGCTATCTTCTTCTTGTCCTTTGTTTTTGCTATCTCTTTGGTAACGAGGTTCTTTTTGTGCTTTAATTCCTCCAGCCTCTGCAGTGCTGCCCTGTATTCCTTGTCTTTTTTTATCAGCTGCTCTAACGCTTTCAGCTTCTCTGGATCCTGCCTCTTCTTGAGGTTTTTTTCAACAAGCTCTGGTTTCTCCCTTATCAATTTGATATCAAGCATGCTATCTAATCCTATTTAATTCTTGTCCTTTAAAAATTAATCATAGGTGTTTTGAAAAATGGTACATAAGGCACTACTTCTTCTGAGGAGGATACCAAAAGGCAGGGTTACAACTTATAAAGCACTTGCTAGAGCATGCAAAACATCGCCAAGAGCAATTGGCCAGATAATGAGGCACAACAAGGAGCCTGAAAAATATCCCTGCTATAAGGTTATCATGAGCAATGGAAGAATCGGCGGATACCAAGGCACTAGAGGAATTAAAAAGAAAATCATGCTCTTAAAAAAAGATGGAATCGAGGTCAAAAACGGAAAAGTAGACAAGAAGTACCTAACTTTCAGCTGAGTATCCTTTATCAGGCATTGTTTCGGTTTTTTCAGAAGGTTTTTTACGTGTCTTAAGCTTATCAGTAAGTAGATCTAGAACCTCTACGCGTCTAAGATAAGCATCAGCTTCCATTACCCTGCCTTCTGGTCTATCATCAGCATATCTAAAAAGAAATGCTCTACGAGCGTTTTTTCCATTATTCATAACATCTCTCCATGAGAGAAAAACTTTAATACTTATCTAGTAACCTCCTGTTTTCTGACAGACTCGTATAGCTGCTTTGCCTTGCCCTTCTCGAAATGCCTTCTTATCGGGCTTATCATCTTCTCGAGGTAATCAGCAACACCGTTCTTTAGGTCAACAGGATGTAGCTCTCCTTTTACGAAGGCTTTCTCCATTTCATGATACGATGCAAAAACCATGTCACCACCGAATTTCTTGTCCCTTTCTATTTTCATTGTACTGAATGCCCTGAATATTATGTGCTTTGAATAATCAAGCATCGGATTGTTCGCTATCTCCTTTGGTGAGCAATATGCCGTAGCTATCTTTTTTCGTATCTCTTCCTTATTATCATGCATAAATATGCATGTCTGCGGTTTGGACTTGCTCATCTTGCTGCTTATCTCTGTATCATATTTAGTGTCAAAGCCCTCTGGCTGCTTTACCCCTTCCAGTCCCATAAGCATGTGATGGCTTACAACAACCGGCTTCCAGAAACCCAGTTTCGGCCCAACCTCCCTTGCAAGAATATTTGCCCTTCGCTGATCCAAGCCAAGCTGGCAGATATCTGCCTTTAGGTAGAATATATCTGCTGTCTGCATCATTGGATAGAAGTACTGGGCTGTTTCTGTAAGCTCGCCTTCTTTTCGCCCCATTATTGTCAGCGCTCTAGTAGCGCGGTTCACTGTAGTGTTCTTTGCTACTAGTATTACCTTTTTCCAGTATTCTCTATCAGAAAACGCATCAGTTGCCCAGAGAACATCCACTTTCTTCATGTCAATACCAGCTGCTTTCCAGACCTCTATGAAGTATTCGCCTACTTTGTGTATCTTTTCCAAATCACCGTCCATTTTGTTGTTTATCCAGGCAAAGCTGTCTGCTAGCCAGAGTTTGAAATGAACTCCTGCCTTCAGAAGGTCTTTCAGAAGCAGTGCCCTGTAAATACCGAATGGTATGTGTGCAAGACCAGACGGCTCAAAACCATCATAAGCAATTGGATGGGACTTCGTTTCGAGCAGGCTTCTCAGCTCCTGCTCTGTTATTATCTCCTCGCCTGCTGATTTTATCAGCTCCATCCTTTTTTCTATATCCATGATATCAATATTTCTTTTTAGAATTTAAAGTCTTTTTATAGGCTGGCTTGTAATAATAAAGAATAATATGCAAATCGAGATTCTCGGATCTGGACATGAGGTTGGGAAAAGCGCCATATTGGTCAGTGATGAAAAGACAAGGATTATGTTAGATTACGGCGTAAAGCTGCAGCCAGAACCGCCAAAATATCCGATAAGAACTACGAATATAGATGCTATGATATTGTCCCATGCGCATCTTGATCATTCCGGAGCACTGCCTGTGCTTTACAAGAAAGGAAAGCCCCCTTGCTTTATGACAGATGTCACATTTGATTTAGCAAGCCTGTTGATCCGGGATTCCATGAAGGTCAGCAAAATCCAGGGCTATGGAACCCCGTATGACAGGTCAGATTTCAAAAAAATGATTAGATACACGAAACTGGTAAACTACAATGAAGAGTTTGCTGTAGGTAATTTTAACTGCTCCTTGTTCGATGCAGGCCATATACCAGGTTCGTCGTCTGTGCTGCTGAACAACAAAAAGAGGATATTGTATACCGGCGACATACAGACAGCAGACAGCCATCTCCTGCGTGGCTGCCAGTTGCCAGGCAGGGTTGATGTTCTGATAACAGAGAGCACGTACTCTTACAAGGAGCACCTGAAAAGGGATAAGGAAGAGGAGAAATTCCTGAAGCTGATTGAGGAAACGCTTGCAAGGGAGGAAATTGCTCTTATACCTGTATTTGCCGTAGGCCGTGCCCAGGAAATTCTGCTTATACTGGAAAAATATGCAGGCAAGATAGCACTGGATGGCATGGCAAAAAAAGCAAGCGATATAATTTCCTACCATAGCCGTTACCTGAAGAATCCGAAGAAACTAAAATACATCCTGAAGAAGGTCCGCTGGATAAGGTCAGAAAAGGAAAGGTCAAAGGCTGTAAAGAGCTGCCCTATAATTGTTTCCTCTGCAGGTATGCTTGGGGGCGGCCCTGCTGTGAATTATCTGAGGCGCATTCGTGGAAACGCTGGCTCACGTGTCTTATTCACCGGCTTTCTTGTTGAAGACTCGCCTGGATGGAAGCTGATAAAAACAAAGATATTTGAGAATGCAGAAGAGAAGTTCGATGTGCACTGCGAACTCCAGCAGTTCGAGATGAGTGCCCATACTGACAAGGCCGGCTTAATGAATATAATAAATAAAACCAGTCCGGAAAAAGTTATCTGCGTCCACGGCGAGAGCAAGAATTGCGAAAAATTTGCAAAAGAAATCCAGGAGAAATTCAAAATACAGGCATTTGCCCCAAAGAACGGGGAAGTTATAAAAATCTGATTCTTTAATTCTTTGTGAATAATTATATTTTCCATGCTAGAAATAGATGGCTCTTACGGGGAAGGAGGCGGGCAGATACTGAGAACAGCCGTTGCGCTCTCAGCTGTTACAGGGAAGCCCTGCAAAATAACAAACATAAGAGCCGGAAGAAGGGTGCCTGGCCTTAGAGCGCAGCACACAACTGCTACAGCTGCTGTTGCTAAGCTATGCAATGCTGAGTTGAAAGGCAACGATCTAGGATCAACAGAAATAGAGTTCATCCCGAAGGGAATAGTAGGCGGCTCTCTGTCGCTAAATGTAGGCACAGCAGGCTCTACTGCTCTTGTGTTGCAGGCTTTAATGGTGCCTGCTATACATGCTGAGAAACCTTTGGACATAAAAATTACAGGAGGCACGCTTAACAAATGGGCACCTTCTATTCATTATCTTCAGCATGTCACGCTTGCACTCCTAAAAAAGATTGGATACAAAGCAGAGATAACTGTGCATAAGCATGGTTTCTATCCAAAAGGCGGCGGTCTTATAGAAGCAAAAATAGAGCCAGGCAGTATCAATGCAATGAACTGGGTAAAGTGCGGCAGGGTTTTAGAGCTCACTGGCCTGTGCCTAGCCAGTAGGGATTTGCAGGAAACGAGGGTTGCTGAGCGTATGCAGAAGATTGCAAGGCTAGGCATTTTTAAGGAGTTCCAGATGAGCCCCAAGATAAAAACAGAGTACGTAGAAAGTGACACTGGCTGCGGCATTGATCTGGTTGCAGTATATGAAAATTCAATTGTCGGCAGCAACGCACTAGGCGAGCCTGGCAAGCGTGCAGAAAAGGTTGCCAAAGAAGCTCTGCAGGATTTAATAGAGCTACACAATTCTGATGCCTGCTTGGATAAATACATGTCTGACCAGATAATCCCTTACATGGCTCTAGGCACTATGAACAACAATAAGGAAAGCTCAGTTAGTGCATTAGAAATAACTGACCATACAAAAACCAATATCTGGGTTGTTGAAAAGTTCCTGCCGGTGAAATTTACTATAGAGGGGAAAATAGTTAGATGTCGGTGTTAATTACTTTACCTCTACTCTTCTTTTCTTCTTCTTTTCTGGTTGTAGTTTCGGCATTACCAATGTCAGCAAACCGTCTTCTAGTCTTGCCTCTGCTCTGTCAGGGTCGACGTTCTGCGGCAGGGTAAATGCCCTGCTGACAGACTTTGCTGATTTTTCCTGCCTGAACATCTTATCTGTCTTTTCTATGCTCTCCCTCTTTTTTGCAGCCCTTATCTCGACAGTGCTGTCTGTGACAACAAGGTTTATCTCGTCCTTCTTGAAGCCAGGCAGCTCTGCTCGTAAAATAATCGCATTTTGTGTTTGAGCCATGTTTATGGGCGTACGTATCTCAGGCATGTTGATTCTAGGGATTGTAAACTTGAACTCAAACGGAAAGAGATTATCCATCTTTTTCCTCGTTTTTCGCATGCCCCTTTCAGCAGCGTCAAACGGCTCTTCCCAGAAGAACCTGAATTCCTTTTTCTTCTTTTTTGTCATAAAAGTCAATTATGCAGAAAAAATTTAAGGTTTATGGCTATGCCTGTGCTACAACACTTTCCCTAGTGGCAGCAATGAACTGCCTTATCATGAAATTCACACCGCCTATCTTCGGCATCCCGTGCCCTGGCAAAAGATAGGTTATCGGAAGCTCCGAGAGCTTCTTGAGGCTGTTATACAACTTACCGCTGTCAGAATTGGGGAAGTCTGTTCTCCCTACGCCGTCTGCAAACAAGCTGTCGCCTGATATGAGGATTTTCTTTTTTCTCTCGTATAAGCATATTGAACCAAGGGTATGCCCTGGCGTCCATATTACCTCGAAATTAAAATTAGTTGTTTTTATTTTGTCCCTGTTTTTAAGTACCCTGTCAACTGTTACTGTTCTGGCTTTCTCGCCAAATGCATCAGCCATTGTGTTAACCCCTGTTTCCAGTGACTGCTTGTCATTCTCGTGTATAGCTATATCTGCCTTTAGCCAGTCCCTGAATTTCTTGTTGCCTCCTGTATGATCAAAATGGCAGTGGGTGTCAACAATAGTTTTTATGTTATTTATGTCATACGCAAGCTCCAGTTCCTCCTTAAGCTCAGGGAAGAATATTCCGGTGCCTGTATCAACCAGCAGTTCACCGTCTATTAGATAGACGTTGCAGTCGAAACCGACCCCGCCCATTAGTATAATCCCATTATAAACCTGCATTGTATTACTAACAGTATAAAATTTTTAAAGCTAAGGTATTATATTTCCGATTACGCCTGAATCACGTGATTTTCACTATATCCCTTCCTATCAGAGAGTTCGTGTCTATAGAGAAGAATTTATCATGGTTTCTGAAGATTAGGATGTTGCCCTTTGCTGCTACAACCCTTCCCCTTATTTCAAAGGTATCCTTTACATCAATTATTGTAGGCTCTGACAAGACATTCTGCAGCTTGTAATATCTCCTCAGGTCAAATATCTCCGGATCAGGCATATCAAAAATATCCTTCAGCTTGCCTATTGCTTCGTACAGCCTTGCAACAGCGTGGTTCGGGTTTCCAAACAAGGTTGCATGCTTTTCCTTTCTCCTTATCCTGTCCTTTGCATTTAGAAACGTCTTTATCTTCTTTTCCAATGACCTTGCGCTCTTGCCGTCTTTTTTCAAGAGTACATTTGCCCCAAAATCTGCCCCCTGTTCAACTAGGCGCTCAAGCAGCCTGTACTCATAGGATATGCCTACCTTCAGTAAAGAATCAAAAGTAGCCAGGTAGATGTAATAGTTATTTTTCATGCACTCCCCTCTTCTTTTAAGGTTGAGGCAGTTAGAACCTGAGCATTTTATACACGGAAAGAAGTCATCCTTTTTCTGGCATTCCTCGCATAGATTCTCACTATCTGTCTTATTGTTATTGGGGCATGGTGTGTGCCTGCTGTTAATAAAATATCCAATACATCGCTTTTCGCCGAAGCTCAGCGAAATATCCTGGTCTAACAACCTCATTTTGCCATCGTCTAAGATGAAAAATGGCTCGAACTTATTCCATCTATATCTGAGTATCTGCAGAAAACCACCTATTTCATAGCTTTGAATTCCTCCAAAGCCCTTGCCAGGTTATCTTCTATTTCTAGGTCTTTCTTAACTGTCTCAAATAGGTTCACTGTCTGGAAATCTTTTTCATATTTGAACATATTGAGCATTTTAAACAGGAACCTGCTGCTGTACTCGTCAGTATCATGGAAACTTAGCCACGGGACATTGATTTCCAGGAAAGATTCAATATCATTTATACTCCTTTTTTCTCTGATTAAGAATAGATATGAAAGGTAGAAAACATCCCTTGAAAATTTCTTTATGAGCCTCCTGTTTACTATAATCTTTTCTATGAAGCCTGGCAGGTTCCTGTTTTTTCTGAAAAGAGCAATCTCTAATTTCTGCAATATCATAATTCTTAATGCCCTTTTATCCCTTTCTTTTATAGCTTTGTTATTCTCGTCAATAACTATCTCTGCCTTACCGTCCTTTATGTCAATGCGTTCATTGCCTGTTTTAAATTCGATGCTATCAAAGAAGTTGTAACCAAATTCTATCATGACAGAATCAATGATATCAGATAAGAATTCTGTAGTTTTGCTCTTTTCAAAGGTTTTTATCAGTCTCATCGATAATATTTATTTCTTTGTATATAAAAGAGCTCTTTATAAATCTTTCCAATTATTTATGGCCTTTGAGTAGCCATCGCCTGTGCCAACATCGTATATAGGACCGTCGTGTACGAAGCCTGATATAGCCTCTGTTTTTGCAAGCTTCTGGAACAGGTTTTCTATCATGAACCTTCCCTTTGGCACTATATTCATTACTTCAGGTTCGAATATACAAAAACCAGCATGTACCAGTCTTGAAGGTGCATTCTTGATAGAGGGCCTGCTGACAAAACCCAGGATTCGGTTACCCCTCATCTTCGCAACACCGAATTTGGTTGTATCATCAGCAGTAACAAGGACTGCTGTTGCAAGGCTGCCCTCTTTTTTGTGGAACTCGTAGACCTCTTTTATATCCGGGTCCATTAATGTATCGACATTTAGTATGGCGAATGAATGATTTACATGATTTTTCAACAGAGCAATAGACCCGGCAGTTCCAAGCGGCTGCTTCTCAATCAAGTAATTGATTTCTACGCCAGTGTCTGCTGAGCCGAAGTAATCCCTGATCTTTTCATGCATGTTGCCTAATGACAGGAAGATATTTTTAATTCCGTATTTCTTGAGAAAATTTATCTGATGCTCCAGTATGGGCTTTCCGTGTATCGGTATAAGCGGTTTTGGCACCCTTGAGGACGGTTTTGTCCCGCCAGCCAGTATAAGCACTGTATCAAGATGCCTGCCAAGCGATTTCAGAACTAAGTTCTCTACAGCATGCGACCTGTTTTTTATACTTCTGCCGTCTATCATGCTGTCTATTTGCCTTAGCAGGTCCTTTTTTATGGTTATAGTTACCCTTTCAACGCCCATAGCAATCCTTTATATAGTATGAAGAAGTATGAAAAATTATTTAAAGGTTCATATGGTATGAATAAGTATGAATTTAGACGGCGATATCAAGGATATTGCAGACACGCACATAAATCAGCTCAAGGATAAGGCAGATTCCCTGCCCATGGAGTTTACAAGAGATTACCTTAAAAAACTGAAAGAAATATTAGACGAACTTCCCATGGAAAATATAGAAAGGGTTGCAGAAATATTGCTTGAGGCTTATGAAAAAGGCAAGTATGTCTACATAATGGGAAATGGCGGGTCTGCTGCAACAGCTTCACATATGGTATGCGATCTTGCAAAAGGTACGATATGGCCTGTTTCTCCTGGCGAAAAAAGATTCCGGGTAATAGGTATGTCGGATAATACGCCTCTCATGACTGCGTGGACAAATGACATTGATTATTCCCAGGTCTTCAGAGAGCAATTACTAAATCTAGTCGGGGAAGGGGATGTTGTTATAGGAATAAGCGGTAGCGGATCCTCTGATAACGTGATAAAGGCTATAGAATATGCAAATTCATGCTCAGCAACTACAATTGGTTTTAGCGGCTGCGGTGGCGGACGGCTAAAAGATACAGCAAAGGAGTGTATTGTCGTGAATAGCCATAACATGGAAAGAATAGAGGATGCCCATCTCATAATAAGCCATATAATAAAACTTTATCTTAACATAAAACTTAACCTGAGGGGGATAGTCTGATGCAGGCTGTTATATTAGCAGGTGGTTTGGGAAAGAGACTAAGGCCCCTGACACATATCACGCCGAAGCTGATGCTTGAGATTTACGGCAAGCCTTTCCTTGAACACCATATACTAAGCCTTAAACAGCAGGGAATAAAGGATATAATCATTTTAATAGGGCACCTTGGGAATAAAATAAAATCTTACTTCAGGGATGGTTCTGAATTCGGTGTTAACATACGATATTCTGAAGATGACCAGTTGGGAACAGGCGGTGCAATAAAGAACGCTTCTGATATGCTGGAGGATGAATTTATAGTTATTAACGGTGATACATACCTGCCTGTAAACTACGAAGCACTTATAAAGACGTTCAGGGAATCAGGCAAGCTCGGCATGATAACTATTTACAATAATAAAGATAATATCGCTGGTAACAATATCTTGCTCGATGATGAAAAAATAATAGAATATAACAGAACAGGCGGGTTAAACTTTACTCATATAGACAGCGGTGTCAGTGTATTCAAGAAAGATATACTAAGGCTCATGGAGAAGAGGAGTTTCTCTTTGGAGGATGATCTTTACCCCCTGATGATAAATATGGATATGCTTGCTCACTTCTCAGTGGATCGTAGATTCTTTGACATCCATATTCTGGAAAGGATGGAAAATATAAGAAAATGCACTGAAATTAAATAATGGTGTGGTAAATGATAGTGAGCAGAGCTCCAACAAGAATATCCTTTGCAGGTGGCGGAACTGACCTGCCTGACATAGTAAAAAAAATAGGCGGCTGTGTAACATCCGTGGCAATAAACAAATATGTATATGGGTCATTAAAAGAGAGAAACGACGGCATAATCACAATAAAATCCGTTTCTCCTGATAAAGAGGAGGAAACAGAACTAAAGGTCGGTGAAAAAATAGTATATGATGGCAGGCTTGATTTAATAAAGAGCGTTTTGGAGGAGTTTGCTGTAGATAAGGGATTTGATATTGTCGTAAAAACAGATGTTCCGTCGCATTCCGGCCTGGGCGCTTCAGCTGCTGCTTTTGCTGCTGTCATAGGGCTGTTTGATTATTTCTATAAGAGTGGTATGAGTAAAAAGGAGATAGCAGAGCTTGCATTCAGGCTGGAAATAGAAAAACTGAAGAACAAAGTAGGCAAACAGGATCAGTATGCATCTGCATTCGGTGGATTAAATTTTATAGAATTCAAAAAAGACATGTCTGTAGAAATAAAGCCATTGGCTGTTGATAAAAAAATAGTTTCAGAGCTAGAGCAGAATATCCTGCTTTTCTATATAGCTGAAAGAGAAAAAACAGCAGGCGAGACTGTTGCCAGCCAAACAAGCGCTTTCAGCAAGGGTACGACAGTGGAAGGTTTCACGAGAACTAAAGAACTTGGTCTAGAGGCAAGGAAGGCCCTTGAGAATAATGATTTAGAAGTATTCGGAGATGTTATAGCAAAGGTGTGGAAATACAAAAAGATGTTCGGTGGTGTTACAAGCCCTTTTATAGACGAGATCTATGAGACAGCTGTTATAAACGGTGCATATGGAGGAAAGATATCCGGTGCAGGTGGTGGTGGCTGCGGCTTCTGGTTATGTAAGCACGGCAGGGTAGAACAGGTAAAAAAGGCCTTGGAAGAAAAGGGAGCAAAGAACATTCCGTTTAAATTCGATTTTGATGGGTTAAAGGTGTGGGAAGATGAACAGGGCTGTTTTTCTTGACAGAGACGGAGTGATAAACGAAGATATTGATTTGCTTAGCAGGATAGATGATCTTAAGCTTATTGACGGTGCTTATGAAGCAGTTAAAATATTAAATGATCTTGGCTTCAGGGTAATAGTTGTTACAAACCAGCCCCAGGTTGCCAAGGGAAACTGCAGTGAGTATGATGTTAATTCAGTTAACCAAGAAATTAAAAAAAGATTTGAATCTAAAAATGCAGTTATAGATGCTTTCTACTATTGCCCGCACCATCCTGAGAAGGGCTTTCCTGGAGAGCGAGCAGAATACAAGATAGCTTGCAACTGCAGAAAACCGAACATTGGCATGCTAGAACAAGCAAAAAAAGACTTTGAGCTTGATTTAAAATCCTGTTTTATTATTGGTGACAGGACAGTGGATATGAAAACAGGTGAAAATGCAGGCTGCAGGAAAATACTTGTTAGAACTGGTCATGCAGGCAAAGATGGTAAATACAATGCCAAGCCTGACTTCACTGCTGATAATGTATTGGAAGCTGCAGTGCTTATTAAAAGCATAAAACAAATAGAAGATGCCAAAATGAAAGCAGTAATTCTCGTGGGAGGCCGTGGCGAGCGACTAAGGCCTCTGACTGATACGCTTCCAAAACCGATGCTGGAGATTGATGGCAAGCCGATCCTAGAACATCAAATAGAACTTTTAAAAAAATATGGGATAAGGGATATATTGGTATGCGGGCACTACTTGTTTGAAAAAATAAAGAATTACTTTAAAGACGGGTCCGTATTCGGCGTGGGAATAAGCTATTCAGATGAAGAAACTCCTATGGGTACTGGTGGTGCAATCAAAAAAGTTGAAGGTTTTATTGATTCGACCTTCATTGTTTTGTATGGAGATATAATGCTTGAGATGAATCTGATGAAACTGGTTATGTTTCATAAGGAGAAAAAATCTTTGCTGACCTTAGTTCTGCATGAATCAGACCATCCGTATGACAGTGATTTGGTTGATACGAATAACAGTAAGGTAATAAAAATTCTAGGCAAGCATGTGAAAAACCCGCAGACAAAGCTTGCAAAAACTTCTATATTCATTGCAGAACCTGAAGTACTTGAATTTCTGCCTGATGGCAGGAGTGATTTTGATGCTGAGGCTTTGCCAAAAATAGTAGAAACAGGCAGGGTATTTGGCTATACAACTAACGAGTTCATCAAAGATGTCGGTACTGTGGATAGATATGAAAGTATTAGAAAAAGATTTGAAAATGCTTAAGGCCAAAGCAAAAGAGATCAGAAGACATATAATAAAAATGATAGCTGAAGCAGGGTCTGGTCACCCTGGAGGCTCTTTGTCTGCTTCCGATATTATAACTGTACTTTTTTTTAATAAGATGAAGTATGACCCAAAAAACCCTGAATGGGAAAACAGGGACAGGTTTATCCTGTCCAAGGGTCATGCTGCACCTGCACTCTACGCAGCACTTGCTGAAGCTGGTTTCTTTTCTCTGGATGAATTAAAGAATCTCAGAAAAATTAACAGCCTGCTTCAGGGACACCCAAGCAAAATTACCCCTGGTGTTGAGATATGTTCAGGTTCTCTTGGTCAGGGTCTCTCTGTTGCCAATGGGATGGCTCTTGCAGCCAAGGTGGACAAAAAGGGTTATCATGTTTACGTGCTTCTGGGTGATGGTGAGGTTCAGGAAGGTCAGATATGGGAGGCTGCAATGACAGCTGCCCATTACAGGCTTGATAATATTACTGCTATACTGGATAGAAACAGGTTGCAAATAGATGGCGGCACAGAAGACGTGATGAGTTTAGAACCATTAGCTGACAAGTGGAGGGCGTTTGGCTGGAATGTGATTGAGGTAAACGGCCACAGCTTTGAAGAGCTTATAGGTGCCATGGACAAAAAGAGCGAGAAACCGAAGATTATCATTGCGCACACCATAAAGGGCAAGGATGTATCCTTTATGGAACACGTTGTTGATTTTCATGGAAAGGCACCCACAGCAGAAGAAGCAGAAAAGGCACTGGAGGAATTATCATGATAGCGATAGGATCTGATCATCGGGGCTATAAGCTAAAGGAATATATCAAGAGCTGTTTCAAAAATGTTAAGGATTTTGGATGTTTTAGTGAAGATGCTGTTGATTACCCTGATATAGCCAAGATTGTTGCAAAAAATGTCTCTGAAGGCAGGGCTGAAAAAGGCATATTGATCTGTGGCAGCGGTATTGGAATGTCCATGGCTGCCAACAGGCTGATTGGTGTAAGAGCTGCACTCTGCCGTAATGAAGTAGATGCTGAGATGAGTAGAAAGCATAACAACAGCAATGTACTTGTCATGGGTGCAGATTTCACTGGCAGGGAAGCTGCAGAGAAAATAATAAACAAGTGGATGAAAACGGATTTTGGAGGCGGGCGGCACGAACGAAGGGTAAATAAAATGGATTGGAAAATAGAAATTGATGCATCTCTTCTATCCAAGCCTGAAGAAATGAGCAAGGAAAAGTTGAAAGAATTTATAAATAAACTTGAAAGTTCCGGAGTAGACTCGATACACTGGGATGTTATGGATGGCAAATACAATTCAAACAATACCTGGAATTATCAGGGGCCTGACATAATAAAAAGCTTGAGGACTGTCACCAAACTACCTTTTGTTGCTCATCTTATGATAGATAATCCAGTAGAAAGCATAAGCTTATTTAACGACGCTGGCTGCAATACGATAATATTTCATTATGGAGCAGGCAGTAATGTAAAAGAAACAATAGACAAAATCAGGTCGTTCGGCAGAGCTGTAGGTATTGCAATAGAGCCTGAGACGCCTGTAGAGAAAATAAAAGAATTTCTTCCTTATCTGGACACTGTGCTTGTTATGACAGTGAAGACAGGCTATGCCGGCCAAGGATTTATGGATATGACAGACAAGATCAAAGAGCTGGATAAAATCAGGTCTGATAAGAGGCTAAGGTTGAGTATAGCAGTTGACGGCGGGATAAACAAAGAAACTGGAAAACTGTGCAGGGATGCAGGAGCAGACATGCTGGCTGCTGCAAGCTACATCCGAAATAATAATCATGCTCATGCAATAGAATCTTTAAGGGGATAAAATGAAATGTCTAAGAGATGCATACGGGGATACCCTTGTTAAGATAGGCAGTGATAAACGAATTGTGGTTTTGGATGCTGATCTTTCCAAGAGCACCAAGACCTGCAAGTTCGCTGAAAAATTTCCTGAAAGGTTCTTTAATTTCGGTGTCTCTGAGCAGGATATGATGGGAACAGCAGCTGGGTTTGCATGTTGCGGAAAGATACCCTTTGTTTCCACCTTTGCAATATTTGCAACTGGCAGGGCATGGGAACAGGTGCGGAATACGATTGCTTATTCTAATCTTAATGTAAGGATAGTGGCGACGCACGCTGGAATAAGTGTTGGTGAGGATGGTGTTTCTCATCAATGCATAGAAGATATTGCACTAATGAGGGCCATAAGCAACATGAAGCTGATTGTGCCTGCTGATGCTGTTGAAACAGAGAAAGCAATAATAGCCTCTCTTTCTGAGAACGGTCCTTTCTACATCAGGCTTCCGCGGTCAAAAGTACCTGTTCTTTTTGATGATGATTACGATTTTCGGCTTTACAGTGCAGAGAAAATGAAAGACGGGAGTGATGTGTCTATATTGGCCTGTGGTGTAATGGTCAGCGAAGCCATGAAAGCTGCTGAAGAATTGAAGAAAGAAAACATTGATGCAGAGGTTATAAATATACACACAATAAAACCAATTGATGCAGGGGCTGTCATCAAGAGCGCAAATAAAACTGGGGGGGTTGTTACCTGCGAGGACCACAGCATAACCGGTGGTCTCGGTTCTGCTGTTGCAGAAATCCTTTCAGAAAAACCAGTTACAATGAAAAGAATCGGACTCAATGCCTTCTGTGAGTCAGGCCCTTATAAAGACCTTATAAAAAAGTATGGACTTGATGCAGATAATATAGCAAAGGTTACAAAATCCCTGGTGAGAAAATGAAGATTTTTGTTGATACAGCGAAGTTTTCTGAGATAAAGGCAGCTGTTGAATTAGGGGTCTGTGATGGTGTAACAACAAACCCTTCACTGATAAAGGCTGCTATGGAAGAATTGAAAATGGGTATGGAAGACTACATAAAAGATATCTGCAGAATCGCCAGCGGAAAGCCTGTAAGCCTCGAGGTCATCAGCACCAATGCAGAAGAAATGATAAAAGAAGCCAAGCTTCTGCATACCAGATTCAACAATATTGCAAATAATGTTGTTGTAAAGATTCCTATAGCAACTGCAACTGAGGATGTTGGTTCGTGTGACGGTATAACGGCGATTAGTGCACTAAGCGACATGGGGATAAAAACAAATGCGACACTTGTAATGACGCCTGAACAGGCGTTTCTGGCAGCAAAGGCTGGTGCAACATATGTAAGCCCTTTTGCAGGCAGGATAGATGACTACATAAGAACCAATATGGATAAAAAATTCGATAAAGGTGATTATTTCCCTGCTGAAGGCCTATCAAATGAAAACGACAACGGTATTGTCAGCGGTGTTGATCTTGTTAAAAAAATAGCAGATATCTATAAGAACTACGGAATGAAAACAGAGATTATTGCTGCTTCTCTGAGAAACCCGAGGCAGGTCAGGGAGGTAGCACTAGCAGGTGCACATATAGCAACAATACCATTTCCTGTTATAATAGAAATGACCAAGCACCCAAAAACAGCTGAGGGAATAATAAAATTTTCACAGGATGTTGTAGAAGAGTATAAAAAAATATTCACCTAAGTGATTAAAATGAAAAGTCTGGTTACAGGAGGAGCTGGTTTCATAGGCTCTAATATAGCAGAGGCATTGATAAGCCTAGGCCACGAAGTTGTAGTACTGGATAATTTCTCATTAGGCAAAGAAGAAAATCTATCCAGTATCAAAGGCAAGGCAGAGGTCGTGAAAGGCGATGTCAGGGATTCAGAACTTATAAAAAAGCTGACCAAAGGTACTGACTATGTATTCCATCAGGCAGCTGCATCATCTTCGCCAATGTTCAGCAAGGATCTTGGAAATGCTTTTTCCGTGAATATAGATGGTTTCATAAACATACTTAATTCATCGCGTGATAACGGAGTAAAGAAGATTATCCATGCATCAACATCATCAATATACGGAAACAATCCTGTACCGCTTAAAGAGGATATGAAGGTGGTCCCTCCGAATTTCTATGCAGCTTCAAAACTAGCTGCTGAACATCTAGGAGCTATATTCAGCAATGAATACGACCTTGGAGTAATAGGCCTGAGGTATATGAGTGTGTATGGCCTACATGAGAAATCAAAAGGAATTTTTGCGAATCTTGTTTCTCAATTCCTATGGTCCATGCAAAAGAACAAGCAGCCTGTAATATACGGAGACGGCACACAGACAAGGGACTTCACCTTCGTAGCTGATGTTGTTCAGGCAAATATACTGGCAATGCAATCAGGAGTAAAAAATGATATATTTAACGTAGGCTTTGGTAAAGAAACAAGCCTGAATGAATTGATAGAAATACTGAACAAATCATTGGGAAAGAATATAGAACCCAAATATGTAGAAAATCCAGTTAAGAATTATATAAAATCCCAGCTTGCTGACATAACAAAGATTAAGCAA
>CAZRDV010000008.1:0-51923 GCA_964599215.1 uncultured archaeon | reverse complement strand
TTCAACAGAGTTTCCAGCTGAGATGATGTTTATTGTGTGCTCGCCCTCTTCAAGCGGGCCAATTGAAAGAATGCCTGTTGAGCCAGGCTCTATGCTCTCTACGGTGATGTTCTTTTCTGCACCGTCCACAAAGACATGAAGATATGATATTGTTTCCTCCCCGATATTCCGTATATAGAGGTTATCGCCTGTTGTATCAACATAAGCCACACTAAAGCGTGTTGCCATGCTCTCGATTATATGCCCCATGCTTTCCGAGGCTTCCTCGGTTGACGTGCCCATTACCCCGCCCAAGAAGACGAATACAACGCCTATTATGGCGATAGTAATAAGCAACAGCAGTATAGTACTTACGATAGGTGCTATTCCCTTCATACATTCACCGCTCTTATGATTACCGTCTTCCCGCCATCTTTTTCTATTGTCATATGAACCCTGTGAACGCCCGGGTTAACTGAAACAGGCAGTGTTAGAGCAAAGTCCCCGTTTGAATTGGTTGTTGTTGTTCCAGACACGCTAAGAACCTTTATCGTTATGGTACAGGCATTGCATGCGTCTTGTGCTGCATTGTTCCTGTGAACACGGCCTTGAAATACGAGTTGGTTATACAAACCAGGAATTGTGGTTGTAGTTGATGATGTAGTAGTTGTAGTTCCGCCCACAACTGCAAATCTAACTGAGCCGCTAACAGAGCTTGTAAAGGCTACATTTACTCCTGTATCAGGCGGCCCGCCGTCGTACAAGCCAGCTCCTGTTCCTGTTACAGTTACGCCCTGGCATGCTAATGGCACTTGGGGTATTGTCCATGTTCCTGATATCGTGCTGCCTATTGTCGGTGTTGCATCAAATATGCCCTGCATATCCCCGCCATCGTATTGTATGTCACATCCGCTGTCAGCGTCTATCTGGAAGAAATCAACAGCAGAGCAGTCGCCGGATATAGTACCGGACATTGAGATCGTCTCGCCTTCTTCACAGTAAGACGATACACCGCCTCCACAGTTAGGTGTTATGGAAGCTGCTGATATTGTACATGCTGGTATTGTTGTAGTTGTGGTCGTGGTTGTAGTTGATGTTGTTGGAGCGCCTGAGTCATATTCATAAGCACCCAGGTCTGGTGCACTGCCACGATAAGGCCACGGCGAGTTTGCATCGTTGAAGCCAGGCAGGACTACGCCGTTGTCTATGCATGGGGAGTCTGACTGCAGATGGAAGTCGCCATTGACCGGGTCAATAAATTTGACGCATAATGGACAATCTTTGGGAGCTGAGATGCCATGAAGTTCCTGCCCGGTATTCGTCTGGAATTGCTCAAGGGTGGAGCCCCCACTAGAACCCCATTTGACGAAACGTGCCGGGTCGTTGGTGTAAAGGAAGTCATAATCAAAATCACATGAAACTGCAGGATTACTAGTCAATTCAACTACATATCTTGTAGCGTAAACAAGGTTGTTCTTTGAGACTATATTGCCGATATCAGAATTGGTCTGTGTGATTCCGTTGTTTCCGTCCAGTATATAGAAGGTATTGTGGTAGTAATAGAGCCTCCCGTAACCAGTAGTTTGCTTGCCTATCTTGGTGGCCTTAGTATTTGTGTATCCAGCATCAAACCAGACAATATTTCTGAATATGTAGGCTGGGCCTTCCAACACCGGACAGTTGGCTATGCCTATGTCAGAATCCTCTATGTAGTTGCCCCATATCCTCATGTTCTTGTTGCCGCCCTCTAACTGAAGGCCATCGTCACTGCACCTGTATATCTCGTTGTCGTAGATATCCCAGCTTTCGAGATAGTTCTCTGCACCTCCTTCATCCTCTGGCCAGGTGCTGATACCATCCCAAAGAGAGTAATCGCCTGAGCGAAACACGTTGTTCCTCACCACTGTGCCATGTCTGGCTCTTATAGCACCAACACCGCTGCTCAGATTCCCGGATAGACCAGTAAGCTCTATATCGTTATTTTGGATAAGAAAGTTGTACGAGCTGGCGTCATTTGTATTGCCCCGAATGGTTATGCTACCGTAGAGCGATGAATAATCACTGCTTGTGTGGCAATTGTAGAAAGTGCAGTCCTCCACAATTATGTCGTGGGAGACATCAAACAAGCATCCAGGATATAGCGAGTTCTCAAAGTTAAGACCTTTAATCCTAACGTAACTTACGTCGTCAGTGTAGAATAAAATACCTAGGGTGCCGTCGCCAGAGATGGTGACATCCTCATTATTATATGGCATGAATGTGATGTAATTATCTGGCGCTCCTGACTTGGTAAGGCTGACGCTTTCGATATAAGTTCCTCCCCTAATAAGTATGGTATCGCCAGGGCTAACGATATTAGCTGCAGTCTGAATAGTCCTGAACGGCCCGGCTAATGTTCCGGGATTCGAATCACTGCCTGTTGTTGAAACATAATAGTAGTGAGTACCGATGGCTGGATTGTCGTCTCTCGTCTTGGTGGCAGCGGTAACAGGGTTTCCAGAAACGCCGTCAGGGTCGGCAAAGGTAACCCTTACTTCATAATTTGTATTTGCAGTAAGCCAGAAGATGCTGCCGCGGTACTCGTAATCGGCTCTGTCGACATACATCTCAGGGGCAGTTTTCCAGCTGCCGCCTGGCACACGGTACTGCAGGACAGCGCCATTGTTCTGGTTGTTGTCATTGGTGTAAGCAACAGTAACACCGATGCTTTCAAAAGTCGGAATCAAGGAGATGGTACCAACTATTGTTGAATCGGTAGTGGTAGGCATTACAGTAGTGAAGTCGTATGTTGCCGAATCAGCGCAATAATTATCAGAATTACAGGAGCGTACCTTGTAATAGTAGGTAGTGCTGCTGCTGAGTCCCATGAGGCTGACAGAGTGGCTGGTAACTAGGTTGGTGTCAGATTGTGTTGAGCCAAAGGAAGTGGTTAAGCCGTAATCGACAACAGAGGTGCTCTGGTCATCAGTGGTCCAGGTAATGGTGGCGGAGTTGTCAGTGATGCTCATTGCCTGGATGTTTGATATTACCGGAGGTGAGGTATCTACCGTGGCAACACTAAAGCTGATTGGAAAGTCGTCGGTGTTCGGATTTCCTATCAAATCCTGGCATCTGACGTAGTAGGTATAGGATGAACCGTCTGTTAAACCAGTAACAATTGATGAATGAGAAGTTCCGCCTGTTGTTGAGAAGGTGTTTGGCATTGAATCGTAGGCTGTACCAGCAACAGTGGAATAACGGCAAGTAGCATCCTCATTGGTAGTGAGGGAGATAGTTGCTTGGGTGGTGCCGGCCGGAAGAGTTCCAGAAGGAGAGGCATTGCTCCGCTGGGGCGGATCCTCTGCCGAGGTATATATTACCACCAGCTTGGGCTTGTAACCTTCACCATACTCAGAGTAGTAAACATATATTCTTTTGTCTAAATTTGCCGACCAGGTTGGGGCAGTGCCGCCAGCATCGTGCGTGGCTTCCCTAAGGCCGAATTTCGATACGCCTGTCTTTGATATGGCTGCGAGTCCAGCGGAGTTGAGAACAAAGTCGTTATACTTACTGGTGCTCCAACTGGGACAATTGATAGTTGTAGAGAAAGAGGTTGTGCCGAAAGTGTCATAGTCAGCACCCACTAAGCCTGTATTGGAAGCTGGATTAGAACTATAGATGCTCATATCAGGGTAGTCTCCATCGCAACTTCTGGCGCTGCTTCTCAGCGACAGTGTTGCTGCTGAAATAGTGGCGTCATCAGGCAGGGACGAGGTATCAAAGACAAAAATGGCACGACCGATATAATTCCACTTATCGGTTTCGTCGTCAGAGTTCAGCATGACGGGATAACTTTGTCCCGGCGAGTCATAAGCTTGCTGTGATGTTCCCTCAACCAGCGAAGCCCAGTCAGTTCCGGCAATATTATATGCCTGAAGAAAGCCATCCACGCTCGTTGTCTCAGGGTCAGCATCAGGATAGAATGTCATAATTTCGGCATTAGCAAAAGAACTGAACAAAACAAGTGCCAAAGCAATTGTCAGGGCATGTTTCATATGTATAATTATGTCTTACGGTGTATATTAATCTTACTTTACTGTTAGACTTTATTTCAATGTAACGCTCTTTGAAACAGGACATACATCATCTGCAGTAAATACTTTATCTATTAGGACTTTTCCGGGTTTATCCGCCTTGGTTATAATAATTCTAATTTTCTTTAAATATCTCAAATCTGCTTCTATTTGTTTATCAATAAATTCCGAATCCCATTCGGTAGAATTTTTCTTAAAATACAATCCCAGGAAATATTTAGATTTTGTAGTAAACAAACCATGAACAAAATAAGGCATGACTTTCTTTAATTCGACAAAAATACCGTTATTATCTACTCCGTCAGGTCTCGGAATAAACCTGTCTGATATATTTAATCTCTTAAAAATTATTTCTCTATGTAATTTCTCAGGAATATTTCTAAATTCTTTTTAATTCTTTTCCAGTGTAACTTATATCTTTGTAAGGATAACTATTTAACTGTGACACTTTTAGCTAGATTTCGGGGACGGTCAGGATCGCACCCTCTCAGCAAAGCCAGCTGGTAAGCCAGTATCTGTATTGGTATTATCTGGCAGATTGAGTTCAGCTCGCCTGATTCACGCACTTTGATAAAAAAATCAAAAACCTCGTTGTTGTTCGGCCCCACGCCTATAATGTATGCGCCCCTTGTTTTCAGCTCAATTGCATTGCTTATGGTTTCTTTTTCATTCTCCTTTGATGTGAAGACTATGCAGGGCGTGCCTTGTTCTATCAGAGCGATTGTGCCGTGCTTAAGCTCACCGCCTGCATAGGCCTCTGCATGTATGTAAGAAACCTCTTTTATCTTCAGGGCAGCTTCCAGTGCAGTAGGATACTGCAGGCCCCGGCCTATTATATACATGTGTTCAGTGTATCTAAGTCCTTCTGCCAGCTTCCTTACATGCTCTCTCATGTTAAGAGAGGTCAGGTAGTATACGTATCTTATAAGCTCCTTCAGTTTTTCCCTCCCCTCTTCCAGCTTTCCAGCAAGCTCATATGCAAGCAAAGAGAGTATTGCCAACTGGGATGTGTATGCCTTTGTCGAGACCACGGAAATCTCAGGCCCTGCTCTCTGTATTATTGATTTGTCGGATTCCCTCATAAGCGTGGAGCCCATTACATTTGTTATCGAGATGACACGTGCATCAGCTGCCTTTGCAGCCCTTATCGCAGCCAGGGTATCTGCAGTCTCTCCGCTCTGGGAAACAGCAATAACAAGGCTCTTCTTTGTAAGGAAATGGTGAAAATGCGGGAACTCAGAAGCAACACAGAAATTTATATGCCTCTTTGATATTTTAGAGAAAAGATAAAGCCCGTACATGGCTGCATGGGAAGCAGTACCACAGGCAACAATATACACGCCCCTTGCCTTTCTTATCTCATCTGCCAGGTCTTTTATTATTTCCTTGTCCAGCATTGACAGCTTTGAGATTACCTCCACCTGCTCAGATATCTCTTTGATGAAGAAGTGCTCGAACTCGCCCTTTTTTGCCTGCTCAGCATCCCAGTCTATTTTCACTACAGGCCTCTCAACAATTGCATCCTTAAGCAGATTGAATATCTGTAATTCATCATCAACTATAACCATGTCTTTTTCCTCCAGGAATATGACATTTTTTGTGTAATCCAGAAAAGAGGGTATGTCAGATGCTATAAAAAAAATGCCTTTGCCAACACCTACAACAAGCGGCGCCTCTTTTCTTATGCCTATCAGTTTATTCTCGTCCTTGTGTATAGCAACAACAGCATACTGGCCTTCCAGGTGCTTCAACGAACGCTTAACTGCCTCAACAAAATCATAACCGCGCTTCATGTGATATTCTATCATGTTAGGAATCAGCTCAGTATCAGTCTGCGAGTAGAAAGTAAAACCGTTTTCTATAAGGAATTTCTTCTGCTCCTGAAAGTTTTCTATTATGCCATTGTGAACAACTGCTATTTTTCCGTTATTAGATAGTTGCGGGTGTGCATTTGCCTCGGTTACTGAACCGTGTGTTGCCCATCTGGTATGCGCAATTCCAATCCTAGCTTTCCACTCTTCTGCCTTTTCTTCAAGGTTTTTTATCCCTCCAACTGATTTCACTATTCTTATGCCATTATCAATCATAGCCAGGCCAGCAGAATCATAACCGCGGTACTCTAGTTTCTTTAGTGCCTCTATTAAGTCGCCTGATGAGAACTCGTTCTTTGATATCATCCCGATTATTCCGCACATCACAATCCCCTTATCATATCTGCTGTTATCTTATCAAGGCTTTCAACAATAAGGTCTGCCTTAGACAGATCCTGCTTCAGGGTGTATGGATTTCTTACGCCAATGACCCCCATACCAGCCTTTTTTGCTGCCTCAATACCATTGGTTGCATCCTCCAGAACAAGGCATTCCTCAGGCATTCTTCTGAGCCTTTCTGCAGAGAGCAGGAATACAGCTGGGTCTGGTTTGCCTTTTTCCACGTCTTCCCCAGATACAATAATTTTGAATTTATCATTTAGATTTAATTGTTCTAACACAAGCCCTATGTAATCCCTGGTGCCGGAAGACCCTATTGCCATATCCAATTTTTCTTTCTCCAGCATTTCAATTATTCTGAACAAGCCTGGCATCGGCTCTATCTTGTTTCTTATAAGCCCAAGGAATATCTTCTCCCTTTCAGAATACAGCTCTTCAGTGCTTACAGGCAATTTAAAATATTCCCTTGCTGCTTTTACAGAATCTATAACCCTTTTGCCCAGAAAGCCTCTTCGAATATTTTCAGGCATCTCAGCTAAGCTGTGACCATACTTCTTTAATGCCTCTTCAGCAGCCAGTATGTGCACAGGATAACTGTTTATCATAAGGTCGTCCATATCAAATATCACAGCTCTTATCATCTCATTCACCTGCTGCTTGTAACGTCTTCTTTTACCACGGTACAGGGCAGTATTGTCAGGTTCGGCCATATCTTCTTGCCAGGCATAACTGAAACGTTAATGCCGAACTTGACGTTGTCGCCGACAACGCAGCCGAGCTTCCGCCTGCCGCTATCTATCTTCTCAGCCTTTATCTTCATTTTTACATTCTTTTCATCTAATCGCAGGTTTGCGAATATTGTGCCTGCAGCAAGATTGCAATTCCTTCCGATTATAGAATCGCCTACATAATTCAGATGCGGCACATGAGAATTGTCCATTATTATGGAATTTTTTATTTCACATGAATTTCCGACTTTACAGTTCTTTCCAATAGATGAATGCTTTCTTATGTAGCAGTTAGGCCCGATAATGCTACCGTCACCAATAGCAACAGGCTCCTCTATACAGGCGCCTGGTTTTATCTCTGCCTTGCCGATAAGAGAACCTGTTTTTTCCAGAATCTTCTTGTTCAAATCAAGCAGATGCCATGGATAGCCAACAGGCTGCCAGTCTTTTAGCTGAACAGCAGTTATTTCTATGCCCTGTTTTATAAGCAGCCTAATGGAATCAGTTATTTCGTATTCCTCTCTTTCTGATAGCTCTGTTTTCCTTATAGCATCAAATATCCTTTCATCAAAAACATAGATACCGCAGTTTACAGTGTTGCCTTCGGCGTTTCTGGGCTTCTCTATTATATCCGCTATCTTGCCTTCCTTTATTGAGAAGATACCGAATTTTTCAGTATCATTTACATGACAATAACCAGCAGAAAGAGCGTGCCTACTAAGCTTTTCCATATCTTCCCTTGATACATAGTCATCGCCCATGATAACGATGAAACTGCCTTTAACATGTCCTTCGCAGCAGGCAATGGCATTTGCAGTGCCCAGTGGCTTATCTTGATATAATATAGTACAATGAGGGAAGGCATCTAGTATGTCTTTCTGCTCCTTCCGAATAACGAGTATTATTTCATCTGCTATTTCATCCAAACTGTCTATTGTCCATTGCAGCAGCGGCTTGTTTGCAACAGGTATCATTACCTTTGACATTGTTTCTGTCAGAGGCTTCATCCTCTCGCCTGAGCCTGCGCATAAAATAACAGCCTGCATAGGTTCTCTTGTTAAATTAACTTTAAATACATTTATTAAAAATATTGTAACATTATTATAAAAATTCTTATAACGTGATGCTATGTTCGTAGTGGATGAAAAGAAAGGCAGCACTCAAATAATACCTACAAAAGAGGTAGAGCTTTTCTCAGAAACAGAGACAAAAATACTGACAGCACTAGCAAGAAAGCCTGCTTATCCAAAGGGACTGGCAAAGAAGCTAGGCATGCATGAGCAAAATCTATACTACTATATAAGGAATCTGGAGAAAAAGGGCCTGATCAAGGTAATAAAAAAAGAAGAGCATGGTGCAGCACTTGCAAAATACTATGCACTCTCAAAGCCGTCTTTTTTTGTTCGATTCTCTGATTTCAGGCCTGTTGAAAAGATACCGCGAACAAGCAGATGGCTTGAACCCTTTATTGTAGACGGCAGGCTGAATGCAAGGATTGTCGTCGGTTCGCCAGATCCGCACGGACCAGAAGGGGCGCGCTCTCGTGATGTCAACTATGCAATGGATTTTGCCCTGTTCCTGGGAACCTTCCTGAACAGAATAGAGGAATCATCAATATTTCTGGATACTGAAATAACTGCTGCAAGAGACAACCTGATCCTTATAGGCGGTCCTGTAACAAACAGGATAACAAAGAAGATTAATGATAAACTGCCAATAAGGTTTGACAAGAGGAAGAACATCTACTCCTCACTGACAAAAAAGACCTACCACAGCGATAACTGCGGGATCATAGTAAAGATAGCTAATCCCCTTGATAAAGAAAAGGGTATAATGGTTATTGCTGGCAAGCGCTATTCAGGCACGCGCGCAGCAATAATTGCTTTCTTGAAGAATTTTGAAGAGCTATCAAACTCCAATGTCATCCAAGGCATTGACGAAGACAGCGATGGTGTTATTGATACTGTCCGGATTCTTGAGTAAACATCACAGGCAATCCGTCTTTGTCCCTGTAAGGTAGGTGTGAAAGCGGGTCAGCCATTTTATCAGCTCTATGTGTTAGAAGAGATATCGGTACAATTACGCCCTTATCGTACTTGGAAAATTCAGTCAGCTTTTCAGACATTTTTTTGTTATCGTTTCCGCTTTTGTGTTGAATAAGCCATCTAAAACCGTCAGTAGCCTTATATTCATTTTCGAATGGCTCACCAAACAGATATTCGAATAACTCGTCAGAGCTTCTTGTTCGAATACCCAGCTTATTATCATATTCCAGAGTACCTATTCTTCTTCCATCTAGAACTATGCCTGCTGCCTTTTCGTGAATAGGCTCCACTGAAATACCATGATCGCCTAATGCGTAAGACAAATAACTAGAAACATATCCTAGACCCATGTTCTTCGGTATAGCATAAAATTTACTAATCTCCATAAAACTCACCTAAATAACTAGTCTTCCTCTTCCTTGGCTTTTTTCTCAACTTCCTCTTCGATGTTAAGAGCCTCAGCCATCTCCTTGTAGCGGTTTCTTATCGTAACCTCAGTCACGCCCACAACATCAGCAACCTCGCGCTGCGTTTTTCTCTCGCCCTCCAACACGCTTGCGATATAAATTGCAGCTGCTGCGCATCCGCAAGGGCCCTTTCCGCTTATTACGTCCTTTTCCTTTGCGTTTCTAAGTATCCTTATTGCGTGCATCTGCGTCTTGTCGCTTAATTTCAGCATTGAAGAGAATCTAGGTATGTATGTTTCTGCCCTGGCTGGCAGTATTCTTATATCCAGCTTTCTTGAGATATATCTATATGTTCTTCCAAGCTCACGTTTCCCGATGCCTGATGCCTGGGCTATCTCTACCAGTGTCCTTGGCGTGCCGTACTCCCTTGAAAGAGAATAAACAAGAGCAGCTATAATAGATTCGATGCTTCTTCCACGAACAAGGCCTTTTTGCAGGGCCCTTTCATATAGCTTTGCAACCTCTTCGTGCAGTGTTTTTGGCAAGCCCAGGAAAGAAACCAGCCTCTGCAGCTCGCTCATGGCAAAAGACATGTTCCTGTCCTTGCTTGTTAGCAGCCTTTTTTGCCATTTCCTTATCCTGAAGAACTGGCTACGCTTTTTGGCAGGAACCTTGAAAAGCTCTGTAGTGCCCTTACCTATCTCTGTTGTTAATCCTTTATCATGCCTTTTGTGAGTAAGCGGCGCACCTGTTCTTGCTCTTTTGACCTTCTGGTCATGGTCAAATGCACGCCAGTCCTGGCCAATGTCAATCATGTCTCCCTCAACAACAAGGCCGCACTTTGCGCATACCTTTTCAGCCCTGTCAGGATCCTTGTAAAAGTGCTTAGAACCGCATTCAGGACATCTAAATTCAGCCATCAATATCACCAAAATCAATTATTAGGGTATCTTAGTTTCTTGAAAATATCTTGAGCTGCAGTGTCTGTAGAAGAGCCTAGTATATTTAATACCCATCTATAATTAGTTTTATTAGCCATAGCAGCACGGTCTCTAGCATATAGAGGCAAACTCAAATAGTTCCTCCCCATTCTCTTTGCTTGTCCTAGCTCTTTTTTTCTCATACAACCACACCCTTAATTACTTACCCGAAGTAACCGTAAATTCGTCAAAGAACTACTTTATAGCATAAACTATTTAAAGATTTCGATGTTTTTACAGAAAGGTTTAAAAAGGCTCCTGGGTGCTGCTTATAGCTGAATAGGCTAAATATACGCTTTCTGGCTCTAATTAAGCCAATAATCAACTTAATAAACATAAGAGTTTATTATATATTTAAAAGGATTATCATGTTGTCTATATCGCCTTTTGAGAGGATTGCCAGGAAAGTAGGCATCAAGCGTATATCTAAAGACGCGGTAGAAGAGCTTCGTGACTGCATAGACGAGCTCGGCACGGAGATAGCTGAAAAAGCAGTGAAAATCTCAAGGCATGCTGGCAGAAGAACAGTTAAACTAAAGGATGTGCGGTTCGTAACAAAGACGTGATTCTTTTTTGGATTTATTTCCTGAAATACATAGCAATTTAAGAGGAGGTGTACAATTATATGAAGAGCTTGGTTCTATGGAGAAGAGGATAGCAGAGATAAAGAACCTCAAGAAGGGTTCATTTGTTATCGTGGACGATGCTCCGTGCAGAGTTGACTCTTTACAGACGTCAAAGCCTGGCAAGCACGGCGGAGCCAAGGCCCGGCTTACTGCTGTAGGCATTTTTGATAACCAGAAGCGCATTATAGTTAAGCCTGCTGACACAAGGGTTGATGTGCCTGTTATCGAGAAAAGGAATTCCCAGGTAATAGCCCTGATAGGAGACAATGCGCAGCTGATGGATCTTACTGACTATGCAATGAGCGAGGTCCCTGTACCAGAGGAGCTCAAACCGCTGAAGGAGGGCGAGGAAGTAATAATCTGGAAATACGGCAACTACGTCATGATAAAGAGCAGGAAGTAGTTATTTCTGTGTTATGAACTCAGAAAATAGACGTGAGATTTGCTATTCTGTATCCCTTCTCTGGTGTTATTTTTAAGATTTTTGGCTGATAACCAAAAGCACCCACATCTAGTACAGGGTCATTAGATTTTAAAGAAGCTACATATCTGCTCAATGCCTCTGGGAGCTCAGCAAAGAGGTTTCTGACCTGGAATTCATATTCTGGGTTGCCAAATTTACCATCAGAGTAGATTGAAGTTAGTTTTTCTATGTGTTCTTGATCAAAAGCCTCCCAGATTGTTGGATTGAGATTTGTTGATTGTATGCTTTTGCTGTATATTATATTTTTATCAAATTGCAAGGCTACATACAGTAAATATCTTAGTACATGCTTGTGATCGAAATTTCTACCATCTGACGGTAAGATAATATTCTTTGGGTTCAGCTCCTTTATTTTTTGTTTAAAAGCAGACTGGACCTTTTCCTTGTTTTTATGCACTTCTCTATCTGGAATGCCTATAAAGGAATATTCATCGCTTTTTAGGCCTAGAAGATTTTCATAGACATCACGGCTCTTTTCAGATGACCCCTCTGGTACATCTGTAACAAAAAGGACATGAATACTATCTCCTATACTCTTATGCGCATAGGCAACTGCCATTGCATATTCCTCTTCAAAATGGGGAGCCACGATAAGAATCTCTGAATCTTCCTTAAAAGGAAGCCTTGATGCGTAATGTAAGCTGATTTTAGAATCTCCTATCAATAGCTCGCCGTCATCACTAAGCATGCCTGAGTTGAGTCTTTTCCTTTCCAAAACCTCTCCAGTATCTTTCAGATCTTTTGTGTAAAGAAAGAAATCATCTATATCGTATGGTTTACCTAGCCTTTCCTCAACAGCTGGAAGGTTTTCTGCTTGATTTTTCACAGGCGTTTCGACTACTGAAACATCTTCAAAAGCCTTTTCTAGCTCTTTGCTTGGGGATTCCCCTGATGTAAGGAATGTAAGATTCATGCCTCATAGATAGGGGTAAATCTTTTAAAGCTACCTTGTTTTTAAATCCCCTTGAAACAAGAATCTATTCAATGAGGACAATAGTCGGCATTGATCCAGGCGTAACAACAGGCATAGCAATACTTGATATGAATTCTTTTTCTGATTTCTGCCAGGCCTTCAGCACCCGCGGAGCCTCGTTCAGCAGGCTGTGCGACTATATCTCTGAGAACGGAGAACCAGTTATAGTAGCGTGCGATGTTAAGAAGCCGCCGAGCCTTGTCAGGAAAACAGCATCTGCCTTTAACGCAGTGCTGTCAAAGCCCAGGAAGACAATAACTGTGGCTGAAAAGAACAGGATCGTGAAGAAGTACATGTTCAAGAACAAGCATGAGAGAGACGCAATAGCAGCTGCCCTGCTCGCAAAGAGGAAATTCTCTGTACTGTTCAGAAAAGTAGATTCAGTGCTGAAAGTAAGGAATCTTGTCTATCTCTCAGACGACATAAAGGATCTCCTGGTCAAGAAAAAGGCAGGCAATATAAACCATGCAATAAGGGTGTTGGATAAAGCTTAAGATTTCCTGAACCCAATTAATAAAAGATAGGATGAAAAAAACAAAAAAGAGACGGGAGAAGCTGAAGAGGCAGAAAAAGAGCCTCAACAAAAAGGATGCATTTAGAATACTGAAATTCCTGGTCAGGTTCAACCTTTTTGCAATACCGCTGTACCTTATAATAGTTTCTGGCTTCCAGCTGGGCTTTCTGAAGGATGCTACAGCTGATTTTACCTTTCACATGTTAAGGCTTACAGGCATAGATGCATCCATAACCGGCAATCTTATTTCAATACCAGCAGAGAACGGCGTGTTTGCAGCCAGGATAGACTGGGATTGTACAGGATGGAAGTCCATGTTTGCCTTGTTTGCCCTGATATTTGCAACAGACTTCTCAATGAGGAAGAAGCTGCACGGCCTTGTCCTGATACCAGCTGTATATATCGTAAACTTGTTAAGAATATGGTTCATGTTCCTTTTTGTATCGGATTTTGGCCTGGCTTATTATGACATTGTACATGCGACCATCTGGAGCTGGGGGCTTATATTAACTGTACTTGTTCTCTGGGTTGTATGGATGAGGTTTTTTAAATAGCCTGCTAAGAGCATTAACTTAATATATCTCCGGGAATAAGTAGAATTAATATGGAAGGGGACATCGAAGAAAGGATGGATAGGATAGAAAACCGTCTGAAAAGCAATTTCTTTGAAATAGAAAAGCGGTTAGTACACTTAGAGTCATCAGCTCCTGCTGCGCTTGGCGAGAGAGTACATGAGTTAGAGGATTTACTACTCCTGTTGCAGCTAGAGAATATGCGCATAAAAGAGGGCCTGCCTAAGCTGGCTGATACTCCTGATGATAAGAGCAGTGTTGAACCAGAAATTGAAAACAGGTTAGCAGCCATAGAAGAGAAACTGGCTGCAGTATCTACAAATGGACCTGCTGTTGAAAGGCTTAATCGTATAGAAAAGCAGCTGGAAGAAAACGCAATCAACAAAGACGATGTAAAAAGAACATTGAAAGACCTTGAAAATAGCCTGCAAGAGACTTTGTACCGGAATATTGAAAATATAGAAAAGAGTGTGGAAAAAGGTGTTTTACTTAAAACCAGTGATATTGAAAGAAGGTTTAATGATATACAAAGGCGTCTAGAAGCAGAAGATGTTGAAAAAAGAATAAAGGCAGTAGAAAATGGATTATCTCTATTATCTGAGGCGGTAAATGAACAATCTCATGAAAAAGACTCAGATAGCGTGCAGGAAATTACTGCCTATGTAAAAAACAATATCGAAACAAGGCTAGGCAAGCTTGAAACTGCCCCAAAGGCTCCAAGCATGGATAAGCTGGATGAGCTGAAAAGAACTATTTTAGATACCGTGGACAATAAATTATCAGAGGCAGGCAGCAATGCTGCTGATGAAAGGCTCGATAGTATAGAAAAGAGGATAGATGAACTGAATAATAACGTATCCATTGCTGTGGAGGAAAGCGAGAACATATCAAAGACCTTTGAAAGGAGGCTTAGCTCACTGGAAGACAGGCCAAAAGGCAGGGCTGATTTGGAAGGCATCGAAGAAGAGTTCGGTAATATCAAAAGGCAGTTGAGCGTACTTAACAGGCATGTCAAGAAAATGGATTTCCTTTCAAAGGAGTTATCAGAAGTCGACAAAAGACTGAACTCAATGGAGCTCAAGGAAAAACCAGAAAAAGGCACCGTACTGCATGACGTGGTAAGAATATTAGGTGATGATCATGAATAGTAGCAGCAAGAGAATGGATAATATTGAAGATAGCATAAAGGAGATTGCAAAATACGTTAAGAATGAGGTAAAAAGGCTGGAGAACCAGAGCACGGTACCAGATCATGACAGAGAATATCTTGAAAGGGTTGAAAAAGCAAAAGAGGAGATTGATTCTAACCTCAGAATACTGCAGCTTCTGAAACAGGATATAGAAGCCATGAAGAGCGAAACAGGAGCTATAGAAACTAAAATAAGGAAGATAGAAGAGAAGCTGCCTGCTATAAAGACAGATGGTGCAGAAAGCATAGAAGACAGGCTGGATTTCCTTGAGAAAGAGGTCAAGCAGTCGCTTCCGACAAAGAATATGCTTGAAGAGGAAGCTATTCTCAGGATGAGCATAGAAAAAAGATTAAAAGTACTGGAGAAAACCAGCAGGCCTGCAATGCCTGTGGCCGTAGATCTGGATAAGAGAATGGATGAACTGGAAAGACGCCTAGCAGGCATAGAAACATACAAAGCAGAGAAAGCTGTTCATAGCAAGCTTGCCAATGTTCCAGTAAGCGATGGTAGGATTGCCTCGCTGGAAAGAAGAATCAATATGCTTGAAAAATCAAGGCAGCCGTCTTACAAGGCTGAGCCTGTATACTCTTTTGACAAAAACATCGAGCTTAAGATGTCTAGCTATCTTTCAGAGCAGCTGGAAAATTTTGCAAAGGCCATGGACAAGAGGCTTCCGAATACTGCACTTATAGAGGATTACAACAGGAAATTAGCAGAAATAGAGAAAAAAATGAATTATATTGAAAGCAATGTAAGATCAGATGTCAACAAAAGGCTTGCAGGCACTGAGAGCAGGCTAAGACCTCCTGATCTTACCACGTTGGCAGGCAGGGTAGCTCTGTTAGAGAAAAGAATGGTTGAGCTAATCGCACTCATAAGGGGCTTCTCCTCAAGAATGCCTGTTGTTGTGGAATAGTTGTGGTATATGTTATTTTTTTAAATCTTTCTTGATTAAGGAAGAAAATGGAAATCGCCGATTTCAAAAAAGCATTGCAAAATTGTGATATTGCTGTTTATGATTTAGATAAAACCTTAGTTGATGGCAGGGTAGCACAAGGCATCGGGAAAAGGTTTATAATGAAAGAGCTTAAAAGGTGGCATCTGCATCATGTTTATTCCGGGTTATCAAACTACAACGAAGTCCTTAGGATAACCAGCGAAAAGGGAGAAGCAGCTGGTATTGAATATTTTGCTAATGTCCTGTTTGGTACAGGCTGTGCTGATATTGGTTCGATAAAGAGATATTCAAAAGAATATATAGAAAAGCACGAGTTGCCAAGCGCAAGGGAATTTATAACTAGGGTATATGAATTAGGTCCGAAGACCGGAATTATTTCAAGCATATGCTTTAATGATACGGTTGAGGCAGCTGTATTTTATTTCAATATGGACGGTGGGGTAGGAAATGAGGTTGTATACGATAATTCTACCAAACCTCATAGAATCGTAGCTAAATCGCTTAAAATGAATATAAGGAATGGTAAGGACAAACTTGAAATGACCATGGAACACCTAGGACTAAAGGCTTCTGGGATGAAAAGCTTATTCACGGTTGGTAATGATCCATTAGACCATGAACTAATGAAAGCATCTGGACTGTCTGCAGCATCGCCATTGGCAGACGAGGAAACAAAGGAATTGGCTGATATCTGGATACCAGATTATAGAAGCTTTGTGGAAGAATTAGAAGAGATATAAAGATTCGAAGAAAGTCTAAGCAGAAAACAAGAAATATAGTATTTTTATCCATTTCTGTGCAGTCTATTTCTATGAAAATCAAGGACTTTATCTACGAGACTGTCAGTAAAAGAGCAATGCATTTCACTCTCATAGACCCTGACAGGAATAAGCTGAATAATCTAGAAGATAAGGTAAAGTCGCTTGTTGAGTTCGGGACAGACGCTGTCCTGATAGGCGGGTCTACTGATATCGACCAGGAGTTCTTAGATAGTACTGTGCTTAAGATAAAGCAGATATCCAAGCTGCCTGTAATACTATTTCCAGGCGGGCTGAACGGATTATCAGGCAAAGCAGATGCTCTGTTCTTCATGTCTTTGATGAATTCAAAAGACCCCTACTGGATTACAAGGGCACAGGCAGACGGAGCCTTGCTGGTAAAAGAACTTGGAATAGAAACAATACCAATGGCTTATCTGATAATAGAGCCTGGAATGAAGGCAGGTGAAATAGGCAAAGCAGACCTTATAAAAAGGTCTGATACAAAAAGAGCTGTTCAATATTCACTGGCTGCACAGTACCTAGGCATGCAGATTGTTTACCTGGAAGCAGGGTCCGGCGCTGACAAACCTGTGCCTGCTGAGATGATAAGAAAGGTTAAAGATAATGTGGATATCCCGATAATAGTTGGCGGCGGTATAAGAACGCCTGAGCAGGCAAAGGAAATAGTAGAAGCAGGCGCTGACATAATAAACACAGGCACAATAACAGAAGAGAATTTCGATGCTCTAAAAGAAATAATCAGTACGGTAAAGGCTCATAAGAATTAGATTATTCCTGTTTTCTTGAGAATATCTTCTGCCTTTCTTCCTGAAAGCTCTATCTCATTAAGAACAGTGTACCTGTTTCTGATATCCCGAGACATTAGCAGGGCATCTATAATAAGCTGCTTTTCTATGCCTATTTCTTTTGCAGTAGTTGGCAGCCCTGCTCTTTTGATTATATCCCTGGTTCTTTCCCAATCCCTGCCTTGGAGGTAGGTCATTATTATTGTTCCAAGGGCACATTGCTCGCCGTGCATGGCATTGGAGCCTAGTTTATCAAGTGCATGAGAAAAGTTATGCTCAGACCCTGAACACGGGCGTGATGAACCGCAGATATTCATTGCAAAACCCGAGCATATCAGGGACCATAACAGTATTTCAAGGCCATGATAATTCATTGATTTTATATCGTCTATATGATCAATAACAGCTTTTGCTGATAGCAAAGAGAGCTCAGCCATAAGCGTATGATATTCTTCTTTTCCCTTTTTTGAAGCTATTTTCCAGTCTTCTACAGCAGACATATTGGAGATGATATCACCCACACCAGCAGCAATCAATTTGTAAGGTGCTTTTTTTATCGTATCCAGATCAGCAATTATTGCTGCAGGTTCTACTGCATTGGCAGATATTCTTCCGTTATGGTTTATGGATGCTCTTGAAGAGATTACGCCATCATGGCTAAGGGCTGTTGGAAATGCAATCCACGGCTTCCCAGCCAAGAAAGAAGAGTACTTTGCTATGTCAATGCTCCGGCCTCCGCCCAGGCCAATAACAAAATCAAATCCCTCTATCCTTTCAGAAAGTTGCTTTAAATCATCTTTTTCTATTGAACTTGCAGTAATAATCTCTGTTTCAAAAGAAAGTATATCTTTTATCCTAGAGCCCATCATCTTCTTCATATTTTCATCGCATATGATAACAGGCCTTTTTCCAATATCAAGTCCTAGGAGAAATCTTTCTAGCTCCTTTTCAACAGACCTGTCTATCAGAACCATAGATGGAAAATTTACTATCATAATATCAAATATGAACTAAAAAAATAAAAACATCAGGTTGCCGTAAAAAACCGTGACTGCGAGGGTTATCGGGAAAACAGGCACAAAGCGCACCCCTTCTTTTATAACAACAGAATCCTTTCTCTTCTTTACCTGTTCTAACTCTTCTTTTGTCAGGCCCTTCCATATCATGTCATCGAGAACATCCCCCTCTTTCAGCCTTGAGGCAGGGACGGTCTTCCTGAAGACCCTCTTCTCCAGGACAAGCGCGTATCTCCAGAAGAATATCAGCAGTATCATTGCTGTTATTATAATAGAATTAATATAGGGGTAGGCAAGCACGTATAAAAGTCCGAGAAAGACTACTGGCAGAAGAACAAGCTTCCAGTTATTCCTTATATCGTCAACAAAATAGCCAAAAACGCCTCTGTTGATGAGGCCCAGGATTACTGCATAGACTATCATGTAGACAGTTCCTACTATAAGGAAGTTGAATATAAACGGGTACATGAATATCTCATTGCTGTATAACGGTACTAAGAACGCAATAGCTGCAAGCAGCCAGGCATCTGCACCTCCCCAGTGACCCCTTTCATAGAGAACCAGGCCCAGTATGAGTATGCCGCCTCCTATAACCAGTGAATAAGCCAGGGGCAGGAAATCCCCAGTAGTAAGTGCGTAGAAATACCAGAGCCCGATGCCGGACGAGAGCATTATAGCAAGTAGCTCGTCAGGCACCTCTGTTGTAAAAAGGTCCCAGAGAGCTGCTATTATCGAGCCTGACAGTGCTATAATCACTGCTATTAGTTCAAACGTATCATCACCATAAACTTTTAATCAATGAATTAAAATATATTAAACTAGATATCGTGTAGATAGATTTAAATTTTTCAGATTTATAGGTGTTTTGATGCTCCCACAGCATATTGGTATTATTCTGGATGGTAACAGGAGATTCGCAGTCCAGCTTATGAAGAAACCATGGGAAGGACATAGGCTTGGCCTGCTTAAAGCAAGGAATGTAATGAAATGGGCATGCGAAAAAGGCATCAAATACATGACTGCCTATACCCTTTCCCTGGAGAACCTCTTCCAAAGACCAAAGAAGGAACTGCAGCTAATCCTGAAATACATAGGCAAGGAAGCAGAAAGCATAATCAGAGACAGGAACCACCTTGTGCACAAGTTTAATGTACAGGTCAGGTTTATAGGAAGAAGGCACCTGCTTCCAAAGGCATTGCAGACAAAGATGAAATCCGTTGAAAAGCTGACAAAGAAATATAATAAGCACTTTCTTAACATAGCTGTAGCATACGGAGGCCAGCAGGAGCTGGTGGATGCAATGCGCAGCATCGCCAAGAAGGTCCTGAAGGGAATAATAAAGCCGAACGAGCTGGACGAGAGGATGATAAAGGAAAACCTCTATACAAACGGCCAGCCGTACCCTGATCTTATAATAAGAACAGGCGGCGAGGTAAGGCTCTCAAACTTCATGCCGTTCCAGTCAGCTTATTCCGAGCTCATCTTCACAAAAAAGAAATGGCCAGAAATGACAAAAAGGGATTTCGAGTCCGCACTGGATGAGTATGAAAGAAGGCAGAGAAGATTCGGTGGCTGATTTCTTAGTCTTATGGTGCAATGGGTCTGCGCGGATTTGAACCGCGGTCTGGACCTTTTTCTCTGGAAGCGAAAGCTCCTTTTTCGCTTAAGCCTTTTTCTTGAAAAAAGGCTTACCCGAAGGTCCGATGCTACCAAGCTACACCACAGACCCCTACAAAAAATTAATCTGTAAGTTTTTAATTTAATGCCTCTTTGCTCTCCTGATTCTCTTATCCAGGTCAACTGCAATCTCTTCTCTTATGCTCTTTGCGATGCCAGGGCCTAGTATTTTCTCAAGGTTCCTGAACTTTTTCAGATCACTGACAGATCTTATTTTGTTCTTCCATAGCAGCCTTGCCCTTACCCTTCCGATGTTCCTGATCCTTATCAGCGGAAGCAGCTCTTCTTTAACACCATTCCTTATTCTTAGCCTTAGTTTGCTGAAAAGTCCTGCAATCTCTTTCTTGCCTAGCAGAAAAGCAAGCTCCTTTGCAGAGTAGAGCATCCATTCTGCGTTCATTAGTTTCGAGTACAATTCGCCTGGTGCAATACCGTAGCTGTCAAGCAGTCTATCTTCGCCTAGCTCATTCATCCAGTTGCTGAACATCAAAGCGGTTTTAAAGGCCATTAGAAACGTATCATACTCAAGGTCCCATACATCTGGCGGGATTATGCCATTATTGTCAAGCTCGCTCTCTATTTCAGCAAGCTCCTTGCTCTTTACCCTGAGCAGCGGCTTCATCTCAATGCACTGGTTTATCATCAACAGCAGCTCAATGTTATTCTTCATACCCATGTTCTTGATCATGAAGTTTGCAGAAACAGGGTCAATATAAAGCTCTGCTACGCGCTTGCCGATTCTTGTTGCCTTCAGCTCCGTATCCTCGGTAAGATCAAATGCAGGGACAAAATCGCTGGAGATAAAGGAGTTCCCTGCCTCTATGAATTTGTAGCTCTTAAGCTCTTTGAGAACCTTGTCTACCTTGTTCATCACCTCGTCTATGTCTCCGTACTGGTAGGCAAAGAAGGTCCTTGAAAAGAATTCCCTGAGTTCTGACCTTGTTTTTGTTGATTCGTTTGCAATTAACGCAAGAACATGCATCCTGAGCATTGGCTCTGCTGAGAGCTTTGAGTATATTGGCTCAGGCTCCCCTAGTATGTACCTCTCTTTCAGGCTGTCTGCTTCCTCTCCTGTTCTGGCTATTAAGATTGCTTCTCCCTCTTTGTCGTATTTTGGCCGTCCAGCCCTTCCAAACATCTGCTGCACCTCCAGAACAGGTATAAAGCTGGTGCCGTAGCCTGAATAACGCCGAACGTCTCTTACCAATACCCGCCACGAAGGCAGGTTAACTCCAAAGGCGAGTGTAGGCGTTGCTGTTAGTATTTTTATCAGGCCTGAGCGGAAACTATCTTCTATTATCTTCCGCTGCTTTGCAACAAGCCCTGCATGGTGAAAAGCACAGCCTCTTGCCACGATTCTTGCAAGCCGCTTGCACTGCCTAGTCGGGCTGCCCAGAGCTTTTTCTACTTCTACGGCTGCTTTTGATAATTCCTTCTTCTCTTTTTCTGAAAGTTCAATCCTATTTGCGATTTTTTCAGCTGTTGCTTCGGCAGACCGCCGAGTTGCTAGGAAAATAAGTGCCTGCTTCTTTCTCTTGATCGTGTCCCTTGCAAGCAATGTCTCTAAATCCTCATTGCCCTCTATTCCTATGCTTGCTTTGTTATCGAACTCCAGTATATACGGGTAATAAACACCGTGAAAGAGCTTAATTGGTCTGTAGCTGCTCTTCACCTCTTTGGCATTAAGCCATTTTGCTATTTCACTTGAGTTCTGTATCGTAGCTGAGAGCGCGATAATCTGGCTGTTGGTTATCTGTCTCATCCTTGTAAGCACCACCTCGAGGGTTGGTCCTCTTGAGGCATCGTTTAGAAGATGAATCTCATCAGCTATCATGAGGCTTATGTTATCTACCCAGCTTGCGCCGTGCCTTAACAATGAATCTGCTTTCTCGTTGCTTACGATAATAAGGTCATAGTTGCCAAGCCATTCGTCACTGCTGTCTAGATCGCCAACAGAAATAGCTATCTTCATCCCAAGTTCTTTGTATTTTGAGAAATCATTATACTTTTCAGATGCAAGCGCTTTCAGTGGAACTAAATAGAGCGTCTTGCCGCCATTGAGGTAGTTCTTAAGGAATGCAATCTCTGCTATTAACGTCTTGCCTGACGCAGTTGGCGAGGCAATAACTAGATTCTTTCTATCAAGCAGGCCCTTTTTTATTGCAGATACCTGCGGAGGATTTAGCTTGTCAATACCAAGAAGCTTAATAACATTGCCTGGAAGAGCTAATTCTTTTGCAAGCATAGGATTATCATTCAGGGGAAAATTTAAAAGGCATTCATTTATTTGCTATTTGAACAAATCGCCTATAGCGTCACTAACACCCTCTTGGATATCGCCAAGTCCTTTTTCAATATCCCTTCCCAGATCACTTGCAACGTCGTCTAGCATCCTCTGCATGTCTTCTACAACTCCCCCAGGAATCTCAAAATCCTCAAGACTTCCCTGAAGGTCATCTGCAAAATCACTAAGATCCTGGCATAAATTCCTTCCATCAACACCCATATCATACAATGTGCCTGCAAGGTCTTTAACAAAACCATTAGCATCAAAGTTATTGTATTCTTTTCCAAGGTCGACTATAAGCTTACCAATCATCCCGCCTACCCCGCCATACTCCTTGTCGTATTGAGGACTGTAAAGCTCAACAGGAAAATGGTCATGTAGAAACTGCTGTCCAGAGGTTGTAGCAAGATAATTTACAACGCTTCCTGCTACCCATTCGCCAATACTGGCAGATGGTCCTGTTACAGCCCTGATACCAAGGCTTATCAGCACCCTCTCGTAGGCATCTTCATCCAGCTCGCCTGTTTCATAGTATGTCTCCATGACCTTTGCCATATCCCCGCCGTAAAGAAATCCTATTGCATATAAGGTTCTTTCATCCATCTCCCTGTTAGTTACGTTTCTGGCTGCGTTTTGCAGCGCTTCTTTCTTCTCATTTTCACTTAAATTGCTCTGGGATATCAAAAACATTTCTGTAGCAAGCTTGAAACCCTCTTCTTGTTCGTCTCTGAGATCTGTATAATTAGCAGGGTCTATTGAAGGCCTGTTAATATTATAATCAAAATGCTCAGTTTTAGGTGACGGCGTTGTAAGAGGGCACTCATAAAGCAGGTTGAATTTTGAGGCCTCTCTATTTTCTGCACATCCGTAAACAAGAACCATTGGCTCTGTGCTGCCTTTCGGTATATCTATAAGCATCTCTTTTAGCCTTATTTCATCATACCAATACCTAAAATGTGTACGTAGTGGGGGAAATTGCCATTCATGGAGTTTTATCACATTGTCACCATCAACCTTAAAAAAGAAGATCATATCCTCCTCGAGAACTTGATAATTGTAAGAATCGCACCAAGACCCTACTACAATGTAATCATTATTATTATACGAACATTCAAGGACGTGTTCATTTACATAATACTCAGGTATATGCTCGCTGAGATTATACATGGCCTCTGCATACAATGGGCTGACTAGATTATAATGTACGTCCTCAATAACCTGTACCTCAGCTGTAGTCGTTGGTACTGGCTCATTATAACCACAGCTTGCAGGTAAAAAAAGGCTGGCCAGTGCAGTAGCAGAAGCCAGGCCTGTTGCCAGTTTCTTAGGGAGCTGCATATTACTTCCACCTCATGGTTAGTATCATATTCTGGCTATGGCAATAAAATATTTAAGCATTATTTTTAGCTATTTTTTCCTCTCTATGAGGTAATCAGCAAAATAATTCAGTATCTCACGCAACTCTTCAGGCAGGCCTTCTATCGAAGCCTTTGCTTTTTCAACCAGCTCTTGGCTTTTCTTTCGTGCATAATCAACAGAGCCGTGCTTCTCAAAGAGCTCCTTGACCCAGAGTACTTCTTCAGTGCCTGTTTCCTCTGCTGGCTTGTTCAGTATATCCAATAACCTTGCTTTCTCGTCAATGTCGCACTTACTAAGACAGTGAACAACTAAAATGCTTCTCTTCCCCTCTTTTATATCGCAGCCGATTTCGCCGCGGCCCTTGCCTTCAGTTAGATCCAGTAAATCATCAGCTATCTGGAAAGCAGGGCCTGCGTTTCTTCCAAACTCCTCCAATGCCTTTATTGCGTTATCTGCTTCAGCCACGATAGCCCCGCCAACCATAGGCACAGAAAGATAATAAGCTGTTTTTCCTATTACAGTATTCATATAATCGGACTCAGTCGGCTCGTTGTTCTGCCTTAGATTTATGTCCATTGCTTGGCCTTCTGCTGTTTTTACCGAGGCAGTAACCATTGCCTCCATGAGCTTTACGATTTTATCATTATCTAATTCAGAATTCAGTATCGACTCGTAGACCTTCTGCGCCATAAGGTCTCCTGCATTAACTCCGTGTGCAAGGCCGTACTTTACCCACATTGCTGGTTTATCTCTCCTTACTCTGTCGCCGTCCTCTATGTCATCGTGAACCAGCAGCCAGTTATGGAGTATCTCGCAGGCAACAGCAAACGGAAGTGCCTTTTTACTGTTACCGCCAAGAGCCTCGCATGTAAGCAGGGCAAGTACCGGTCTTATCCTCTTCCCGCCTGTTTCAATGTGATAATCAATAGCATCGTAAAGATTCGGTATGTTGCCTGAAAATACCCTTTCCAGCTCTTTGTTTACTATAGCTGATTTCTCTTCCAGGAGTTTTTCTATATCCATGGTATCAATAGAATATTTTCGGAAAAAGCTTTTAAAATAAGGGATGATATATATAGATTATGGCTAAAAAGGCTTCTAAAGATCTGCCTGAAAAGCTTGATGCCAAAAAAAGGATTTCTAGCGGAATACCTGGCCTGGACAAGCTTATCGGAGGCGGGTTCATCTCTGGCGATACCTACCTGTTAACAGGAGGTACAGGTACTGGAAAAACCTTATTCTGCTGCCAGTTCTTATGGGAAGGCCTTCAAAAAGGGGAGAAATGCGTATACTTCACGCTGGAGGAAGCTCCTGAAGATATAGTAATTGATGCTGAGGAATTCGGGTGGGATTTCAAGAAGTACATAAAAGAAAGAAAGCTAATACTGGAGTACCAGGATCCCTTTGAGCTGGTGGATGTTGCCTCCATGATAAAGAGCAAGATAACGCAATTCGGCGCAAAAAGGGTTGTTATAGATTCTACATCTGTATTCGGCATGATATTCAAGGACAAGCACGAGCTCAGGAAGCGGCTCTACGAACTGATAAAAATCCTCAAGGAAACAGATGCAGTTATCCTTATGACAACAGAAATACAGGAGGATATGAAAGCACTGTCAAGGTTCGGCGTTGAGGAATTCGTTGTTGACGGAGTTATAGTGCTTTACTATACAAACATAGGTACAGAAACATTCGGTAATATGGAAGTAAGAAAAATGAGGAGAACCGAACATAAGCATGGTATATTCCCCACAAAAATAACTAAAAACGGCATAGAAGTGGGTAAAGAGAGTGTGGCCCTAATCAAATAAAGGAGATGATCAGGCGAATTTATGGTAATGGGTTTATTAGCAAAATTGTTGTTAACAAAACAGTTGCAGTTCAAGGATGGTCTAATAAGCCTTAAAGACCTTACAATGACTTTGTTACCTTCTGTTTTTATTGGAGAACTCACGGAATATTTTGTAAATCAAAAGAAAATACCTAAGCTTTACATGTTATCTTGGTTTTGGGGCTTTATTCTTGTTAAAAAAGTTAAAGAAGACTTTAAGCTAAAAACCCCAGAAGATGTCTACACACTCGGCATGGATCTCGGAGAAGCCTTGGGTATAGGATTGTATAAAACCCATGATTACTATCCAGGAAGATATACTCACTTTGTAATAACCAACAATCCATATTTGAAATATCTTTCAGCCAAGAAATATAAAGGTCATAAAGTGGATCATTTCATATCTGGATGCATGGCAGGCGGGGGGTGTCTTGTTCATAATTCTGTATGCCAAAACATAGAAACCAAGTGTAAAATGGCAGGCGACGAAGTATGTGATTTCCTAACAGGAACTGAAAAAGAATTGAAGACCAGAAAGTTATGGGATGAGGTATACAAGTTATACAATCTGAAAAAGTTATACCCGTTGCAAAAAGAGGTATTTGAAACTCATAATAAAAATAATGAAACTGAACTGCTTACGAAAATAATGGATACTCTATAATCGATTCAGATATTCTTCTATACCCTTTTTCTCATTCTTTATCATTTCATAGAAATTGTTTCTTATTTTCTCTAGTTGTGGTTCTACTGAAATTAATTCAGCTTTTTTCATATATATATCTGACAATTTTCTTACAGTATCTTTGTAATAGCTGCCTTTATCAAATAATAAGACCATGGCAGTACCGATTTTATTTCTTCTATCATGATCAATGTCAATAATATCCTTCTTAATCAGGTTCAATGACCTGAATACCCTGCCGATCTTAAGTATCTTATCGGTGCTTTCTTTTTTTAAATTACCGTAAAGTGTCAGAAGTGGAACCTCAATAAATATGTCCATATCCAAGCTACGACAGTTATATACCTTTTCCGAGTAAGCTAGTATATTTTCAGGTTTATCTTCCTTCTCGATAAGCTCTTTATAGATGTTTTCAGAAACCGCTATAGATATGATTTTATTAAAATAACTACTTACAGCCTCTTGCAGATTTTCTTCGAATTTATGATGACTGTATATAGAAAATGCTCTAATAAGTTCTATGATATAAAGGGCCTTATCTTTCTCTTTTATTTCTTCGTCTAATAAATCATCTAGTAGATTAATTATAACATCGATGGATAAAGAGAGTTTAAGTATATCTTTTGGGTAGTCTGGGAAGGCCTGCTTTACAAACAGGGTTCTAACGTATTTCTTACCAAGAGACCACTTTTTTACAATATTCTCGCATGACAAGTCCAATACTTTTTTGAATTGTAGAGGTATCTCGGATTTATCTATTTTGATGTCATACTCAAGGTCGTGTTCTAAGATTCGGTAGATATCTTTCAGGGTATCGTCTATAGTTTTTTTATAAGTTTCAATTATCTCGTCCATAGTTCAGACCTTGTTATAAATAAGTATGGCTCAGTTCTTTAAAAATATATTCCACATGATATTCAGACAGGTATAGACTATAACGGCCTATTTAAATACCAAGTCGTGTTAATATATTCCTTATGAAGACTGAAGACGTATCCTCATATGATGTCGTAATAGTTGGTGCAGGCCCTGCAGGCTGTATTACTTCAAGATTTCTAGATAAGGATTTCAAAGTCCTGTTATTGGACTGGTCAAGAATGCCCAGAGACAAGCCATGTGGCGGGCTGCTGGTAGAAGAGGCTTATTCAATTATAAAGAAATTAAATCCGCTAGAAGATATTTTTTCTTTACCCAGAACACTTAACCTGAAAAACGTGGATTGGAACAATGATATTATAATAAAAACTAATAGAAACCTTGTCAATATCTCTAGGAGAGCATTTGATCACTGGCTCCTGAAACTGTCAGAAGGCAAGGTTAAATTTTCATCCGAAACCAAGTTCCTGGATTTTAAACAGAGAGACGGTGCATTGAATATACTGGTCGAAAAGAGTAACAAGAAGGAGATAATAAGATCCAAGTACCTGATAGGCGCGGACGGTGCGTTATCTAGTATAAGAAGGCAAGTTGAGAAAAGGCAGATAAAGCAGTATTTCGCAGTCCAGGAGTTAATCAAATCAGATAAGAATGTGGGGGATAATGCATTGTTTATTTATGACAATAAGATCACGGACTTCTATTCATGGGTAATACCAAAAGACAAGAACATGGTTATCGGCTCAGCCCTAGAAAAGAATGATATAAAAAGCAAATTCAACTTCTTCAAAAATAAGCTCAAGGCCAGGCATGGTGTATATGGCACTGCAACAAAGAAGGAGGTTGCTATAATAAACAGGGTTTTATCCAAAAAGGACATCTCCCTAGGCAAGAACAACGTATTCCTCGTTGGTGAGTCTGCAGGCCTGATCAGTCCGAGTACTGGTGAGGGCATCAGTTTTGCAGTCAGAAGCGGTCTGAACTGTGCCAACGCAATAAATAAGAATTTTGACAATGCTTTTATGAGCTACATGTATCTTTGTCAGCCCCTGGAAAACGAGATTGAAAAAAAGGTCAAGAAAGCAGAAATGCTGTCTGACCCTGAAAAAAGGCTTACTTTCCTCAAGAAATAATATCTAATCCGCTCGAGGAGCTTATTTATGACCTCAAAACAATACTTTAAATTAGGGAGGGAACAAATCATTAAGTAAGGCAATTTATTTATTTGAATTAATCGAGGTGGTAAATATTCCAGCGCCATACAGGCGAGGCTACAAGCATACAGGCAAGAAGGGCAAGGAGTCATCCGTCAGGTGCTCCTTCTGCGGCAGGACTGTGCCAAGATGGAAATCCTTTGTTTCTTACCGAGGCTTCAGGATAAACGACCCTGTACTCAGGAGGCAGATAGACACAAGGAGAACAAGCATGTTCCAGAGAAAGGAATATGTCTGCCCGTCCTGCGCCCGTCATCGCGGCATCGTAAAGATAGGCAGGAGCAGGAAATCAAGAGTTTCTATAAGATGATCTCTATGGAGAAGACTAGAGCAAAGCAAATGATAGAGATAATGCAAAAAGATGTAGACAAGAAAATACCCACGGCAAAGAAAGAGGAAAAAGTGTCTTTTCTGACAAGGCTAAAGAGCCTTAGGCTGAAAGGCATTCTTTACAACAAGCTGAAGAAAGAAGAAATCCCTACAACAAGGGCAGGCAGAATGCTCATGATACGAAAAGAGCAGTCAGACAAATACCCGAAGTTCAGGGTATTGCCTTCAAGCAGCCTGGTTTCCCTTAGTCCGAAAGAGGATGTAAAAGACAAGGAGATGATATACCAGCTGATAAGGCCGTATGCTTATGCAAACATACGCTGGGATCGCAACGAAAATATCCTTGTCTATCATATTGTTGAGCCTGAGTTAAGCAGTGCAGAAAAGGAAATACTCAGAAAAGTAAAGGACGGTCTTATCCAGGTAATAGACGTATCGCTTAAAGACGTAAAGGGTGAGGATACGCTGAACCTTCTGGAGGAGATTGTCCAGAAGCTCCTGGATGACTATGGTTTTGAGGTAACAGAACAGGGCTACTTCAAGATAATGTATTACATCTTCAGGGATTTTGTAGGGCTCAACGAAATCGAACCACTGATGAGAGACCCTTACATAGAGGATATAGGCCTGGACGGGTTAAACGTGCCTGTGTATATCGTGCACAAGAAATACGGTTCATTGAAAACCAACATAATTTATAAGAATCTTGAGGAGCTGAAGGAGTTTGTAACCAAGCTGGCTGAGCGCTGTGACCGCTATATTAGTTATGCTGAACCCCTGTTTGACGGTGCACTGCCTGACGGCACCAGGGTGCATGCCTCCTTTGCAGGTGACGTCACAACAAGAGGCCCTACATTCTCTATAAGAAAATTCAGGGAGAAACCATTCACTTCAGTGGATATGGTTAAGCTCAACACAGCCTCTCCGGAGATGCTTGCATACCTCTGGTTTGCTGTAGAGAACGGCGCAAACATCCTGATAACAGGGGGCGTTGCAACCGGAAAAACCACGCTGTTGAACTGCCTTTCCCTGTTCATACCTACTGAATCCAAGATAGTCAGCATAGAGGATACAAGAGAGCTGAGCCTTCCGCATGAGAACTGGATACCAGGCGTAGCAAGAACGAGCTTCACAACAACCGGCATAGGCGAAGTAACAATGTTTGACCTGCTCAAGGAGAGCTTCAGGCAGAATCCTGATTACCTTATAGTGGGCGAGATTCGTGGAAAAGAGGCATATGTCATGTTCCAGAGCATGGCCTCTGGCCATCCCTCCATGGCAACAATGCACGCAGGCAGCGTGGATGATGTCATGCGAAGGCTGCAAACAGAGCCTATAAGCCTTTCTCCTGGACTGCTGGAAAGCCTTGATATTATTATTATAATGGTCCACGCCAGAGAAAAGGGCAAATCAGCAAGAAGGATAAAAGAGGTACTTGAGATGGAGAGCATTGATTCAGTATCAGGAAGGCCCAGGACCAGCAAATCCTTCACCTGGATACCCTTCGAGGATTCCTTTGAATACAAGGGTTCTTCATGGACCCTTAGCAAGATAGCAACTGAAAAGGGGCTTGATATGAGCACCATTATGAGTGATGTGGCTGCGAGGAAAAACGTAATAACATGGCTGGTTGAAAATAATATAACTGAACTGGAGGATATTGTACATTACATCAACATGTATCGCAGAAACCCGAATAAAATGAAAAGCATTATTAAAAAAGAATTTTAAGTAATGACAGACATAAGAAATTAGGGATATTAGATGGAAAGGATAAAAACGGGTATTCCAGGGCTTGATGAATTAGTAGAGGGCGGGATCCCTGAAAAAGACCTCATACTGCTGAGCGGCGTGTGCGGTGCAGGGAAGACGATACTGAGCCTACAATTTCTCTGCTCCAAAGCAAACAAGGAACCAGGCATCTATGTAAGCTTTGAGGAAGAACTGCCGCAAATAAGAAGCACTGCCAAGGCTTTCGGCTGGGACGTCGAGCAATTAGAAAAAGAGGGCAAGCTTAAATTCGTCAAGTACGATCCGTTCAAGATAGAGGACATATTCGAGGTTATAGAAAACAACATAAGAAAAATGAAGGCAAAGAGAGTGGTAATAGACTCTATCTCGTCACTGGGCATCTACGTAAAAGATACAGCTGACCTCAGGAGGATGATACTCCAGATGAGCAACATGCTGAGGAAGAATGATTGTACATCTATTATTATATCCGAAATCCTGTCAGGCAGGGAATCCCTATCAAGGTTTGATGTTGAGGAGTTTGTTTCCGATGGGGTTATCCTGCTGCATAACCTCCTGATAGCAGGGGAGTACAGGCGTGGTATAAGCATATGGAAGATGAGGGCAACAGACCACTCAAAAAAGATACACCCCTACAGGATTACGAACAAAGGGGTCGTGATTTATTCAACAGACACCTTCACAATGAGATAGGAAGCAATAATTCTGCAGTGGTTAGATGTACAAAGAACTTATAAGATTTTTTGGGAGGTTCGGTTCAAGACATCTAAAAAGCTATTTTCTGCCCCTGCGCGAAGAGATACTCAAATCCAACCTGAATATGCTCTTTGAACTGTATGTCGGGAAGATGATTCTGGCTGCTTTCATAACATTTGCAATAATTTCAATAGGGCTTCCGATTCTTATGCTGTACTTGGGTTTCCCTTTTTTCATAGCAATAATAAGCGGGGTTATTACAGCAGTAACCTTTTCTTTTATAATACTCACGCTGTTTCACTCGTATCCCTTCCAGCTGCAGACAATCAAAAGGAACAGTATAGAAAATAACATGCCGTTTGCAATAAACCATATGGGCGCTATATCCGCCTCAGGCATCCCTCCATTTACAATATTCAAGCTGCTTAGCAATGTCCCTGAATACGGAGAAATCAGAAACGAGGCCCAGAGGATAGTAAGGAACATGGAGACGTTCGGTATGGATATAACAGCAGCAGTAAAGAACGTTGCAGAAAGGACCCCTTCCAGGGATTTTAGGCAGTTCCTGATAGGAGTCGTCTCGACGATACAGACAGGTGGTGACCTCAAAAAGTTCCTGGAGAACGCAGCCAAGGATGCCCTTTTTGATTACAGGCTTAAGAGAGAGAAGTATCTACAAACACTGTCAACATATGCGGATTTCTATACAGCAGTCCTGATAGCTGCACCGCTTTTCTTCGTGTCAATCCTTTCTGTGATGTCTTTGGTCGGCGGTGAGATAATGGGGATGAGCATACCCATGGCAATGAGCATTGGCATATACCTGCTGATACCTGCAATGAACACGATATTCCTTATGTTTATTCATTTTACACAGGTGAAGATTTAATGAAGTTAAAGATACTGAGCCTTATAACAGTCCCAATCGGTCTGTTCATGATAATAATAAACTTCACCCTGTTCCAGGAAACAGGAATGCTGTTTGCACTGCTTAACTTAGCTGCTGTAATAATAGTCCTAGGCATACCAATGACATACAGGTATATACAATACAGCGGAATCAAGAAAATGGAGCGTGAATTCCCGAGATTCCTCAAGGATGTTACAAAGAACCTAAACACAGGCATGACCCTGCCCCAGGCAATAAACACCGCCAGCTCAAATGATTATGATGTCCTGACAAAACACGTCAAGGAGATGGATGCCAAGATATCGTGGGGTATTTCTTTTGAAAAAGTATTGAAGGACTTTTCAGAAAAGACAGGCTCAGGCAGCCTGAAGAGGACTGTCCAGACCATAGTGGAAGCCCACAGGTCAGGCGGCACAGTCAACACAGTACTGGAAGCCATTGCAGACTCGCTGCAGGAGATAGAGAAAATCAAAAAAGAGCGGTCAACCTCCATATACACTCAAATGGTAAATGGTTATCTAATCTATCTGGTTTTCCTGGGCGTTATGATCGGCCTCTCGTCTTTCCTGCTGCCTGCTTTTGAATGGGAGGAGGTCGGCAACGTCAACATGGAGGCTGTTTTCATTGATCTCTTCAGGTGGCTTATAGTTATCCAGGGCGTATTCGCAGGCCTTGCTGTTGGCAAGATGGCTGAAGGCACGTTCGTGGCAGGTGCAAAGCACTCGCTCGTTCTGTCAGTAACAGGCTACATCGCATTTCTGCTGTTTGTGTAGGCAGAGCTAACGGAGAGAATGGTAGAAAACGTCAACTCTATCGTGTGAGGTTCAGAATCCCGCGACTGGGATACGCCGGATTGTTCGAACCCATGAAAATACGATTTTCTAGACAATAACATGCTCTCCGAGATGATAAAGAAGATTGTGATGAGAGAGCTTAGGGGCTAGGAATGCAAGACAACGATGTAATTAAACCAGAAACAAAGATTCTAGTATAGCTATGCTTATTATGTATGCACATTACGGAACCATTACGTAGAGACTGTGTATGTACGCTAGGGCCAATGAGATGCTTTTATATTTTGCCATTTTCAATATAGTTATTAAAGATAATATGTGATTGATATGGGTTATCTATACTTAATGGATTCGTTTAAAGAAATGGAAAAAAAGAATGAAATTGATAAAAACATTATAAAAGATATAAACCAAACTATAAAAAAACTTAAAAAAGTCAAATCAAATATTTATAAAAAGAAAATTAGCCTTTCTAATAGATTTTCAATATTTTTTGGATTGGAAACACAAGAAAAAATACTTCATAAACTAAGACATAGAGTCTCTCTTGCAAAAGAAGCAAATGATAATCCTAAAGTTGCTGAAGACGCACTTATAATCCTACCTGGAATGTTTTTATTAGAAAAGAGAATAGACTTATTAGGAAAAGGTGCATGTAAGCCAGCTTCTTTATTGAATTTTACAACAAATCTTCAAATGGAAGCCCTAAAGTATGATTTGTACCCAGAACAAGAAACGAAGTTAAGAAAATTTGACAATAAAATATTCAAACAAATTTCTACAGGCTTTATAGAAAATGTAGAGTCGATAATGCATGCGAAATAAGGTGTTGGTAGATGCTAATGTTCTAGTAGCAGCTTCCGTAAAAGCTTTCATAACTGAAGTTGGTCTGGAATTTAAACATCATTTCTATGATATTTCGAAACCCCTGTTCGATTTTTTTAGCAATAATCTAGAAAAAAGAATAGGCATATATACTGAAATAATAGAAACAACGTCAACGCGGGTACTTTCTGAAGCTATTATCGGGGATCTTGAAGAACACGAATTAAAAAAAAGATGTAATGTTAAAAGACTTTTTGAATACTATTCATTAATTCTTTCCGAATGTATAATACACCTAAAAGAAAATATGAATTCGCTCACAAGAGAACCAGTTAATGAGAAACGACTCAAAGCTATGTCAAGCGATATCCTTAATTTTTACCACGATATACGATCAAAACTCCTAAAAAAGATCCGTCTAAGAAGATATCAGAAGCCGTAGAAATGACACCAAGACGGTTTAGGAAATTAGCAAAATCTGTCTATAGAGAGCAAGATAAGTCTGATTTTAAGGTATTCAATAAACTACAAAAGAAACTAATTGAATCACCACCTAATCTTAATGATATTAAGATTCTCTCACAAGCGATATATTTCAAAAAAATTTTTGAAAAAGAAATTAAGACCCAGATGTTCTTAGCTTCTACAGATTATCATTTTTCAGAAATACGAGATCTAAAAGACAGCATGGGTTTATGTAATATTATACCAAAAGAAATACACCGTCGTTTTTGTATAATTTCTGATTGGCCTGATAATATATTAAAAAGGATAAAAGCATCATAAGAATGAACTAAGAATGTTATTTATTAATAATTTCCTTTACTCTTCACAATGAAAGTAGAATTATAGCACTTCTGATATATAAATTGTATTCTTTCTAGTGAGAAAAATGATAGCAATCATAAGTCCAGGATGCCAGACTGAAGCCTGGCATTTTGAAGCCTCAACTTCAAAATTTTAAAGGCTAGCATTGGTGTAGGAAACAGTGAGCTGAATATCTCGTTGCCTCGATACTTACACCCCTGTTCCATAACTGGTCGTCTTGCCAGTACCGATTGCCTATTTTCGAGAATAGCTTGGGGCTTAGATGCTTTCAGCCCTTATCTATTATGGCGTAGCTACCCAACTTGCCTTGTCAGACAGCTGGTAAACAAGAGGCCACGAAGGGATGTTCCTTTCGTACTTATCCCTCCTTTCTCTCAGGCAATAACACCTCTAGCAGATATAGACCAAACTGGCTCACGCCGTTCTGAACCCAGCTAACGTCCCCTTTTAACCTGTGAACTCCAGTACCCTTGGCTGCTGCTGCACAGCCAGGAGAGGGGGAGCCGACAGCGACGCCGCAACACGCGGGGTCGATCTGTTCTCCACGTTGCAGATTCATACGATAACAAAAAGCGCATTACTGCGCCAACTCAGTAGCTACCCATGACAGTCATTGAACACACGAACGTGTCCTCATTCTGGGACAGTATCTTCACAGTTATAGTTATCGTTATAGCAAAGTCATACTATCTGCTGATAAAGACAGCTTATAATCTATTTTGGGTTTTTTTCGTAGACTCTCATTGCCGCAACGCGGGTAAGAACTCTCACCCGCTACGACACCATTATCCCCGGGGTAGCTTTTCTCATGTCACATGCAGCCATCTAGGCCAACATGCGTATCGCTAACTCAGGCTTTCGCCTTTGGACAACTTGCTTGTCGTTGCCCAATCAATCCGACTTTTGCGTTTACACTTGACTTCCGATTTCTGACCGGAATAAGTCGAACTTTGAGGACCTTTGATATCTTTTCAAAGGTGTACCGCCCCAGCCAAACTGCCCATCTGATGCTGTCTTCTTGCGAATAAGCAATATAGAAGCGATTGGGTAGTGTTACATTGTTGACTCCACTCTCTCTTTCGAGAGGGCTTCGACGTCTCCTACCTACGCTATACAGTCACAACCATATCACAACAACAAACTGCAGTAAAGCTCCACGGGGTCTACTCTTCCCACTAGAGGTCTCTGGCCTAATCACCAGAAAAATGGTTTCACCGGGTTCCAACTTGGGACAGCAGGGATCTCGTGAATCTATCATGCAGGCCAATAATTAGTTGGCAAGGGATTACGCTACCTTAAGACCCTCTTCACCGACTACCGCAAAACATGCGTCAGTCTAGAGTTAGGGCCGGCCTACAGCGGGGCTTTGATCCATTGAATTGGATTTTAACACACCACTAGTGGCCACGACTCACTGACTATACAAGGGCTTTCGCCTTAGCAGTCAGCTATGTTTTTGTTAAACAGTCGGATCCCTCTTGTAACTGCGACCTGATCATCTCTGATCAGGCACGAGTTCTACCAAAGATACCTCGCTAATTTGCCGAATTCCCTAAATTGGATTCTCCCGAACACCTTCGCCTTTTCAGCGAGGGGCACCTGTGTCAGTTCTGGGTACGAACAACTGATATACTAATCCTTCCATATTTTCGTGCTACCCTTTCTCATAACATTTTTTCTAAGTTTCTTTTTACGCACCTTACGTTTTTTCTTTACAAAGAAAAAGGGCAGTTTCACGGGCCCTGGGACTCATCCGAAGCCGCCATACAGCAGCCCATTCGCGCATTCAACCGGTTCTCGTAATGAATACACTCCCCGGACTTCAACGCTTAACAATAACGACGGTTATTGTCAGACTATCCCAAAGCGTCTACAAAAGGTGCAACATCAGCTGGTTCCTGAATATTAACAGGATTCCCTTTCGCAAAGCTCTTCTTAAGACTTTACTTAGGATCGACTAACCCCCAGTAGATAAGCTTTACTGGGGAACCCTTGCCCCTTAGGTGGCTGGGACTTGACTAGAGAAGAAAGATCATAATCTCCACGTATGTTTCAATATGCACTTTGAAAGTTCATCCTCAGAGCACAGACATTTCTGTTCCGTTATTACAAATGCGCCTGACTTGTCTCCTGATTCATCAACAGTATATAACTCCTGTCTGAATAATCTGCAATACATTGAATCAGAGTATCCTGATGCTTCATCATTTTCTACTTTTATTTCTACGTCTGCTCTCAGGTATACATGACGACACTGTGACTCCAGTTGTTTTTGTACCATCCCTATAAGTTCTTGTTTATAGTCTGTTGGATTGTCCATAGCTTTGTCTCATAGTGGAAATCTTCTTAAACCTTCTTCACTATTTGTCACCCAGCTCTTGTGCTACTCCCAGCAGGATTATCATTCCAACAAGGTCCACCCCTCCTTACGGAGAAGCTTCTGCCCTTGCAGGACGCCTCCCTACCACTTTAACAAGACGAATCTTGCTAAAATCCAAGGTATCGGTAAACTGCTTAACCCCGTCCATTTTCAGCGCTCGAAACCTCGATGGGTCCGCTATTACGCGTTGTTTAAAGGATGTCTGCTTCTAAGACAACCTTCCCACTGTCTGAGATTTCAAACTACCTTCAGAATACTAAGCAATTATTTTGGGACCTTAACCTCAGTCCGGGTTGTTCCCCTCTCGGATACCAGAATTACTCCGGCACCCTCACTCTTGCCCGCGCGATAATGGATTCGGAGTTTGACAAGGTAGCTGGAGGTTTCCCTCCTTGGCTATCTAATCAGTGCTCTACCCCACTATCAACCAAAGACAAGGCTGTACTAAGATACATTTCGGGAGGAACCCGCTATCACCAGATTCGATTGGCTTTTCACCCCTAAACCCAGGTCACCCGAGTGGTTTGTACCAACATCGGTTGCGGGCCTCCATTCCACTTTCGCGAAACTTCACCCTGCCCAGGCTTAGATCATCTGGTTTCAGGTCTCAAAGCTGTGACTAAACGCCCTTTCAGACTCGGTTTCCCTACGGCTTCCACCTTGCCACAGCCATGAACTCCCTGCTCCGTTTTTCAAAACGGACGACAGTTTCTTCTCTCTTGCGAGAGCCTTAGCTGTCAAACTATAGCTGCCTGGGTTCAGGCTCTTTTCATTTCCTTTTACGGATGCTTTTCAGTTTTCCGTCACCGTACTATTGCGCTATCGGACTTGACGAGTTTTTAGAATTGGATCTAGATGAGACCCGCGTTCTGGCTCCAAATTCGAGGAACCATACTCTGGATACTTGGAATCCACTTTCCGGCCTTCCCTTACAGGACTATCACCTTTTATAGTGCCTCTTTCCAGAGGACTTCAGGTCAACCAGTTAAGCAGTGCCCAAGTCCAAACCCCACATTGCTATTCCCTTTCAGGAAAGCTTCGGTTTGTTCTCTGCTGCTTTCAATCGCCTTTACTAACAGCATCTCAATTGATTTCTCTTCCTGCGGTTAATAAGATGTTTCAATTCTCCGCGTTCGCTATCGTCCTTGCGGACGATTAAAAAATAGGATGTCCCATTCGGCGATGTGTGGTTCAATATCTGCATGCAATTTGCCACACCATTTCCCAGCTTACCAGGGCCTTCGTCGCCTGTCAAGCCAAACCATCCACCAAACAGCTTGGGAGCTAGCTATCTTTATCCTGGACCTATGATTGCTTCATTATAAAAGAGAAAGTAGTATCGAACAATCGAGAAGCGTCAAAGATGCTTCGGTTTGTTCTTCTTTCTTATCCGCACTTAACTGGCTAGAAACTAGCCAGCTGCGTTCATCACCTGATGAATATGATTTTTGATAGTGTCCAGAATCAGCCAGAATGTATCGAAAATATCTTCATCCATCCACCTGCTGCAACAACACCTTCTGCCACAAAGTGAAGCCGACTCTGAACAGCTTCGTGTACTTGACAGCTTTACTATGAGCAATTAAATATATAAAGGTTTTTAAGGGTTTCAGGGAAAAACCATTATGGAAATCCCAAAGATAAAGCAAAACAAATACATTGGCATGGTTTCTGCTGGACTGGGGATTATTGTCTTAATCACAGCCCCTGACATGCTCACTCTAACAGGCGGCTTGTTTCTCCTCGTCACCGGGGCAATCCTCTGGCGGATGAATAAGTAAGAATGGACTGGATGGGATTCGAACCCATGGCCTCCTGCTGTTTTGTTCCTTTTTGATTAAACTTTTTCAAAAAGTTTATTGCAAAGCAGGCGATCTTTAACGCAGTTGTACCGCTGATCTACCAGCCCAGTTCTATTTCCTTATTATGACTAGGTTTAAATAAATTGATTTATTTGGGAAAAAGTAGCTTTAAAAAGATACCATTTTGATGGAATAAAGGTGAATTAAAATGGAAGGTACTGTAAAGTTCTTCAATGAAGGAAAGGGCTTTGGCTTTATCACAGCTGAGGACGGAAAGGACTATTATGTTCACTCCAGCGGATTAAAAGAAGGAGTTAGCATAACAGAAGGCGACAAGGTGTCCTTTAAAGTTGTTGAGAGCGACAGAGGCCCAAGAGCTGAAGAAGTTGAAAAGGCTTAAATAGCGTTTTCTTCGTATCGTTGGCTATATTTGATTTTTGTATTCTTTATATTCTAATAACTACTTCGCAAGATTATCGAATCCTACGCTTCACTCAGAAGAAGCTGAAAGAGGTATGAGTATTTGGCAATCTATTGGTTGCACATAAAAAATTTAGGAGGTGATCCAGCCGCACGTTCCCGTACGGCTACCTTGTTTATCGAGTGGCAATTGGATACTCTTTCATCTCTATCAAATCAGTGTCAAGCCTAACACTTCTTCATCTCTGACAGATCAAACCGCCCATTAACCACTTTACGACTTAGCCCTCCTTGCAAAGTCTTGATTCAAATCGCTCTTCGCGAGCTTCACCAAGGCCTCACTCGGATGGCTTGACGGGCGGTGTGTGCAAGGAGCAGGGACGTATTCAGCGAAAGAATTCACGAAAGCAAAAACATCATCGTGCTGCAAAGACGAAATCATAGAATTTGCATTCATGATGACCTTCGCTTACTAGGGATTCCGGCTTCACGAGGGCGAGTTACAGCCCTCGATTCGAACTGAGCATAGGTTTAGGAGATTGGCTTCTCCTTACGGAGTCGCATCCCATTGTCCTATGCATTGTAGGCCGCGTGTAACCCAAGGAAATTTAGGCCATACTGACCTGCCGTAGCCTACTCCTTCCTCCCATTTAGCACGGGCAGTCCCACTAGAGTGCTTGCTTTCCGGAGAAAACAGTAGCAACTAATGGCATAGATCTCGTTCGTTTCTTGACTTAACAAGACACCTCACGGCACGAACTGACGACGGCCATGCAGCACTTCTCAGCTTGTCAGGTAACCCCTTCAGATTGGCCTCTTGCTAGACGATATTCTTAAAATCAATCTCTCTTTTTTCAGCTTATTTCTTATATATTTTGCTAATTTAGAGCACTTTTCACATCCGTTCCAACATATGTAATATCTCGGTTTCTGGTCTTTTCTATAGTTTCTTTTGGCGTAGATTACTTTTGTTGAAACTGTTCTGGTTTTCTTGCATAATTCACTCAGATCTTCTAATATTCCTTTGTTCACGAGCTCAATTTTTATGCAAGGGTAGCTATAAATACCGTATTTTGTGTGAAAAGTCTTAGTGAATGAAGTTCCTTCTGAATCTATCCACCCTCCAATATGGGAAAGTATAACAGATTCATCATTTGACCTCATTATATGTTTTGGTATTCTATCTCGATAGGTCTTGCCTTTACCAGCAGAATAGAATTTATTGAAGAGGGTTACTAAAGATTTAGACCTTACTACAGAATACCATGTATTTCTCTTTTTTGAATGCTCTATAGATATCTTGAAATCAAACAACTTCAAGAAAATCCGTTTAATTACGTCTATATGGAATTCTTTGTTTTTATCGGATATGGAAAGTGTGTATTGTTTTTTATTTTTTATAAAAATTGTTCCATCTCCGCCTATTACCCCTAAGATGTAAGCAAAATCTTCTGAATCAAAGATTTTCTTCATTTTAAATCACTGCTTCTTAACTAAGGCGAGAAAACCTTATCTGACTTTCGCTTTAGCGAAAGGAAGAATATGGTTTCCGAGCCATTGCTTGTGATTTAAAATGTATCTATAGGAGATTTTTCTGTTTTAAATCTTTTCCATCTAGCAAGATGTGACCCTCATTCTGCTGTCTTTCCTGGTAAGATTTCCGGCGTTGAATCCAATTAAACCGCAGCCTCCACCCCTGGTAGTGCTCCCCCGCCAATTCCCTTAAGTTTCAGCCTTGCGACCGTACTCCCCAGGCGGCCCGCTTAACACCTTCGCTACAGCACTACAGTTTCCCAAAGAAACCGCAACACCAGGCGGGCATAGTTTACAGCTAGGACTAACGGGGTATCTAATCCCGGTTGCTCCCCTAGCTTTCGTCCCTCACCGTCGAGCCCGTTCCAGTTGAGCGCCTTCGCCACAGGTGGTCTTTCATGGATTAAAGGATTTTACTCCTACCCATGAAGTACCCTCAACCTCTCCCGGCTCCAAGCCTGATAGTTTCTCCAGCAAGCCTTACGGTTTACCGTAAGATTTCACCAAAGACACATCAAACCGGCTACGGACGCTTTAGGCCCAATAAACGTGACTACCACTTGTGGCGCGGTTATTACCGCGGCGGCTGGCAACCGTCTTACCCACCACTTATTCGCCAAGCTGTTTAGACTTAACAAAAGAACTCGCAAAGCGAGTCCACTCAGGATTCCCTCATCACACTTTCGTGCATTGTGAAGGTTTCGCGCCTGCTGCGCTCCGTAGAGCCTGCACTCATGTCTCAGAGTGCATCTCGGGGCTATCGCTCTCACGACCCCTACGGATTATAGGTTTGTTAGGCATTTATCCTAACAACAGCCTAATCCACCGCAGTCCCATCCTTAGGCATCTTGCGACTTTGGGTGAAGAGGCATTCCAGCCATTATCACCTATGGAGTATTATTCGCAGTTTCCCACGATTATCCTCCACCTGAGGTTAGATTAACTACGTGTTACTGAGCAATTCGCCTTGTCTTACGACAATGACTTGCATGGCTTAGTCGAATCCTGATAGCAGTAGTCTCCGGCGGGATCAACCGGAATTGGTTAGGAAGCATAATTTATATTCCCTGCATCTACCAATAGAGTTCTGCCTACTCATACCTCAATCTGACATGATTATGAGTCATGCCGTCATTGCTGTTATGAAATGTTATGAGATCATAACGTCATTGCTCAAATCAGAGCTCATTCTGACATCTATTTAGCGTACTTTGAATGCCAAACAAACGCCACCCATCAATGCGGATTTGTGGTCCGCATCTCAAGAAATATGAATTCGTTCTATAACTATAAAAAGGTTTCGAGGAGCTGGGCTTTGTTGCATAAGTCAATAATTTCCCTTACTTCTGCAACATCTTAAACCTTTCTATTGAATCACCTCTCATAAATTCAGGCTCTATGCCTAATTCGTGGATTTCCTGAATGACCACACAGACATTATGGCATAAAACCTCACATTTATTAACTTTTCCCTGTTGAATAAGAAGTATATGACTGTAGACATAGAGCCTGTGATTTCAACCTACATGAAACGTGAGGTTGCTGACGACCAGCCTGCTCAGATAGAGCTGCATACACACTGGGAAGAATGGTATGGCACTAGGTTTTACACTACCTCGGTCTGTGATAGCAAAGAGTATGAGCGTCATGGTCGCATGTTTAAAAAACTTATAGCAAGCGTTATGTTTTTAGGCTCACCAGAAGATAAGCTTTTGGACGAGCACAAGACGATGGTAAAAAACTATAGAGATAAGGGCTACCAGATAATCAATGAGGATTACTCTCCTGAAATGCAGTATAAGCTTGAAAAGATTAAGCTTGAAAATGATAATCTTGAGAAGCTCCTGAAAGGCGTTAACATATCTGATGAGATAGTATAGTTCAGTTGCCCGAAAACTAGTTTTATTAACTTTTCCCTGCTGAATAAGAATCAGATGATTATGAACGAAGCGCCTGAGATTTCGACTTACATGGACCCCTGGTTTTTGGACAGTCAGTACGCGCGGATAGAGATATATACCGGGCAGGAAATTATTAATGGCAAGAAAATTTTCAATACCACGGTCTGGGGCAGCAAAGTGCATGACCTTGACACCCTGGTTAAAAAGAAGATAGCAGAATATCCTTTGGTTGACATGCCAGAGCATAGTGTTTTGAAGAGGCATGAGATAACAGTAGAAGAACGTATAAAGGAAGGCTACAAGGCAACTGATTTATATTACTCTACTGGGTTTGAAAATATTAAGCTTGGAGAAATATTGGAAGGGGTTGAGATACCGGATAAGATAGTATAGTTTAACGTATCTCGAACCCCTCGAACTCGTTGGTAGCTGCCTCCCATTCGACATCTATCTTCTCTACATGCGAATTAGGAGAGCCCTTCTTCAGCACTATTAGCATTGCTTTTACTGTTTCCTCGTCGCCTTCGATAACTGCCTCTACTCTACCGTCCGGCAGGTTTCTCACGAAACCAACAAGACCGAGCTTCTCTGCAATCTTCTGAGTGAACGCACGGAAGAATACACCCTGTACCATACCAGTCACAAGTACGCGGCAACGCATCATAAATAACCATCCTCTATCAAAGCAGGTATCATTAGCTTCAGGACATTTCCTATATTCAGCTCTTTGTAGTTGTCCCTGCTAACCCATATAAGCTCTTCTATCTCCCCGCTCGGCTCTGGCTCTTTTTCTGTTTCGCAGAAATAGGCATTTACTGTTACATCATCGTCACGAGTAGAAGCCCTTGCTGTAAAATTCCTGTAGAAGCGGCTTGACTTTATCCCAGTGCCTAATTCTTCCATGACCTCTCTTCTGAGAGCCTGGTCATCGCTCTCGCTACCCTCTCTTTTTCCGCCTGGTATGAAGAAGATATCCTCACCGCTCTCACGAGCAGCAAGCAGCTTCCTGTCTTTTATTATCACCGCACCGATTTTGTCTATCATATTATCGCCTGTCCTCAACTATCCTAACATTCGGAAATAGCAGATGGGATTTATTGCTACCTTTGCTGGGATAAATAATTCCTTTTCCAAAACAGCCCTTTTCGTCGAGTTCTTTGTAGCGTTTTATGAACCTGTCGTCTCCGTTTGTATTTTCATATTTCCCGTTTTCTTCTGTAATTGGGGATACGATATTAAGTCTGTTCCCAAGCACAGGACCAAAAATAGAATAGAGTTTGTCTCTTATTTCTTGTTGAGGACCTATATAGAATTTCCTTAACTGTTCTTGGTCAGCTACTCTTCTTCCATACTCAAAGACTACGGGTGTTTCTGATGCCTGGTTGAATTGTTCACCAGCGCCGTGAATAATTTCTACAGAAGAATATCCAGTTGCCTCATTACGCATCTCTTCTATAGCATTTTCATCATCGAGACGGCTGCCGGAAATCCTTACTACTAACGTATTCATTCCTACCACATGCAGGGGACGAGATTCGAACTCGCGAAGGCACTAAGCCACAAGGCCCTCAACCTTGCTCCTTTGGCCGCTCGGACACCCCTGCCTTTTCAGTAAGTATTTGGACAAGAAGGATAAAAACGTTTCCTACAGGCTCATTATATTCAGAAATACATCACTCAGGTATACAACAAGGATAAGGTTGAAGATAACTGCCAGCATCAGCCTCAGGATGTTTGGCGGTTTCCCGATAAAATAGTTGTCTATCAGCATTGTTGCCGGATATTTTATCGCTAGTGCAACTACCATGATGATTAACAAAGAGCTCTCGTTCATGAACCATGCAAGTGTTGCAATAGTTCCATCCAACAAATGATACGGCGTGGGCACAAAAGCTGGCCAGTCAGCCTGGGCAGCTGGCAGGTAGAAGCTCTTCATACCCTCTAGGAAAGGCAGCACCAGCAGCACAAAGAAAAAGCCTGCAAAAGGACCATAGGTTATCCCTATAAGAAGCATTGATATGGTGGTCAGCTCTATGCCAAAGCTTCCGAGGAACCATAAAAGGACCTTGTCAAACCATATTAATGCGAATATCACAGCAAGGGTTAACCCGAAAAAACCAAAAAAGATAAACCCGAACACCAGGCTTAGCGGTATTAGCAGATATCGTATGTGCATCTTATCAGGTACCCTATAATATGATTATAATAGAAAATAAAAAGGTGCTCCAGAAGCTATTAATTATTATTAAGGCAAGGATATAATTATGGACATTCTGTTATGGATACTGCTTGTTACGTTCATTAACGGCCTTGTTGCCTTTGTAGGCGCGTTTTCACTGTTAATGAGCAAAAAGATGCTTAGCAGGATAGTGTCAATGTTCGTGGCACTGGCAGCAGGCGTGATGCTGAGCGGTGCGTTCTTCCATCTAATGACAGAATCAGTTGAGATGATGGTGCCACTGACAGCTTTCACGTATTTAATGGTTGGATTTATACTATTCTTCTTGATAGAGAGGTTCCTTCACTGGCACCACTGTCATGAGGGGCACTGTAATGTCCACCCTGTAAGCTATTTAATATTATTTGGGGATGGCATCCACAATTTCATTGACGGCCTGGTTATTGCAGCCAGCTTTCTCGTAGACGTGCCGTTCGGGATAATTACCTCGCTTCTTATCATAGGACACGAGATACCGCAGGAGCTTGGTGATTTCGGCGTGCTTATATATAGCGGTTTTACAAAAACAAAGGCATTATTCTTCAATTTCTTGTCACAGTTAACAGCTGTGTTCGGCGGTATTGTGGGCTTCTTTCTTGCAGGCTCTATCAGCTTTGAGTTCTTGCTGCCGTTTGCAGCAGGTGGTTTCATATATATAGCTGCCTCTGACCTCATACCAGAGCTGCACAAGGAGTCTTCGCTTAAGAAATCAATGTTCCATTTCGTCTTCTTCCTCGCAGGCATAGCAATAATACTGTCAATCAAACTGCTTTTCAGCAGCTAAGCAGGATTTTAAGAAGTTTATGGCTCTATGGAGTAGCATGAAGGTAATAGGGGAGATAAAATATCGTAGAGACGATTCAGATTACATCTATGAACTGTTTAATCTTCCTGAACTTGATGAAAAAGCCGTAGAAGAGGCAGAATCTGATATTTCATTAACATTCGGTATTATAAACCATAAAAGTTTTGAGCCTACTCCAAACTTTCTGTTAGGCGTTTATGTTATAACAGAGTTCATGTCAGGTACAGAAAGAAAGGGGTTCATTTCTAAGAAAGACCCTGTTTACAACGGAACTGATGCTGAACAAGGCATGAGTAAGGTAGAAGATGGGTTGCGTGAATTGGCTCTTGAGGTAGCAAGGAAGCTGAAAATAGAAACACCAGAATTGCCCATTATACAGCAATACATGATGCCTACTAAATACTCCTTCAACAACCCGTCACAAAGTTGATTATGATATTGCCTGTTGAGTGAGCAACAATTGCAGGCGTGAGGTTTCTTTTGTCATACAAGTAGAGTATGCAGAATAACATGCCGGAGAAATACCTGAGGTAGTTCACGGTATAATGCTGGAAAACAAAGAGCAAAGACGTGCCTGTTATGCCTATGCTGATAATAACAAGCCTCAGAAACAACGGAAATTCTCTCTCCTTGAGCCTGAAAATGTATGCCGGCAGAGCCACGAACATAAAGCCGAAAAACAGGCCCCTCATTATCAGTTCCTCGCTGAACGGCACGAAAACAGCTGAGGAGATATATCCAGTAAGCTCGTTGTCAGGCGGAATAGTTTCTATACCGATGATACAGAACATGATAAGGTAAATAATGTTGATTAGTATCACCGGTATCATTATCGAGCTCCAGAGATTGTTGAACCTAAGCGTGCAGCCGGAATAGACCTGCGCTACAGGCTCCTTAATCCTGTCAGGCAGTCGTTTGTAGATTCTTCTTCTCAGAAAGAACAGGATTAGGTAAGCAAAGCAAATCAATAACGGTAGCGTATAATCTGCCATACTATTTATTAAGGATTGGTCTAATAAAAGCGTTCAGATCAGCAGTAGGCAGCAATGGCTATGGTTTTGCAGAAATCAGGATATACTGAGTATGAGTGGCAGCAGAATTCTGCTGTATGAGACTGGTTAAGTAACATGCTGCCTGCAAACAGGTCCCACTTGCCAGGCCTCTCGATACTGAATTTCTTTACTTCCTCTCCAAAGCTGACAGTGCAGTAATAGACTCCCTGTTCCAGTTCATCTGATAGCCTTATGAATCCGTAGATAGGACCTGTGCCCTGGCAAAGTTCACCAGAGACCCTCCACTCCATCTCAACATCAACATCACTGCCTCTAAGCCTGCATAACTCGCAGTCTTTTGGACAGGAACCGCAGTCTTCGTCGCCATTACATTGGCCATTGCCGCAGTATTCTGTTGGTGCCTGTTCATCAGCTACCAGAAGACCAGTTATAGAAGGGAACATAAAATAAGCTGCTATAATCAGGACTGCAATTATAATAATCAGGGCAATCTTGTTCATATGGACCCTAGTAGAATTTGTAGGAAAAGGTTTTAAGGCTTGACAGAGTTAACCTGCCGCACAGGCAGTACCGTCCCAGCATCTCTCACCGCAGTCGCAGATTTTTACATCATGGCTGTTATCAGGAGAACAGCCGCATGGCCCTTTCAAACATGTGTTTGGAAAATCACCTGTCTGAAGGCAGCAGTGAGCATTTGTAACAGTTCCACCTGAATTTACGCACTGCTCTTCTGCGGATACAGAAACACAGCCGCTGATTAAAACAATTCCAACAATTCCAAATAAAGCAACCAAAAGCTGTTTCATAATTATAATTAAACAGACAGTATTTAATATTTTAAACCAAATGGATATTTATGACTAAGGTTGGTGATTACATAGCAAAGCAGAAATCACCGCAAAAGGAGATTTGCAAGAAACTAAGAAGCCTCATCCTGAAGACTTTCCCAAAGATAAAAGAGGAGTTCAAGATGGGTGTTCCCTGGCTGGTATATTAAAGTTTTTAAGGCTTGTAAAGTGCTCACGCCTTCTTAAAGGCTTCACCCAAATAATAATCATGAAAGTTGATGATGCACTGACATTCGAGTGGCAGACTGCTAAACAGCTCATGGAGAAGACAAAAACAGGAAAGCCTCCTGTGGTATCGCGGCTAAACAAGCTCTATAACAACTGGCAGGTAATAGAGAAGAAGCGCGAGAACGGTGTCATGTATTACAGGCTTGTTAAGAGGAAGTAATTTTTTCTTGTGGCGCTAAAGGTCTTTATTTAAATACGCTGATATGTATTAGTTGGATTGTTATAGATGAAATACTTTTCTGATCTGCATGTAGACGAGAGAATAATAAAGGCTCTTGAGGAAATGGGCTTTCTCGAGATGACTGAGGTACAGGCTAAGGCTATACCTGAAGCACTAGCAGGCAAGGACGTGATTGTCCAGTCAATAACAGGTAGTGGCAAGACTGCTGCATTTGGCGTGCCAATTTCCGAGAAAACAGAGCACGGCAATGGCATCCAGGCAGCTATCATATGCCCTACGCGCGAGCTGGTCAACCAGGTCAGCGCAGAAATGGAAAAGTTCGGTAGTAACAAGCATTTAGAGACGGCAATGATTTTTGGCGGCGTTTCCATAGAGCCGCAGTTCCACAAGCTGAAGCGCGCTGATATCATTGTTGGTACGCCTGGCCGTATGCTTGACCACATGCAGCGCGGCACGCTGAATCTAAAAAGCATAAAAATCCTTGTGCTTGATGAAGCAGACCGCATGCTTGATATGGGTTTCATAGATGACATAAAAAGGATAATTTCCCAGACGCCTGAAAACAGGCAGACAATGCTGTTCTCTGCGACAATGCCTAGTGAGATTGTGTATATTGCAAAAAGGTTCATGAAAAACCCGATAAACATATCAGGAGAGAAGTACGTTAGCAAGCATCTGCTGAAACATTATTATTATGATATAAAGCAGGAGGAGAAGATATCGCTTTTGGAGTACCTCATAAAAAGGGATAAGCCCAGTCTTGTACTGATTTTCTGTGCAACACGGCATATAACAGACTTTGTTGCAAACGAGCTTGTTCGTTGCGGTATACAGGCAAAGGCAATACACGGCGGCATGGAGCAGGGCAGGCGATTAAATGTGTTAGAGGGCTTTCATCGCGGTAAGCCGCGCATTCTTGTTGCTACGGATGTTGCTGCACGCGGCCTTGACATAAAGAATGTATCCCATGTCTTCAATTACGACGTGCCGAAAACAGTGGAAGATTACACGCACAGGATAGGAAGAACAGCGCGCTTTGGAAAGAGCGGGGAGACAATCTCGCTGGTCAGCAGGGAAGATCACGAATCATTCAGAAAGATTGTAAGATACGTGGACGTAGAAAAATCTGAAAAGCCGAATGACTTCAGGTCGCGCAGGGTATTTTTCAGGCGGGAGCGAAGCTTTGGCAGAAGGCCTGGGCAAAGATTTGGTCAAAAAAGGCCTGGTTTTAAACGATTTAGAAAAGGCTTTCAAAAGAGGCGCTTTGACCGCTAGTATGCCTGGTTTACAGAAAGCTTGTTCCGGGAAGATAACTATCTTTTTTTCTTGAAACTGATAAGACTGTTTGCCAGTGCTAAAGCCAGAACTATGCCGACAAACATAAGTATGATAGCAGGCCCTCCTTCGTCATGTACATAAAAAAGATAGCTTAACACCAGCAGTGCGATGGCCATTATAAGAACACTTATCGTTTTTATCGCATCTGACATAATAGATTATTCATACTAAAGATTTTAAGCTCGTTTATTCTCCATCACAGATAACTTTAAATACTTTAAGTTAGAAATATATAACGTTAGAAATAGTTAACGTAATTGAAATATTAATAAGGTAATGGCGATGTTGAAAAAAACGAAGGATAAATCAGGGATTGGCATTGGAATTATAATTGTAGCTTTAGTAATGATGACCCTATTTTTGTACCTAATGAACGCAGGTGATATCGAATTAAGTGAAATCTTTATGGTTGGCATAGTCTTGATGATAGTTGCTTTTGCAATGTACACACTCTTGGATAGAGTAAGGAATGTCAGAGCAGGGCTTCCTGTAAAAGATGAGATGGAGAAAAAGATTAACTGGAGAGCGGGATATTACGGTTTTATCGCTGCTATCTGGGGCGCGGTCTTTGGTCCACTTGTGATTGATATTTTATTTGGGTATGAACTTGAAGGGAGCCGTGTCACAGCGTTAGTTGTATTGGTATCGGGCATCACGTTCGTGGTATCCTATCTATACCTGAGAAGAAAAGGCATTGAGGAGTAGGTGATATGAATAGAAAGCAATTAGGAAAGTGCAAGGCGATGATAGGGGTATTCATAGGCATCACAGTTGCTGTGTCCGTTTCAGTAGGAAACGTATTTCCAGCACTGGCTGCAATTCTTATAGGAACAGCTGCAAGCTATATCTGCAGCAGGAGAATGACAGAAGTGGTTAACGACGAAATGATTTACAGGATAAGTGAGAAGGCGTCAAGACGGGTTGTTCAGATATTCACGCCAGCCATAGCTGTTATCGGCATGGTAATTATAACACTAGAGGATTCTTATCCTGGTTTATATTCAGTCGGCATGGTCTTGACGTACCTAGCATGTAGTCTTCTGATACTATACATGCTTTTTTACAGTTACTATGGCAGAAAGGGCGTGTGATGCACCATGAAGACTAGGATAAAGGAGTTCCGCGCAAGGCACAAGCTAACCCAGGAAGAGCTTGCAAGAAGAGTAGGTGTCCGCAGGGAAACCATAATATTTCTTGAACAGGGCAAGTACAACCCCTCACTGAGGCTGGCCTATGATGTAGCAAAGGCGCTGAAAACAAAGATAGATAAGCTGTTTATTTTTGATGATTAATAATCAGTAGGTGGATTTATTGTATTTAAATATCTTTCCCGTGTAATCTTTAATTGTAGGAGTTGGTTCTTGGAGAAATTCGTAGAATTAATTCTTGCCGGTTAGCAAGAATTAGGCAGCGCCTAATTGATGGCTAATTGAATAAAATAAAAGAGGTATTGAAATGGAAGGTAGATTCGGGGACAGAAAAATGCACAAGGCAATCTGTGCTGAATGCAAAAAAGAATGTGAAGTCCCGTTTGAGCCACAGGAAGGAAGACCTGTGTATTGTAGAGAATGTTTTGCAAAGAGAAGAGGCAGATAATTACTATTCTTTTTTAGAATGCAAAGTTCTTGGATTTATTTTTTCTTTTTATACATAATTTTTCTTTAGACACGCTAGAATGGAAAATTATATATTAGACTGATTATTATATATATAGGAGGTTTTTGAATGAAATTGGCAATACCATTGATTGTTCTGTCAATAATGGTTGTTGTAGTAGCAGCCCAGAGCTCTCTAACAGCATCCCCAAAAGTAACTGCCTACGTGATACTTGGCAAGGGAATAGCAGCAAACCCAGACGATACCATGGACTTCATGATAGCAAAGTTCGGCATCGGAAAGGTCAGTTACAGCACTGCAGAGGAAGTAATAGGAGTGCTGAAGCTTGACGAAGAGCTGTACAGGCTTAGAGCAGTGGTCATAGAAGAAGGCCATGCTACAGGCAGTATATATCGAAACAGCAGCGAGGCAGGCTCTTTCGATGTATATTCTGTTATGAAAGGCGATACAGAAGTATGGGCAGGCAAAATGCTTCTTTACGAAAAAACCTATAACCTGTATGTAATAGAAGGGGTCAGACCTGTAAAGGCTTCAGAGCTCAGAGCGCGCGTAGTAGAGTATTGTACAAACAACGAAGATGCCAACTGCAGAGATAGATTACAAAACTACTGTGAAAACAATCCTGACGATTCAAGATGCAGGGCCCTTTTCAGGGCATGGTGCCTGCGAGCTGACAATATGGATGACACGCGATGCAGATACGAATTCAGGAACTGGTGCAACGAGAATCCGAGAAACGAATATTGCATTCCGTTTGCACTGAACCGTTCAAGGCTATATTGCGAAGAGCACTCAGACTCAGCTCTTTGTGAAAAGATTGCAACTACTGCAGCAGATATATGCGAAGAGACTCCAGATAACCAGGGATGTGCCAAGGTACAGCAGCTTGTAACAAGGGCGCAGAAGCTCCTGCAGAATGCCCAGGCAATAAAGACCAGGATCATGAACATAGCAGTCACCGCCTCACTAAGGGTAAGGGCAGCAACAAGCGCTGATGTTGGAGGTAGTTAGATGCTAAGGCTGATTTTAATAGGGCTACTGTTATCAGTTGCCTTTATCAGCGGCTGCACGCAGATTAGCGAGACAGGCACTTTAACCGAGTCGCAATTAGATGAAGCAACTGGAACGATAGAACAGGAGATGGAAAACGCAATAGATAACATCAATCTTGAGGAACTTGAGAATCTGATAATAGAATAATTTTTCTTTTTTACTTCTACTTTTATATAAACATCCGCTAGATGCTCCGTCCG
>CAZRDV010000007.1:0-52339 GCA_964599215.1 uncultured archaeon | reverse complement strand
CATTACAATTTAGTATGTAAGTTTTCTCTACGCTAGGAGCTGTGAAATTGATAGAATAAGATCCATCGCCATTATCAGTTATATTGACAATTTCAGTGGATTCATAACTGCAGTTTATTCCTGCACCTGGTATCCACGAACCCCCGTAACTCTTGGCATATACTGTTGCAAATATCAACTCATTCTCTAGGACAAACGGGTTGATAACATTAATAGTAACATTTAGGCTATCAGTAACGTTGAAAGTATATAATGTGGAATTAAGGTACTCTGAAGAATTCGTATATGCTGTGAAGTTTATTGTCCATAAGCCTATGGTGGAATTATTGGCTATTTCAAATATATTTGTAAATACAGTGTCGTTAATAGCTGTGTCGTTATGTGTTCCATCATCATACAGCGTTATTGTCTGGTCATCTGCTGTATCAACAGTTCCCATATCAATTGTTGCATTGATGTACCCTGTAAGATTATACGGGTCCCCGTCTGATATATTTGCAAAAATCAGGGCTGTTTCATTCCTGTTATAAATTGCCGCATCGCTGCTAGGGTTTATTATAACATACATTGACTCAGGCGAAAACTGATTTATGTTAATAGGCGTAATAAACCCATTTCTTATATTTAAGAATTCACTTGCAGCGTCAGTACCACCAGTACCGAAATAGATTAAAGACAACTGGCTTATAGAAGAACCTGCTCCTATTACTGTGGGGCTAAGGTTAATACCTATTCTTCCGCCTGCAACAGATGCAGAATAATTATAAGTTCCTGTTTCATTGAAATTAGTCACGCCTAGGGTTTCACCACCGTTTCCAGCTCCCCATACCCAGGAATAAGGATCTGATGAGTTTATATCGTAATTATCCAGAAAACCGGAAGAAAGCGTCCTGTTCAGGTCGAATGCAGGTGCACCTACTGTAGAGCCTCTGGTAATTTCATAGCCTGCGTTATTTGTAATGACCTGTGATATCTTTATGAATGTGCCCTTCACCTCAGGACCAGCCCTATCATAAATATAATATTTTTTGGTTATCCTTGCTTCGTTTGTCTTTAAAGCAGGATTACCGAATACTATTTCATTCCCTTCCTGCTCTATGACAAGCCTGACAGATCCGCTTCTTATAGTAAAATTTCCTATCAAATCAAATGTCAGGTTATCTGTCCCGTTGAAATATTCTATATACTCAGCTGTTCTGTTGATACTGTCAGCTACATTTACTATAACATTCTGGTATTTGTCAGATACGCGGTAAAGTCCCGAGGTATTTTCGCCCCTGTTCGTGTCTATATACAGCCTTAGAAATGTGTTATTGACATTTATTGTTTGTGTGTCATTGTAATAAACAATACTGGTAGAATAATTTGAAGCAGGCTTGTTGTTACCCTTATCATAATATATATAAAACAATCTTGTCGAATTACCCGGGGTTGTACCATTCATCAGGAAAACAAGCGTGCCTACTGCATTGGATGCAGCACTGAAGCCTTCATCAGCATCGAACTGGCTCGGGAGCTCGTGTAAAATAGAACCAGAATAGGAGTATTCTATTACCCTTGTAGAATTTATGTCAAAGGTACCATTCAGAAATTCTGTAAAATTTATTTCCAGCTCTATTGGCCAGTCAGTCCTTGTATACTGACTGGAATTTATCTCTAATTTCATTCTGTATTTCCATGATACATCCCACCATTCATCAAAAGCAGCAACAGCCTGTGTATAAAGAATTAAGGATATCAGTAAGGTCAAACAAAAGCCTATCTTTTTCATGTTTCACCCTCTTTTTTATCCGTATTCTTTTTTATCGATTTGAACAACCTATTAAGAATATTCTCTTTTCCTGACTCTGTTTTTTCTGACTTTTCCGTAGAAACAGGTCCTTCTTTTGCATCAGGGTTTATCTCTTTTTTTACTTCTTCATTTTTTTCTTGCTCTTTTCCTGTTGCTTCTTTTTTCCTTTCCTCGATCTCTTCTTTGGGTTTATCTTCTTTCTTCTCCTTTACTTCTTTTTCAGGCTCTTTCTTTTCCTCAGGCTTTGGTTCTTTCTTTTCCTCCTTTATTGCCTTGGGTTTTTCTTCTACTATCTTTTCTTTTATTGGTTCTGCCCCTGGTTTTTTATCTACCTTTTCTTCTTTTGACTTTTTCTTTGGTTTTGGTGTTTCTTCTTCTAGCTCCTTTTTCTCGGTCTCTATTTTTTCTGACTTTTCAACTTTCTTTTCCTTGGTATCTGGTTTTGTTTCTTCAGTAGCTTTTCCTTCCCCTCCTGTCTCATCTACCTCCACAATGCTTTCTTCTTTAGTTGGCTCGGCCTCTGTTTTACCTAGAACGCGCGTAAGCTTTTCAAGCCTTTCCCATTCTTTTTTTATTTTATTTTCTATCTTAGCTATTTCTTTTGTATTCTCGGCCTTTACTCTTGCATATTCCTCTATGCTCATTTTCCCGTTCCTAACCTGTGCCTCCATGGATTCCAGTAACAGAACTATGTCCTCCCTTGCCTTTGATAATATCTTTATTTCTTCAGGCAGATTCATCTCTGCTATCGGTATGAGCTTATTCATCTCTTTCAATTGATTCTTAACAAAAAGTATATCTTTTTTGAAGGTATCCATGTCACTCTTGCTTACATACCCTTCAAACCTGACATCCAGTGAATCGAAGGATTTGGTCAGCTCCTTCATGCTATCCTCCACCTCTTCTAACCTTGCTTTTATGAAGGTCAGGTCTTCCAGGCCCCTGCTCATGTCTATGAATATCTTTTCTGTTTTTGACCCCAACCTTTCTATATATCCTGTAGCCTCTTTTATGTCATCTAGTTTTTCCTGAACGTTTTTGTTCAGTTCTATCAGGTTTTCAACACCACCTATGCTCTTTAGCATTTCATAGACTTTGTTTGTCCTCTCAGCTATGTCACTCAGTTTATTCTCCAGCTTTTCCATTTCTATTCCGTTCTTTTCAAAGTTTTCATCCATCTCCTTTAGCTTTTTGGTGAATTTTTGAGGCTTGATATCATAAATTTCATCTTCTATCTTCTCCACCTTTGTCATACTTTCCTTGAGGTTAACATCCAACTGGAGAATCATCGATCTTAACTCTCCTATAGTTTCGGAGATATTCAGTAGGGTTTCATCTGTAGCATGCTTCGATTCCCTTACCGTATCCAGCATGGCCTTTAATTTTTCAACCTCTATATCAAGACCTGCTGCTTCTAATGATTCTTCTTTTTCCTCAGGCATTGTCTCTTCCTTCTCCTCTTCTGTCCCTTCTTTTTCACCTTCTAGCGGCTTCATCTCTGGCTCTGGTTCATCTTTTTTCTGTTCAGCTACTTCCATTTGCAATATTTTTTTATCTATCTCGTCCAGCCTTTTGGAGTTCTTGTTCTTCAGTTCAATGTAGTTATTCTCTGAGACAGTCGCATTCCTATACTCCTCCTCCAGGTGAGATAGAACTTCTTCTACACTTTTCTTCTCTTTCTGGAGGTCTTCTTTGGATTTTCCTTCTAGATCGTTGCTCATTTCTTACCCTTCTTTATTCTTTTTTCAAGCATATCCAGATATGTTTCAGCCATTCTGAATGCCGCGGTTTTTATCTTATCTTTGGCTATGTTCAATTCAACCTCTATATCATAAGTATCGACTTTCTGGGCCTTTAATGTTTGTATCGTCTTTTCTATCTCCTCTATTCTCTTATTGAGTTCCAGGTACTTATTAATTTCATCGTCTGTCAGTGCAAACGGTGAGTGCAATAGAGGTCTTAGGTTAATAAACCAAGGCCTTCCATGATTATACTCTGGATTCTGGAACAGACCTGTACCTATCGTCAACCTCGTTACCTTGGAGGCATATTCTCCGCCGTACTTGGATTTAACCCTCTTTATATCTCCTTCGTACTTGGTCCTCAGTTGTATTTCATTTGCTATGTTGGCTCTTATCGCACCCTTGAAGTCTAGCAATACCTGTGAAATCAGGAATATTCCAATACCCCATTTTCTGAATTCCCTGCATGCTCTCTCAAGAGCAACATACCCGCCTTTACCACCATACTTCGGAAGCAGCCTGTGGACCTCATCGTATACCAGAAGCATCTCCATCTTCTTGGACTCCTGTGGTCTTGAATCGAATATAGCCTGTACAGTCCTTCTGACGAACTTGTCCAGTTTTTCAGGTGTCAGCCTGTTCATAACAAATACTGTCATCTCTCCAGGCTTCTTGTATTTCTTTATGTCAATTTCCATTTCAGGGTCCTCAACTAGTATTATGTTCGTCTTGAAGGCCTTGGTGTCAGACTGTTTCAGTCCGAATTTAGAATACAGGCCTAGCATCTCTTTCTGTCTGCATGGCTTCATGAAGCCCGTCCACTGTGCAGTAGGGTCGAAAACTATAATAGGCACCTTCCTCTTTAGTAATTCTTCTGAACATACCTGGGCTGAGACTGATTTACCAGAGCCGGTTCCTCCTGCTGCGATTGAATGCATCAAAAGCTGAGGAATGTCGATATGGGCCTTTCTGTTTGTTTCAGCAATCCTGCCAACTTCTATAGAATCTGCTCCTGCCTTTGGAAGCGTCTTGTAGTCAAGTGGTGCTATGTATCTTGCCTTTGTCTTCTTTGTCTCCCTGCGTGCAGCAATCCACCTGATTGCTACAAATGAAGATGGTGCTACAATAAGCAGAATAACATATGTTAGCCAATGTGTGAATATCGCCTTCAGTATAATCAAAGGCATTGGCAAAGAGCTGATTTCAAAATCATCAGCAGCTACTGCATACTTGGTTCCATACCAGTAAGTTGCATTTACATCAACAATGTATTTGTCTTCTGGCGTATCTTCAGGTATATTTAATTCCAGCCTACGGTTTATAATCTGTTCTACAGCAAGCGTTTCTTTGCTAATTGCTATTATGTTCTGCTGGTCATTTATCGGTCTCACTGTATAGGTAACTGTTATGTCTTCTACGGTTGCGGTTTCTCCCATGTTAAAGAGCGTAACTTCAAAGGTAACATCATCACCAGGAGCAACTATCTTTGAAAGAACCTTTACGTTTACATCTAACAGAGGCTCTACAACTCTTTTTACTACAACAGTAACAGGAGTTCTATGCGTTATAGTGCCTGACTTTACAACCACCTCTCCTGTATATGTTCCTGTAACAGCATCAAGGGGTGCAAATGCCCTTATATTCACAACCTCTGTTGATTTTGCAGTTAGGGTGAAGCTTGGTTTCTGTATAGTTAACAGGCTGAAAACAGGACCTTCTACAGTAATTGTTGTACCTACTGCACTATTCAGGTTGTTTGTTATATCCATTGAGAATGTTCTTTCTTCCCCAGGCATTATTTCTGTCTCTAGCAAAGTGGATTTCACTTCCAGAGGAACAAGCTCTGTTGGAGTTACAACCGGTACAGTAGGCCCTGCTGCGCCCCCTCCTCCAGGTGGTGATGGAGGAGTTGGCGGAGTTGGTGGAGCTGAAGGGCAGTCTGTTGGGCATACATTCGTATTCTCCCCGAAATCAGTTTCGCAGTCGCCATCCCCGCATATGAATTCAGCTAATATATATGCTCCTTGCAGAGTCGTAGGACTTGCACTTACAGAGAGCGATGTCAGGTTTATACTGCCATCGCTGTTATCTCCGTCAACATTGTTGATCCTGTTCCAGTATATGTTCTGAGCAGAACTGACCTTATTGGTCCAACCACCACTATATTCGTATATGGATAGGTGACTTGGGTCATAGATAGAGACGGCACAACCAAGGTCAACACATTCAGAGAAATCTACAGTAAGGGTTGAACTCGTAGGAACTAGGCTTGTATTAACATAAACTCCTTTTATAGCACTGCTTGTTGTTCTCGGTCTTGGGATTTTACCAAATACAATAGGATTAAAGTAATCCTCAGTAAGGCTGACATTATACAACATGGTAGTACCCATCATGCCCTGGCTCAATATATCTATTTTCAGGTCATAGCTCTTGGCGTCAATTGTTTCATTGTAATAACCGGTTGTCTCGTTTGAGGTAAAGTTGAACCTGAGCGCACCGTTTAGATCGTAGAATGAGAATTTTACACTTATAGGCGGTTCTGAAGGTGACTCTACATCCTTGGTATAGCCACTGAATATTATAACGGAGTATATCTCAAATATCTTATAACTTGAGTTGTAATTTCCTGAAATATCGTATACATCTACATTTATTATGTAATTCCCGAGTTGGGAGGTGTTTGTGAAGTTGGCTTCGTATGTATAGATATCCCCTGTTTTATTAACCAGGGTAAGGGATATATTTTCAGTTACGTTGTATTGGTGAGTAGCATTTCCTGCAGGATGTGTTATATTACCTGTTATATTCTTAATACCACCAGCTTCCGTGACATTTACTACAATATTTACAGTGGAATTTACCACCACCCTTGTCGGAGTGATTATCTCTATGACAGGTTTTTCTGTATCGCTATAGACTATAGAATCATATTCAGTCGAATACCTCTTATAATAATAAGTTTCATTGTGCTCTGCAGTCACATTGATATTATATATCCTACCTATGGTAAGATCAGGTGCTGTGAAGTTTATTAACCACAGGCCTTCTGTGCTATTGAAGCTGTAGTGTGTTATGTTAGCTGTTTCTGACGAGGAAGAGTTAAATATCTGAACAGTAAAGTTTACACTAGAATTTACTGCTGTGCCGTTTTTGGTGACATTGATCTTTGCCTGGACCGTACTGTTAGGAATAACTCCTGTAAGAGGACTTGACTGGTTCGGATAGACTATTCTGACGGTATATGGGGTTACAAACAGACTTATGAATGTTGCATGCTCTGTTATAGTTACGTTTTCTCTCAGAGCATCTGTTATGTTGCTTATTATGTAGCCTGTGTAATTCGTATTCAGGAGTATGTCAGGAGACGAATAATTTATGTATATTGTCTTTTTGTCAGCATAATCAATTGTTATATTATAATCACTTAGTATTATGTAAGGAGCTATAGACCCATTAACTGTTATATTCAGTGGTATTGCACTATTTCCTGTGTTTGTTATGTTTATCTCTCCAAATATCCCGGTTTCGTTCTGCAAGACTCTCTTGGAAATATATTCCGGCTCATGTTTCCAGGTTATGTTAAGAGGTACCAATATTTTGACAGGGAGTTGCGTTGAAAATCCTCCAGTCCAGTTAATTACAATAGTGCCGTTATGTAACCCGCTTATATAACTTACCGGAGTGGTAAACGTAATATTCACATACGCTGTGTCATTTATTACCATGAGTGATATATTCTGAGGATCAAAGGACACTGTGAAGTCCTGGCAAACCTCTCCATAACCGCAGCTTAAGCTTATGTTAGTGGCGTTAACGTTACCTATAGACATCAATGTGATGTTAGAGGTGCGTGTGGCGTTCTCAGGCAGTACTATGTGTATTTCATCTTCTATTATGTCAATAAACGGATTTTCTGTAACATTTATCTGCAAAACATACACAGTCGAATTGGTCGAGTTATCGAGGTTAGTCCAGTTTACAGTAAAGTTTATAGAGTAGATGCCTGGTGAAGTTGATTTATTTATGCTGATTAGAGTCTGGTTTTGTTTTGAATTGTTCCTAAATATCAAACTATATTCAAAGTAGTCTGTTGATATGACTGCTTCGTCTATAGGTGTTAGCGATAGGTTTACGTACCTTGCCCTTGACCCGCCTACATTGTTTATAGATAAGTTTACTGTAAAGTTTTGGCCAGAAACGATTGTTATATTTGTTGCATTAATTTCACTCGGGATTGTTACGATTGATAATGCCGTTGTATTAGAGCTTGTAACATTTATAGGATCTGAACAGGACATAAGTTCCTTTGTGTTGTTTGCACATACCCTTATTGTGTGCGTGTTTGGAAGGGAGACATTATAAGACGTATTGTATATAGAGTCGTATGTATTGTTCATAAATATAATTATGGTTGAATTATCTGGTGCTGATATGTTTGCCCAGACCTTATCAACTGCAAAGTTATCTGTTACGTTTGCCTGTATGCTTATGTTTTCATAACCCAGTTCAAATAATATCGGATATACAATAACATCTTCTATAAATGGAGGGGTATTTGTAACATTTAGCGTAACGGTAACGTTTTGTATAGGAGGGTCTGCGTCAGACCTTCTTATGTATATTGTTATGTTGTACAGAGCCTGAACAGCTGATTCTGGAACACTGTAGGTTATTGTCATATTTCTTGAAACTTGTTTTTCTAGGTCGAATGCAATTGAGCTGTTCCCGTCTATACGCAAGAAATTGTAGAGGTCTGTCTTTACAACCTCGAAATTAATCTTAACGTTTCCGGTGTTATTGACCGTGATAATTCCTATTCCTCCTGTTGTATTTGGAGGTGCAAGAATTGTTCCAAAGGTTCCAGGCGTCCTTGTCCATGTCTTGTTTGTAGGTACGGTAAGGTTCAGCAGAGTATAGTCAAACCCTGCATTGCTTGTGTCCGCCTTTACCATTGCGAGATACTGCCCTGGATCCTGTCCTGCTGGAACATCTATATCTATGTTTGAACTGAAATTCGAACCAGCAAAAAGTACAGTCGTCTCATTCGGTGCTATTGTTAATACACATAACGGGCATCCTAATGCAAGATCAATATATCCTTCGACATTGCCAACACCAAACCAGTCCAGAACCACATCACTCAGTTCATCATTACCTTCGGAAACAACTGTAATATTGCCTATGTGTGTTATTAAGCCATGCTGGGTTTCTTTTATTATAGCAGTTTCTGTTATATTTATTACAGGGTTTGAGCTTACCGTAATCTCAGTTGTATTTTCTCTATACTCAACACTATTGTCAGGGTTTGTCCACGTTGCTCTGACGTTTGTTGATATTAAACCAGGTGCTGTTTTTGAAGGGACTGTTACCTCGAATACCCAATAACAACTCTGGTTTATGTATAAGGTTCCATTTACTCCGCATTGCTTAATTGTTTCGTTGTAGATTAAAGAGCCAGAAGGACTATCTACATGCGTCATATTTACATTATATGCAGTTGCAGGCCCGAGATTCGTTATGTTAGCTTTTATTATGAATGTAAAGTTATTCTTTTGTGTTATTTCAAATGCCGTTATCTCAGCATCACAATCAGACAGGTTACCGTCTTCTGTGTTGTTGACGCACTGTGATACAGATATGTTAAGATTGCCCCATACAGAAAGATTCCCTGCAAACGTACTGTTAACATTGGATTCTGGCGGATTGTCACTTGCAAAGATAGTTAGGTAGTATGTACCGCCTACAGGCGGCAGATAGGTTGCATTGTAGGTTGCTTCGTATGTTCCATTGATTATAGGGACTGTCATATTGGTCATTGTGACATTTGTAGTACCGTTCGGCATGGCTATATAGACCCATACAGCATCTATACCATGATTATCCCTTACTGTAGCTGTTATGTTCGTATAATTAAGATTGGCCTCTATACTTGAGTTCGGGAATATGGAAATATTGAATATGTAAGGTTTGCTTATATCCTTTACCCAGAATGTTTCGTTGTCCAGTTTTATATTGCCTGTATAATACTGAGTTAAGTTATCCCCTATTGTACAGTTGAAAGCTATGTAGCCCTTTTGTGCAGGCACGAACGTATAGCTCGCATAACCTGATACATTAGTTACGTATGTTCCATTGAAAACCCATTCTGTTGCATTCCCCCATTTGTATGTGAAGTTTACCGAGTAGTATGATATACCAGCTTCAGAATCATGATCCCTTACCAAACAGGTCGGATTGAATACATCAGGATAATTCGTCGTATTGGTTGGTGAAATCCAGACAACATCCGCAAGACCGGTTATGGTCAATGTCACGTTGTCTGTACCATCATCATAATAAGCCTTGGTTGCAACTGCCATGAAATCCTGCGGTCCTGTCTTTTGGTCTGCAACCACTGACTGAGGCAATGTAATATTCATACCAACCGCTAGTATATCAGAACTTTCGTTGTACCATGTAACAGTTGGATTTAGAATAGATGCGTTTTCCCCGTTCTCGCTGGTAACATTAACTATTAGGTTTATTGCACCGGATTTGGGACAGTCTAGTCCACCTGCTCCGCAGTGATAAAAGTCCGGAGGAGATGCCACAGTTATGTTAAGGATACCCATTATAGTTACTGTTGTAGTGTTCGTTGCAGAATCCTCGTTCTGAGGCCTTGTGGCATTTATATAAACACTGTAAGGTCCTGGTGTCCACATGTCTTCTACATTGAAGTCGACCAAAGAGCACCATCCACTGGAATTCGTTGTACAATTGCCAATCATTCCGGTAGAATTGTAGAAGGTAACATTTGCACCATCGGCATCATCTATAGTAGAATCCATTACATGAACAGTTATATTGGTTTCATATGGTGTTTTGGAAGAATCATTCCTGTATATGGAAGGGTACTGGACATTTATGACGTCTATTATCAAAGGTCTTGATAACCTTATGGAAGAATTTATTTGTGATACAGAAGTATTGTAATAAAGCGTTGAATTATCTTCTATGATACAACTCAGGTTGTACCATCCAGCAGACTCTCCGATCGTATACCAGGTTGTGTTGGCGTAGCCGGATGAGTTTGTTGTCTTGTTATCAAGAGAAGCCCCGTTCCTGTAAAACTTAACAGTGTAATTAGCTATTGGCTGAGTCGTGTTGCTATCAATCACACGACACTTTATGAATATCTGCGTGCCTGCTGGGTATGTTGAATTATCTGCCGGTATGATTGAACTAAGAGAGCTCCATCCGTATACATAAACATTAGTAAAGTTGATACTTTCGTCATAATAGCTACGTGTTGCATTTGTATAGATTATTTCCGGACCAAGGACATAATTTATTGGAACATTCCATGTTGTGTTGTAGCCTATTGCTATTTGGTACCATGATTCATTATACCATCTTACAGTTGAGTCATTTATGCCAAGTGAACAGTCTTCTATAACATTTGCATTTAGAACAGCTGGACTGCCCTTGTTTATGATGGAACCATTCAAAGGATATAACATCGAGACGTTCAACTGGCCATAAACTGCTATGTTTGCTACAGTGGTGTTCTTTACATCATAGCACATATCATTGGTGCCACCTATCCAATACTGTAATCCTGTAGATGTTGTACAGTTTGGATCAAAGCTTACACTACAGTTTCCTCCATCGCTAGAGCAATTTAATGTTTTATTATAATCTATACCATCCAGCGTTATCCATACAGTTCCGTTAACGCCTGTTGGGTATGTATTTAGATCATCGTCATAAATAGTAAACATCAGGTATGCTGAATTGTTTCCGACCCTTCTTACAGTTTTGTCTGAGACACTACTAACAGAAACAACAACATCATCATAATCTAGGGTAAAGTTGTACACGCCTGACTCAGTCGAGAACCCATACTGGTCAGTTGCATTTATCTTATAGTAGTTGGTTCCATTGGTCGCGTTTGTATAATCAAAGCATGTAAATACTTCATAGAACGACATAGGAGTACCTGTGTAATTTACCTTAATTGACTGGGAATCAGCCATAATCCAGTTTGACTGATCAAAGCTCTTCCACAGGCTTACGTTATTTATGTCTTTGTCCTGGTCTGATAGCTCAAAATTAAACGTATAGGTCTGGCCCCAGCCTCCTGAATTAGGGTTGACAGAAGGAATACTCAATGCCGGCTGACTTGAAATATATAACGCATTAACCTTTGTGGTTGAATTTGGTGTTGGGTATGTTCCATAGAATTGCTTGTTCCCTGTCATCTCTATGTTATTCCATGTAAACGGCTTATTGGTTGTATCAAATGTACAATTATAAATCCCGTTGCCCTGGTCTTCTACAGGAGTACAGCTATACTGGGAACTTCCGAATTTGTCAGTAAATGTTACTGTGGCTCCTGATATGTTGGAACATTCATCATAAACCCTGCCTATAAACGGAACCTTAGTTCCTATCAGGAAAGCATGGCCATCCGGATAGGTTATGTTTAGTCCCAGGAAGGTTTTTATTGTTAAAGTGAAATTTGTTGTATTTATATATTTGAAGTAAGGGTCAGACATTGTACCTGCTCTCCAGGTCTGTACGCCTGTCGAATAAAGACAATCCGGAGGGAAGAGATATTCTGCTGTTCCGTTTATATCGCTTAATGTGTCTATACCATCATCAAAGCTTTCTGAATCAGAAGCATTGGTAGTTATCCAGAATGTTATATTTGCAGATGGAGCAGGAATATTCTGGTCTGTGTCTGTTACGTTGACTGATAATAATAGTGTCCAACCCCCGTCTCTCCATACTGTTTGGCCATTGCCTGAGTCATGTACTATTGTTATATCGTTCTTTTCTATGGTGAAATTTATAGGGATTGTTGAATCATTATAGAATCTTTCATCCTCTGCTTCGAATTTAAACTGCCAGATTACCTGATTGTCTTGGAAAAGACTTGGGTTGCTGTAATTCAATTCTATCGTGGAATTTATAGGTCCTACTAAATCTGGGTTTGAATCATAGCTTGAGATATTTGCTGTTTGCCACGAGGTATCAGGATCAGTATATTTCTTTATCTTCAGGTATACTGTTACATTGTCCAGGTCTTCATCAGTTACGTTAACAGTAAAGGTCCATGTTTCACCCCAGCCGCCTAGATCACCGCCTTGTTCTGAAGAGACAGTTGCACCTGATAATACCGGCTTGGTCATTACAAATATGGAATTCTCGATTAGCGTGAGACCTGGGTTATAGTAACTCTTATTTGATTCTATTGTTAGGTTTTGCCATCTGGCTGGCAGCAGTGATGTATTTATTGTACACTTATAATCACCACCACCAGTCTCAATTACAGGAGAGCATAATGTTTTCTGGGACTCTTCACCGGTGAGCGTGATATTTACAGTTGCATTAGTAATAGGTATTGGTTGGTCATCGTCAACATGAACTCTATATGTTACATTCTGCCCTCTTAGATACTCTGTTCCAGGAGCTGGTTCTGTAAGAGAGTTTACAAGGTCCAGGTAGACTGATAGGTTCAAGTAATCTGTGAAATTGGTGTCAAAGTAGCAGGCATCTCCATAGGTTCCGCCTGTCCAGTTCTGTTCTCCTGCCTGGTAATCTGTTGTTGGGTTGAAATAGATATTCAGGTGTCCGGTAGAGTTTGTATCATTTGTTACTGCTATGCCCCATCCGCTGCCTGTTGTAACAAATACAGCACCATTTACGCCATTACCAACATAGCTATTGGTTATATTATCGTATACCCTTAATATCAAAAGCGTTGATTGATTACCTGATCTGTTAACTTCGGTGTTGTTACCAAACAAGTATTCTATTATAACTTCATCTTTTGTTATAGCTGGACCTTCAACCTCAGAGGTATTAAATGTATTTGTACCATCCTCTATCTTCCACCTAAAGAGATTTGGAGATGATACGTTTATATCAGAACACGTGAAGTTGGTAACATTTACAACACAATTGCCTAAGCCATAGTAAACTATTGATGAGCCCCTGTAATCCCAGTGACCGCTTGTCGTGTATGTATAGAGTTTACATGTTACATTGTCCTGTTGTGTATCATTCACATCTATGCTAAAGGTAAAGTTTCTTCCCCAGCCGCCTGCGCTAGGTGATACTGACGAATTGCTTACCACCGGAGGTGTGTTATTTAAGTAAACCCAGTCTGCAAATAGTGTTGAATTAGAATAGTAATTCAATTTAGTTGCATTTATTCTTATACCCCAGTCTCCGCCTTCATGGAATGATGTGTTCCATGTACTGTTATAATAACCATCGTTGTTATCAGTTACATATCCTATTGATTTGTATTTAACTGAAGGTGATCTCTCTTCGTGTGTCACACTTGCGTTAGAGATCAATATATCGCAGTCATCATAAACACTTGAGTTTACAACAATCATGTTACCGACTGGGATGTTAGAACCCTGTGCAGGTGCTGTCAGGTTTACATTCAACTGACCTGTTATATTTGTAGTAAAAATGCCTGAGGTAGAGTTCTTATAACAGCTATCACCTGATGTTCCACCATACCAGTTTTGCATCCCTACGCCATAACCACAAGTAGCATTAAATGTGTAATACAGATAACCATTATAGTCTGTTGTATTTAGGAAGCCTGAATCATATTCAGTTCCGTTTGTGGTTATCCATATTCTTCCCTGTGCTGTAGGAATACCAGAACCAACATACATGTTCCTATCAATATCCCTTATTCTGACTATGAGTATTTCACTGTCTTCGCCTTTTCTATCTATCTTACTTACATCACCAGAGCCACCATAGAATACAGAGACATCATCTTCTTCTAACTCAAACGTGCTTGTAGTTTCGTTATAATAACCATATTCGTCAGTTACATTGAACTTGAAGCCCTTGATACCAATATTACCGCAGGAGAAATTGTGACCAGAGAAGATTATTGGAGCTGAGGTGTCTGAATTAACATACTCCCATTCCCCTGTCAGATTAAACCATAAGCTAACGTTGAAACTGTCTCCGTCATCATCCTGAACATCAACAGTAAAGGTCCATGACTCTCCCCAACCACCTCTATCACCAACTTTGTTCGTATCCGGATTCATGATCATAGGAACAGTAACAAGCCTGAATGCATTCACGCTCACTGAAACATTAGAAGTATTATAATAATCCTTACCAGCTTCTAGGGTTACATTGTACCATCCTGTTGTCCATCCGCTATGTGCACTACTCGGTACAGTGAAATTATAGTAACCATTGCCTTCATCATTACCATTTTGTTGATAATATGTTGATGTTCCTCTCATAATCTTGAATGTTGTTGTATTTGCCCCTGAGGCTAAACCACAATCATCACTTACGTTGCCTCTCAATAAAATAGTATCAACCCCTTTAACTCTTGTTATGTTAGATGGTTCTGTAACTTCAGCTACAAGCGGATATGTTGTTACGTTGAGGTATAGTTCTGTCGAGTTGATACCATGATACCAACCATAGTCAACGCCACCTGCTTTCCATTTCTGAGGACCTATAGAATTATCACAGTCAGGATTGAATATTGTGTAGAAGTATCCTGTATCAGTAGAAGCAGATGATTCATATGCATAATTTGAACCATCTGTGGTTACATAGAATTTAACTGTTACAAATTCCGATATTAGCTGATTGGGCTCTCTGTCGATGTCCCAGACCCTTACACCGAATGTAACGTTCTGGTCTGCTGCAGAAGAATTCCTATGAGCCACTGTATTGTTACCAACAATGTATTCAATGAATATGTCATCAGGCTCTACAACAAATGTGTTTATCGAAGTTTCGTTTGAATCCCAAGCCTCATCGCAAGTTACATTAAGTTTATATTCCCATGTGTCAATATCAGATCCTGTTTCAAATGTTGTTGATAGATTTATAGTTACATTTATACCAGAAACTGTCGTTTCATTTCTGAGCACCCACTCAGACGTGCCTTGTTTTCTTAACCAGAGCCTGACTGTCATATCATCATAATCTTCATCTGTAGCATTTACAGTGAACCAGAATCTCTCACCCCAGCCGCCGATGCTTGGGGTTACATTAGGCTCCCCTAACACAGGTATTGTTTCTATAAAGAATGAACTAGATCCTAGATAAAAGCTTATGTTATTTGTCTTGTTATTGTAGAATGTCCTGTTTGATCTCATGCTTATGTTATAACCCTGTGTCGGCATAACTACTGGTGAGCTCGTATTGAAGGTGCAGTTATACCAGCCGTTTCCCTCTTTATTTACAGGTGAACAGTCGAACTCTTCAAGGGTCTGCAGCGACTTTGTTGTGAAATTTACATCAGCGTCAGTAACTAACTGCGAGCACTCGTCACTAATATTTCCCCTTATGGTTACATTTCTGCCGCGGAGATATTCTTCTCCTGCAGGTGTTAGTATGAAATTGTAAATATCTCCTATCAGTCTTATTGTAAGGTTTGATGTATGATTTGTATCAACATAGCAGATATCATTGAAAATACCTCCAGTCCAATTCTGTATACCAGCGCTGTATGAGCATGTTGAATTGAAGTCGTATATAAGGTAGCCGCTTGAGTTAGTCTGGTTTGCAAATCCTGAATCCCACCCGCTGCCTGTTGTTATCCAGAAGCTTGCATTTGCACCAAGAACAGCTGTTCCATTTTCTGCATCATTGACATATAACATTAGTATAGTTCTGTTTTCTCCTGACCTGTTCTGAGTACTGCCATTTCCTGCAGCATAGATTATTTCGACTTGCGATTCTCCGATAGTCGGGCCAGTAACAACGCTTGTATTAAATGTGTTGTTCTTTTCACCATTTTTCACTTCAAACTTGAAACTATGTACTGACTGCATGGCGCATGTGAAGTCATGGACTTCTACGTAGCATGTCTTTGGTGTCTGGGTATTGTAAACAGTCATATTTCCTTTGTTTTCCCATTGGCCTGTCCTGTTGATGAATAGGGTACATGTCAGGTTATCACCTTCTTGGTCGCTTAGATTTATTGAATAATTATACAGCCTTGACCATCCACCTGTTGAAGGTGTAACCGTTGGCACTGAGCTGTTGACAGGAGCTATGTTCTCCAGCCAGAACCTGTTCTGCCATGTTGATGTATTGCCTAGGAAGTACTGCCTTGTTGTGTTTATCCTTATTGTCCAGTTGCCCTCCTTCATGCCAGTTGAATCCCATGTACAGTTGTACCAGCCGTTTGTTTCATTATTTATTGTGGTGCAGTTGTACCAGCTGTTATGCGGTGACAGGAATTCTACAGTTGCTGTTGCATTAGGCACTAAGCCTTCACTACTGCACTCAGATGTGGTGTTGAACCTTACCAGAATGCCCTGGGATACGTTGAATAACTGATCCTGGAACGGAGTTAGTAATGCCTCTCTTAGCGTTCCGTTTACAAATACATACCTTGTAACAGTGAAGTTTGCGTTATAGTAGCATTCATCATTGCTTACTCCACCGGTCCATCCTTCAGAACCATATTTATATGCGCATGTGGCATTGAATTCATAGTTCAGGTAACCTGTTGCGTTAGTCTGCATGATATGACCAGCATCATAGTTCTGGTTATCTGTTTGTATCCACACTGAGCCGTTTACATAAGATGGATAATCTAATCTATCAGTATCGTATATTCTCAGGGTTAGCGTAATATTGCTGCCCTCCCTGTTTATATAATAATCAGATGCCTGCTGTACCTGAACAGTATCTGGCTGTATTGTTACATCTGTTGTACTTGTTGTATTGGTATTGTTCCATATGTCAGTTGCATTAAAGAAGAATTTTACCAATCCTATATCACCGCAATCAAATGTATTGTTGAATTCAACAACAATCAGAGGACTCGCTGTAGTTACGGTAGAGTTTATTGGTGTTAACACTCCTGACAGGTTTTTCCATAATGTTATGTTTACAGCATCCCCTTCAGGATCATATACAGACACATTAAACTTGAATATCCTTCCCCAGCCGCCGAATGTTGGTGTGACATACGCATTGCTTAGTTGTGGCCCACGCGTCATTATAAATGCGTCTATACTCGATACAGTTATGTTATTGTAGAATGCTTTGTATGCGCTGAATGTAAGGTTCCACCAACCATCTGACATTGGCCCTGTTCTTGCACCACTAAGCGTACAATTATAATAGCCTGTTCCCTCATCATTGGTATTGCCTACCAGCGGGCACTGCTCTGGTGATGAGCCTGAATGTGTAGCAGTGAAGTTAGTAGAATCTGCCTCACCTATAAGTGTATTGCATTCATCTGTAACATTTGATCTTAATAGAACAGGTGCTCCTCTTACAAAACTCTGGTCTGTTGGATAAACTATAGACGCATTTAGCAATGCTGTTATATTAACGAAAAGATATGTTGAGTTTGATGGCTTATAGCATGACTGCCCAACATATCCAGCTCTCCATAGCTGTTTTCCAGTCCCATATGTTGGGCAGGATGGGTCGAATTCAGGACTAGTATAATTAATAATACCAGAACCTGTTGGTGTAACGATACGCTCAGGTCCCCATGAGCTTGAATTAGAGGCATTGGTTGTTACCCAGAACCTTCCTGTGTTCGAATCCGCATCTGTTATTGTTTGATTATTATTATCTGTATTAATTAACTGAACAGTAAAGTATACAGTTGAAGAATCAGGCCTGTAAACAACCGTGTTATTACCGAAGATATAATCTAATCTTGTATCATCCTCTTCTATCTCATAGCTGTAGTTGGCAGTCTCATCTATATACGAACCATCAGATACATTGAATTTGAACTGCCTTGTAGATGATTTCCATGCGCATGTGTAATCATTTTTGGATATTGTGACTGATTGGTTTATAGGGTCAGCATTAACCGGTTGGGATGCAATCAATGACCAAGCAGAACCGTCATCAGGTCTGTCCCACAGGTATAATGTCAATGATGTTGAATCCTCATCTGTTATGTTAACAGTAAAGTCAAACTGTTCAGACCAGCCACCTAGCTGAGGGGTAGCATATGCATTCAAGAGTATAGGCTCTGTCTGTATGAAGAACCGGTTAATATCAATTGTTTTTAGGTTATTGTGTTTACTTCTGTTTGTTGTAACAGTAACATTCCAATATCTGGCAGACAGAAGCACTGGATCAGTTGTATTGAAAGTGCAGTTATATAAACCAGTGCCCTCATTGTTTACAGGCAAGCACGAATATTCATGAGGACCCTGTGAATAATTCAGCTCAACAGTCGCGTCGTTTAATGCAACAAAGCACTCATCAGTAACATTAACTCTTATAGTTACATTGCTGCCGCGGAGATAATTACCATTCGGCAAGAGTAATGTGTTGATTAGATTGCCTGTCAGGTTAATTGTAAGATTGCTTGTGTTGATGTCAAAATATCTGTCATCGGTTGTACCTGCTACCCATATCTGCTGACCGACCTGGTAAGCACATGTTGAATTGAATTCATACGTTGCATGGCCGGTTTCGTCCGTCGTATTTGTAAATCCACTGTCAAAAGAGGAACCGTCAACAGTAACCCAGAATGTTACATTCCCATTGTTAACAAATGTCCCGTTTTCGGTGTCATTAATCAAAACAGTGAATGTAGTCAAGTTGTAGCCGCTCCTGTTCTGTACAGTGTTGTTTCCGGTAACAAGTGTTATGCTTACCTGTGATCTGTTTATTACAGGTCCGATAAACTCTGAAGTATTGTAAGCATTCAGTGGATCAAGGTCAACTAATTCAAATTTGAATCTGACATCGCTGTCTATTGCAGCAGGGGTAAAGTCATGAACAATGACCGAGCATGTTCTGTTCTGATCCAAGGTACCTGTAACAGTATTGTTGTTTTTCTTAGACCAGCTCGATCCCCCATTAGTACTTACCCACAGGGTACATGTAACATTATCTCCCTCATTGTCTGTTACATTTATACTGTAGTTATAGAATCTGCTCCACCCGCCCTGTGTAGGAGATACCTCAGGAACTGACGTATTCTTTGGCTCTACGTTTATTAACAAGAACCAGTCTTCTAAGAAGGTATAATTAGAATAATAGTAAGCTTTTGTAGAATTCAGCTGGATACTCCAGTTTCCTTTGCTTTTTCCGGTTGAATCCCACGTACAGTTGTACCATCCTGGCTCTTCACCTGCTGATTCATTATTAACAGTACATGACTCCCATTCCTCTAGGGGCGATTTAAGCTCTATGGTTGTAGATGCATTTGATACCAACCCAAGATTCTCACAATCAGAAGATGCATTGAATCTTATGGTAACTATATTAGTTATATTAAATTCCTGCTGGTAATCAGGTGCTTGTATCTTATTTTTCAATTGACCTGTAATATACAATGCAACAGCAGAGGAATTAGTTTCATCATAACATGCATCATTTTTTATACCACCTTTCCATAACTGTTGACCAACCTGATAATTACAGCTTGCATTGAACCAGAATGTAAGATGGCCCGTTGCATTCGTTGTGTTGGGGTTTCCTGCATCATAGATGCTGCCATCTGTTGTTATGAAGATTGACCCGTTTCTTCCGGCATCCAAGTACTGATTCATGTAGTCTACGTCCCTTATTCTCAGGACGAGTTTTATATTATCATACCCTTCTCTGTCTATAGGAGCATCTGTCCCTTCTATAATCTCTACAAATGTATCGTCCTCTTCTAGTGTAAATGTTAACGGGGTAGTTGCATCACTGCTGTTCCATGAGTCTGTAGCGTTGAATTTGTATTCATTGATACCAATTTCCGGGCAGGTGAATCTGTGCTTGAAGCTCAACGGTGTAGGTGATTCGTATTGCCCTGTTGTTGAATTTATCATAACCCATTGACCAGTGGTGTTCACCCATAGAGATACGTTAACAACATCATTCTCCAAATCTTCAACAGTTACATTGAATGTGTATTCTCTTCCCCAGCCGCCTGCACCAGGGGATACGGACGGTGAGCTTAGGGTAGGATAAGTTGTTATTACAAATGCATTGTTTTCTAGGTTTGATGTAAAGTTATAGTAGAGCTTTGTTGCATTTATAGTCACATTGTAGTATGTGAAAGCCATCATGTTTGTAGTAGACCCAGGTATTGTGCAATTATAGTATCCATTGTTTTCATTGTTCACGGAAGGGCATTCGTAAACAGATCCGTCAGCCGCCCTTATTCCAATAGTATCAACATCAGGTATCAAATTCTTGCATTCGTCTGTAATATTTCCTCTTAGCAGTATATCGTCTCCCCTGTCAAACACCCTTGCGTTTATGGGGAATGATATATTTGCATACAAGTCGCTTGTTATGTTAAAGTAGAAGTCTGTAGAGTTGCCTGCTGCATAACAATCTTGGCCACCAACAATTACAAGTCCTGCTCTCCATTTCTGATTACCTACGTAATATGTTGGACATGAAGGATTAAACTCTCTTCTCAGGTATCCGGTACCGTTTATAGTGATGGAAGGTGACGTGTCCCATGTAATATTATCTGTAGTTACCCAGACCCGTCCTCCGGATGTCGTTGTCAGGTACTCATCCTTATCAGTGTCCCTTACCATGACCGTGAAATTCTCAGCATCACCGCTATTTCTGTATATAGATGTATTATTTCCCTCTACCAATTCAAATGTTACATTATCCCTTTCAAGCTCATAGCTCCTGTTGTACGTTTGGTTATTATAATCACGTGCATCGCTCGCATTAAACATGTATTCTCGGTTGTCAATATCACCACACTGGAAGTTGCTCTTTACAAAAGTTGCAGTCTGGTTTATTCCCTGCTTGCTTGTCTGATCAACAAGGTTCCAGTTTGTGGCGCCTGATACCCTCTCCCAGAAATAGACAGTAACAATATCTATATCCTCGTCTGTAACATTTACACTGAACGTGAATACCTCTCCCCAGCCGCCTAATTCCTTGTCAATTCTAGGGTCGAATAAGACCGGCCTTGTTTCAATAAAGAATGCACTTTCATTGACCCTTGTTTCTGTATTGTAATAAGTTCTGTTGCTCTTCATTGTTATATTGTACCATCTGGCAGGCAGGAGCACTGGATCAGTTGTATTGAAAGTGCAATTGTAGAAACCAGTATTCTCGTTGTATACAGGCGAACATACGTATTCATAAGGATCTTGTGAATAATTCAGCTCAACGGTTGCATCACTAATGTTAATGTAACAGTCACTGGTTAGATTAACAATTATTGTAACATTGTCTTCTCTTAGATAATTATCTCCTGCAGGTATAACAAGCGTATTTATGAGAGCTCCTACTACAGTAACATTATATTCACTGCTATTGGTTCCATTGTATCTGCTGTCGGATATGCCTGCCTTCCACTTTTGCATGCCAACTTCGTAAGGGCATGGTGTTGACGTAGGATCAAAAGCAAATATATTATATCCAGATGAGTTTGTTGTATTCAACACGCCGGAATCATAGCTACTTCCATCTGTTGTTACATATGTTGTTACGTTAATACTACTGCCTACATAGGTATTGTTTTCTGTATCCAGAATTCTGACAGTAAGTGAAGCAAAATTATACCCGCTCCTATTAACCTCCTGATCAACTATGCTTACAACCTCAACAGTAACCTGTGACGTATTCAGGGTTGGCCCGTAGAATACCGATGTGTTTATTGTATTGTTAGGTTCACCGTTTCTTATTTCAAATATGAACTGTTTTGTAGTTCCTATATCACCAGGGGTAAAGTCATGAACAATAACTGAACATGTCTTCGCTGTCTGCGTCTCATTTACTGTGTCATTTCCTGCAACATAGAATTCTCCAGTCTTGTTCAACCAGAGTATGCATGTGAGATTATCACCTTCTGTATCGTTTACATCAATTGTGAAGTTATAGAACCTCGACCATCCGCCTGTTGAAGGCGTAACCGTCGGCACTGAGCTGTTGACAGGAGCTATGTTCTCCAGCCAGAACCTGTCCTGCCAGGTTGATGTGTTGCTTAGGAAGTACTGCCTTGTTGTGTTTATCCTTATTGTCCAGTTGCCCTCCTTCATGCCTGTTGAATCCCAAGTACAGTTGTACCATCCGTCTGTTTCGTTGTTTATTGTGGTGCAGTTGTACCAGTTGTTTTGCGGTGACCTGAACTCTACTGTTGCTGTTGCATTAGGCACAAGGTCCTCATTGCTGCATTCAGATGTGGTGTTGAACCTTACCAAAATGCCTTGGGATACGTTGAATATCTGATCCTGTAGTGGGTTGAGTAGTGCTTCCTTTAGTGTTCCGTTAAGATATACATAGACTATATCTGTGGTGTTTGTGGTTGCATAACATTCATCTTTGTTTGTACCGCCTCTCCATTGCCTTGCACCATAAAGATAATCGCAAGTTGCGTTAAAATTAATTGTGAGATAACCACTAGTATTCGTCTGGTTGTCAAATCCTGAGTCATATTCAGTATTATTCTTCATTATCCATATGGTACCGTTGGCTCCTGTAGGATAATCATCTCTGTCTGTATCATGAATTCTAAGCACTAACTGCGCTATGTTGTCTCCCTTCCTGTTAAGTTGTACACTCGAGGCATCAAGAATCTCTACAGTATCCGCTGTTAATGTAAACGACGAGTTAGCAGTTTCATTGTAATTGCCCCAAGTATCATTAACAGTAAATTTGAATAGGTTAGAACCTTTATCATCGCATTCGAAGGTGTTATTGAATTCGATGACCTTCGAAACCGGCGCTGTTGTGGTTGTAGAATTTATAACCCTCCACCCCTGATCTTGCTTCCATTTCCATAACGAGACATTAATTTCATCTCCTTCACCATCTTCAACATCCACGGTGAAGGTAAACATAGCTCCCCATCCATCAAGGTTCGGATCCACTCCTAATCCCCATATAGACGGATTCAAAGTAAGCACAAAGGCATCCGGCTTTGTATGAAGCGTATTGTTGTAGAATTGTTTTCTGGCTCCTAACTGAACATCATACCACCAGTTCAGGTTTAATGCATTTGACTGTGCACTAGTTAAGGTACAGTTGTACCATCCTGTACCCTCATCTTGGGCAACACAGTATTCATCGCTAGTTGTATTTATGGCTGTGAAGTTGACTTGATCAGCTCCTGAGATTAACTTTCCGCATTCATCTGTAATATTACCTCTCATCAGGATTGACCAGCCTTTTATGAATATGTAATTATCCTTATCTGGGTAGGAAACAGCTCCAGAAAGGTTAGCAGTAATATTTAACGTGAATTCTGTTGAGTTTGATGGTTTATGACAGGTATAACCTATGTATCCAGCTTTCCATTGCTGGACACCAACTTCGTACGTTGGACAGGAAGGATCGAACGGATGTATAAAGTGGCCTGTAGCATTTCTCTCAACTACATATGGAGAGCTCCAGTTACTTCCATTTACGGTTATCCAGAATCTTCCTACGAATCCGCCTGCGGGCGTTTCACTAGGATTGATAATATCAATAACCTGTACTATTAATGTCGTGTTGCTATTATCAGGCCTGAATACGGATGTTTCATTTCCTTGGACATGGATAACCTCTGTTGCATCCTTTTCTATTACAAGTGATTTGTTTTCTGTCTGGTTTATATAACCACGGCTGTCCGAGGTATTGAACATATATTCCCATGTCCTATTTTCATTTAGATCCAGATCATTACAAGTGAAACCACCGTATTCAAATGTTACAGTCTGATTTACTCCTGAGACGCTGGTATTCTGTGCAATAGGATTTTGTTCCCAATCAGTTGAACCGCTCACACGCCTCCACAGCCTTACTATGTTTGTATCACCATCCTCATCTGTGAAATTAACCTGGAAGGTATATGTATCTCCCCACCCACTCAATTCTTTGTCTACCCTTGGATCAGAAACTATGGGTATTGTTTCTATTTCGAAGCTGTTGACCTCTGTCTTATCACCTTTGTTGTAGAAGGTCTTGTTTGCAAACATTGTTATATTATACCATTGGGCAGGCAGGAGTACCGGGTCAGTTGTGTTGATTGTAAAGTTGTAGAAACCAGTGCCTTCATCATTTAGTATGCACTCATATTCATTATTGCTTTGTGAATAATTCAAAGCAACTGTACTGTCTGTTTGAAGATTTATGCAATCATCAGTAACATTGAACCTCATTGTTATATTGGATCCGCGTAAGAAACTGTCCCCACTAGGAATCTCAAGATTGGTTATCAGATCAGCCATTACTGTTATATTGAATATGTCTGACGTATCCATGTAATAACAGGAATGATTGTCTATGTATGCAAACCATGTCTGATTTCCAGGATAATAATCACAACCTGGATTGAAGTCAAGAGTTGCATAACCATTAACAGTTTCGTTTATTAACTCTGTTTTATAGTCCGTACCATTTGTTGTTACGTTGAAGGTTACGTTCAATACAAGGCTTATCGGATTACCTGAATCAGTGTCGTTAAGCAATACCTGAATTAGCTGTGTTCCTGAACTTCTGTTTACTTCTGTTGCATTACCAGATATATGGACTATTTCCACAGTGTCTTTTGTTATATTTGGTGCAGTGACGTTTGTTGTATTGAACCTGTTGTACAGATCGTTCAATTCAAACATGAATTTGTTATCAGTTCCATTATCGCTGCAATCAAAGTCTGGGACAATGACAGAGCATTCCCCAGAACCACTGAATACAGTATCATTCCCTTTTTCTATCCAGGTAGATCCATTATTCTTGCTTATGAACAGCCTGCAGGTAACATTATCCAGATCAGGATCAAGTATGTCGACCGTGTAATTGAAAGGAGTTCCCCATCCACCTTCTCCAGGCGTTACTGTCAGGTTCTCATATGTTGGATACGAGTTGTTTAGCTGGAACCTGTCAAGATAATAGGTTGAATTTCCATTGTATTTGTCTTGCGAAGAGTTTATCCTTACATCCCACTGCCCAGGCTCCATTAATGTGCTGTCCCATGTGCAATTATACCAGCCGTCTGTCTCGTTGTTTATTGTTGTGCAGTTGTACCAGTTATTGGTAGGGGAACGAAGCTCTAGAGTATTAGGGACATTTGGTTGTAGTCCTTCAAAGGAACAATCCGTTGATATGTTGTATCTTATAAAAATACTGGTTCCTGCTGGGTAGGAATCATTTTCCGCCGGCAATAGCAAATTGTTGAAAAGCTGTCCTGTAATGTTGACATAAACAGTATCGGTTGTGTTTGTAGTTTCGTAACAGTAATCCTTATTCGTGCCGCCTCTCCACTGCTGCAGGCTGACATTGTAATCGCAAGTTGCATTGAAATCGTAAACAAGATGGCCTGTTGCATTTGTCTGATTGTCAAAGCCTTGATCATAATCAGTTCCATTAACCTGTACCCATATAGTGCCGTTTACGCCAGCAGGGACATCTTCTCCTCTATCTGTATCATGAATCCTTAGCACAAGCCTTACCGTATCATCCCCATACCTGTTTATATTGAAGTTTGAAGCTTCGTATATCTCCACGTAATCATTTCTTAATGTGAACGGCTGCTGGGTTGTTTCATTGTAATTGCCCCACACATCAGTAACATTAAACTTATAGTAATTGGATCCGATATCGTCACATTCGAAAGTGTTGTTGAATTCAACTGTTTTAGGGCTTGTTGCATTGAGCACTGTTGAGTTTATAGCTTCCCATACATAACCTGTTCCTGAGGTGTTTACCCATAATGTAACATTTAAGTTGTCCCATGCTGCCTCTGTATCTTCAACAGTCACGGTGAATTTGTAGGTCCTTCCCCAACCCCCAATTGATTCATCAATACCGGGGCTATATATTTTCGGGTTTATTGTTAGTACAAAATTATTCTCATAAGTTGAATTAGCTGACTGATAGAAGCTCTTTGAACCACTTATGTTAACGTTATGCCAGCCGAGTTCCATAGAAGCTGTTTGCGCGCTGTTTAGTGTACAGTTGTACCACCCGTTGCCTTCGTCTTGTGCATCACAGAAGGCAAAGCTCCCGGTAGTCGAATTGTAAGCTGTAAAGTTTGCATCTATTGCCTGGTCTATCCTTATATTACATTCATCAGTAAGGTTGCCCCTAAGAAGAATCGGATCGCCCTGGATGAAGACATAGTTCTCGTTGTTCGGATGCTGTATATTTGCATAGAGACTGGATGTTATATTAAGTGTCATATCTGTTGTATTTGATGCTTTATAACAGTTGTGACCTATATACCCACCTCTCCATGCCTGTACTCCAACATCATATGTCGGGCATGCAGGATTGAAGTTGGTTGATATATGGCCAGTACCGTTCTTATCAGCAACAATATCAGGCCCAAAGTCACTCCCATTTACAGTAACCCAGAATCTTCCCATAGAAGTTGAACCCCCAAGACTCAGATTGATACCTTGGTCAGTATCTCTTACCTGTATAATAAGAGTTGTGTAACTAGAATCAGCCCTATAAACAACGGTATTATTTCCTGACACGTATACGGTCTCTGTATCATCTTTTTCTATTGTCAGGTTTTCTGGGTCTGTCTGAGAGGAATAAGCTCTTGGATCAGTCACATTGAACTTATACTCCCTTGTGTCATTTTCCTGGCCACCAAGAGCTGGACAGGTATAAGGATTTTTATAAAATGTTATTGTCTGATTTATACCTGATGCGGAACTGTTGGACGCTATCGGGGTCCAGTCAGAGGAGCCGTATGACCTCTCATAAAGATAAACAGTTGATACATCACCATCTTCGTCAGTGAAGTTTACTTTCCATTCAAACCATTCACCCCATCCTCCTAATGTCTTATTTACACGGGCATCGCTCAATATAGGCCTTGTTTCAATAAAGAATGTGTTTGGAATAACATCTTCAAAGTCATTGAAATCTGTTTTATTGAAGACTGTTTTTAGGTTCCACCAGCCAGCTTCCAGTGTTTCAGGATAACTGGTATTGAACGTACAGTTGTACCAGCCATCGCCTTCATTATTTACAGGCGAACATGAATATTCATAACTACCCCTTGTATAGTTGTAGTCTACTGTAAGATCAGTTTGTAGGATCTGACAGTCATCAGTTATATTCGTTCTTATTGTAACGTTATTGCCGCGGAGATAGCTGCCAGTTGGTAATAGTATGTTATTTATAAAGCTGCCAACAAGGTTCAGGCTTAGATTATCGCTGTTATCTGAATAATTTCTGTACTGATAACAACTATCAGTTAGACCACCTGTCCAGTTTTGTCTACCAATAGCATAGCTGCAGGTTGCATTGAAGTTATACACCAGATAGCCGCTTGCGTTAGTCTGATTTGCAAAGCCTGAATCCCACCCGCTACCTGTAGATATCCATATAGTTCCGGTAGCATTTGGAACTCCTGTACCGTTTTCTGTATCATTTATGTAAAGGGATAATACAGTAAGGTTATAACCACTTCTGTTTAGATAAGAATTATTACCATGAGTTTCTACTGTATACAGAACTTCAATCTGTGAAGGATTTATAACAGGACCATCAAAAACAGAGGTATTGAATGTATTATTTTCTACACCATTCTTAACCTCAAACAAGAAGCTCCAGTTATTGTCTTTGGCAGTGCAGTCAAAGTCATGAACTTCCACATAACAGGTCTGGTTAAATGTGGTGTTTGTTACAGTCATGTTTCCTTTGTAAGTAAAGTTTTCACCGTCAGAACTTATGTACAATAGGCATGTTAACGTGTCGCCTTCCTGGTCAGTTAGGTTTATGGAGTAATTATAAAGCCTCGACCATCCGCCTGTTGAAGGCGTTACTGTAGGCACGGATTGATTAACAGGAGCAATGTTCTCCAGCCAGAACCTGTCCTGCCATGTTGTGGTGTTGTCATAGTAGAATGATTTGGATGAGTTGATACGAATAGACCAGTTGCCCTCTTCCTTGCCTGTAGAGTTCCATGTACAGTTATACCAGCCGTCTGTCTCGTTATAGGCAGAGCATGCCTCCCATTCACCGTTTTCTAGTTCTATGGTTACTGTTGCATTAGGCACTAAGCCTTCACTGCTACACTCAGATGTTGTATTTGTTCTTATAAGAACAGAATCGCCAACATTGAATACCTGGTCCTGGAACGGATTCAGCAGAGCTTCCTTTAACTGGCCTGTTATTGTGACATTGTATTTATCAGTTGTATTTGAAATAGCATAGCAAATATCATTATTTACACCACCTGTCCAGTTTCTTCTACCGGTAGAATAGGCACATGTTGCATTGAAATTATAAACTAGATAACCGCTTGCGTTCGTTTGATTTGAAAAGCCTGAATCCCATGTTGTTTCATTAAGCATAATCCATATAGTGCTGTTTACGCCAGCAGGATATTCGCCTTTGTCTGAATCATATATTCTAAGTATAATCTCTACTGTGCTATCCCCCTCTCTTGTTGAATCATAGTTAACTTCTTCATAATATTCTACAGTATCAGGCTGTAATACAAACGTATCACTTGCTGTTTCGTTTGTGAAATTGTTATTTGTATCAGTTGCGTTGAACTTATAATATACGAGACCAGACGTAGCAGCCGTATAATCGATGCATTCGAAGACCTCGTTAAATATTACCGGGGTAGGTGTTGTACAGCCACTGCACGTTTTCGACCTTACTTCATACCAAGGTCCTACTGCAGCATAAGCCTTCCATAGCGTTACATTAACTAACTCGCTTCCTTCAGGATCAGAAACATTCAAAGAAAATGTAAAGTTGTAGCCCCAACCTTCTGTTGGAGGGTTGACATCAGGGTACTCTAACTTAGGTACCTCACCGAGCCTGAAAGCATCTAACTTGCTTGTGTTGTCAAAAATATAATATTCTTTGGTGGCATTCATTTTTATGTCCCACCAGTCAAGGTTCTTTCCATTGCTATCCCATGAACAGCTATAATTACCGTTTCCATCATCATTTGCATAACCGAATCCAGGACACCTCTCTACTGTAGCTCCCTGCTCAACACTGAAAACAACATCAGTACCTGTTACATTGCCGCATTCATCCATAACTTTTCCATAGATATTTACAGGATAAGGCCTTGCTTCAGAATTCCCGTCAGGATACGTTATATTTGTAGAAAGTGTAGAGTTCAGATAGAGTGTGAAATTATCTGAATAAGCCTCGTAATAACAGGAGGCCTCATCAGAAACGATTCTCCATTTCTGTTCACCCGTACTGTAGATACAGGTTGCATTGAAATTATAATTAAGGTGACCAGTGCTATTTGTCGTGTTGGATAGTTTTGGGCCCCATATGACATTGTCTGTAGTCACGTATATTCCTCCAGGGTTTCCACTTCCTCTCTCCTGGTTCGTGAAATTATCTATAAACAGACCAGAGAGTGGTGTTGTGTTGTCCCCTGTTCTGAAGAAGCTGGAGTTGTCACCTATTGTGAGATTGATGACTATCGCTCTTTTATCAACAGTAAGGTTCTTGACAGTTGTATTATGATAGCCGCCTTTTGTATCAGTTGCATTTATCATCCAGTATTTTGTTTCTATCTCGCAGCCGTATACTGTTGAAAGGATAACTGTATCGTTTATGCAATCTACACATGTATCCTGGTCTCTGAAGCTCCAAGGTCCTACTGGGCTTGAAGAAGACCATAGGTTTACAGTAACAGTATCATCATCATCTGTGACATTTACATAGAAATAATGCGTTGTTCCGTAAGGCCCTGATGTAGGTGTTACATAATGCCCTGAGAGAACAGGATCTATCTGGTGGAAGAATGCATTTTTCTTTATGTTGTCGTATTTGATGTAACCTGTCCTGGTGGAATTCATAGTTATATCATACCAGCCTCCAGGCATCCCACTTAGATTAACTGTGCAGTTGTACCAGCCTGTGGTTTCATTATTTATTGAGGGGCATGAGTCAATGTAAGTACTGTGATTGTATGTCAGGTTAATATAAGAATCGCTTACTGCAACGCCGCATTCATCTGTAACATTCACCCTTATAGTTACATTGTCTGTGGCATTGTACGTTTCACCGTTAGGCATGTCTATTGTATTCACAAGGTTTCCTACTAGCGTTATTGTAAAGTTCGAAGAATTTGTATCCTGATAACATTCATCATTTCTTATGCCGCCTCTCCATTGCTGCTGGCCAATCTGATAAGCACATGTAGAATTGAAATAATAAGACGCATACCCTGTTCCGTTGGTTTGATTATTAAGCTCCTGGCCCCATCCGCTGCCTGTTGTAACCCAGAAGCTGACATTTCTACTTGCTGTCAGGTTTTCGCCTGTAACATTGTCAATTACCCTGATTCTGAATAAGGTCAGGTTATCTCCTTTCCTGTTTTGCGATTCACCATTGCCTGAAACATAGGTTATAGTTACATTATCTTTATCAATTGTGAAGTTGAATACATCAGACTCTGACGATTTGTTGAAGTCTGTTGAATTAAACCAGTAATACCTGAGACCCTTGTTAGCACAGTTGTAATCCGAATAAGAAAAGTTTATGGTGACAAAATCACAGTCTACGCATGTCTCGTTTCCAATTCCATACCAAGGACCTGAATCTGAAGGACCATGGTAAAGCGAAATGTTAACAGTGTCGCCTTCGGGATCAGCTATCTCTATCTGGAAAGTGAAATTGCTTCCCCATCCTCCTGGGTCAGGGGTTACTGTACCGTTTGTTGTATAAATAGGTGCCTGATCCTCAGGAGCAAGTAACCTGAATGCATTATTTCTTGTGCCCTCTCCATAGTTATATCTGAATTTTGTTGCATTTGCCGTAACATCGTGAAGACCGTATCCCATACCGCTTGAGTTCATGTAGCACGAATATGTTCCGTTATCCCAATCAGTTAAGTTCTCCCCATAACAGTAGGTTGTATTGCCTCCGCCCACAATAGTGAAACTCACGTTGGCGCCAGAAATCAAGTTACCGCACTCATCAAATATCTCATTTGTGAAATTTATCATGTCACTTTCATTATATTCCCTTTCATCCAGAGGAGATGAGACGTTAGTTACTAAATTACCGTATACAGAAACGTTCATAGCTATTGATTTGTAGTTTTTGTAGCAGTTGTCACCTGATATGAATCCATACCATTCCTGGTCGCTAACTTCATGGGAACATGTTGCATTGAAGTATAATGTTACATGACCAGTACTGTTTGTTGTATTATAGCCAGCTGTTAGGTTGTTTATACCGTCTGTTGTAACATTGAAGTAGACAGTTGCACTGGGGCTCCCAGCTGGCAGGTTACTATCAGTATCATTAACGAATAAGATGAATTTCGTTGTCTGTTCATCAGAACGGTTGACTATAGTGTTGTTGCCGAATACATATGTTATATCTACGTCATTTCCTTCTATCAGGTAAGAATTATCATTTGAATCGTAATCACCATTCGCAACGCTTGTTTCATAAGAGTTTCCTTTATCATCTATAGCCTCGAACTTGAATGTCCAAGAACCCTTGTCATTGCATGTGTAGGAAGATTTATTCCAGGAAAGTATAACACCATTACAAGGTCCGCATGACTGGTTTGTTCCAACTTCTAACCAAGTGCCACCTGCCTTCTTTTCATATAGAAATACAGTAACGTTATCGCCTAGCTCGTCAGTAACATTTATCGTAAAGTTGTAATTTTCTCCCCATCCACCCTGTCGAGGAGTAACATTAGCCTGTTTTAGAATTGGCTTTGTTCTTAAGTAGAATGTATATGTAGGATATTTGGTTTTTTCTGCATAATTATAATTAGTTTTATTGACTGTTGCAGTTATGTTGTACCAGCCCTCTACTGCTCCTGTAGAATCCCAGTCACCCTGATAAATACCACCACCGATTCCTGTTATGCTGAAATTAAATACAGCAGATTCGTTTCTTACAGTAATATTAACAATAGTTCCATCCACGCTATCAGAACAGTTATCCAAAACCCTTACCTGATGGAATATCGCCTGTCCCCAGTCATAAGTACTGCCAGATGGCAGAATTATCGTTACATTCAAATCACGTGTAACATTCAGGTAGTACGTCGAAGACGAAGTGTCAGCATAGCAGGTATCACCTTTTATAGAGGCTTTCCATAACTGCCTGCCAACTGAATAGCTACAAGTGGCATTGAAATCCAAGTATATATGGCCTGTTGAATTCGTCTCATTCGAGAAATCAACCCAGGTTATTGCACCATCATTAGTTACAGACAGGTTGAAATCAATGCCTTCTGTGAGAACAGTGCCATTGGTGTCGTTAACAAGAACTGAGAGCCTTGTTGTTGTATCGCCTGTTGTATCAGCTATTGAATTGTTACCTCCTATTAATGTAAACACCAATGAATCCTGCTGTACGGTAAAGAAGCGTGACGCTGTTGAGTTAGCTGGATTCAGAATATCCTTAGCAGTAAACTTGTAGTAATCCGTCCCTATAGAACTGCAGTTGAAGTACCAGCTGCTAAAGTTCATCTGGGTCCAGTTCTCACAGTTCTCACAGGTCTGGTTGTCAACAGCAACAAACCCTTCACCATAATCGACCCAGAGTGTTACATTTACATCGTCTATATCAATATCTCTAACTGTAACAGAGAAGTTCCAACTCGTTCCAAATGGAGCAGATGCGCCCTGTGTAACACCATTAACAGTCTCGTTTAGTATTTGAGACGGATAGTTGACAGTTATATTTACTATCATCTGTTCAGATGTGTTGAATTTATAACAGCTCTCTGCTTGCGATGTAAATGCTGTCCAGTTCTCTATACCAGAGACCCAGCCACTAGGATCGAACCAGAAAGTTACATGACCAGTGCTGTTTGTTATGTTTGTACCAACTGTCTGATTAACTCCCTGATTCGAGACATTGAACCCAACAGTCATTGCAGGACTGATGTTATATGAGCCACGGTCATAATCATATACAAGCACGACGAATTCAGCAGGGGTAGTTAATGTTGCTACACTGTTGTTGCCAGTTATATACGTTATATTGATATCATTCTCTTCAATAACATAGCTATTGTCATTATTATAATAGTCGCCAGCTGCAACCGTTGTTGTATAGGTGTTGCCAGTGCTGTCCTCTGCCTCGAAATAGAATGTCCAGGCACCAATATCACCGCAGGAATAGGACTTGTTCCAGCTCATCACAACCCCGTTGCATGGCTCGCATGACTGGTTTGTGCCTACCTCGGTTGTTGCTCCTCCTGACTTCTTCTCATAAAGGAATACAGTAACATTATCGCCCAACTCGTCAGTAACATTTATCGTGAAGTTGTAGTTCTTTGCCCACCCCTCCTGCCGTGGTGTAACATTTGCATTTATCAGCTTTGGCGTAGTTGTTATGTAGAACGTGCTTGTAGGGAACTTGGTCTTCTCTATATCGTTGTAGTTAACCTTGGTAATGTTTGCCGTGATGTTGTACCATCCCTCTGTTGCATTCTCGCTATTCCAGCTATCCTGATAAATACCACCGCCTATGCCAGTCACAGTAAAGTCGAATATGCTTGACTGATTCCTTACTGTAATGTTGACAAGTGCACCATCTACAGTTTCGCTGCAGTTATCCAGAACCCTTACCTGGTGGAATATCAGATCACCCCAGTCGTACGTGCTGCCGGACGGCAGGATTATCGTTACATTCAAATCCCTTGTAACATTCAGGTAGTACGTATCTGATTCAGTGTTTGCATAGCACTCATCACCTTTTATAGAAGCCTTCCATAATTGCCGTCCAACAGAATAGCTACAGGTGGCATTGAAATCCAGGTATATATGTCCTGTTGAATTCGTTTCATTAGCGAAGTCAACCCATGTTATTGCACCATCATTTGTCACAGAGAGATTGAATGTTATACCTTCTGTCAGAATGGAACTGTTTGCATCGTTAACAAGCACTGAAAGCCTTGTTGTTGTATCGCCTGTTGTGTCAGCTATTGCATTGTTACCGCTGACAAGAGTAAATATAATGCTGTCCTGTTGGATGGTGAAGAAATGTTGAGCTGTTGCATTATAGTTATCAGGATTACCTACTTCCCTTAATTCAAATCTATAATAACTTGTTTCTATATCATTGCAGTCGAAATACCAGTTGGTGAAATTCAGTGTTGTCCAGTTCTCGCAGTTCTCGCATGTCTGGTTATCAAACTCTTCAAAACCTCCACCAGTATCAACCCAAAGTGTTATGTTTAAGTCATCCCCTTCAGCATCTATTACCATAACAGAGAAGTTCCACTGCATACCGAAAGGTCCTGATGCTCCTTGTGTAACACCATTAACAGTCTCGTTGAGTATATTAGCAGGGTAGTTAACAGTTATGTTTACAACCATTTGCTCAGATGTGTTGAATTTATAGCAACTGTCTGAATCATCCTTGAATGCTGTCCAGTTCTCAATCCCTGTTAACCACCCAGACGGGTTGAACCAGAAGGTTGCATGACCTGTTTCATTAGTTGTATTAGTGCCAGCTGTTTGATTGACTCCATGATTCGAGACATTAAACCCAACAGTCATTGCAGGGCTTATGTTATACGAGCCGCGGTCATAGTCATAGACAAGCACAACGAATTCAGCAGGTGAGGATAATGTAGCTACAGTGTCATTACCAGCTATATATGTTATGTTGATGTCATTAGCCTCGATTATGTAGCTATTGTCATTATTATAATAGTCGCCAGCTGCAACAGTTGTCGTATAAGTGTTGTCAGTACTATCAATAGCCTCGAAATAGAAGGTCCAGGCACCGATATCACTGCAGGAATAGGACTTGTTCCAGCTCATTACAACCCCGTTGCAAGGCTCGCATGACTGGTTTGTTCCTACCTCATTTGCTCCTCCTCCTGACTTCTTCTCATAGAGCTTTACAGTGACATTATCGCCCAGCTCATCAGTAACATTTATGGTGAAGTTGTAGTTCTTTGCCCATCCCTCTTGGCGAGGCGTAACGTTTGCATTTACCAGCTTTGGTGTAGTTGTTATGTAGAACGTGCCTGTAGGGAACTTGGTCTTCTCTATATCGTTGTAGTTAACCTTGGTAATGTTTGACGTGATGTTATACCAGCCCTCTGTTGCATTTTCTGAATCCCAGTTATCCTGGTATATACTACCGCCTATACCAGTTACAGTGAAGTCAAATACACTTGATCCATTCACAACAGTTATGTTGACCAAAGCATTGTCTACTGTCTCAGAACAGTTATCCAAGACCCGTACCTGGTGGAATATCGAATCACCCCAGTCATAAGTGCTGCCAGAAGGCAGGATTATCGTTACATTCAAATCCCTTGTAACATTCAGGTAGTACGTATCTGATTCAGTGTTTGCATAGCACTCATCACCTTTTATAGAAGCCTTCCACAACTGCCTTCCTACTGAATAAGAACAGGTGGCATTAAAATCCAGGTATATATGGCCCGTTGAATTCGTTTCATTGAAGAAATCAACCCATGTTATTGCTCCGTCGTTTGTTACAGACAAGTTGAATCCAACACCCTCTGAAAGGACTGTGCCGTTGGAGTCATTGACAAGAACTGATAACTTGGTAACCTGATCACCGCTTGTATCTGCAATAGATTTATTACCTTCAATCAGAGTGAATACCAACGAATCCTGCTGTACTGTGAAGAACCTTGATGATGTTGAATTTTCCGGATTCAGAATGTCCTTTGCAGTAAACTTGTAGTAGTTCGTTCCTCTAGAACTGCAGTCGAAATACCAGTTGGTGAAATTCAGTGTTGTCCAGTTCTCACAGTTCTCACAGGTCTGGTTGTCAACAAAAACAAAACCCTCACCGTAATCAACCCATAGCGTTACATTTACATCGTCAACATCAGAGTCCCTTACCATGACAGAGAAGTTCCATCTCATCCCGAAAGGCCCTGAAGCATCCTGTGTAACACCATTAACAGTTTCATTGAGTATCTGGGAAGGGTAATTAACAGTAATATTTACATATACTATCTCTGAAATATTGAAATTATAACATTGTTCAGAATCAGATGTAAACCCGTACCATTCTTCTATACCTTCAGACCACCCAAACGGATTGAACCAGAAGGTTACATGACCAGTTTCATTTGTCGTGTTTGAGCCAGATGTAACATTGCTGGCTTGGTTTTGGGTTACATTGAAGCTTATAGTCAATGCAGGCGATAAATTGTAACTTTCTTTGTCAAAGTCATAAGCCTGAACTACAAATTTGGCCGGGCTTGATAATGTTGCAAGGCTCATGTTACCGGATATGTATGTTATGTTTATGTCTGATTTCTCCAGCGTGAATTCATCATCAGTTACATAATTTCCTGTGCCTGTATAAACAGCAGTATGACCCTCATTGTCTACTGCCTTGAATCTGAATTTTAACACATTTCCTGCGTAACCAGAACATGAATAATTCTTTGTGAAATTCAATAATGTATAGCCTTCTGTTGTATTGGAGCAGTTGCTGCAGTTTTTTGATTCTACCTCATACCAGTCCTGTCCTACTATTTTCTCCTCTAATGTAACATTTACTGTATCTCCCATGTTGTCGCTTACCCTTATAGAGAAATTATGCCGTATAACCCATGATTCTGATTCAGGTGTAACATTAGCATGGCTCATTGTAGGTTCTGTCTTCAGGTAGAATGTGTATGGCGGGAACTTTGTTGTCTCATTTTCATAATAGCTCTCTCCTGTTTCAGCGTGCATTGTTACATTGTACCAACCATCAACAGAATACTGGTCAGGCTGCCAGTAGCAGTAATAGACATTTGCACCACTCCTATTGCCGTCTGTTGCAACCTGACAAAGGTCCGAATAACTGCTGCTTGATGAATTGAACCAGACGTTATCATCAGATGTTGTTATGGGTTCTCCGCAGAAGTTCTCAACATAGCCCTGCAAGAGTATGCGGTCAGCAGCAGTGTAGTTTTCCGAGCCATCTGGAAATACTACTGTATTGCTCAGGGTTCCTGTAACATTGAAATTATAAGTATCTGATATTGAATCATTACACAAAAGCGAATCAATCACTTGAACATACCAGTCATGAGGACCTACTTCATACTCCTCATCCACCAGTGGTGTAGACTCATTATCACAAGTTGGAGTAAAATCATATGTTATATGGCCTGTACTGTTTGTAGTTAATCTGCGGCCAGAATCCCATGTAGCACCTTCACCTGACCCTACTTTGGTTATGTACAAATCTACCTGTACTCCTGCTCCAACAGGCCCGCTTCTGAGTTCAACCTTTGTCCAGACAGTATCCCATTTTATCGTATCATTATAAACATCAGAATCGAAGTTAATGCCTCTTAGGCTGATTTTCCTGTTGTCTGCCCATCTCCAGGCATCCATTATGTCAGAATGAGTCGTATTTTCTATGTAGATGGAAAGTTCCGTGTATGTTGAGTTTTCATCGTTTCCCATCGTATTATTTATGTTATAATAAAAACCATTTATGTACTCAGTTCCGTTCCATACCCTGAGCTCTAAGTCAGGTCTATTATTAGCAGCAGAGCCTCTTGGGTCATAGTAGGTAATGCCAGTGTATACCTCTACGAATTTCAGGTTCTCGAATTCAAAATCAAGCCCGCCTACATTATAGTCTCGCCATGATGAATTTGCCTTACCATCCAAGACAGAACCAGAATCTATTGTTACCCAGACACCAGTCCAGTTTATGATATCATCGTAACCACTTTCTGTGTCAAGATAAACTCCTCTTATGCTTATTGTCCTGTTTGCCAGGTCCTTCCATGCTTCCAGAATGCTGCTATCTGATATACTAATGGTAAAGTTTGTTCTTGCTTTGGTTTCCTGGTCCCCGAAAACATCTGTAAGGTTGTAGTAGAAGCCTGTTACGTAATCAGTACCGTTCCATACCCTCACTTCCAGGTCAGGCCTTGTGTTATCTACAAAAACAGAACCGTTTGGTGCATAATAACTAACCTCAGTCTTTATAGTTATATTAGTCAGGTTCGGGAAAACAGGCCCACCTATGTTTGTATAGTTGACCCAGCTTAGATTGACTTCAGTAGTCCATGTATTAAACGTATAATTGCTGTCAGCAAATGCACAAAGACTATCATTGTTGCATGCATAGCAGTTCCAATCATAATCACCATCATCCGGTATTACCTTTGTAAATGTGTAATCAAAGTTATTTAGGCCTGAAGAATTGGTTTCATCTGCATGCCACCCCCCTGACCAGTTGCCATACAAGGTAACATTTGTCAGGTTGAATGTATCTGATACTGAACAGTTGAAGGTTATTAATTCTGAATGGACAGCATCTTGATTTGCAGGCTCGTTCAAAACAACTGCTGGAGGTCCCCGACCTGAGACATTAACCCTACTTGTTGCTGAATTAAGCGTGTCAGACCCATTGTAAATCTGGCACCTTACATAATAAATGCCTTCAGTTTTTCCTGTAAGACTATGGGTATAAGTTGTAGCATTATCAACATCTACATTAGGATTAGAACCATTTATTGTTAGATTCTCAGTTCCGCTTGTTGGTATATCCATCCATCCTGCTGTTGATGTATTGTATTGGTAAGAAAGATTAACACCTATGTCCCAACCAACATAAGGAGTACAGTTCATGAAAAAGTTCTGTCCAGTAGTAACATTGATATCCTCTGCAGGGTCATTCATGGTTATGCCATCAAGGCTTGGCGGTCTAGAAACAGCTACTTGTTGTGCATTTGAATTAAGTGTTGCTGTTCCATTGTAAATCTGGCACCTGACATAATAATAATCTGCAATGCCTAGTGTAACAGTATGACTGTACATCGTATTATTATCCACATCTACTTCTGGATTAGGTGAACCTATCTGATTTGGTCCAGAAGTTGGTATATCTATAAACGAAGGCTGTCCACTATAGTTGTATTGGAAAGACAGATTTATCCCTGCATCCCAACCAACATAGGGAGTACAATTCATGAAAAAGCTTTCTCCTTCTGTTACATCTAGGTCTGTTGTAGGATCATCCATGTTTATGCCATCAAGGCTTGGCGGAGGAGGAGGAGAAATCGTTACCAATTGAGCTGTTGAATTAAGTGTTGAAGTTTCATTGTATATCTGGCACCTTACATAATAAGTGCCAGTAGTATGTCCGGTAACTGTATGATTGTACATAGTAGCATTGTTAACATCTGACTCAAGACTCGAATCTATTGTTAAGTTCTCACTACCGCTCTCTGGTATATCCATCCATCCTGCTGTTGATGTATTATACTGGAATGAAAGATTAATCCCTGTATCTTTTCCAACGTAAACAGTACAGTTCATAGGAAATGTCTCATCTTCCATTATGTCTGGGTCTGCTGTAGGCTCGTCTAAGGTTATATCGTCAAGGGTTGGGACTCCAGCAGTTTCTTCGCTTCCTATTGAATAAGTCGGTTCTGGTGATGCATATTTTCTCACTCTAATATCATCGTATCTTGTATAACTTCCGTAGTGGTTTTGCAGTGATATCTCACCAGCAGAAGTGCTTGTAGTAGCTGAACAACTCCTTGTTTGCCCATCTGCCTTTATTGTGGATGTGCCTCCATTAACAGTAATATTAAATGGCATCCAATAACCTGTGCCTACTGCTGTGCCACTTGCACCACAGCCAGTTAGGAAGCCCCAACCAGAATACGGGTTGTTTAAGAAGCTAAGCCCTTCTCCGCTTCTTGCATCCATCCTTGCCTTGTAGCCGGAGTTGCTCACATAATTACTTCTGAAACTTACCGCTCCTATTGAGCTCGTCGTGAAGTAGACCTTCCCTTCTATTATACCATTCGTGAATCCAGTGTATGTTGCGTCCGAACCCAATACAGTATGACCGTAAGGAGAAGATGTTGAACCACCACCGCATACAACATACCCACTCTCAATTTGAGGATACACACCTGATGTTTTGTGTTTAGTCCACTTACTTAAATCGCCGCTAAAATCATCAAAGAAATCAAAAGTTGCTGTTCCATCACTTTTTGCTGTTGCTTCAGTGTTTCCATAATAGACGTAAATTTCATAGCCGGATGTTGTAATGTTCTGGTCAACCTCTACCCAGACTGTCATGTTCTGTCCAGAAATAGAGCAAGATTCAACCCAGAAATCAAGCTCTATATTTTGACTTCCGTTTATGAACCTTGCTTTTGAACTATTCGAGTTAACACACTCATTACTCCAATCCCAGTTTGTTCCTACGTTACTTGAATTTAGTATTAGATTAACTTGATAATCTCGTGGAGTCGAGCCTGAGCTAACAGTTAAGTTGATGGGTTGTTTGTATGACCATGACGAATCCCACCAACCAGCTTGATTATAAGCATATTCAACATCATCTCCAAACCTGAACTCTAAAGTGTGTCTGCCAGCTATCAGAACCTTGCTGATTTCATAGCCTGTTTCGTTGCAATAGTAATCTGGAACTAGAATAATACCGTCAATAAGTTCGGTAGTTAATATGTTTTCACCGCATCTTAGCTCTAAGAATTCGATGTCTTTTTCGAATTCAGTTCCATTAATTGCCTTTATTGTTAGATTAGCCTGCCCCAGCGTTGTAAATTCAACAGTCCAATTTCCACCAACAGTTGGGTATGATTGGACATTTATTATTGTCAGCTCTGCCTCTATCTCGAATTCTTCCTCAGATAGATGAGGAGCAATCCAGTTTACCCTGTCTGTTAGTCCGTTATTGTCAGCATCGACAAAGGAAACATCGTATTTGTCATCATTGGTTATTTCAGTCCTAGAACTGCCGTTAAGGTGGTAAAGTCTGATTGTATAACCTTCTTTTGAGAGTTCCTCTGGTATTTCCGTGTAGGTTTCAAAATTCTCATAATGTTCATCCGATCTTATGACTATACTCTTCTTATACATTTTTCCAGAGACAAATGGTTCTATTATTTTCTCCTCTTTAAGGATTTTTTTACTTGTAAACCTCTCAAAAATGCCTTCTATTATGTTTCTGGCCCCTTCTACGCATTCAGTAATGAATTCTATGATCCTATCCGGTATGGAACTTTTTATGCCGAATGCAGAGCTTGCACATGACTCAGTTTCAGGATACCCAGCAAGCAGAGTAGATGATTTTATTATGGAGCCTGATAAAGGAGAATCCTTGCTGGAGCCGAGTAACTGGAAGAATATTGGGCAGTCGCCTACCTTTGCTTCCTGTTCCCCAGGCTCCAAATCCAAAGAAGCCCAGGAATCAGTTGGTGCACTGATTTCCTGCTCCCCAAGTTCCAGGTCCTGTGAATCCCACCATCCAGTAAATATCTGCACTGACAAAGTCAAATTCTGCATTGCAGAGCTTCTGTTTACGTTTTCATTGTGGCCCATGGTAACATTGTATGTGTAAGATAGAGCAGGATCGCAGCTTAGCCCCATTGCTATTGTCAACGATGTTTTTCTGTCAATATAAGCAGGAGCACTGTAATCGTTGAATGGGAATTTTTTTACGTATATCGTAAACGGATAGGAAGTCTTATTTCCTGTATAGTTGTAGAAAGTATGGGTTATTTCTTGTGTTGGTATTGTTCCATTTGCATATGTAGAAATGTTAAGAACAATGTCACTATCCTTATCCCTTAGTATAACAGTTGCATTTTCCAGAGGCCCGCCTGTGGAATTTGTAACTGTTACATCCAAGTTATATTTCCTGAAGAATGTTCCATTATTAGCAGACCATCCGAAGTCCCAGGTATCAGACAAAATATTTATGGTTTTTCCATTATTAGAAGTCGCAGAAAAGTTGTGACCCCCTACAAAGTTTATAGTTTTATCTGAACTTGTGGAAAGACTACTTTCATTCAAAATTATGTTAAAATTAGAAAAAAAGTTCGTTCCATCAGCCGTATACATCGGCTCATCATACTGAGCATTGACTCCCTGAGAAGCCCACCATTGTGTATAATCATATAATTCCTGGACAGTTCTATTTTCACTAATTGTTATTGTTTCTGCTGAACCACTAATAGAGATTCCTGTGTAATTTCCTGCTGTGGTTTCATTTGCAGATACATATGGGTTATTGTTCAGCACGACGTTGTCTATGGCTTTTTCCCCGAAGGTCTTTACTAATTCCGAGAAGTAATATCCGTACTTCCTGTACTTTACGGTGTGCGGTGTTTTATCAACATAGGTTACATTATTGGTTGCCTGTGCAAAAAGAATTTCTTGTGTAGCAATATCCCCGTTGCTATCTGTGGTAGTATTTAATACATAGGACCCAGTAACATTTTCAGCATACACCCGCACGTTCTGTAGGTTATCACCAGTACTATTTTTAATATTCAAATCCCACTCGGACTTGCAATAAACAATTTTCGTGCCGTCGGTTATGCCATTTGAGCTGATTGTGGGCTTCTGTGGGGACGGGTTGATAAGGGTCAGCGTGTCTGTGCCGCCGTTATTGTTCATTATTATGTCATAGGTGTTGTTCCTGAATTCTATGTTCGTGCCGATTACGTCGTTTTGCCCGTAATATACTTGGAGCCCGTAATGGTTGTGGGACACCTTCACGTTCTTGAGCAGATCAGGGGTCGCGTGAAGCTTGAGCCCTACGTGGTCCACAAGGGAGTCGTGAATGTACACGTTCTCCAGCCACATCTTGCTGACAGCTGGCGATGGGAAATCTATGCCATCGCCCATGACCGCGTCCACGTCCTTGTATATGTAGTAACCACCAATATATCTTATAGTCCATCTCACGTTGGTGTAGACGTGCGAAGAGTAGAAGTAGAGCTTGCCGTTGTTTATCTGAAGGCTGTCCGCATCCCAGGCGTCGTTGGTGAATTGGAAATCACAGCCCTGCCATGCACTTCCATACTGGTCCTCGCTTCCGAGCTGGAACAGGCTGTTTCCATTGCTTCCGTCTATGTGCAGGTACATGTTATTCGCTATGACGAGCTGCTTCAACTCGTCTGCCAGCGCGGAGGCGGTTCCGAGGTTGCCTATCCTCAGGTTGGCGTTGCAGTAATACTGCGTGCTCCCCTGTTTTGTAAAGTAAGTGGAGACAGCGCTGTTGACGTCATCGAAATTATAGGCGATCACGTAATGGCTCGAGGAATCAGGGGTAACGTCCCATGGCTTTCCAATCGTGAGCGTGTTCCCGGTGTTGGAGTTTATATGCCTGGACTGGTTTGCGCCGGTCCCTGAGGAGATGAATACAATCCTGCCTGCGTAGTTCGGCCAGCTTTTGCTCGTATCTGTCAGCGTTGTTGAGCCTGCGTAACTGACTGTTCCTGATGATATGCCGTCTGTCACGGTTATCACGCCTGATGAATAACTTATGGTAGCGGCAGCCAAATTCGGATAAATAGCCAAGAATAAGAAGGCAAGGGCCAGAACTAAGTAAATCTTTCCTGTTCTTGAACCCTTTTTCTGGCTTGTCATCTTAATTCAAACTCCGCCCTTGCCCCGGATTTCAGTTTTACTATTATTTTTTCAGGGACACCTTCTGTCTCAGAGAAAATCAGGTAACCTTTTCTAATATTCAATGGCAGAATCTCCATAGAATTTCCAAACAGATTAACTGAATCTAAGAAAAACAGATTTTCATTATCTTGCTTATAATAATTCCCCAGATCATCTTCTAGCAGAATATCAAGAAATTCATTATCCTCCAGGGTGTATATTCCCGGAATCCTTGAGAAATTATTAAATACCTCAATATAAACTTTGTAATATTTCTGTTCCTTTCTTCCATAGTTTTCATCTAAATCAAATGTTTTATAAAAGCTTTCAGAAACATTGACCAAAGTAATAGTCAGATTTCCTAATCTTGCTATTTTGTTTAATATGAAAACAAAGTCTTTACGAATTATCTGAATATCAAGGTCTATTGAATCCGTGCTCCCTTCACTATTCTTGGCAAAAACTGATAATGTATGAGTTCCGGTCAAGATGGCTTTTAATCTCCATGTAACAATAACCGACTCATTCTCATTCATAACTGATACGGATTTCAGTGGCGATTCCAGTATCTCAAACCCGTTTTGATATATTAGATTAAAGTTTACATTCGTCGAATCCTCGTGCAGTGAAGTAATAAAAACTCGTATCTCGAATTCGTCTAGGATATCGACCACAGAAGGAAATTCAATATCCCCTATCTTTATTTCTGGTCTTGTCTCAGTGATATTATCTTTTTCTCCAGTAATTGAAGAAGAAGGGTTCAGGTATAGTGCAGAATCGCCGGGGAATACTGCTTTTACAGTGCCTGTTAAGTTCGTATCAAAAACAGCAGTTCCTTCGTTGTCTGTTATTGCTGTTCCTATAAACGATTCATTTATGTAGAACAGTAATTCCTGGTCTTGCAGGGCTGTTCCATTGTCAAGCAATAATAATGCCTTTATAGAACTATTTACTACAGAAATCTCTATTTCTGTGCCTGCCCATAGCTCTATCTGGGCTGTTGCTTCTAATAATCTTGTTTGGTTATCTGCAAAGCCGGTAACAAGGCCAGTAGAGGTTTGGTTCATTGTTATGTTAACTGCAAGAGCAGTTGTTGCCAGGACTACAAATACTAAAGGAAGTACCTGTATCTGGCCTTTCTGTACTTTATCCATAACTCACCAAAACCTTTACATCGTTTATTCCCAAATGGGTCGAAAGGGAAGTTGCGGCCTTAATAGAAGAAGAGCATGAAGAATTCGCTGCTATTGTTCCGCAGTCTGTAGTCTTGCTGTCAGTTGTGAAGCCATCAGGAAGCTGCCATGTAAGAATTACATTACTGATAGCAGTATCAGAATTTACAATAGCAGTAAGCTCTACTGAGATGCCTCTTACTGCTTTCTCAGGAGCCTGGATTTCTATATCAATTAGAGGCTCCGGCTTGAGTATAGTTACGTTTGTATACGAGCCGTTTGTATGCACAGTGGTTGTTGTAGTTGTTGCATCGCCTTCGTATTCTGTAGTTGTTGTTGTCGAATTATCTTCAGTATGCTCTGTTGTAGTTGTAGTCGTCTCATTGCCACCTGTATACACAGTAGTTGTTGTGACTGTAGTCGATGTCTCATTATCTACTGTATAATCAGTAGTAGCTGTAGTGCTTGTAGTCGTGGTTGAAGTAGTTGCATTATAATCAATGCTAGTGCTTGTGTACACTGTAGTAGTTGTAGTTGATGTTGTTATGATTTCGATTGTTCCGTTGCTTTCGTTAACAATCAGGTTATCAAGAAGCATTGGTGTGCTGATAGAAGTGGTGCACGTGCCTCCGACAACAGACAAGTTATTATATGCCTCTGTCTGATTAGTCATACCAGCAGCCATTGTTGTTGGTGTGCTCTGATTAAGCGTGATGTTGTATGTAGCAGCAGTAACAAGTGGTATTAGTAAAAGCAGAATAGCTACAGCCTGTGTCTGACCCTTTCTCCTTTTCATTTTAAGTAGCTCAAAATTATCCATGATTCGACCCTTTTATGAATACAAGCAAATCCTTTCGACCCGTTAGTTGCGCGCTGTAGATGTATTATATTATATAATAACAGCTGTCGGGGTTATTCAAATTAAGAAAGCTGTCGGCAGTCAATAGACAGGAGATTTGCTGTCGTTTTTTTCTTTGTCACCTGTCTGCTGTCGATTGTCGTAAACCGATAATTTTATAATAGACTGACAACAAATAATAGAAGGGAAGTTGTGGAACTTTTGAAGTATTAATTAGGATACTCTATTTACATGAAGGTCGGGTGAATGGGCAGGATTAAGATTTCTGAGGATCTTCTGAAGGTTAAGGACCTTATAGGAAGAAACCCCAAGGTTAGGATGAGGAACGTAAGGGACGAGGTTCTGACACAGCTGCAGGAGCTAGGCCACAGGATTGATAATCTGGAGAAGATGTTCAAGAAAGGCGAGACCAACGTAAGCCTGAAGAGGAAGAAAGAGATACTGTTCCTGCTGAAAGGCCGACAGATGACACCAAGCGAGGTTGGCACGGCACTGAAACTCTCAAGAACCAGGACCAACGAATACCTGAAATCCCTTGAAAAGGAGAAGTTTATAGAAGGCAAATTCAAGGGAAAAAAGAAGTATTATTATCTGAAAGTGAGAGAATGATAACAGGCATCTTATCAGGCAAGGGCGGTGTTGGCAAGACAACACTTACTGTTAACCTAGGCCTGGCACTGCACAAGCTTGGGGAGAACATTGTGCTTGTTGATGGTGACCTGAAGAACCCCAACCTTGGCATACACCTAGGCGTACTTGAACACTACCTTACAATACACGATGTTCTGCAGGATAAGATGCCGCTATTAGAGGCGCTGCATATACATGAAACAGGGCTCAGGTTTATCCCTGCGCATATATCCCTGAATTACTTTAACACAGATCCTAGCCGGCTGAAGGATATATTCGGCTATTTTGATTCTAATGTGCTCTTGGACGCGCCGTCAGGCCTTGGAAAAGAGGTTGTTTCCATACTGGAGATATGCGATGAAGCACTGATTGTAACCACGCCCTATCTGCCGGATATCACAGACTGCCTTAAAACCATAGAAGTAGCAAGGAACATGGACGTTATAATTAAGGGCATTGTGCTTAACAACTCCAGGAAAAAGAGCTATGAAATCAATGAAAAGGAGATAGAGGCAATCAGCAATACCGATATAATACAGCAGATACCATGGGATGAAAACGTGCTCAAGAGCCTTTATGCAAAGGTGCCTATAGTGGAGAAAAGTCCGCTTTCTCCAGCAAGCATATCTTTTTTCCAATTAGCATCAAGGGTATCTGAGAAAGAGTATAAAACACCTAATTTCTTGGCAATGAGAAGGCTGTTATCAAGGCTCTATTTCTAGTCTAGTTGTCGGCCGACAACAGACAGAAAAACAGCTAATTAAGCTAAAAAAGAAGAATTAAAACAAAAAACAAAAATTAAAAAACTCTTGTGATTTAAGCAACTACCGCTTCTGTGCCAACCAGGGTAGCTGTATTTGCATCATAATCCTGCAATACAGCACAGGCAGCTCTGGTGTCAGCAGCATTGTATCCTGCTACTATCAAAGCTGCTTTTCCTGTTCCCCATGCATCCTCTATGTACTTAATCATAGCGGTTCCAGCAGTGTAGCCCATGTCTTGGAAGTCGCTCAGACATGTTGCCTCAGTTGAGTCTAGCAGTGTTCTGACCAGAGTGTTTGCACACGGTCCTCCTACTAGGATTATGTTCTTTTCGGACTGATCCGCGGTCGTAACCTCTGAATCAAGCATACCTACAGCAGTCTTTATAGGAGTTGCTGTTTCGTATGTTCCACCGCCTGTTCCGCCAACTGAAATGTCCTTACCTATTGCTACAATACCCTTCAGTTGTGTAGCAGGGGCATTCAGGACAACCCTGTCTGTTTTTGCGTTTGCCTGTATGTTGTCTACCTCAACACCGTATGCAGTATAGAAATCCCTATAGGTTGCAGCATTTGTTCCGTTAACCTTCACGTCTGCTGCTGCTGGATCGTCATTTACTCCATCACCCATATATATGCGGTATCCGGTAGTATTTGTTGGACCTACAGTAAAGTCTACTAGAACAGTGTCGCCTAGGTAGTCTGCTACCAAAATGTCATTTCCATTTGATACGCTCATTGCTGTGACTGTTATTGTGTTGGTATAGTCGCCATAGTCTAGGGTAAGCATAGCAGTGTTTGTTGTGTTCAGATCCTTGGCAGTTGACCTGTTCCTTAGATATCCGTCTGAATCTAAGGTAGCAAGATAGACTGCGCTCAAGTCTGCTGATGCGTTCTGGTATACTATGTAGACTGCTTCATTTTCAATCTCTTCACCTGCAGTACAATCTGTTGCATTAAGGAATCTTCCCTTGTCGGTTGTTATCTTTATTGCCGGCAGATTGTTCCACCTTGCTGTTGTGTCTCCAGTACCATTGTAATATAGTGTCTTCTCTACGCTGTCTATTATTACATTGGCAGCTGTTTCAGTATTCATTGCAGCGAATTCTACATCAAAGTAGTTTCCTGGCAATGATACCTTTTCACCGACTGTCAGGTTTAGAGGTTGTCCGTTGTTGGTTGACTCATCCACGTCGTCAAGGTCCCAAGGGTCATAGTAGACAGCTATTGTGTCGCCTCTTGCGAACGTACCAGAACTATCGAAAGTAAAGTCAAATCTCCAATGTGCATCTGTTCCAGGGAACCTGTTGTCACCCTGTGTCTTTGAAGGATTTGCCTGATATGTGACATCTTCCTGGTACTTTACCTCTGTTGTTACACCTACGATAACGGTAACGTAATTGACTGATGTAACCTCACCGCCTACATAGGTTGTTACTGTCTGGTTTTTCAAAACCCTTGCCTTTACGGTCTCTGATCCTATTACATAGTCTGTGTCACTTGAACTACCAACTGTCAGCTTCTTTGTGACAGAGAGGTTGTTCTTGGATATCGTGACATCCCATGCACCATCTGATGGATAGAACTGCCATGGGCTTACACTAAATCCGTCTGCTGTTGTCTCTGTTCCACCTGCCTCTATATCGAGTTGATCACCTACCATTGCTATGATGTAGTTTGAGCCTATTTCTGTTATGCTAAACTCCCTTCCTAGCAATGTTATCTTCAACGGATATGTTGTTGACAGGTTTCCTTGTCCTTCCATGGTATCGTCAAACTTGTATACGTAATAGAATGCTGCATTGCCTTTGTCATTTCCCATGCCTGATACAGGATCTGGTACTGTCATTGAGATAGTACCGTTGTATATAGCAGGGTTCCTTGTCACGTTAAGGCTGCCAAGGACAAACTGCTCACTGGTATCTATATAGTCATCAGTCTGGAAGTCCCAATAGACTTGCGAAGCTTCTATCAAAGCAGGAACATGGTGATGTTTCAATGTCTCAGGAAACATACCTGTTCCTACTACGAGGCTGTCCAAAGGTATTTCTTCTGACTTACCGCTCAGTGATACTGCTGTTGTTGCCCCTGTTAGTGGCTGTGATGTTACTGTTTCGCCGCCCAGTCTTGTTGCTACGTCAACAGCACCTATCACATCGGATGGGTTTGCTGCTGCACCAACTACAACTAGGAAGTCTGCTGCACCGTCTGCTGTTATGAATGGCTGGGGATAGTTGCTTAGATCAGCTGCAAGTGCTATGGATGAACCTGCCATTAAGGCAGCCAATGTACCTGCAGCTAAAATCTTTTTCAATTGCATTTTTGTTTTCACCTTTTTACAAGCCTGAATTTTCATTCAGGCAGTTCCTTTTACCTACTACCTCGCCAACGGCTCGGTTAGATCGATCAAACCAGTAGGTTTGAGTATTGATAGACCGCTGTCTATCATCTATATACTTTGAATAACCTGGTATATAAGCCTGACGCGAAACAGTTTCATAGTGGCACTATACAGGAATTTTATACTATCTGAATTGTTTACAGGCTATATATATCGATTTTAATTGTTCAAATAACGATATTTGACCTTTTCAGCCAATAAGAACTATCATATAATGAATAAAGTCTGAGATTTCACTTTTCTTCAGGTTTTCCCTTTTTCAGTGCTATAATGTTATTCCTGCCCTTGGGAACCCTGGTGATAAGTCCTCTTTTCTCAAGATCATGTATTATCCTGCTGACCTTGCTCTTTGAAAAGTCGCACTCTTTCACAATTCTTCTCTGGTCAACCTCCTTATCCTTTAGAAGTATCTCCATTACCTTTCTTTCGCCATCTGTCAGAACAGGCAAAATATGCCGTATTCCTCTTCTTCTTGCAAAGAACAGCAGTAAAGCAAATATCAGAAATATTATACCTACCCCTGCTGCAATCAGGACCTGGCCTGCAATTACCTGTTCGTATATGACTGATGCATTTAGCGAGTCGCCAACCTTTGGTTCTTTCAGAACCCATTTTACAAGTATCCTTCTTCCGTCAGAACCCTGCTCGCCAAAGCCTGGTTCATATGGCAGTAATCCACTTCCCTCTAGCCTGGAGGGATCAACAAGAAAAGACCCCAGAGGCAGTTTTACTGTCACAGAGAAATTATTGGTCGGCTGGGTTATTGGGAACCTGTATCTGAAGACCCTGAGACTATCGCTTATTGAGATAAGCTTCTTTGCTTTGAATCTGTATTCTATTTCTCTTGCGTAGATATCTTCACAGAGTATTGAGGTGCCAAAACCGCTTTCTGATACAGAGCACTCTATAGGCTTCTCATCTACGTACACCTTGACTTCTTCTAGCTCTGTAAGAACATAATAATCGCTTCTTGTGACATTTTCATCATAACCAAGATAAACAACCCAGTCAGACCTGCCGTCCTCCTGCAGGTATACCTCTATGTCCCAGCTGTTTAGAGAGCAGTGGGCAATAGGCATGAGTACAAGAATAAAGAGTAGAAAATGCATTTTCATACTTCTATATTATAATAACAAAATTTAAAGTTTAGACCCTATTTCTTAGGCGTTATTACGATACCGCCTACACCAGCTGATGCAAACTGGTGTACAATGCCTGCTATGACATTTGCTATTCTCTGTGTTTCCTCCAGCTTTATCTCCTTTTTTCCAGGTCCTATTATTTCTACAGACGAAGGCCCGTAAACAACTACTATATTAATTAATGAAAACAAATCCCGGACAAAAAGCTTAAGCTCAACCACCTGGGAAAAGGCCTCTTTTACGTTTTTAAGAGGATTCTCGACTCTGGTTGCCTCGCTGAATTTCTTCTCGTATACAAAGGCATCCTTTATCCTGGATAGCCCTTCAACATGCTGCTTCAGCGAGGATTCAACAACATTCTTGTCAACAGCAAGGGCCTCTATGGCAAACCAGGCCTCAATCCAGTCATCCTTCCTCTTCCTTTTTGTCTCTTCATCGACTTTGCCTTCGTCCATACAGTCACCTTAGTTTACCAATCTTTTTATCCTTTATTTGACCATTGCATGCCTGCCAGGGGTATTTTAGCTGAGCAGTTCGGGCAGTGGTAATCTGTGCCTTTTTTCTTTAGCTCGATTTTATTCACAGAAGAACCGCTTCTCTCGATAAGCAGGGCCTTGCATTTATGGCAGTAAGTGCTGCCTCTCTCATGCATAATGTTGCCGATATACACATAATCCAGTCTTTCATCAGCTATCTTGGCTGCACGTTCCAGGTCTTTGATAGCTGTTATATCTGCTTTTAGCTTATGATGCGGAAAGAACCTTGAGAAATGCAGAGGAACCTGGCCAAGGTTATCAGCAATCCAGTCAACCATCTCCTTTATTGTATCGTCCTTGTCATTATAGCCAGGAATAAGCAGGTTCGTTATTTCTATCCAGATTCCAAGCTTCTTGTACTGTTCTAATGAAGCCTGTACATGCTCCAGTTTCGTGGAACAGAGCTTTTTGTAGAACTCTTTATTGCCTTTGTAATCAACATTGACAGCATTCAGGTATTTCGCAGCTTTTTTTATTGGTTCAGGGTTTGTGTAGCCGTTTGTAACCCATATATGGTATTTATCCATATCCTTGCATAACTGTGCAGTATCATAGAAGTATTCATAGAAAACAGTTGGCTCTGTATAAGTCCAGGAAAAGCCCGGATAATCAGCTATCATTTGCCTGAGGCCTTTTGGCGGTATGTCCCTGCCTGTTATCTCCTCTGGCTGGGATATCTGCCAGTTTTGGCAGAAAGCACATCGGAAATTGCAGCCGACGGTTGCTATTGACAGGGTCCAGGAGCCTGGGGCAAAGTGGAACAGCGGCTTTTTTTCTATCGGATCAACAGCTATTGAGCATGCTTTGCCATAGACCAGTGAATAAAGCCGACCATCAATATTCTTCCTGACCCTGCAAAAGCCCGTACTGCCCTCTGGTATCTTGCATCTCCAGGCGCATAGCTGGCAGTTGACTGTACTTCCGTTCTTCTTCCAGAACATGGCTTCTTGCATAAGGAACCCTTATAAAACTTTTAATTAAAACATTATTAAATGCCTCGGTAGCTCAG
>CAZRDV010000006.1:0-55206 GCA_964599215.1 uncultured archaeon | reverse complement strand
CGTGGAATGAATACATAGACCCATTCACAAAGCCAGAGGAATCATGCCACATGATAGAATATTATTCTGTAGACCTGCTGGGTAATGAAGAGCCAGTCAAGGCACAGTGCGTATTCGTTGACAACACATACCCTGAGGTATGGAAAGATATTGGTGAACCAAAGTTTGTTTACTCTGCAGACCCTCTCATCTACTACATCGGTGGACAAACACCAATAATACTTAACTGCGATGACACCTGGAACGAGACAGCAGACCACCCTGTTGACCATGTTTCACTGTTCTATAGATACAGGTATGCTGATGATTGCAATGATCTTGAAGAAGCCACATGGATGGGATGGTTTAATCCACCAGCGATGCCTAACGGCAACCCGTATCTGCTGGAGAAAACAATATACTTCCCTGAATCATCCTGCCATGAGCTGGAATATTACTGCGTAGACGGTCTTGGCAATCCAACACCGGTATACAGCGAGATTGATATTGTTGACAATACCCCGCCTGTTATAGAGAAAACAGTAAGCGACCCTAAGATAGACTGCCCACCCCAAGAGGCAGGTGAACCAGAGCTGTGTGATGGCTGGGTAGATTGTGAAGTGGTTGAAGAAAAGAAAGACTTCATGACAACTGGAAGATACGGAGCAAACAACCCTACAGGATCATGGGAGTTAGCAATAAAGAGTGTTAATCCTGAAACAGTTCAAGATCAAGATAATTATGTATGGACTAGTGGAGTAGCCGTTGACTTCTCACTAACTTATGACCCAAGTGATGGCAGTGTTGTATACACTGTCGGCGACAAGACATTGAACTGGAATTATGATTCAGGAAAGGCATTTGGTTACATAGTTGCATTTGCCAAAGGAAATGCTAATGGTAACAGTGCTCAATTAACAAACATGATGCTAAATGGTATGCCACTTCCTGATGTAGACTCTGGTAGTGGTTACAAGGGAGTTAACGCTCCATTAACTGATGCTGAACAAGCTAGCGGATTTACTTTAACTGGAAAGGTAACTTTGAACTGGGCTGGAAACCCTAAAGATGAGATACCTGGATTCCACATATTTGCCATGGAAACACACATCCCTATAGAAGACTGCTACCAGGTAGACAGTGTAACGGAAGTACACATAGACGCATATGACCCAGAGCCACACCCGATTGGAATGGTTGAGTGTGACTGGTGGTATACATGGAGTGGAGACTGCGGAGAGTATCACGCTGAATACAACGGAACTGACTGGGTACAAGTTGGAGGAAGAGTCTTTGATGTGCCAGTACCGTTCTGGTTCAGCTTCCCTGAGGAATCAGAGCACATCCTGCACATGTACTGCAAGGACGGGCTGGATAACAGCGTTGATGATGTTGAAATGTTCATAGTTGACAAGACACCGCCAAGGATAGACAAAGACTACGGATGGCCTTATTATGAAAAGGAAATCTGCCTGAACTGGGAAGAATGTTATAGATGTAAACCAGATTGTTTAGAATGGGCAACAGTGGAATGGATAAGCAGTGATACAGAAATAACAATAAATATAGATGATACTGACGGGCCTCATGATTCAGGAGTAGTTGAGAGCAAATACAGGTACGACGTGGTTCCTGACGACTATTGTTGGGGCATATTGGACTGTGAGGACGCCACTACAGAAAAGGAATGGACAACAATGGCTGATCCTACATACGAGGAGTTCAAGATAGCTGATGAGTCCTGTCACCTGATAGAGATATACAGTAAAGACGGTGTTGGAAAAGATACAACACACAAACAGTGTGTCTTCGTTGATAACACAGGACCAGAGCCGGTAAAGACAATCGGCGAGCCAAAGGATGTCTGGACACCTGGCGAGAATGGAGACCCAGAGAGTTACTTCTATCCTGAGGAAACTGCTCACTGCTGGGACAATACAAGCGATGAAATAGAATGCTGGGAGGCCACAACACTCACGCCAATACTGATGGAGTGTGACGACAGTCTGGGCGGACAAGATACTCATCCGGTAGGCGAAAACAAGATATGCTTCAAAGTTGATGTTGATGGTGAAGACGAAACAATGAGTTACTGTAGAGAATACGGCGGATGGTACAACTGGTTTAGTGGTTACTGTTGCAGATGGCTTGGTCCAGAGGATGATAATTATAATCACGATGGTTGTGACTTCTTCCCATACAAAGACCACTGTGACGAGGTACAGGAAATCGAGTGCTACGACAACAGAAAGCTGTTCTACTTCCTTGAGGAGACAGAACACAATTTGAAGTACTATTGTGTTGACAAGCTATGGAATGTAGGTCCAGTAGACGAAGAAAAGTTCAAGGTAGAGGGAAACAAGTTCGAGATACCTCTGTTCAAGAAATGGAACCTGATATCAGTACCATTCACACTGTTGAATGACGATCCAGAGGTTGTCTTTGACAAGATATACTTTGACGGGGAGCTTGTAGAAGACATCGGAGAATATATAGACTCTGTATGGGCATACGATCCAGGCCTCTCAATGTGCGGACAAGATTGGTGTGTCTGGAGCCCTGACGGCGTAGAAAACGACAACCTGAAGATATGGCCAGGCTGGGGATACTGGGTAATGATTAAGGACAAGCCAGAAACCGAATGCGGCTTCAAGCCAAATTGCTTCTGGTTTAAGGACAATGAAGAACCATTATGGATGGTCCTAGGCGGAAGCCTGTTCAGTCCGGCAACAACACCACCAAGCAGAGTGTTGGTCGACGGATGGAACCTCATAGGCTACTATGGAATAAACTGGGAGAACTATGACTGGGGCGACTTCGACTTCATGTGCGGAGACGCCTACCAGTGGCCAGACAAGTTACTGTATGGAAGCCAGTCATATTGTGCATTGAACTCCCTGATTGATACGCAAGAAGGATATCCAAGATGGAGCTCACTGTGGACTTACATAAACTGCGGAAACCACAATACGAACTGGATGGGAATAAATTCATGCATTGAAGAAAGCATGTATAGTGCACAGGACAAGATGTATGCAGGCCGCGGTTACTGGATAGAGCTGGATGTGTCTGACAACTATGTGCCGGCAACAACATGCATCTGGAACAGCGATTTCGAGTGCGTCTGGAGCGGAGTATTTGCATAGGCCTACAGATAGCTTTTTATATTTATTTTCTAACTCTTAAGTGATAAAAATGAGATACATATTGGCAGCTGTTATGATTGTTCTGTTAAGTAGCGTTGCTCTTGCAGTTCCAAGCCAGCCTCATCGATTCTACGGAACTGTTACTGTGAACGGAGCGCCGGCTTCAGACGGAACAACTGTATCTGCCAGAATATACGGAATAGGGGTAGCCTCTACGACCACAGCAGACGGCAGGTATGGTTACTCTCCTGTATTCTATATTGCTGATCCTAATAGTGTTAGGGCAGGATCGACAATAGAGTTCTTTGTTGATGATGTAAGTACAGGCCAGACAGCTACATTTGTTAATGGTAAGTCAACTTCTCTTAATCTAACAGTTACTATAACAGCGCCAAGCGATGGAGGCAGTCCCGGCGGCAGCAGTGGTAGCGAGGCAACAACAACCACTACGATCGTGCCTGGTGTAACAACAACCACGATATGCCAGGAGTCGTGGACTTGTTCCGACTGGTCAGCTTGCAAGGATGGAATAGAAACAAGGCTGTGCTTTGACGAGAACCAGTGCGGCACTGAGAACGACAGGCCGTTTGAATCGAATCCGTGCTCAGCTGAGGAGGCAGACAGTTCTGGCATTGACATGACTGGCCTCTTTGCCGGCGTAGTGGGCAACCCGTTTGTGGGAATAGTTGTAGTCATAATAGTAGTAACAGCAGTGTATCTGATCAAGTTCAGGAAGAAGGCTACTGGAGCTTTCAAGCCAATTCCATTTTAATTCCACTAATTAGCCAAGAAATCACGAGGCAATTACGAAGTAATTACGTTTGCAACATTTTTGGCTAAATTCTGGCATTAAGTTTATAAATCTTTCAGTTTTAGTTATCACTCATTAGGTGTGATAAATGAGCAAGATAATCTTCAGCATTGTTGCAGTCCTAATGTGCGCAATGCCTGCTCTTGCATTTACAGGAGATTACTATCCGACAGAGGGATACGACGAAAGCTATCACGGCACAGGCATGTACGTGCTGACAGCAGGCGACCTTGAAAAGCTCGCCTCAAGCGATGACAACCGATACGTAAGCTATGCTGTCTGGAACAACAGGAATTATAATGATTACGACTACATTGAGTTTGACTTTTCGCCAGACTTGCCTTCCTGCGCTGTTGTTGAGAGTGTAATAATAACATTCGAGTGGCAGAGGACTGACACCTGCTACAACATAAATACCGCAAGGCTGAAGATATGGGATCAGAGCTCAGCTTCATGGTTTATTGACAACTTCCCAACACCTTTGCCGCTGCTATACATAGACAGGACAGAGATAATAAACGCGCCTTATATCAACACAGTAGAGGATGTAAACAACCTTAAGATATGGTTCCAGGTATCGCTGAACCCGGCATACCCGCCAGCAGATGTTACCAAGCATGATCTAGTAAAACTAACTGTTACCTACTCAATACCATGCGACTGCTACACGGACATGCCGTCCTGCGAGCAGAATGAATGCGACTGGTGTCCTCTTTGTGATGACACACGTGTAAATCAGTGGTATGAGGGAACATGCGTTGAGAGCGGATCTGACTGCGGTTACCACTGTGATACTGACTACTGCGGTGCAGAGTGTGAAGGCTGCGATTGCCAGGGTTACTGTTCTGGTAACATAAGGTATTTTGGCGGAGCTTGCCTTGATACATGCTTCTGTTCATTCCAGTCAGAGGACTGCGACAGCTATGACGGCTGGTACGATACATGCAGCAAGCAGTGGGTACCTGTTGATCAGTGCAACGAGAAAGAGCAGAAAGAGCAGAAGTACAGGGATTATTACTGCGACCCTGAAGGCTGCGCTTACAATGTCATTGACAACCAGTGGGTTGATACTGGCAGTACAAGATATAAAGAAAGTGCCTGTGATGACGGCCTTTACTGTACAGTTGATGATATGTGTATACAGGGTGCCTGTGTTGGTGCAGAAAGAGATTGTTCAGGCCTTGATAACCAGTGCCAGGCAGGAGTATGCGACGAAGAACTAGATTCATGCGTACCTGATTATACTAACTATCCTCTAAGTACGCCATGCGAGGCAGATGAGGACCTTTGTACAGTAGATCATTGTGACGGCCTTGGAAGCTGCGTAAAGGATTATGATGTTGACTGTAGCTATCTTGACACCTCTTACTGTTCTGGTGATGACGTATGGGAGGATGTAGGATACTGCTCACAGGGAGAGTGTTATGCAGAGTCATTCCCAGTTGAATACTGCTATTATTATGTGGAATACTGCTCTGAGAATGATGATATAGTTTACAACGAGGGTTACTGTGACCAGTCAACGGTTACCTGCAGTTATGAGACAGGCTTTATAGAGAGCTGTTACTTCTATAACGAATTCTGTAGCGAAGATTCTAGAATGGCAGAAGAAGGATTCTGTAATTATGATACGGTTACCTGTGATTCAGAATTCTGCGAGGTAGAAGACTGTTCAGTTTATAATTATGAGGACTGCCAGGATACTTATTACAAGCACTATTACACAGAATCATGCTACGAAGACCAGGAACAAACACAGTGCCTGCCTTCCTCTTCACTAATCGACTGTAGAGACGATCTATGGTGCAATGGCCAGGAGTATTGTAGCGAGCTAGATGGCGTGCACTGCGAGGCTGGAGAGCCTGTTGACTGCAGCGGTAATGATATTCCGGAAGTGGCAACCTGCTACTTTGATCCTGATAACTTTGCTTCTACGTTCGACTGGAGATGTGCATTCGTAAGCGAGTGCGTTGAAAATGGCTGCAACAGCGGTTACTGCTCACAGGGAGACGAGACAGTAAGCCACGTCTGTGCAGATGGTGATGACACAGACGGTGTTTTCAATCACGGCGGCGTGCAGGTGTGCGAAGCAGAGTGTGACGGAGCAGGAGAAGAGTGCGAGCCAAGAATAATTGGTGATTACTGCTATTATGGTGGCGAGTGCAACACAGATCCTACTGTGTGTTCATGCAAGTTCGCCTATGACGATTATTGTCCAATGCCGGGCACAGTAGTTGATGATATTTGTTATTACGGAGAGGGCAGCTGCAGCGAAGAAGGCTGTTACATAGACGAAGAGCCTATAAGGCCTTGTGAATACTGCGATCCGTTATTGGGGCCTATGGACATAACACCGCCTGTTGTAAGCGACATCTCTGTTAATTCGCCAAGATGCTGCGAAACAGCAGAGATAACAGCACTTGCAGAAGACCCGATGGGATGCAACAACATCGTAGAGGCTGAATACTTCTTTGTTACTGAGGGCGGATGTGGCGACCCAGGCACAGGCGTTTCCATGAATGCCCAAGACGGTTATTTTGATTCGCCTTCTGAAATAGTAGAGGCATTGATAAATGTGCCTTGTCCTGATGGAGCATACAACCTCTGGATCCGTGCAAAGGATGCAGCTGGAAACTGGGGCGAATGCACGTTCTACATGGTTATCGTGCAGAACTCAGCACCTACCACATACAATGTTTATGTTGAAGACCTTACAGTAACAGCCACAATAGAAGGCCTTTCCGTAGTTGGCGCAGAATACTTCATTGACTGGATGGGACCTTCCGGCCTCGGAACGCCTATGGATGCAGTAGACGGCACATTTGACAGCTACATAGAGGATGTTATCGGTGAGCTGGATCCTGGCCTGTCACCTGGTTTGCACAGGGTCTATGTCCACGGCAAAGATAACGGCGGCTACTGGGGACTGTTTGCTTATGCTGAGTTCACTGTATACGAAGGGCCTGAAATAACTATAACTGCACCAGCACCAGGCTGGTATAAGGGCATCATAACAGTCTCACACACAACTGCCGGCACGGTCTGCGATTACAGGTATGTGGACAATGGAACAGAGTCAGCATGGTTTTCAATAACCTGCAATGCTGATTTTGATTTCGATACAGCCAGCTGCATGGACGGAGAGCCATGTGTAATAGAACTTAGAGCAAGCAACGGATTGTTCTACGGCTATGACGCAGTAACAATAACTGTTGATAATTCAGCACCAATAATCACTTACGTCTCAGCGCCTGCACAGGCCGAGAGAAATGAAACGATCAATATAACGTCTGACGGACATGATCCGCAGGGCCTGAAGAGCTGCTGGGCATTCCTGATGTCAGGCGAGGATGTAATCGAATCATACAACCTTGGTTTGGATTGCGCAGACGAGGAACTGATACCTGACGTAGCTGATGGCAATTATATTATAAGAGTCAGGGCAAGGAACAATGCTGATACTGACTCATTTGCAGAGACAGGCCTTATAGTAGGCGAAGGAGCTCCTCCATCTCCACCATCTCCGCCTGGCGGAAGCCCAAGCGGCGGCTATTACAGTTCGTCTGTACAAAAGGAGTGTGTAGAGAAATGGGTATGCAGTGAATGGAGCGAATGCACAGGCACACAGGTAAGAGAATGCATTGACGAGAATGCCTGCGGCACAGTATCAAGCAAACCAGCTGAAGAACAGGCATGTGAGATGCCTGAAGAAGAAGTGCCTGAAGAAGAGCCTGAAGAAGAGGTCAAGGTGCCTGCTGTAGGGATAACAGGCCTGTTGATAGGTGCATTAACTGACCCATTAACAGCATTTATTATTTTAATAGGAATAATAATACTGGCTTACCTGCTATACAGGATACTGAAAAGAGGCGGCGGTAAAAAGAAAAAGGGTTCAGTATCCATGATTGCCAGGAAGAAAGCAAAAAGGAGAAAGAAATGAGGTCAGACTTCATAATTCTGATAATGGTATGCGCAGCAATAGTTTTCGTTACCATGAATTCTGTAACTGGCAATACCGTCTACTACCAGACCAATGAAAAAGCAGAGGGCGGCGAGTTAGTAAGTGCTGTTGTTGAGGCTTTTTCTGACATTACTGTAAAGGAATACGAGACGTCAAACGGAATGAAGCTCGTGCTTGGCAGGGTTGATAATTACGCTGATGATGAGAAGAACATCATTGTCCCTGTTGTCTTCAATGATAAGACCATCTATTATAACCTTACACTTCCTGCAGACAGGTCCTGGACCTATGCGTCTGTAAACGGAGTGCTCATACTGCCTCAGACACCTATGGTAATAGACCCGACAAAAACAACCTATTATCATTCAGGCGAACAGCTGCTAATAAGCATAGAAAAGGATTATGAAGGAACAAGTACTTTACAGATATATTCTGAAGCGCCAAGCGTGATAATGGCCGGCACCCCGGTAAGGTGGCATTACGACTACAAATCCAGGTCATTGATTATATCGGGCTCAAATCATTTCAGCGAAATAATGCTTTATTTTTCCGCGTTCAATCCTAGCGGGACGGTGTTCCTGGAGGACAGGAGCAACATAGAAGAGCTTGCTTACAGGGCTGAAAAGCTTGAGCAGAGCATTGAAGGCATGAACACCACGATAGTGCCGCTGGAGGATGTTGTAAGCAGCCTGGCATCAGAGATAGAAGAGCTGAAAGCAGAGAGCAGCGATGTTATAGAAGAGACAGCGGCAATTAAAAAATCAATACCGCTTACAAACAGGACAATAGATGCATACGAGCAGAGGATAGGCAGTAATGCTGTTGTTGCACCATCAGGCGTTGTAATAGGAGGAATAGTAGCACTAATCCTGATAGTTGTGATTATAGATGCCCTGGTGCTGACAAAGAAGGTGAAAAAATGAGAATAATTTATCTGCTAACTATTTTATTCATGATTGGCGTAGCGCAAGCAGGCGTTCTTGATTTAGACAAGAGCAAGATAGACGACGGTTTCCTGACACAGGACGGCGTTACATACAAAATACTGGATGACAGAGAATTTACAGTAAACTATCTTGACAACGGCTTTACAAGCTACAGGAGAATAATTGTCGAGAATTTCAACGAGATGCAGGCATTGGAAGAGAGAATAAATAACGTCTTCTCCAGGGTTGACCAGCTGAATGTTCAGATAGAGGCAGTTGAAAAGCAGATATCAGAGATGGGGGACGAGAAGTCAGAGCTTCTAGCTGAGCTGGATGAGCTGAAGATGGAAAGGGACGAATATAAGGCAGAGCTGGAGGTTCTTGAGGCACAGAAAACCGAGCTGGAAAACACGATTACCGGCAATTTCATAGTCTCGCCGCAGACCTATCAAATAGGCGTGGCACTTTTTATACTAATAATTGTTGTGGCCATACTTATCAAGACAAGGCAGTACATAACCAAATAAGCATACTTTTTATCTATAAGGGTAAACTCAACCTTTAAAAAAGTTTTATTAGAAGTTTTATCGAGTAGTGATTGTTATGCTTAAGGGATTGTCTGCAAAGTTAAGGGAGAGCATAGAGAAGCTGACTAAGATAGGCTTGGTTGACAAGGCAGCTGTTGAAGACCTGATAAAGGATATACAGCGCTCGCTGATAGCCAGTGACGTAGACGTGAAGCTGGTATTTGAGCTCAGCAGCAGCATACGGCAAAAATCTATGCAGAAATTACTGCCGGGCCTTACAAGGAAAGAGCACGTAATAAGGGTTGTTTACGACGAGCTCACGAGAATACTGGGCAAGGAGAAATCTATAATAGAGCTGAAATCAAAGAAAATACTTCTTATCGGATTATTTGGATCAGGTAAGACAACAACATCTGCAAAGCTGGCAAGGTTCTACCAGAAAAAGGGCCTTAAGCCTTGCCTGGTCTGCTGCGACACAGTAAGGCCAGCTGCTTACGAGCAGTTAGAACAGCTGTCAAAGCAGATAGAAGTGCCGTTTTTTGGAATAAAAGGCGAAAAAGACAGCAGTAGTGTTTTGAAGGAGGCCATGAAGAGGGTAAAAGCCGATATCCTGATTGTCGATTCCTCGGGCAGGAGCGCACTTGACAAGGACCTTATAAACGAGATAAAGAGGCTCAATGAAATACTTAAGCCAGATGAGCGCATGCTGGTCATACCTGCTGATATAGGGCAGGCAGCAAAGGAGCAGGCTGTTGCTTTTCATTCTGCGCTAAACATAACAGATGTCATTGTTACAAAGCTTGATGCCACTGCAAAGGGCGGCGGTGCATTAACTGCCTGTTACACAACCGGAGCTAAAGTAAAGTTTATTGCCCTTGGCGAGAAGACCGATGACCTTGAAGAGTATGACCCTACCAAGTTCGTATCGCGCCTGCTTGGTTTTCCTGATTTAGAGACACTGCTTGAAAAGGCCCGTTTAGTTGTAGATGAGAAAAAAGCAGAAAAGGTTATCAAAGGTGATTTCGATCTAGATGACTTCTATTCGCAAATCGAGTCTATGCAAAAGATGGGGCCCATGACCCAGGTGCTTGACATGATGGGTCTTGGAAAGCTCTCTGGCAAGGTGCCTGACATAGGAGCGCAGGAAGGCAAGATGAAAAGATGGAAATTCATCCTCCAGTCAATGACACCTGAGGAAAAGGCAAAGCCTGAGGAAATTAATTCAGCCAGAATAAGCAGGATTGCACACGGCTCTGCCTGCGATGAAAGCGAGGTCAGGGAGCTGCTGGCCAACTACAACAAGACCAAGAAGATGATGAAAAGGTTTTCGCCGGAAAAGATGAAGAGATCCGGCTTCTTGAAGCAGTTCGGGCTGAAGTAGCCTACACCTTATACGGCAGAAATGAGTTCAGGAGCTTTATGTAATTCTCCAGGTGCTTTGTAATAAGGAAGTTCTTCTTTACGTGTTCTCTTGCTGCAGTGCCCATGGTTTCTCTGAGCTTCTCGTTTTTCAGTAGTTTTACGCAGGCATCTACTCCCTGCTCTATGCTGTCCATCAGAAAGCCTGTTTTGCCGTCTATGACCTGCAGCGGTATGCCACCTGCATGGGTTCCGATAACAGGCTTTCCTTTCCACAAAGCCTCGGTAACGGTCATTCCAAACCCTTCCTTTATGCTCTTCTGCAATATTACAGTGGATGCACGTTGGATGGCATTGACAGTCAGGTCCCCTGCGTTTGTTATTATATGAATATCATCATTATACTCTTTGGTCTTCTCCTGCAGCTTGTTCAGCATAATCTTGCCCTCGGGGTCGTCGTCGACAATGTTGCCAACCATCAGCAGCTGGCAGTCGAACTTTTCTTTGACCCTCCTGTAGATATCTATTACGCCCAGGGGATCCTTCCATTTATCGAATCTTGAAACCTGCGTTATTATCGGCTTGCTCGGGTCGATATTATTTTCATATAGTATCCTTCTGACCTCTTTATCAGAAAGCTCCCTGTTCTTGTGTGAAAAAGGATTAATCGTAGGCGTTATTATCTCCTGCCTGATATCCATTTCCTCTTTCCTGTATTTCTTGTCAGTTATTATCATCGCGTCGTACCGCCTGATGAACGGTGCAAGGAAGTTCCACATGACCGGGTCCGGTGTTGTTATATCAATATGACAACGCCATATCCAGGGCTGCTCCTTCTTGTAATATTTTATCAGCGCTACCGGCTGCGGATCGTGTATTATTACAAAATCATTGTCCTCGACTATGTGCATGAGCGCATTCCTGTGGATATACTCCATATATGTTTTTCTCTTTCTCGGGGTCAGCGATATCGGCGATCCCTGCATTGCATTGTGAAACTCCTTTGTTACGAAAAAGAAATCAGGAGTAGCCTTGAGCACTCTCCAGCCTGCCTTGATGCCGACGTCTGTCATCAGCAGCACAAGTGTGTTCAATATCTCTGCAACACCGCCGCCAAAGGATACTGCGTTTACGTGAAGAACGTCCTTGCCCTTCAACGGCTTTGCAGATTCCACTATCCTTTGGATTGTCTCTTTACCGACAATCTTCCTGTAGTTATTCAGTTTCGGCGGCATCGCATCACATTAGCTTTAGATATGAATTCAATATTATAAATATTTATTTCCTGTAATATTTCATCATTGCGAGTTTCGCAGCGCCTATTGCCGGGTCTTTTACTATAAAGATTCTTGCCTTTATTCTGTTTTTGATATACCTTAATAGCGGCCTGGCATTGAAGACGCTGCCAGCCAGTGCAACGTCAAATTTTCTGAGGCCGGTTCTCTTTGCTACAGCCCTGATGCCAAGCACGTATTCATCAGCTGCTGCTGATAATATCTGCCTTGCTACTGCATCGCCTTTTTTAGCAGCTTTTTCTGCGAGAGGCGCGTAGTCTGCAACATCTTTTTTTTCAGTATTCTCCGGCATCACGTTTACAATGTCTCTCATATTCTTTATCCTGGCCTTTTTCATTACCATCTTCTCTAGTAGTGTCTGCCTTCCGCGGCCATCATATGACTTCACAGATGCTCTCAAAACCATGGCAGCTATATCATAAGCAGAGCCCTGGTCTGATTGTATGTGGCCAAGCCCGCTTGCTCTTGCTTCCTTCTTGTTGTTCTTTGCATAGAAGTTGCAGCCAGTGCCACCGATTGCAGCAACGCCGTTTTCTCCAATAGCAGGGAGTATTATCTGGGAGTCGTTAACAAGCAGTATAGGGCACTTCAGCAGTTTTCCGATTCTGCCCTTCTTCAGTTTTGAATAGACGATATTGTACTGCTTTTTGGAATCTATGCCTGCAATTCCAAAGCATGCATAGCTGATTTTCTTCTTGAACTGCCTTATCAGTTCGTAGAGGTGCTGCTCTGCCTTTTTGATGCCGATTATACTGTGATTGGAGTCCTTGCCTGTTTTCTTTGCTACCACTTTACCGGATTCGTTGATTATGACAGCTGTGGTCTTTGTTGCACCGCCGTCAATGCCCAGGAAAAACATTACACCACATTTATAATTATTTCCAGGCTTATTTATTTGTTCACATGCCTGCAAAAGGAAACTTTTATAAAGTTAATAGTACAATTAAAGATAGAATTCTAAGTTGATCCTATGGAAATTTCTCCAATGAAGCAAATGGGCTATGACCGGGCTATCGTGGTATTCTCCCCTGAGGGAAGGATGTACCAGATAGAATACGCAAGAAAGGCGGTTGAGAAGGCAACTACATCAGTAGGCATTGTCTTTGCAGGGGGCGTGCTTCTTGCAGCCAGCAGATCTGTGCAGAAATTAATGGTTCCTGACAGCATTGAGAAGATAAGCAAGATAGACGAGCACATCGGAATTGCGTCTTGCGGGATTCTTGCTGATTGCCGCGTGCTTGTGGATTATGCCAGGGTACGCTGCCAGGTCAATAGAATAACGTACAGCGAGCCTATAGAGGTAACTGCCCTGGTCAAGGATATCTCTGACAGGAAGCAGCGATTCACCCAAATAGGCGGCCTAAGGCCGTACGGCGTCAGCCTGCTTGTAGCAGGCGAGGATGGTTCGCCGCACCTCTATGAAACAGACCCGTCCGGCACTATTAGAGAGTGGACAGCGCACGCTGTTGGCAGGGGCAGCAAAGAAGCAAGGAAAGTTCTGATAGAAGAGTATAGAGAAAATATGACAAAGGACAAGGCAATAGAGCTTGCTATCAAGGCGCTCAAGGCAGGCGAGAAGAAGATATCCTCAAAATCCGTTGAGTTCGGTTTGATTGAGAATAAGAAATTCCGACAGCTGACAAGCCAGGAAATCAAAGAGGCAACAAAGAAGTTCGCCTGATTCTATTAGATTCTACCCATTTCATGCCTTAAAAGTCCTGCCTATTTGCTCTAGATAAGACTGAAATCTCTTGTTAGCTTCTTCAAGAGTAAAATAAAAATATCTTGGAACATAGAGAGATTTATCAGGTATGTCTTCTGATGGTTTAGACCTCTTATAGACTTCATCGAACTCGTCTATTTTTAGATTACCGTTTATATCATGAAAAAACTCAAAGTCATCAGGACCATCTACACGAAGAATGGTACCCTCGACTTCATTTTCAGAATATTCTGCATGTCCTTCAATAATGTTGCCGTACCAATCTTCAAACTGTACTGGACCGCTATAAGTAAATGTTGGATTTGCCTTGGCTTCGAGTATCTCATTTAAGTAATAATCATATAAATTCTTAGCTTCTTCCTCACTTAGGTTAGAATCAACATAGAGATGTACAAAATCTAGTTTTCTATCACCATTTGTATCATTATATTTAACTGTGGTTCCATCAGACCTCTCCAATTCAACACGTGTAGTGTACCCGTTCTTAGTTACATATAATGTATTCCCAGATTCCAGTAATCCGCCATTGTTTAACAGTTCTAGATATCTATCGAATTCTTCCTGATACTTGCTGTTAACTGTCTTAACTGATGGCGAAATAAAATAATGTATTTCTTCTAAGACAGTGTCTTTCCAGATATACACTATGCTTTTATCACCCTGGAGCATATTGATATTATCAGCATATTTTTCATCATACCACATGCCTACTGTTTCTGGGCTGATTTCCTTAGGAAGAGGAAAGCCACATTGGTATTCATAAACAGGAAACATATGTTCATATTTGGCATCGCCACAACTATTAGACAACGATCCCAAAAGCAGAGATGCTCCTAAAACAGCAGTTCCTATGGCCCTTTTTGGTGATATCTGCATCTGAGATTACCGACATTAATTAAATAGAAATATTTAAATAGTAATCACTAAAGAATGACAAATGACTTAGAAACTGCAATAATTTTCAAAGAGTAAAATTCCATTTAAATTCTTTTCCATACAAGTTATAAAGAGTTTACGATACGACCCTATATTATAGTTACTGAACGGGTTGTTCATTACGTGGTGAACAGATGGTTACAGTTGAAAAGGCAATTATTGCCAGGTTGGAAAAAGAAGGAAAACACTTTGAGGTATTGGTTGACCCTGATATTGCTTACGAGCTCAGGGAAGGCAGGTCTGTGTCTGTTTCTAAGATGCTTGCTGTTAACTCCGTATTCAGCGATTCAGGCAAAGGCTTGAAATCTTCGGAAAGCGATCTTGAGCACGCGTTCAGAACTCAAGATGCTGAGGAGATAGCTGAGATTATAGTGAAAAAGGGCTTTCTCCAGACCACAACTGATTTTAGGCGAAGAAAGACGGATGAGAAGAAGAGGCAGATCGCCTCCTTCATCTCAAGGCATGCGATAAACCCGCAGACAAGGCTGCCGCATCCTATTGAGAGGATACTCACAGCCATGGAGCAGTCAAAGGTTTCTATAGACCCGTTCAGGCCTGCAAATGAGCAGATTGATGGCGTGGTCAGCGCGCTGAAGCCTGTGATACCCATATCAATAGAAGAGCTCGTACTCTCGATAGAGGTGCCTGCCCAGTATTCTGGCATGGCTTTTGGCATAATCAAGGATCTGGGTAAGATGCAGAACCAGCAGTGGTTGAGCAACGGTGCCTTGCTTGTGAAGCTGTCAATACCAGCTGGTATGAGAGATGATGTTTTTAGAAGATTGAATTCAATAACAGAGGGAAATGCAAAAATAGAGGAGGTGTCTTAATATGGCAGAAGAATCAGACAGAAAGCTTGTTATTCCTGGTGACCCTCTTGGAGAGGGTGTAGCAGGACACGGTACATTTGAAGAGGACGGAAAGATATTCTCCAAGGTGATAGGCCTTGCAGAACAGAAGAACAACCTGTTTTTTGTTATACCGCTGCGCGGCATCTACAACCCGAAAAGGGGAGACGGCGTTATCGGCAAGATAGAGGATATATCCTTTTCAAAGTGGATAGTTGATATAAACTCCCCGTACCAGGCAGTGCTTCCGCTGAACGAGGCAGTTGACGAGTTCATTGATTTAACAAAAACGGACCTGACAAAATACTTTGATTACGGCGACCTTATCTTTGCCGAGATATCAACAGTGACAAGGGCAAAGAGCGTGCAGCTCTCAATGAAAAGCCGACGCTGCAGGAAGCTGCGTGGAGGAAGGATCATAGAGGTCACTCCTGCAAAGGTACCGAGAATAATAGGAAGGAGCGGGTCCATGGTTGAGATGATAAAGGACCTGACAAAGACGCAGATAGTTGTTGGCCAGAACGGGCTTGTCTGGGTCAAAGGCGAAAACGAGGATATAGCTGCTGAGTCTGTTCTTTACATAGAGCAGAAGAGCCATATACAGGGACTTACAGACCAGGTAAAGGCTATGCTTGAGAAAAGAATGGGCAGGACGTTTGAAGCAAAGCCAGCAAAGGAGGATATATTCGAAAAAAAGGAAGGTGATTACGATGACAGAAAAACTGATAAAGAATGATAAGAGGATAGACGGAAGAAAATTAGACGAGCTAAGGCCTATAGAGGCAATGGTCGGCGTGCTGAAAAAGGCGGACGGTTCTGCTTTCTTCCGGCTTGGTGATACAATGGCTATTGCCGGTGTATACGGCCCGAAGAAAGTGCATCCGCGCCATGCTGAAGAGGCAGAGAAGGCCATCCTGAGAACAAAGTACAACATGGCTCCGTTCTCTACAGAAACCAGGAGCAGGCCAGGTCACAACCGACGCTCTACGGAAATCTCTTTTGTTACAAGGCAGGCAATAGAGCCTGTGCTGTTCTTAGAAGAATTCCCGAAAACAGCAATAGACGTGCACATTGAAGTGCTGCAGGCAAATGCATCCAGCAGGTGCGTTGGCATAAATGCAGCTTCGCTTGCTCTTGCTGATGCAGGCGTTCCTATGAGGGACCTTATAGCAAGCTGCTCAGCTGGCATCGTGGAAGGCAAGAAGGTCCTTGATATCAGCGGCAAGGAGGATACAGAAGGAGAGCTGGACCTGCCGATTGCCTACTATCCGAGGAAGAAGGCAATAACACTTCTCCAGATGGACGGGCTTGCAAAAAGAAGCGACGTTAAACAGTTAATAGAGCTGGCAATCAAGGGCTGCGAAAAGATATACGAAAAGCAGAAGCAGGCCTTACGAAAGAGGTATTCGCTGGAAGAGGTCATGCATGAAAAAGAGGTGAAAGTATGATAGGAATAGATACTGATCTTGTAAGGGAGATAATGAGAAACAAGAAGAGGCTTGACAACAGGGCTGCTGACAAGTACAGGAAGGTTACCATAGAAACAAACTTCGTGACATCAGCAGAGGGTTCTGCACGTGTCAGGCTTGGCGACACAGAGGTTGTTGCTGGAGTTAAGATGGATATGGGCGAGCCATATCCGGATTCGCCTGACGAGGGCGTGCTGAGCGTATCATCAGAATTCCTGCCACTTGCTTCGCCGGACTTTGAGAGCGGTCCTCCAGGAGAGGATTCAATAGAGCTTGCGAGAGTGGTTGACAGGGCAATAAGAGAGAGCAAGGCAATAGATTTCAAAAAGCTCTGCATAACACCCGGCGAGAAGGTCTGGATGGTTTTTGTCGATATAGACATCATCGACAACGACGGCAACCTCATAGATGCAGCAGGCCTTGCAGCTGTGGCTGCTCTGCGAAGCGCAAAGATACCAGACATAGAAGATGAAAAGCCTGTTTTCAGCAGGAAGGGCAAGAAGGCATTGCCAATGAAAGGCATACCAATCTCAACAACATTTGCCAAGATAAGGGATTATATCGTTGTTGACCCTGGCCTTGCAGAAAGCGAGGCACTGGAAGCAAGGCTGACTGTAGGCACTGTGGACTCAGAAGGCATTAAGATATGTTCTTTGCAGAAAGGCGGAACATCGTCCTTTACAATAGAAGAGATAGGGAGTATCCTGGAAACAGCAGAGGACAAAGGCAGTGAGTTAAGGAAACTGGTAAAGTAGTTATTTTGTTTTTTTGTGTTAGTTTATAATTATAGTTATAGTCAGGTATTATTATGAGATGGATATTGCGTTCAAAAATCCATAATGCAACTGTAACAGATGCTAAGGTAGAATATACAGGAAGCGTCACTATTGATGAGGACCTCATAGAAAAGGCAGGATTCCTGCCTGGCGAGAAGGTCTTGGTTGCAAGCAACACAACCGGCCAAAGGCTGGAGACCTATGTCATGGTTGGAGAAAAGAAATCAGGCACCATATGTATGAACGGCGCTGCTGCCCGCTTAATCAAAAAAGGCGAAGAAGTTATTATTATGGGCTTTGAGCTATCTGACAAGCAGCTCGAGCCAAAAAATATTCTAGTTGACAAGACCAACAGGTTTGTTAAGTTTCTGTGAAACAGCTAAGCCATCATCAGTATCGGTAAGTACTTGACTATGCCAGGCGACTTGCCGACGAGCTTTATGAAAGACGCGAACCTGCCTTGGCTGAGCTCGTAGAGGTCAGTGCCGGCAACCTTTGCTGCTATGTCATTCATCTGCTCGTCTGATAATTTCTCTGCGAATTTCCTGAGCTTCAGGAGCTTCGACATCTTCTTACTGAACTGCTCTTCCCATTGTTTTTCATAGTCTGATAAATTCTTTTTAGAGAAGTCCTTTTCTTTATATGCCTTAATAGCAGTTTCAGCCAATATTTTGGCAGAAGCCATTGACAGCCCGATGCCGCCACCATGAATTGGGTTGACCTGGCGTGCTGCATCACCAACAACCATGAAGTTGTCGAGAACGTACTCGTTAATATTGCCTCCAACAGGCACGCCGCCTATATTGACCTCTATAACAGATGCAGAATCAAAACCCATTTTCTTCACAAATCTCTGCAAATACTCGTAGGCATTAACTGCTTTTGATGCCCGTATGCCAAGGCCGACATTAGCAGTATCATCGCCTTTTGGGAAAACCCAGGCATAACCTCCTGGAGCAATATCATTGCCGAAGTATATCATTATCTTGTTTGGATCTTCCATCTTTATGCCAGACATCTCGAACTCTGCGCAGGAGTTCAAATCATCCAATCTCAGCGTAGTGTTGATGCCTGCCTGCCTTGCAATAACAGAATCAACGCCATCAGCAGCAACAACAAGGTCTGCTTTTATCTCGTACCTGCCTCCCATATACTCTGCAACAATGCCTGCAATTTTGCCATTGTTTCTTATCAAATCAACCGCCTCTGTTCTTGCCTGCACAGTTGCTCCTGCTTTTGCCGCTTCTATTGCCAGGAATTTATCAAAGACCTTTCTCTCAATAAGATAGCTGCTGACCTCCTTTGTATCCATCGTAATCTTTGTCATATCTGGCGAGAAAACAAGAGCACCGTTTATCTGCCTTCTTATCCATAATGGGTTTGGTTCTATTCCTGCTAATCTCAAATGATTTGCTCCCAAGCCCTCGCCGCACCTCTTTACATGGCCTATCTCGCTCTTTTTGTCAATAAGCAAAACGTCCATGCCTGCCTCAGCCATGACCTTGGCTGCAACAGAGCCAGCAGGCCCTGCACCAATAACAACAGCATCGTATCTGTCTTTAATCATTTTTCTACCTCAATTGCTGAAACAGGGCAGGCTTTTACGCACAGCCCGCAATTCGTGCATTTAACAGGATCGATAACAGCTATGTCCTTTATCCGAATCGCATCAAACGGGCACACAGCAACGCATGTCCCGCATGCTGCACATGTCTTCTTAACAATCATAGAACCACTGAACTATGATAATTGACTATATTCTTTTTAAAACTTTGCGCAGGCGACAATGAATTAAAAAAGAAAAAAGAAACAGCGACCCTATCTTTTGCCGGCCTTCGGCATTAGTATCTTTGCAAGTATGATGGTTATTATTACTACGACTACTGTTATTACTATTGCTGCGATTGTCAGGCCTGTTGCGCCTTCTGCACTTTCATACAAAGGCTTTAGCCAGGCTGAAACTGCGTCTTTCCAGATAAGCGCTGCCACAAAACCAAGTGCTGCTGTTATCAGGATAAGGGTCTGTTTTTTAATCTCTTCAAGAACAGCTGCCATTGCTATCTGCCTATAGATTGCCTGGTAATTTTAAATTCGTTTGCAGTTCGTCTTCTGGTACAAAACATATTAGCATATGGGAAAGTTTTAATATTTTGAAGGGTAGAAATAATCTATGAAATATATGAACATACTCAAGAAAATCGCGGACTGGATGAGAGGACCGTATGTAATGGAACTTCAGACCACACCCGGAAACTTCAAGGAATTCGAGGCCCTGCGCGGAGACCCACCAGTACTTACTCGTGTAGAGGTCTTAAACTCAGCACTTACCCTGTTAAATTGGTATGCTGAACAGTATAAAAACGGCAGAACAGTCGGATCAATAGACCCAAAAACTGAAAAATATAGAGAAGTCGTTTTAGATGGGGTTCCAGACGCGGTTCGCAGGCATTATGGAGATTAGTTTATTCTAAATTTGTTTAAAGCCTTTTCAGTTAGTTCTCAAATCTTTACTCGTATCGCAGTGCAACAACAGGATCCATCTTTGCTGCGCGCCTAGCTGGCAAAAAGCCTGAGATTATTCCGATTATGAATGAGAACAAAAGTGCGCCTGCTATGAGCTCCCATGTGACTGCTGTCTTCAGTGCGATGAACTGCTGACTGATTACCAGCTCTACTGCCTTGGCTATGCCTATTCCTATTGCACAGCCTACTGCACCGCCAAACAGCCCGAGGAAACCGCTCTCTATAAGGAAGATGGTCAGAACGTCTTTATTCATTGCTCCTATGGATTTCATGACACCTATCTCCCTTGTTCTCTCCAGTATAGACATATACATTGTATTCATTATTCCAATACCTCCGACAAGCAGGGATATTGCAGCAATGCCTATCACAACCATCAGAACTAAAGAAAAAATAGAGGAAAACGTATCCATCAGCTGCTCGGATGTCTGTACTGTGAAATCTTCTTCGCCCTTCTTCAGGCTGCGGTCTTTTCTGAGTGCCTCTGACACATCCTCGGCAACACTGCCTGGGTCATAACCATCCTCTGTCTGCGCAATTATAATGTCTATCTTGTCCGGCTCGTCAAACACCTCTCTTGCTGTGTCTAACGGAATCAGCAATTGAGTGTCATCGCCTTCGTTTCCTATCCTCCCCATAACACCGACAATCTTGAAGCTTCTGCCCTCTACATCAATCTTATCCCCTACCTCAGGGTTCTTCTCAAAGAAGCCGTTGTTTACAACAAGATAGCCGACAATCGCAGCATTGGTGTCGCTTTCCTTGAGGTCCCTGCCTTCTACTACATTGAAATTCTGCATGCTTTCTATCACTTCCCTTGTCTCATCCGTTGGTATGCCTGAGACATACGTGTATTTTGTATCGCCGCGGAACTCGACCCTTGCAACTTTGTATATCATGGCGCCAGCTACCTTGATTCCGTTAACCCTCTGGACAATATCCAGCTCATGTTGTGTGAACTCTGTTCCTGATCCCATGAAGGTGGACATAAGGTCACCAGGCATTATCATTAACTTATCAGTGCCCATTAATTCGAACTGCTCGTCAATGGTATTCTGCAGGCCATAGCCTAGTGAGATTAAAGCAACTACAGCAGCTATGCCTATCACTATAGCGAGTATTGTCAGCATGCTTCTTTTTTTCCTAGCTGCAATATTGCTTATCGTGAATCTTACATATTCCTTCAACATTATCTGTACCTCATTGCATCAACAGGATTCATCTTTGCTGCACGCCGTGCTGGAAATAACCCTGATACTGTGCCGATTATAAATGAAAACAGCAGAGCACCTATAACCAGTTCCGGTGTTACAGCTGCCTTGAATATATCGATGCCAAAACCAACAGCTGCTGCTTCGACTATTTTCCCCAAAACAATACCTATACTGACTCCTATTACCCCTCCAATCAGGCCGACTATTCCTGCCTCTAACAAGAATAAAAGCATTATATCATGGTTTCTTGCGCCTATGGCCTTCATAAGGCCGATATTGCTTGTCTGCTCCACAACAGAAGTATACATTGTGTTCATTATGCCGATGCCGCCCACAAGCAGGGATATTGCAGCAATGCCTATCAAAACAGCCTGGACAGCAGCCAGGATTGTATTCAAACTTGAGATCATCTGCTCAGCTGATTCAACAGTAAAGTCTTCCTCGCCTTCGTCTACATTGTGGTCATCCCTCATGGCTCTTTCCACTTTCTCAGCAACCTCGCTCGGTGAGACACCCTCTTTGACCTTTGCGAATATTGTAGAGACCTCTTCAGGCTTGTCGAACAGCTCTCGCGCTGTGTCTGAAGGGATTGCTACCATCCTGTCATGTATAGGAGAGCCGCTCTTTTTCTGGATGCCAACAACCCTGAATTCCACATCATTGATAAGAAGCTTGTCACCAATCTCAATTTCTTTATCAAAGAAATCCCTTGCAACCACGCCTGCTACAACTGCCTTGTACTGGTCGCCTGCATCCAGTCTCCTGCCCTGTTCTATTTTGAAGAGATTGATGCCCTCTGACATCTCCTTTGACTCTTTATCGGTAGGAACGCCGAAAATCATTAGATATCTTACTTGGCCTCTGAATTCCACCTTTGCTATGTCTGAAATCATACCAAAGGCATGCTCAATGCCTGACACAGAATTAACAACATCTACATCGTGTTTATATAATTTGGAGGCAGAGATGCCGGAACTAACTGGCGTGACACCTGTTTCCACCCCGCCGCCAGGCGTTATTATTAACATGTCAGCACCAATACCCTCGAACATATCGTTGATGCCCATCTGCATGCCCTGGCCAACAGATATCAGGGCAACAACAGCAGAAACTCCAATAACTATTCCAAGCAGGGTTAGAAACGTCCTCAGTTTCCTTCTTCTCAGGTTCCTGTAGGCAATTGAAAACAAGTCAGTAATCATTATCAATCAATTATTCTTATAACTAATCTTCAAATATTATCGTTTCTTCTTCCTGAACTTCCTGTAGAGCAGGTAGGCGATTACAGCAATAGCTATGTAGAATATAAAACTGTAGTCCCTTGTCTGTGCAGCTACATAGTCGCTTGAAGATACGGTGATGCCTGCACTGTAAATGTCTGAATAAGAATTACCGTATATGTCCTTGTAAGAGATCTCCATATTAAGAGGATAATCGCCCGGGCTTGTGCTGCCTACTACATAACTGACTGTCTCAGTATCATAGTCATCTGATTCCAGGTTCCCGACATAGATTACTGCTGGCTTTATGCTTCCTAGCGGAGACGACTCGAGCAGGCTTATTGTAAGGAACTGGGCTTCCTGGGTGCCGGCATTTGCAATTTTTATCTCAGCTGTACCTGGCATGCCTGGCGCAACAAGGCTCTGCGACTCAATAGAAACTATGAATTTGAAATCCCCTGCTACTCTTATGCCGAGTGTTGATGAGATATTCTGCTCTCTTCCTGTCTGGTCGCTGTAGGACAGGCTTATGGAGAGAGGGTAGATACCCTGATTAGCATCAGGGCTGACAACCATCTTTATCGGAACAAGGTAGGCAGAGTTGCTGCCTATGCTGGTAATAAGCTTACGATTGTCAGAGCCAAGCGGAAGGATATTCCCGCTTGCATCTGCCCACGTGAACACGATACTGTTAACAGCCTCGCCCTTGTTTCTTAAAGTAAATGTTACTGTCTGGTTCTGGCCAGGCTTTAGTGAGTCAGGCTCAGCTGTTATTTCTATGGTAGATGGTGACTGTACTTTTATTATGCTGTATTGTATATAATCCTCGCAGGAGGTGTCGCATACTCTTATGGTCGCTTTGGCAGAATAGAAGCCAGAAGCAGTGCCTGACGGGGCTGTAAACTTTATTATAGCAGACCCGCTGCTTGATCCAGCCACGCTTCCTAGACTCTTTGAATAGCTGTCTGCTATCATAGGTGAATCCAGCTGCAGTGACAAAAGATTGACTGAAACAGGATTTGTGCCTGCATTAGTGATTATGTATTCCAGGTAACCGCTGTTGCCCGGCACTATTGTCGACGGTGTTACGCTTGACTGGACAGTGACCGTCAAAGCATTGGCTGTGCATGCCAGCAGCAACAGGAATAACGGCAGCAGTATTTTCATGTTAATCACTTTTTCTTCTTCCTTTCTTCTTTTATTATCTTCCCATCCTTTAAATAAATAATTCTGTTAGCACAGGATGCAATATTCTTGTCATGGGTAACTATGATAAGTGTTATGCCCTTTTCCTTGTTTAATTTCAACAGATAATCAATTACCTCTTTTCCTGACTTTGAGTCTAAATTGCCTGTAGGCTCGTCAGCCATGATTATATCCGGCTCATTTGCCATGGCTCTTGCTATTGCTACCCGCTGGCGCTCGCCGCCTGAGAGCTGGGATGGCAGATGTTCCATTCTTTCAGGAAGCCCTACGCCCTTTAGCAGTTTAACTGCTCTTTCCTTGTTCTGCCGCCCTGAAAATATCATAGGCAGCATCACGTTGCCCAGAGAGGTAAGCGACGGCACAAGATAAAAGAACTGGAATACGAAACCGACCTTCTCTCTTCTTATTCGCGCAAGGTCCGAATCGCCTAGTTTTGATACATCCTTGTTATCAACAAAAACCCTGCCTTTTGTCGGCCTGTCAAGGCAGCCAGCTATGTGCAGCACTGTTGACTTGCCAGAGCCGGAAGGCCCCATCACTGCAATACGCTCGCCTTTCTTTATTGCCAGGTCAATGCCGTTCAGGACTTTGAGCCTGACATCACCAAGCTTGTAGGTCTTCTCCACGTTTTCCAGCTTAAGAATGTGCATAGAAATAAATCAATCTTCAATATTTAAATATGTAATAATCAAAGACTGAGCATGATTAAAGAGCTGGTTGAGCACATCAAGGAAAAGAATCCTAAGCGCATTTTACTGCAGTTGCCAGAGGGCCTGAAGACAAGGGCCCTGGAGATAGCCAAGGGCATAGAAGAAGAAGGCATAGAGGTTATATTATCAGCAGATCCCTGCTACGGTGCCTGCGACCTGAGGGATGATGAAGCAATGCAGCTGAAATGCGATTTACTGGTCCATGTTGGCCATGAGAGTTTCTATAAAAATTTTGAAACCAGCGTGTCTGTTCTTTATTATCCATGGAAAATGGATTTGAATATAGATAATATTGATTTTTCTGTTATCGGGGAAGAGAGAATAGGGCTACTGACATCTCTTCAATATGAAGACCTGCTGGATGTAGCCTCCTCTAAGCTAAAGGAGGCTGGGAAAAAGCCTGTGATTGGCGGAAAGATACTTGGCTGCTTCACAGGCAGTGCAGAAAAAATAAAAGATAAAGTAGACGCCTTCCTTTTCATCGGGTCTGGCACGTTTCATTCAACTGCAGTTAAAGGTAAAAAAACCTACGTACTTGACCTGGAAAAAAGAAGAATAGAGGTCAGTTCTGACCTGCCTGAGAAGAAAAGGTATGCGAGAATTGCAAAGGCCAAAGAGGCAGAGACATTTGGCATACTGGTCTCGTCAAAGAAAGGCCAGTTTAATCTTGAAAAAGCAGAAGAAGCAAGAAAATACCTGAAAAATAAAGATAAAAAGGCTTTCATCCTAATAATGGATGAGATAAGCAACGAAAAACTAGAGGGCATCAAGGCAGATTCGTTCGTGAATACGGCCTGCCCGAGAATCGAGCTCAGAAAGACAATTAATATTGACGACCTGGAAGAGGTTTTTGGATGAAAATCGATGTTCTTGAAAAGAAGAAAGACAGGCTGAAGATAAGCCTGAGCAACCTGACTTTTGTCAACCTGATTAATGAAAAGCTGTGGAAGGGCAAGATCAACTACAGCGCTTATGCTGTGGATCATCCCTACCTGTCAAAGCCTGTGCTTGTTGTCAAGAGCACAGACCCAAAGAAATCGCTGCTCGACGCAGCAGAGCAGATAATTGCCGATGCAAAGGATCTCAGAAAGAAGTTCCAGCACGCAAAGAAGTAAGAAAAGAGTTTTATCTTCTTTCTCTAATAACTAATTGTATTGATTATGATAAAAAAAGAGGTACGCATAATTGCCTGGGATGACTGCGCATTTCGATTCTCGCAGAAGAGGGTTCTGATAATCGGAGCTGTTTTCCGGGGCAGCTCTTTTATGGATGGCCTGCTCTCAACAAGAATAGAAAAAGACGGGCTGGATGCGACAGAAAGAATTGCCGACAGCATACTGAAGAGCAGGCACTATGACCAGCTATCAGTAATAATGCTTGGGGGAATAACAATGGCAGGCTTTAATTTGGTTGATTTAAAAGAGCTAAACAGAATAACAAAGCTGCCGGTAATAGCTGTGCAAAGAAAAAAGCCTGACATGAAGAGGTTCAGGAAAACAACGAAGATATTCAATGATTATAAAAAGAGGCTTGCTATAGTGAAAAAGGCAGGCAGAATCCATACATTTACTAAAAACAGCAAGAGCATTTACTATCAAAGAGCTGGTATTGATGACAAAGAATCAAAAGAGATACTGAATATCACCTGCGTTAGGTCTGCACTTCCTGAGCCTTTGAGGGTTGCGCACTTAATTGCCTCAGGCCTCTCAGGCGAGTCAAGGGGCGGTGCTTAAACTTTTTAAGTTATCTATTACAAGGTATTCTAATGTCTAATTACCTGAAGGATTTCGGCGAGATTCTCGTGGCTTTCTTGGTAGCATGGATATTCTACCAGGGGCTTGCATTTGCAACAGGCACCTCAATGCCTATTGTCTCTGTTGTTTCTGACTCCATGGAGCCTATACTGCATCGAGGCGACCTGCTGTTTGTTACCGGCGCGGGTGATTTTCAGGTCAATGACATCGTTATTTACCAGAGAAGCGATGTGCAGTATACGATTGTTCACAGAATAATCGAAGTTCAGGAGGACGGTTATATTATAAAAGGCGACAACAATCCTGTTCCTGATTCAGGCATTGTAAAGAAGGAGCAGATAATCGGCAAGGTTCTTTTTGCCGTGCCCTTGCTCGGCTATCCAAGGCTTGCCCTGTACTTTGTCGGAATATAGGCATTTTTCCCGCTTTTCATAAGGTTTAAAAACTTTTCTGGCACCATAATAATCCCAAAAATTATACCTGGAATACTGCAAATCCAGATTTTTAGAATTGTATTGCGTGAGAAGAATGAAAAAACTTAGGTTTGGTCTTCCTGTAGGATCTTTGAATCATCCTGATAGATGGAGTACTAAAGCCCTTTTAGATGATGCTGATTTATATACCTCTGGATACGAGCCCGGTTCTAGAAAATATTCCCCAAAGTTTACAGGTTATGTAAAGACCGGGGATGTTGCTTTAGAGGCTGTTGCTGTAAGACCGCAGCTCGTGCCTGCAGAGCTTTGTAGAAAAGATAAGCTTGCTTTAGATATAGCTATTACTGGTAGTGACTGGGCAAAGGAAGGGATGCTTAGGGGTTATGATATGCAAAAACTTTGTGACCTTGGTTATGGTGACGTTGATATAGTTCTTGCCTTTTATAAAAATCTAGATGCTGCGGACCTCTCAGAATTGCTAAAACTTAAAAAAAACGAGAGAAGGAAGGAAGACAGGATTCTGTGGTGCTATACTGAATATACCAGTACTGCGAAAGAGCTCTTTCTCAATAATGATACTTATAAAGAACTCTACGGTGATGAAGCACCATATATAATGATAAAAGGAAACAACATAGGCGGTAAAAACGACCAAGTTCAGATTTGGGATTCAGAAGGCACAACAGAGCTGGCTGGGCCTTCTGGTTTTGGGAATATTATAATTGAAAATACACAGACAGGTACAACAATTAGTTCAAATGACTATAATGTAGTGGACAAGTTATATACTTCAGTAGCTGGTTTGTATACCGGGCCGCATATAATGGAGGATATGGAAGACCAGTGGAAATACGAAGAAGCACAGATAATCAAAATTGCATTAGAAGGTGCAGCTTTAGCAAAAAACTACGGTTATTATGAAGTGGATGTCCCGTACCCCAGAGAAACCGAGGTTTTTGATTATATAAATAAGGAAAAGCTATTTGCTAAGGAGGCAATAAAATCATACGGAAATATTTATATTGAAACAAGGCTTCTGATACCAAAGAAAAGGGCTCACAGCATTCGTAGAGAACTGTTGAAAAGGGGCGCTAAATCAATGTTAACTACTCCTATAAAGTCAGTGACAATCTTGAATGACGATGAAAACAATCATAATCCTTAGTTTTTGTAGCAGCTTATCTCTACCGGATATGTTTTGAACAATTCCATATACGGTTTCAGGTTATTTGCCCTGGCTGTGTTGAAGGTCTCGCCTATTTCTATACCTATATCATAATCGCCGGTCCTGTCTCTTCCGTCAGGCAGGTAGATAGGCCTGTTGATGTAAGATTCAGCCTTCCTGACTACAGTATCGGGGTCATAATCAATGCCCAGATTATCCAGAACAGCTTTGGCAATGTTCCTGAACCTGTTCTCGAATACAACCTTTACTTTTTTCCCTTCCTTCTTCCTCTGCTCTATAATCTCATCCATGTTCCTGTCATTCGCTCCAAGTATGCACATTCTTGGGGTTGAGCCTTGGTCAAGGAACCTGACGACCAGCAATTTCCCGTTAACATACTGCCGCTCTTTTGCCTCGTTCTTGGGAACCAGCTTTTTGTCTTCGTCAAAAACATACTCTCTATACGTATCAATTGCCTCAGGATAGATGTATCTAGGATCTATGGCGTTGCCATTTGTTTTAAATCCCCAGCTTGGCCTTTTGTACAGCTCCTCAAGCAGGAAATCAGAACCGGTTATGCCTTTGGCTTTGTTCTTGCCTGATTTGTCAAGTATCTCTTTTGGTATTTCTTCAGCTGCACGTACATAGGACACTATACCAGAGCCGTCTCCGTTATTCCCGGCTATATGAATAACATATTCTTTGTCTCTGGAATGTCTTTCTATTTCCTGAGTAACGTATTCTCCGTAGAGACGCGTAAGGCTTGTGTGAAGATTCTTCTGCATATTTTCATTTGTAGGTATGAATAATTCCTGCAAAACAACAGGTTTCTCTACAGGCTTTTCCTCCGTTTCTAATACCATATCATTCAACCTCTAACGCTTTTCTACCTCTACCTTTTTGACTACGCTCAGTGCAAGGAGGCTGGTTTCCAACTTTTTCAAATCCTTGCAGTTGCTTGTGTCAACCATGGCTGTCCACTCAGCTGACTTGCCTTTTTCTATTGTCTGGCTCATGCTCATGAGCACGTCTACGTTGTGCTTTGCTATTGTATTGACTATCTTTGCCATGGAGCCAGGCATATCAGAAAGCATGATTCTTATCTCACTTGTCTTCCCGTTCATCAAAGGAAGTATTTTCAGCTCTCTTTTTTCATTGTTGGTTACAAGGAGCTCTGTGCCCTCTTTCAGCCCCAGGTAATCCCTTATGTGGAACGGAACTATTATCCTTCCCTTGCTGTCAAGCTTCACAACATTAAAATTTTTGATACCAATCACCCCATTAATGAGACTGACCCATCCCATTTACCTTCCCACTCAAATTATATAAAGTTATTGCCTTTAAAATATAAGGAAACCAAAATTATTCCCTTCTGGTGGGAAAATGATTTTTATAAAATTATGATAAATAAAGATTTAAACATAAGTGAACAAAGAAGAAAGACTAATAATTATAAAAAGTGAAAGCGAATGAAGAAAAAAACAAGCAAAAAGGGAAGCAAAATCGAATTCTGCTCCAAGTGCGGAGCAATAATGCTGCCGGTTAAGAAAAGAAAGAGCGTTGTACTGAAGTGCAGAAGCTGCGGTTCTGAGAAAAAGAGGTCAATAAAGGACCTCAGGATAGTCGAGGAAAAAAAGAAGATCAAGGGTATCGTTGTTCTGGAGAAAAACGAGACAATGCTGCCGACTACAGACAAGGCTTGCCCTGAGTGCGACAATCAAAAAGCCTACTGGTGGCTGCAGCAGACACGCTCTGCAGACGAGCCGCCTACTCAATTCTTTAGATGCACGAAGTGCCATCACGTCTGGCGAGAATACAAATAATCCTTTCCAAAGGATTATTCTTAAAAAGATTTCTACTATAGTCGTATCCTATGACAGACGGAATAAACCACCTGGAAAAAAGCAGAGTGCCATTATCGCCTGAGATGGCAAAGCTATACCCAGAGTACCGTTTAATCGGGGCATCTATTTCCTACCACGTTAACAGAGATAACCTTCCTAAAACAATTGATGGCGGAATAAGCATTTATCTTATACCGAAGAACGGAAACGAGCCGTACAAGGAAGTCGAAATCGTATCATTTAGTTGCTACGGTCATAAAGAATTCGTTGTAGCAGCAAGAGAATTTATAGACCAGTTCAACCGCGGCCTATTCTAATAGAGAGCATTTTATCGTTTCTTCTTCTGCAGGTAGAAAAAGGTTTTTGCTGCTTCCTGGAATACGGATAGATAAGCAATTATAAACGAGGTTATTATGCTGGCAACAGCAATAGAGAGCATGTTCGCCTTTATCAAAGGTATTATATCACCCAGTATAGCAGCTGTGGATGCTCCAGGCACTATTAACGATTCCGCCAGCAGGCCTATTACAGGGATTAAAGCCACTGCTATCGGTATTATTGCAACCAACGCAATTATAATAGACAGTATGACAAGGACAATCCAGAAAACCAATACATCAAGCTTGCTTTTCATGAAGAGTGCGTAACCAGCCTTGATCGAATCAACAACTCCCTTGTTTGATATGACCACTATCTGTATAATAAACAGGAATATAAGCCCGAACAATATGGATGCTAGTGCTGAAAGGAAGTTTCCTGCTGTTGGTATATATGCAAGAACTGCGGTTATTATGCTGCTTATCACTCCTGCAAGGACAAGTGCCAGAAGCACGGTAATGTATTTCCTGCTGCCGGGGAAGGATTTGGTAAGCTTCTTCCTCTTTTTCTGCCAGTATGAAGCTGCGTTGTCAGTTATTGCTGCCTGCACATAAATCCTGAGCAGAGCTGTAACACCAATAATCGCTACAAACGCAAGTGTGGCATATATCAGTGTTGTAATAGGTATGCTGGTAAATGAGCCTGATATGACCATAGGAAGGATATCAACAGCATAATCTATGAATACAAAGACAAATGCAGCAACAATAAGATTTATCAGGAAGAAAGGCAGGATTCTTTTGAGGCTGAGTGCATACCTAAGTGCTGATGAGAATGTTTTCCCGAAATTAACAGGCATAGAATAAGTTAAATTTTCAATTATTTAAACCTTACTTTATCCTAATCTTTGCTTTCATTATTTCCGAGGCTGCGCCTTCTATCTGTTCTTTCAGCAGTTTCTTTTGCTGCTCTATGCCTTCAATCTCTTTTGGTATTTTCGTGAGGCTTTCCTCAAGCTTCTTTATATCGGACCCAACCCTGCTTTTTTCTTCTTCCAGTGCTTCCTTACTCTCAAGCCTGGGCATTATTATTTTGTTCATGTGCTCCTTCTTTTTATCAGTTTCTTTCATTGCCTCAAGCAGCCTCTTTCTCTGCTCTTTTAGATAGCCGGGATTGCCTATTATGTTGGTCGCTTTCTCTATCTTCTTTTCATCAACATCTATGCTGCCTTTCTTGTGAAGCTCCAGTGCCTCCTTCACGAATCCCATTATTTTCATTTCTTCGTCCTGGAGCAGAGCTTTCACTGGCGATTCTGTATAAGCATCAAGTAGCTCGTTCTTCATCTCTTTCTCATGAACCAGCTTCTTCAGAAGCTTTTCTATGGAGAGGTAAGAAGCCAGATCCTGCTCTATGAGCCTTGTTTTCTTTTCTGCTTCGTCTATTTCATTACTATATTGCCTAAAATCGCCTGTGTCTATACTGTCTATCTTATCAGAGAGCTCTTTCTGGTCGTTTCTTAGCCTTTCTATCCCGCTGTGTATAACAGCTACCCTGCTGTTATTTTCGTTAATACTTCTGTCAAGCTCCTGCATATTCTTGTGCATATCCTTTATCTTTCTGTAGGCATCTGTATTGCCGGCTCTTATGCACTGCCGTGCCTCGTCGATAATATCGCTTATCTCCCTTGACTTCTTGATAACTGGCCTGAAATCCTCCTTGAAAAAGAATTCGATGTGCATTATCTGTTTCTGGGTAAGGCCTCCTAGGTTATGCACTGTTGTATACGTTCTGTTGAGGAACTCCTTTATTGCAGCAAGCTCTTTTGGAGGCGTTTTTATTGATGCTATCTGGTTCTTCGAGTAGCTGCAGAACCTTTTCTTAACTGCCTTTGGCGCCTGCATGACCCCTTCTGGACTCAGTTTTTCCAGGTTATCAATGAGGACGGAAAGGGCCTCCAGCTCTTTTGCTGTTTTTTCCACAGATTCATATGCCTTTGCAACTGCTTCTGATTCAGCCTCTTCGATTTTTTTGTCTGCCCTGGCAATGATTTCATCTAAGGATAATTCTACCTCCTTGACAGTTTCTTCCTTTCTGAAGGAATTTCTTAGTCTATCGAGAAGCCCCATCAATATCAGTTATTGTAAAGATGTAAAAAGTTTTAGTTTCTGCAGAGCGCAGGCGTTTATATACCTTTGGAAACAATTATTGATTTATGGTTTCCATCGACAGTTTTGATGAGCGGCAGTTTGCAAGATGTCCGAGGTGCAACGGTGTTGTTGCAAAAACAGACCTGGCCATTGATGGTATCTGTCGCACCTGCAAAACCCGCAGGGGCTCAAACTGGGAGATGGCTGAGCTGAAGAGAATGGAAAGGGCAGAAAGGGAATCCAGCAAGGTAAGGATGGTGTGCCCTGTCTGCAAAAGAGAGCACATTCTAACTGAAAGCAGGAAAAGATGCGACTGCGGCTTCATGCTCAGGAAATAGTTCTTTATCTCATATATTCTAATAATTACTACTAGTATCAACTAGTCTATATCAGAAGATGCCGCGCTCTGGGACTAAATCAGACCCATATACCATGCCGCTGCTGCAACAACCACTATTACAACAATGGCACCTATTAGTTTCATATTCATACTTAAGCTTTGATTAAACCCCTATTTATAGTTTTTGCAGGGGCACCTGAGAAAAACTTTAAAATATAGGAAGTCATTTTATTGATATGAGAAGGCAAAGCCGTGACAGAGAAAGATTACTAACAATAATATTTGTCTCCTTTTTGGTTGGATTAATGATAGGGCTTTACTTTTATGAGCCTGTGATAGAAGAGCTTGTAAAAAGCGGAATACTACTTCCGGAGCTGTCAACGCTTGGTTATGAAGCTGCTTCTGTTGCTGTTGACGAGGATACTCTCTATCTCTCTGCTGGCTGCTACCAGCTCAGCATGCTGATAAGCGATGACCAGGCCCTGTCAATAGAAAGAGGCATGGATAACATAGTTACAAGGCCTCTTACCCATGACATCTTTGCTGAGGTAGCTGACAACTTCGGGCTGGAGGTACTGATTATTAAGATAGATTCGTTTAAGGACAACACTTACAGGGCCAGGATTGTGGTAAGGCAGAACAACAAAATACTTGACATAGATTCAAGGCCCAGCGATGCTGTTGCCCTTGCAGTGAGGATGAACAAGCAGGTCTATGTAAAAGAGGCTCTGCTTAACGAGTATGGTGTTGAAATCTGTTGATGCTATGGCTGGTAAAAGAAGAAAAACAAAGTACAGGATAAAGCTGTACCAAATAAAGAAAGAAAACGTAGTCTTATCACTTATTATGGTATTTCTTGTAGGCTTCATAGCAGGCACAAACCTCTCGCCTTACTCCATGCCAGTCTGCGAGCCAGCTATTGCAGCTAATATTACAGAAAACAGCATAGAGATGCTTATTCCAGCTGTTGATGCTGAAGGCAATGGTGTTGTTGCAAGGCTTATGACAACAGTGAGGCCTGGCTCTGGCCTTGTCCTGGTTAATGTTAACGATGTACTTGCCAATTATGACACCCAGATATCAGGCAGGACAGCTGCAAAGGCAGCTGCTGATTACATGAACATATCGCTGAAAAGCTACGATGTGATATATTCTGTTATGGTGAATGCCTCTGTTGTAGAGGGGCCTTCAGCAGGGTCAGCAATGTCTGTATCCATTCTGCTTGCCCTGCTGAACAGGACGCCCAAAGCAGGCGTGATGATGACAGGAACAATAAACGAGGACGGTTCAATAGGCCAGGCCGGCGGTATACTAGAGAAGGCCAGTGCATCAAGGCAGATGAACATAACAACGTTTCTGGTGCCTGTTAATCAATCAGCAAGCCGTGCAGGAAAGACCAGACACTGTAAGATACTGAACTCGATGGAATACTGCGAGGTTGATTACAGCTATTCGTTAGATCTTAGTAAAGAGCTAAACATGACAATAGTAGAAGTCAGCAACATAGGAGAAGCTGTAAGCTATTTTCTGGAATAATAAACAAGAATTAAAGAGAAAAATAGATTTCTATTTAACAACAACTGCATTTCTTCTTTGTCTTCTTTTTTGCTTTTTCTTTGCTATATTTATCAACAATAGTTATTCTTATAATTATTAAAATCTCATTCTAATTTCAGCTCCTTCTTTATTGCCTCCTGATTGAATCCTATTATTATCTTATCGTTTATCTCTATTACAGGAACACCCAGCTGGCCGCTCTTTTCAATCATCTCTTCTCGGCCTTTTTCATCCTCTGCTACGTTGATCTCCTGGAATTCTATGTTATGCTCTTTCAAGAAATCCTCTGCCATAACGCAATAAGGACATGTAGGAGTTGAATATACTTTTACTACCATATAGATCACGAATTAGCATTGTGCCTGTGTTCCGCTTCCGCTGCCTGAGCCTATAGGGCCGATGCCAGGGGATTCTGCGTTCGTATTTAGAACCTGCTCACATTCAGACGGAGGATCTGTAAATGCATCGCACACAGCCTGTTTTATAGCGTCAGCTGACCTTGTTACACTCAATACCTGGCCGTTCAGAATAAATGTTGGCGAGCCGCCTACACTGTACTGGGTTGCAAGCTCAGCATCAACTAGGTACTGCGGATAGCTTCCGCTTAACCATGTGTCCTTGTCATTGTACATCTCTGTTATCTTGAACTGCTCATCTGCTGCTGCTATGCAGGCATCTAGTTTTGCTGTATCTATTCCTGTACTAGCAAGACAGCTCTCATAATCATCACTCTCAACAAAGCATCTCAGGTAGTTAGTTAATTTTTCGCTCTGCTCTTCCTGTATGCAGTATATCCTGTTATTCTCCTGTATCTCTTTTTCACCGTGCATTGCGTAGTGCACGAAGTTAATCTCCAGGTCTGCCTTGTCACCAAGCAGCTCTATAACAGGTATGTAGGCCTTCAGGAACTGCAGGCCGTAAGGGCAGTATGACATTATAAAGGCATGCGCCTCAGGCCTGGCTGTTTTTGGAACCTCATCAGTTGCCGGCACTTCAACTTCCTCATCCATATCAACAACAGAAGGGAAAAGTAATGAGCCGTTCTTTGTCACGTAGACATCGACGCCGCTGCCAGCTATGTCCAGACTTATTTTGTAAAGACCGCCTGTGTCTTCAGTGCTTACTACTGTAGCAGCTACTCCGCTAAGCATGTAGTTGTTTATGAAAGTCAGAGCCTTGTCTGTTGCTGCCTGAGCACCAACATCTGCTCCTGACCCTGCTAATGAGTAGAAGGCCACGACTGCTACCAGCAGGACTGCCAGCACAATAGTCGAGAACAGCCAGTAGTTCTTAGCCTTGTGCTTATGCTCTTCATGGCTATGTTCTTCGTGGCTATGTTCCTCATGTTTATGATGTTTTGCCATAGAAATCATCAATCTTAATCTATTCAGAAGGAAATGTATTTAAACCTTTTACTTAATTAGGGCTGAATTGAAAAATAAAAAATAAAATTACAGATTGGCTGTCCATCCGCCATCAGCAACCAGTGCATGGCCTGTTACATAGCCAGCTGCATCAGATGCAAGAAACAAGGCAGCTTCGCCGATATCCTCTGGCACTCCTATCCTTCCCAGGGGAACCTGCATGATTATCCCCTGCTTCATCTTTTCATCCTCTAACATACCCTTTGTCATGTCAGTCTGGATAGCGCCTGGGCAGATAGCATTGACCCTGATACCGTGCTTGCCCCATTCACCTGCAAGGGCCTTTGTCAGTAGTATTATGCCTGCCTTGGAAGCAGAGTAAGCAGCTCCCTGCTGGTAAGCAGCTATGCCTGCTACAGATGCTATATTGATGATACTACCGCTCTTCTGCTTTATCATCTCCTTTCCAGCAGCCTGCGAGCAGAGAAAACAGCCCTTGAGGTTTACGTCAATAACCTTTTCCCATTCCTTTTCTTCCATGTTCTCAATCTGAGCAAGTCTCAGGATTCCTGCATTGTTCACCATTATATCTATTTTCCCGAAATTGCTTACAACCTCCTTTATCATGGAGTCGACGCTTTTTTTATTGGAGACATCTGTTTTTACCGATATAGCCTTTCTTCCAAGAGCCTCTATCTCTTTTACTGCATCGCCTGCATCCAGTACATCTGCTATTGCAATATCTGCTCCTGCTCTTGCAAGAACAAGTGCAATCCCTTTTCCTATGCCTCTTGAGCCGCCGGTTACTACAGCTACCTTATCGTTTAACTCGAACATCTAAACACCTTTTACTATTTTGTCATCCACCTTTAAATAATTCTTCTTATCGTAAACCATTATCAGGCCGTCTCCTGTTTTGTAATAGTTCTTTATAATACCTTTCTGCCTGAAGCCCAGGTTCTCATAAAATCTCTGTGCATCTCTATTATTGCTTTTGACCTCTACCCACGGCTGCTTTGCCGTCCTGAAGACCTCTTTCATAAGCTCTGTTCCTATGCCCTTTCTCCTGCTGGAAGGGTCAACAGCTATTGAGAGCACGTGGCCGTCAAGCTCGAATATAACGCAGCCTAGAATCCTGCCTCCATCTGTGGAAACAAGAAAGGAATCAGGGTACATCACAGAATAGAAAAGCAGCGTCCTCCTGCTGTACGGTGCCTTGGGCGAGCTGTTTCTTTCCAGTGCAAGCACAGCCTCGATATCCTCTACATCAAACTTCCTTATCACTATTCTACTAAGAGAAGAAAGCTTTTTATCAGGATATTGAGAAGCCTTAAAAAATTTATTTTTTCTTATTTCTAAAAAACCATTCGTATATCCCGAATGCCCAAGACATGGTAAAAACAATACTCACGAAAAACACTCCCCATTGTTGGTTGATAAACGAGGTGATAAACCAGAACGGCTGGGATAGTAACCCAATCACAAACCCCCATTTATTCTTCTTAGCAACTAGAATGATAGCGCAGGCTCCCAGGATAAGTATTGCAATCTGAGCTATTGTATCCCACATATTAGTTCATTAAATTAAATCATTTTTAAAGATTCTTTCACCGGCCTGATAATTACAGCTACGTGACCCATCTCTCTACTATCTTTGGTTTTTGCCTTGCGATGACAATTACGGCCACTCCTAGCGCTATCACCAGACCGCCCAGGAGCTGCAGTGTTGTGGGTATGCTGCTCAGCAATATGAACGAAAACAATACAACAAGGAACGGGTCAGCTACCCTTATTATATTTACCTTTGACATCTCTGCAATCTCCAGTGCTTTATAGAAAAGGCCGAATCCAATGATACCGTTCCCTATGCCTACTATGAAGCACATGATAAGGTTGCTTACAGATGGCGCCTGCAGGCTCGATGTCACAATCGCTAAAACAGTTACGATAAAGAAACTGGACACAATCCTTATATGGTTCAATACAAAGTAGTCTATCTTCTTTATGTGCATCTTCACTATTAGCTGGGAGAAGGCAAGCAATGCGCACACCCCGATAACAAGAACAGACCACATCAGTATAACCTGGTCTGTTGTGTATGTTATCATAAACGCACCGATTACTGCTATTATCATACCAACAACCTCAGGCTTGTTGAACCTCTCCTTGAGGAAGAAGAAGCCAATCATTACAGTAAATATCATTACGAACCTTGTAAGAAATGAGGTCAGGCTTGGGCCTATTGCGTCTATCGAGTAGGTCAGTGTTATGAGTCCGATTACAGAAAAAAGAGCATACAAAGACATATGCTTCCAGTGCTCTCTGAAAGGCCTTAGCCACTTACGCTTCCTTATGAATGTCATGAATATCATGGAGCCAACAAAACCGAAAAAGTGAGAGTATACTATGGTCGAGAGCTGGTTAATGTCCTGCAGAATCATTTTTATCATTACAACTGTTATTCCTACAATCAGCGAAGCTATCAGCGCAAAGCTATAAGCCTTTATATTATCTTCCATTAAGAACCCTCCATATAACATTTAGAATTTTTTAGATATCATCCCTTTATGCAGCCAAGCGGTCGCATCCTCACTACTTTTTTTGCAAGGCCTGCATTGTGGACAGAATCAATAACATCCTCAACAGGCTTGTATGCACCTGGTGCTTCCTCTGCCAGGCCAGGAAATGAGTGGGTTCTGATTATTATTCCCTTTGCTGCCAGCTCATTTACCAGCCTATCACCGCGCCACCTCTTTTTCGCACTTATCCTGCTCATGGTTCTGCCGGAGCCGTGGCATGTCGACGCAAACGCCCGCTCTTCACCGTAATCAGTACCGCACATTATATAGGAAGCAGTGCCCATTGTACCGCCTATTATTACAGGCTGGCCAACACCCTGGTAAGGCCTTGGAAGCTCTTTTCTACTAGGGCCGAAAGCACGGGTTGCACCTTTCCTATGCACGTAGACCTCTTTTTCTTTATCGTCTAGCCTATGCTTTTCCAGCTTCACTGTATTATGGCCAATATTATAAAGCTGCGGAAGCTCTGCATTGCGAAAGACCTGTCGAAAGGCGTTTCTTGTAAGGTGAACAATAACCTGGCGATTCGCAAAGGCATAGTTTATTGCGCAGTTTACTGCAGAAAGATATTTCTGGCCTTCTTTTGAGTTTATTGGCGCGCAGACAAGCTCGCGCTCCCTGATAGGAATGCCATACTTTCTTGATGCCTCTGCCAATGTTTTCAAATAGTCAGTTCCTATCTGATGGCCAAGAGCACGGGAACCGCAGTGTATTGAAACGACGACCTGGTTGAGTGCTAGACCGAATTTTTTGGCAGTGCCTTCGTCATATATCTCGTCTATGTACTGAACTTCAAGATAATGATTGCCAGAGCCGAGTGTGCCTACCTGGTTTTTCTCCCTCTTGAGAGCAGTCTCACTTACATTAGCTGGGTCAGCCCCGTTCACATAACCGTTCTCTTCTATATAGTCAAGGTCTTCCTCTGTGCCGTAACCTTCTTTCACAACCCACGGAGCACCCTCTACCAGTAATTCATTTAGCTGGCTTCTGCTCAGATTTATCTCGCCTCGTTCTCCGAGGCCTGCAGGTATTGTCTGGAACAGTACATCAACCAGCTTCTTTATTTTTGGCTTGACATCATCCAATGAAAGATTAGTTTTGACTGTAGTGACACCGCAGTTGACATCAAATCCTACTCCGCCTACAGATATAACACCCTCTTCTAGGTCAAAAGCAGCTACACCCCCGATAGGGAAGCCGTAACCCCAGTGAGCATCAGGCATTGCTATTGAAGCTTTCTGGATGCCTGGGAGGCACGCAACATTGCTTACCTGCTCCCATACCTTATCATCCATTTCATTGATAAGCCACTTACTTGCAAATATTCTTCCAGGAACATTCATCTCGCCTGATTTCGGGATTTCCCATTCGAAGTCCATGTTCTTTTTCAGTTTGCCTGTGTCCATTATATCACCTAAGTGCGTGAGAATAAACCACGCATACTTTTTACTGACTCTTACTTCCTGAATAGACAGCAAGTATGCATGACTGCTATAACATGATAAAGAGAATATTTAAAGATTTTTTTATAAATAAAGCTGTACTGTGATAACATGATCTCTATAACTACAGATAAACTTACAAAGACTTTCAACAGCTTTACAGCTGTTGACTCTGTAAGCCTAGCTGTTAAGAAGGGCGAATTATTCGGCCTGCTTGGGCCGAACGGTGCAGGCAAGACCACGCTGATATCAATGCTTGCAACCATAAAGAAGCCTACGTCAGGCTCAGCAAGGCTCTGCAGGCATGACATTGAAAGAGAACAGAGCAAGGTCAGGTCATGTATTGGCATTGTTTTCCAGGACCCAACGCTTGATGAGGAGCTCAAAGGACAAGAGAATTTAGATATACATGGAAGACTCTACCACCTAGAAAAGGGCAAAAGGAAAAAAAGAATCTCAGAGGTCCTGAAGCTGGTTGGCCTGTCGCAAAAAGCAGATATGCAGGTAAAAACTTACTCAGGCGGCATGAAAAGGAGACTGGAGATAGCAAGAGGGCTTATGCACAGGCCGAAAGTCCTCTTTCTGGACGAGCCTACTCTTGGTTTGGATCCCCAGACCAGGAGGAGCATCTGGGATTTTATCAAGAAACTGAAAAAGGTAGGCGTAACCATAATACTGACAACCCACTATATGGAAGAGGCTGAGTATCTTTGTGACCGTGTTGCAATAATCGACCACGGGAAGATAATTGCACTGGACAGCCCGAATAGACTGAAAAAAAAGCACAAAGGCAAGACGCTGGAAGATGTTTTTCTCCATTACACTGGAAGGCGTATACGCGATGAAGAAGCAGGCATTACTGAAAGAAACAGACGCAGAATGCGCTTCCGCGGGTGAAATTATGATATACGATGCTTTTACTGTATGGCTAAGGGAGATGATAAGGTTCTGGCGCTCAAAGTCCCGAGTAATCGGCGGCCTTGCAATGCCGTTCTTATGGCTGGCTATAATGGGAACAGGGCTCAGCAGCATAGTGCCTGGTGTAGGTGGTGCAAGCTATATTGAATTCCTGATACCAGGCATAATCGGGATGACCCTGCTTTTTTCTTCAATGTTTTCGGGCATCTCTGTTATTGTTGACAAGCAGTTCGGTTTCATGAAAGAGATACTGGTTGCTCCTATATCCCGCCTGTCAATCATGGTTGGAAAGACAGTTGGCGGCGCGACAACTGCACTGCTAAACGGCCTGATTATACTGGTACTGGCTATAATAATAGGAGTGCACTTTGCCGGCTTAACTGGCATGTTCATTTCCATAGTATTCATGCTGCTGATATCAGCCAGCTTTGTCTCGCTAGGCGTGGCTATTGCATCGAGAATGAGCGACATGAGCGGATTCCAGATGATCATGAACTTTCTAATAATGCCTATGTTCATGCTTTCAGGCGTATTCTTTCCTATAGACCAGACGCCTGCGTGGATGCAGACCATTGCTCACTTTGACCCTCTTTTTTACGGCGTAGACGGGCTCCGCGGCTCGTTAATAGGAATCTCTATTCTCCCTTTGTTTGTTGATTTCATTGTTTTATCTGCATTTTGCATCTCAATTGTTCTTATAGGGACATATCTATTCAGTAAGAGCGAGTTATAGAATGAAAATCTTTTATAGCTTATATAATAATTACTAATCATGAGGCTCTCTATCAGAAAGGGATTTAGCTTCGGCCTTACATCCGGCGTCATTACCACGCTCGGGCTTATCGTAGGGCTGCATTCAAGCACACATTCTGCGATTGTTGTCATCGGCGGCGTGCTTGTGATAGCCATAGCAGACGCCCTTTCCGATGCCTTGGGCATTCACATCTCTGAGGAATCAGAGAATAAGCACACGCCAAGGGAGATATGGGAAGCAACAGCCACGACCTTCCTGTCAAAATTCATCTTTGCACTGACATTCATAGTTCCTTTCCTGCTTATGCCAGACCTTGCAATAATTATCAGTATTGTATGGGGGCTGTCTTTGATAGCGGTATTCAGCTTCCACATGGCCAGGCAGCAGAACATGAAGCCTTACAAGGCAGTTGCAGAGCACCTGGTTATTGCAGTGTTTGTTATCATCGTGACCCATGCTATCGGGGACTGGGTAGCAACACTTGTATGATTTACAAGTCTAAGAAGAATCATATATTTTTATAAACCACTAAAATAAAATTAATTATGGGATATGGAATTCTAGTTGCTGCAGGTCTGTGTATATTTCTATTCTCTTCTATAATAGTTGCAGAAGGCATTGTATACGACTTTGATGAAGTTGAAGTTGTCTACGCTGCTGAATTCACTATAACGCCCATAGGCACAGATACGGATAACTGGTTGGTTCAACTCGCAGGTGGGCCAGATAAACCGGTTAATGTATTATACGGGGTTGTAAATCTGAAGAAAGGCGGCCAAACGGGATTTTCTGAAGAATTTATCAAGGTTACAGGTGAGACTGATTCTGAAAGGTTTCTAATGAATTCTGGAAGGTGGGATTATTATGAAGGAACAGGCAAATACAGACAGATAGCAACGTTCTTCTGGTCAGCCAAGAAATTAGTTGGCAATTCCGTGATCAAGGATTTCACGTTGCCTATAAAATCTCTAAGTCTTTTCAGGAGATTTGACGAAAACCAGAATATAGATGCCATTGTTTTGACTGCATCAAACGATGGTCAAACGGCTGTAGAAGAATTCTGGACCTACAACCCATTTCAGACAACCACAACGACAGTGCCTACAACAACCACGACTACAATTCCAAAGGAAAGAACGACCACTACATCATCAACAACTACAACAACATCTATTACCACTACTATTCCAGCAGAAACAACTACAACACTGGAGAAGGTACCAGAAGAAACTACAACAACTACAATTAAAGAAGAGCCTGAATCTAATCTCACAATTCTTAATCTTACAGTCACAGAAAATGTTTACAGGGCTGAATTAGAAACTTTAATACAGGTCGGGGACCCAATCGCTAAAAGTGAGGTGTAAAGATGAAAACAGGAATTATAATTACATTGGTTTTAATCCTGATCATTACAGTAAGCCTATGTGTTTCCCAGACTGTCGATACTGTAACAACCACTATTCCGGATAAAACCACAACCACATACGAAGAAGGCAGCGCCCTAGATATAATAGAAAATGCGATAAGAGAAAAACTCACCCAGGAAGGAACATAACATGCAGATTCTTTACACTCTTGTCCTAACCATGCCTGAAAATATATACAACTTCGTACCCGTCATCAAAGCTTTCTATTAGGCTGAAGTTTTCGTTGTTGAGCAGGGTGTCTTTTGTAGGCTCTATATCTGTTATACTGGATGTAATGATATACGCGCCCTGGGTAACATCATCCATATTGTCCAGAACAATCAGCTTTCTATCAGAATAATAAGCAATAGGCGGGTAATCATAATTACTGTAAATAGTGATATCATCTGGCAGATTACTATTTACCCATATCCCTGCATCCATAACAGCTGATTCCCATGATACCTCTGTATCGAAGTGGATAGCAGATGCTGAGAAAAGTGAAAAAACAGAGCCCAGGGAAACAAAGAGCAGTACAAACCAGAAAATATATTGCCTTTTAGGCAGGGACAGGAATCCCTTGGCAGCCATTATAGCTAGAAATGGCAAAACCGGCATAAAATACCTTGTTTCAATATGAATTATCAACAGCACTATGATAACCGGGATGATAACGCATAAAACAAGAAATATATCCTCTTTATGCACTTTCATAACAGCTTTTATTGAGAATAAAATAATGCCGGCAACCAATACGAATGGCAGGAATTCAAAAATCTCTGTAAAGAAAACATCGTATACAGTGAATAAAGGCGTAGCAGATACCACGCTTGCATTAACGAATGTATAGAAAGGGGAACCAAACTTCAACTGCTCCCATACAAGATAAGGAAGTAGAACAATAATACAGGAAAATATCACTGCCAGGAATTTCTTTGATGTTATTATATTGAACGCATGCCTTATGTTACCTGATTTCTTCTGGAATAGGAAGAATAATAGAAATACCAGGAAAATAAGCATAAACGAGGTGAATTTAAGCAAAATAGCCAGTGCCAGAAAGCCTCCTGCTAAAAAGGAGTATTTCAATGCCTTCAATGCCTTGTAGGCAAAGAAGAGCGTTAATGCAAAAAACAACGATAGCATGGCATCTACAAGCAAAAACCGTGATAACAAAACGTGCAGCGGGTTCAGGGCAAATATGAGAGCTGACAATAAAGCTATTTTCTCGTTAAATAATTCCTTAGCCAGAAGAAAGGTGGCAACTATGCCGAGCGCTGTAAAGAAGGCAACTATAACATGAAGCGTTATGATAGAGTGATTAAAAATATAACCTATTGAAAACAATACAGGCAGCAACGGAGGCCTTATCCAGAATTCATTATAATTTGCTTCTGGCCTGAAGCCTGACATAATCTCTGCATGCTGAAGATAGACAGACTCGTCCCACATATGAAACCCTGTGTTTATGGGAAAGAGCCTTATGGCAAAGCCTATGAGAAACAGGACAGTAATCAGTATAATGGCTTTTCTGGAAATCATTGATAATCAATCCAATACCATCGCAGAAAACCTTAAGAAACTTGTGGAAAGAGACATCAGAATTGCCTAAAAAGGAATACTATAAGGTACAGTACTGAATTCGTTCTTTACTTCATCCTTTACTTCGTTCTTTACCTCTTTTTCTGCCTCATTTTCTACTTCGTTCTTTACTTCATTCTCTCCTTCCTTCACTTCTTTCTCTGCTTCGTTCTTTACCTCATTTTTGTTATCATTCTCAGCTTCTACAACAGGAGCAGTATGAGGAACGATATTATTGAGTTTTTGCTGCACTATTTTCTTGCCGTTATCCTCAGGCTTCTGAACTGTTAAAACAGGTAGCATATAGGGAACAATATCACTGGATTCTTTCTTCACCTTCTTTCCGTTATTATCAGGCTTCTGGACATCTATTATAAAAGGGAGTGTATATGGAACTATTTTCTTTCCATTATTATTTTTCTGAATAACTACCGGAGCTGCTATAAAAGGAATAGTATACGGGATAATAAAATCGGATTGCTGATTTATCAGTTTTTTCCCATTATTATCATGTCCTTTAATCTTCGTTAGAAAGGGATTGCCTACGATTGGATAGTTCAGCCTGACCAACTTATGTTTTTCTAATATCCTTGCCAGGTCCTCAATATGGTTTTCATCTCTTCCCAGCGTTTCCCCGATGAATTTTATATTTAAGGGGCAGATGTTGACCATGTCCAATATTTCATCTATTTCTGTTTTCATTATAACCACATCTAGCTAACCTGATAAACCAATAGATAAGAAAATGTATTTAAACCTTTCGTTTTGTTGTCACTCAGAAGTAGGTAATACATAATGGGGGTTTCAAGGCCCTGTCTCTAAATCTACCAGATAATTGGTTTTTTAGCAAGTCCTACCTTTACCTTAATATTGTAGTTTTTCTCAAGCTCTTCTGCAAGACTTTGCATGTTGGGTAGATTATCTTCATCAACAGCTCCAAGTTCCCAGTATCCATGTGGGTCGTGCATAGGACAATCATCATGTAGATTTAAAATACCAGCCTTTGATGTTCTTTGCTGAAAGTGGATACCCAAAAAACTCCTTTCCTTATAATTGAAAATTTTGATTTTGTAAGATAGAGCCTCTGGATCAATTTCATACCCTTGACTTATGATAAATTCACCGACTTCACGGTTTCTCTTCATATCCTCAGTTTCAAACGTGACCATAATTTCTTGCTGTTCTGTAGTCATATAAAAATTACCATCCCAGAAAACTTCTTAAAGAAATCGAGAGCCACCGGAGAGAGTTGAACTCCCAACCTTCTGTTTACAAAACAGATGCTCTGCCATTCTCCAGCCCCTTTAATCTTTTGTGAAAAGTTTCTTTTGACTGCAAGCTACTTTTCTTTACAAAGAAAAGGAGCTTATTGAGCTACGGTGGCGTTGCTAATAATTCTCTGGAATTAAATATAAAAGTCTTAGAAATCAGCTGTATGACCTCTTTGTCAGGATCATGCCTGGCTGGTCGCATACCTGGCTGGCGGTGACTGTATAGCCGGTCATCTCCTTGACAGCGCTTTCTATATTGCTGTTTAACTCGGTATCAGAATAATCGCCTGCCACTGCTTGTTCACATGCACACAATATCATATCTACAAGTGCGTTGTGCTGCTGAAGATACGGCTCTGCTGTGCATGGCTTGGCTGGATCAGGGCAAAGCTCGCTTGTTATTGTGACAGGCACCGTTGACCAGCAGGCACGACAGCTGCCTATTTCGGTGCAGGTCTCGCCAAGCGTCAGACCATAAATGAGCATGGCAAATAGGATGACGCCGATTACTATCAGTATGTATCTAAACATCATAAATTAGTTTTGTATACGCAGAATAAAAAGATTTACAGGCATAATCTTGAAATGGCTGCTGGCAGTTATCTGAGATTTTTTATTGGTCTGCTTCTTTCATTAGAAGTACTGAGAGAATGGTTCTTTGGACCCTCTTACATCTCCCTGATACTGGCTGCTATTTTCATAATGCTTTCAGTGGCCTGGTTTGCTTTCAGGTTCTAGCCTACGTCAAAAAACAATCTCGAGGAACAGATAGGGCAGATCCAGTTAACCAGCTCTGAACCGCAGAAATTACAGTATTCATGCATGACCATCCCCCATTTAAACTACAGCTTATCCCTATAAATACTCTATGTAGGTTAAACCTATAGTTTTTAGGACAGTAATGTATTTATATGTATCTCCCACCAAGTGGGTTATCCCACAAGCATCCCATTTTGTGCACTGCCTGTGGGTAAAATTTCCCACATTAGTCCCAAAAAACATTTATATTCCTTCTCAGTTATATATAATTCCCACATCGAGGGAATTGGTGGAATATATGCAGGAAGAACAATTCAGGCTGCTGACAGCCTTGCTAAGAAACATGGAAGACGAAGACCTAAGACACTCTGACCTAGAAGTCGCAATCCACCGTATAATAAAAAACTTTGACAGGCACCTTACAACTGAACAAAAAAACACTGTCACGAAGGAAATCCTCAATTTCGAAAGGGTAAGGAAAGAGAGGATGGACAGGGTTAAGTTCATAGACAGGATGGAGAAGGAAGAAGGCAGGTCTGCTCTGTATTCCTTCTTTAACGGAGACGAAATCGGTCTTTGATCCTGCTCCCTTTTTCTTTCGTTGCTTTTCTTTACGGGAGCACTATCTAGGGTGGATTTATGGATGAAGAAAGTTTCAGGCTCTTCATTCAGATAATAAAGCTTATAGCGAGTGAAGAGGTCATGGGCAATAAAATAAACGATTTGATTAGCTCAACGATTGATACTTTCTACCATGATCTGACAGAGGAGCAGAAGAAGAGAATAAGAGAGGAGTTTTCATATTACCTTAAGTCAGAAGACTATTTTTAATGCCCGGAAGCAAGAAAAGTGATTTAAAACTAGTATTCAATATTATTCAGGTTGTATGGCTAGGAAATCACGCAGCAGCAAAAAAGCTAACCAGGGACTGGAAAACTTCGGAAAAGAGATAGAGCGCCTTGGAAAGCGCATTGAGAAAAAAGGCGATGAATGGGACAGCTGGTTTCACAGGACCTTCTGGATTATAGGCCCGCTTGTCTCAAGCATAATCGGTCTGTTACTACTAGCTCTTATCATATGGCTGCTGGGCTATGTTACAGAGACAACAGGAATAGTTATTTTTTCTAAAATAGGCGCATTCCTAAGAGCTAACATGGGCTTGCTCTTCTTCATGCTTATATTCTTCTCTTATAAATCCTATCTATCGAGATACTGCACGAAATCGTATCTGCCGCTATCACCTATTTTTACAGCAATAGGGGTTACAATAACCCTGTGGGTGATGATAAATATAATAGCTGTGGCAAACCTATCCCTTGAAATAGCAATAATCTACAGCATTCTTTATTATATAGAAACCAATCTTTATTTTATATTCTGGTTTGTTCTTTTTATCGGGTACATTGTTCTCTTGCTGAGGCTGTACTTTGAGAAACCAGTAAAGATCAGGAGTGTCGTTATGAAGAGAGATATGAATAAGAGGCTCTATAGGTCAGGCAGGAACAAAATACTTGGCGGGGTGTGCGGAGGAATTGCAGAATACCTGAAGATAGATCCTGTGATAATACGCCTTCTCTGGGTTGTTGCTGCGCTTACCTGGGGCTCAGGCGTTCTTGCCTATATAATAGCCTGGATAATAATACCAAGGAATCCTAGGCATAAATGGGATTAGATTACAACCAGCATCAGGAACAGCAGCGATAGCAGAAACAGTACAAACCCTAGAATAAACGTGTTAAAGCTTATCAGATTCAGTTTCCTCTTGTTTTTCAATGAGCATACAATGCCTTCCAGGTTAATTATAACCACGGATGTTACCAGGGAAATCATGGCTAGAAGCACCAGGATGAACCAGGGTCTTAGGAATTCTATCTTCCCAACTATGTCCAGGTACCTCACGATACCCTGGACAAGGAAAGTAGCAGAAAGTATTATCATCAGTACTGCATTAACCTGAGTTTTTGAGAACCGTACAAAGAACTTCTCTTGCTCCTCCCTGGGCTTGACTTTCGTAAGCTCAATAGAAAGCTTGTTACGATTCTTGCCTTTTTTCATAGTAATAATAGTGGGTGCGGGTATATAAGCACAACTATCAAATGGTATCATCTGATAGTACTAGCGGTGGCCCGACCTCCTTGTCCAATCTCTTACGGTCCATATACTTTAATGGTCTGTTTAGGATTATTTCCCCATCAGAAGCATAGCTTGTTTTATAATCCATCTCTTGAAGAATTGAGCATACATGCTCTGCAACGCTTTCTCTTGTTGGATAACTCTCCAGCTGTTCTTTTGTTGCCAGATTTTTGTTGATTGCTACAAAATACGAATAGGTCTTTGCTTTAGACCTAGCTGCATAATTGGCGTCTATGATATCAGCGAATTTTCTTGAAACAAACCTTACCTTTCCCAGTTCTCCGCTGGTTTGCGCCTTTAATGCGAATAGTTTTATTTCACCATCTGACTGGTGCTTATGACCTAATTCATCATAAACAGCAAACTTTACAAATGGCCGGTATTTTTTGGCTATTACTAGCAATTCTTTTGGCACCTCATTATTCCTGAACACCTGCTCAAACTCCCGGTCAATATAATCTACGTCTCCAACAGGCATGTATTCACCTTAATCCTGCATACCAGAAAAACTTAAGAAACTAATTCTTTCTACACAAAGCTGGGTCATGGGAATTATTTCTTCATACAACGAGTGCACACAGAGCAGTTGCTCATGGGTATTTTCCTTTTCTTTTCATATTCTTTGATGTAAGCTTGATATTTAGCATAATGGTCATCAGAACAGAAATGTCTCTCATGCAGACCTACCAGTCCGGGCACCTTTACATCAGCAGTAATCTGCTCCCTGTTAATAGCTTTCTTACAAAAAAAGCATTTTTTAGACAGACCTAAGAGTCTTCCGAGCATGATATATCTATTATAATTAGTTATTTAAGGATTTTATCAAAGTTCTGCTTCTTGTACAGTTATTAATTACACTATTTCTGGGCTATAATATGATTTCTAAAGCAAAAGATTGAGAATTCCCCCAACAAACAAAGTCACAATAAGCATGATGAGAGAAGATTTTAACATAGCTTTTATTCCAAGTTCTCTGAACAAAACAATGAAAGTTGCAATACACGGGAAGTACATTGTCAGCACAGCACTAGCGATTATTAGCTGTTTCATGGTCAAGCCCAAAGGCAATAACATACCAACAGCAACATCCTTTCTTAGAAAGCCTATTACCAAAGATGCAATAGCTTCCTTTGGCAAGCCTAATACACCAACTACTACAGGGGCTGTAATATTGCTTATAAAGCTGATTATCCCTGAAATATATAGAATATTCACAATAAATACCCCTAACAACACAAAGGGAATTGCTGTAGTCAGAAAACTTCTTAATCTCATCCATAACTTTTTAATCAAGCTTCTTAGATAAGGAATTCTATAAGGCGAGATTTCAGTAAAGGTTTCAGGAGTTACGCCCTTCATAAGTCTGTTAAGAAGAAAACCGAGTACAACCCAGACTGTGAAAAGAGTAAAAAAGAGTATGCCCAAACCCTGTATGCCATATCCACCAAGTAAACCAAAGACCATGGCAATCTGGGCCATACAGGGTACTGCAATAGCCATTAGTGTTGCAGCAATAAATCTTTGTCTCTTTGTTTCCAAGATTCTTATAGATAAAGCTCCAGGGACATTACAACCCAAGCCTAGCATCATTGGAATAATAGCCAAACCGTGCATTCCTATTCTATGCATCACATTATCTACCAGTGTTGCAAGCCTTGGCAAATAACCAATATCTTCTAAGAAACCCAAAACTAAATAGAAAGCAAATATATAGGGCAGAACCATCGCAAATGGAACAAACAAGCCAGTAGTTAACAACCCCATTGATTGAACAAAATCTATCTCCCCTCCTATCAATGTCCCAATCAGAATATCATGAATAAACCCAGAACCCAAGATATCACTCAAGCCTGTTACTATCGGGAGATATAAATTGAATAAAGGCTCAAACATATACGCGATTAAATTTTCACCTATAAACCTTATCATGTAAAATGTAAGCAACATAGTTAAGAGAGCTATTGGTATACCTGTTAATGGTTTTATTGTAAGGTCTTCCAATCTTTCTAAAGGAGTATGGTGCCTACGCTTAATTTTCTGAACTTGTTTTGTTATTTTACCAACCTTAGCCCACCTTTCTTTATCAGTATGCTTATAAGCATGAGTCTTGGCTTTTTTTAATGCAGAAACAATCTCCTTTATTCCTTCTCCTGTTACAGCAACTGTCGGCACTACAGGAACTTTTAAAAGTTGAGCGAGTTTTTTTACATCGACATCAATTCCCTTATGCCTCGTTTCATCCCAAAAATTAAGTGCTATAACTACTGGTATATTTTTTTCTAAAAGCTGAAATGTCAGATATAAATTCCTTTCTAGATTTGTTGCATCAACTACATTAATGACCAAATCCCCGGTTTTCAGCATCTTAACTGCAACTTCTTCTGCTTTAGAGGTTGGTTCTAAGTTATATGTGCCCGGAACATCAACAACTTCTACAAGTTTTCTACCAAGCTTCATTTTACCCTTCTTAAGCTCGACAGTAGTCCCGGGGTAATTTGAGATTATAACATTTACGCCTGTTAACCTGGAAAAGAAAGCACTCTTTCCAACATTTGGATTTCCTATCAGGAGTACCTTATTTAATTTTTTCATTTTCAACCTCTAGAAGAATTCTCATTGCTATACCCCTTCCTAGAGTAACTCTTGTGTTACCAATTTCTATAACGACAGGGCCCCCAAACGGTTGCGCTGCTATTTTTTTAATTGTTTTACCGATTCTGATGTTTAGGGATGCAAGTTTTCTTTGGAACGCTAACCCACCTCCCAAGTATTTTATTCTTGCTCTTCTACCTGATTGTAATTGTAATAAAGACACTTCCATTTGTTTCACTTCTTTACAAATTCCTCTATTTTGTTTAAGGTTTTTTTGCTGAGTATGTGTTCAGCAAGGCAGGAGTCGTGTAGTGCTGTTTTTTCATCAATACCAAGCGATAAGAAGAATTTAGCTAGTAACTTATGTTTTCTATATGTATTTCTTGCTATAACCCCTCCGCTTATTGTAAGTTCAATCATGCCGTATCTTTTATATCTAACAAATCCCTTTTTTGCGAGCTTTCTTATCATCTCTGTTACACTTGGCAGGCTAACATTAAGATTTAGAGCTACGTCTTTGACCCTTACATTGCCCTTTTCTTTCTTCAGCAAATATATTATTTCCAGATAGTCTTCAAGACTCTGTGAAAGCTTTATTTCTCGAGTCATAACTAATAGTTAGGTATGCCTAACTATTTAAGTCTTTAATAAGACATACCCTAAGCGTTTACATAACCTCCCCCTACCCAATACCTTTAAATAGTTTATGAATACATATTCATAACATATAATGAATAGGTATTCATTATATTCAAAATAAAGAGGTGAGAGTTATGCCGAGAGGAGATAGAACAGGTCCAATGGGAATGGGACCCAGAACAGGAAGAGCAGCTGGCTTTTGCGCTGGCTTTGATGCACCTGGCTACATGAATACTGGACCAGGCTTTGGTTTCGGTCGTGGTTTCGGCCGCGGATTCGGAAGAGGCTTCGGCCGTGGATTCGCATGGCGAAGACAGGCAATGCCACAAGATGCATGGTATTCAGTACCAGCAGTACCGCAGGCACAAGCAGTGCCGCAGCCAACAAAATCAGAAGAAATAGCTAACCTGAGGGCTGAAAAAGATGCAATTGAAGCTGAGAGAACGGCAATAGCAGAAGACCTGAAAGCAATAGATGCAAGACTTAAAGAGCTTGAAAAAAAGAAAAAATAAGTAAGCACGGAAAGAAGGCATAAGCAAAACAAAACTCTAGCATAGAGCCTAGGGCTTTCTATTCTATGTTTACTAATTACTGAGGGATAATGATGGGCAAGGCTAAAGAGGCCGTATCAAAGGCAGGCAAAGCTATTTACAACAACATACCGGTTTTTTTAGGCATTATTCTGCTTATTGGATTAGTAAATGCGATGATACCAAGGACTGCCTATGCTGCACTTTTCAGCAATAATATTGTTTCTGATTCGATTATCGGCAGCGGTATTGGAAGCGTGCTTATAGGCAATCCTATAACAAGCTACATACTTGGTGGAGAATTCTTAGCACAGGGAGTAAGCCTTGTTGCAGTTACAGCATTCATAGTTGCCTGGGTCACTGTTGGTATTGTTCAGATGCCTGCAGAATCATTATTGCTTGGAAGGCGATTTGCGATTCTGCGGAATGCAACCAGTTTTGTGCTGTCGGTAATAGTTGCAATTATAACAGTCTTTGTAATGGGATTGATATGAATGAGAATAGTCATACTGGCTGGTACTTTTTATTGGTTGTCGTTATACTTTATGCTGTTGCAGGAATATTAGGACCGGATATGGTTTCGCCTGCTCTCGAATTCTCATCAAAAATAATTATCAACGTAATTCCTATTTTTGCATTAATTTTTGCAATCACGGCTGCATTCAACTATTTTGTAAGTCCTAGGGCAATAAGCAGGTACCTAGGAAAGACATCCGGCATAAAGAAATGGATAATAGCTATAGTTGGCGGTATTATATCAACAGGACCTATTTACATGTGGTATCCCTTGCTGAAGGATCTCAAGAGAAAGGGAGTCAGCTACGGATTCATAGCTGCTTTTCTTTACAACAGGGCTGTTAAGATCCCGTTAATGCCTATGCTTATATTTTATTTCGGGCTCCCTTTTACTGCAATACTTACGGCTCTCATGATAGTGTTTTCAATTGTTCAGGGAATTATATTCGAAGAATTGGAAAGGGGTGGTTTTGTATGAAGGTTGCAATAGCCTCTGATGGAGACAACGAGAATTCGCAGATAAGCGGGGTAAGCGGCAGGGCACCATTTTACCTGATTTTCGAAAATGGTGAACTCAAAAAAGTAATGAAGAATCCTTTCCGGATAGGCGGTGGCGGTGCTGGCTTTTCAGTTGCTTCAATGCTCGCTGACGAAAAGATTGACATGGTTGTCAGCGGCAGATTCGGGTCAAACATGACAGGTGCATTGAAAGAAAAGGGGATAGGATACAAGGAATTGTCCGGCATGACCGTAAAAGAGGCTCTGGAGAAACTGGAATAAAAACGAATAGGAAAAGGTGAAAGGTATGCCAAGACCAAGGATAACGAGAAGAATAAGATTTGCTCCTGGTGTTACCTACTTCAGGCCGCGAGGAGCAGTTCGCTTAGCTGAGTCGCTGCTTACCATGGATGAGCTGGAGGCAGTGCGATTAAATGATTATGAAGAAATGGACCAGGAAGCAGCAGCAAAGAAAATGGGCATATCGCAGCCGACATTCCATCGGATGCTGCTCTCAGCAAGGAAACAGATAGCTGACGCCCTGGTCAACGGCAAGGCGATTAAGATTAAAGGAGGTGTATATAAAATGATGCCAGGAAGAGGTTTAGGTCGCGGTCCCGGAAGGGGCAGAATGGGAGGATTTGCTGCAGGGCCCGGAGGCAGTTGTATCTGTCCTAAGTGTGGAGCTAAGGACGTCCACCAGATAGGCGTGCCCTGTTACCAGCAGAAATGCCCCAAGTGCGGATCTTCAATGAAAAGAGAGTAAGAAGCATGTGGTCCCAGAACGATGAGATATTTAGCAGAGCAAGGAGTGTATTAGGTATTGGTATAGAAGCTGACAATGATGCAATAAAGCGTGCATACTGGTCCGTAATTCGGAGATATCATCCGGACCTGTATCTAAACGACCCTGCTTTAGGAAAGCAAGCGTGCCTGATTAATGAAGCATATGAGATATTAACAGAAAAACCACATGAGCCAAACCTCTTAAAAAACGATTTCCTTGTAGAGTCCGTTACTGGGAATCCCGTAACTAGTTTCGATTCAATTCCATCTTACGGTAACTGGTTGATAGGAAGGGGGTTTTATGATTTTGTAAGACCAATGTAAATAGTATTATCGTGATTAAAATGAAGATAAAGCCATTTGAAGAACATGCCTCAGAATATGAGGCTTGGTTTGATGAAAACAGGTTTGCTTATGAATCTGAACTCCGGGCTGTAAGAGCAATGCTCCCAAAAGAGGGTAACGGTATTGAGATTGGTGTTGGTAGTGCCAGATTTGCAGTCCCATTAGGTGTTAGATTCGGTATTGAACCCTCACCAAAGATGAGATTGATTGCTAAGAACAGGGGTATTGAGGTTGTAGATGGCGTAGCTGAGAATATTCCATATAGTGATGAAACATTTGATTATGCATTGATGGTTACTACCCTTTGTTTTCTTGATGATGTAGATGCTGCCTTCAGTGAAGTATATAGAATATTAGGACATGATGGTTATTTTATAGATGGTTTTATTGATAAAGAAAGCGAAATTGGGAGATTGTATAAGAAACGTAAAGAAAAAAGTGTTTTTTATGGGGTGGCAAACTTTTATTCGGTTGATGAAGTGGTTAAGCATTTGGAAAATGCAGGTTTCAGAAACTTTGATTTTAACCAGACTATATTTCATAATTTATCAGAGATACGGTCTGTTGAACCAATAAAACCAGGCTATGGTAAAGGTTCGTTTGTAGTAATCAAAGCTAGAAAGGATAGTAGAAATAAAGCGGAGGTGGAAAAATGAAAATAGCTGTAAGTTCAACAGGAGGCAATTTAGACAGTGCTGTTGATGAAAGATTCGGGAGATGCCCGTATTTTGTTATAGCAGAGCTTGAGAACGGCGAGATAAAGAGCAGCGAGGCACTGGAGAATACGAGCGCAAGCCAGATGGGAGGCGCAGGCATGACTGCTGCGCAGTTTGTCGCAGAAAAGGAAGTTGATGCAGTGATAACAGGCAACATAGGGCCAAGGGCTTTCTCTGCTTTCCAGC
>CAZRDV010000005.1:0-58317 GCA_964599215.1 uncultured archaeon | reverse complement strand
CAATCCTCGGCAACGGTGTACCGGAGTATATAGGCTGGTTTACTATAGCATAGACATAGTTGCCTATCATCCTGGAGTCAAAGTAGGTGCCGTTTGTGGTTATGTCCCTTACTATTACAGGATTCTCCCTGTCAGTAATATCATAAATCTGGATGAATGTGTTTCCAGAATAATATGACCCGTAATCAATGCCAAAGACCACCAGCTTGTCTTCGTTTACAAAGATTTCCGTAGGCGTGCCTTTGAACTCTAGCTCTGCCAGGATTTCTGCACCTTCAGCAGGGTATGCATCTACTATTACAATCTTGCTGCCTGAAACCAGGTATATGTACCTACCGTCGTTCTTGACAATATCAGCTTCGTCCACGCCCTCTACCTGTATGTTTGTTGTTGAAAAATCATCAGAAGCCTTTGGTGCAGCCTGTTCTGCCTCACCTGCAACAGTAGTACGGGCAAGGCTGTCAGGCATGCCAAGCTCTCCGTAGATACCATAATAATCAGCGCTTGATGCTACGAAATTGTTCAGCTCCTCGCAGGAGGCGAACTGCTTTACCTGGTATGTTTCAGGCACCTCATAGAAAGAAGAGACAAACACAAAGCCTATGGCTAATAATGCGACAACAATAAAACCCTTTTCAAAGACTGAAAACATAAGAACTAATTATCAGGTGTTTATATATAATTTTTCCTTTGTTAGGGTTTTTACCAGAAGGAGTTCTGGGTGGAATTTTATAGGAATTTACATTTAAAAGACTTTTTCATTATATTGATTAGCATGAAAGTACTGGCAATAGTAGGCATGCCTGGATCAGGCAAGAGTGAGGCTCTGAAGGCAATAGAAAAGAGAGGCGTACCTATTTTCAACATGGGTGATGTTGTAACCCGCATAGAGCCTGAAAAAAGAGGCATAAAGCAAATAGATGAATACAAGGAGAATGAAATCAGGAGAGATATTCGGAAAAAACTCGGCCCTGCAGCTATTGCAATAGTCATTGCAGAAGAAATAGAAAAAACAAAAGCAGAGATAATAGCCATTGCTGGTTTACACTCTTTTGCTGAGCTGGAACACTTCAGGAAGAAGTTTAATGATCTCTACATAATAGCACTGGGGGTTTCGAAGGAGACCAGGTTTAAAAGGTTATTGAAGAGAGAGTATAGAGCACTTGATAAGGATGCGTTTGAACATAGAGAAAAGAGATATTCAGAGGACTTTGACACCGCTGAGATAATGGAAAAAGCTGAGTATAAAATTGATAATGAAGGATCACTGAAGGAACTGCAAAAGCAGGTAGGGGAGATATTAGATAAAATAAAAGGGTCTGTGGTGTAGCTTGGTTAGCATCTAAGCTTTGGGAGCTTAAGACCCCGGTTCAAATCCGGGCAGACCCATTCTATGATATATGAAGACAAAGTCTATGGTAGTATGGATATCACCGAATCGGTTATAATAGACCTAATTAATACGAAATCTATGCAGAGGCTTAAAGGCATCAATCAATACGGGTCATGGGTAGTAACCAACCCAGAGTTTGATACAACAAGATTTGAGCACTCTGTCGGTGTTTGTATTCTTCTAAAAAAATTAGGTGCTTCCCTAGAGGAGCAGATAGCAGGTCTTTTACACGACGTTTCTCATACTGCCTTTTCCCATGTCTTGGATTATATGTACAACAGAAGCGAGAAACAGGATACTGCTGACAGGTCATACAAAAAATTTGTAATGAATTCAGAAATACCTGCTGTGCTGGAAAAGCACGGAATCAGTGTTAATAAAATAATAGATGGTGATTTCAGAATAATGAAAAAAGATATACCTGATATCTGTGCAGATAGTTTGGATTACTTTCTGAGGGATAGCTTAATATTCAATAGAATAGATAAAACTAAAATCAATTATATATTGAACAGCCTGGTTGTTCATGAAAATGAGCTTGTTTTCATAGATAAGGAAGCAGCAAGGTATCTTGCAGAAAATTTTATAGAGATGAACAAGGTCTTCTGGGCGAATCCGCTTCAATCAGCCCTGTTCAAACTATTGTCAGATGCGATAGCTATAGCAATTTCAAAAGGTATAGCTTCGGAAAATGATATATTTCTGACAGATGCCGAACTTTATAAGAAATTAAAAGGCAGCAATGACAAGGAAATAACAGATAAGCTTGATCTGATATATAACATCAAGGTCGAAGAAAACAAAGAAAAATATGACATGCATATAAAAACTAAGATAAGATATACTGACCCTAAGATTATCTTGGATGATAAAGTCATGAGATTGTCAGAAATAGATGATTCCTTTAGGCAGCGCATGAACAAATTCTTGCAGGAGATGTCAGATGGTTTCTTTATCCGAATAAAGAAGTGATTTAAGTCTTGTTCTGAAATATTATCAGGGTTCGTGGTGTAGCTTGGTTAGCATCTAAGCTTAGGGTAAGCCTTTTTCAGTAAAAGGCTTAAGCGAAAAGGAGGCTTCTGCCTTCCAACTAAAAAGCTTAAGACCCCGGTTCAAATCCGGGCGAACCCATTTTTGGAATTTATAAATAGCCAGAGACAAATGATATTATGTCAGAGGAACTTGGTATAAAAGCCAGTAAGAGCGATTTCGGCAAATGGTATCTTGAGGTTATAGACAAGTGCGGTATATTGGATAAAAGATACCCTGTAAAAGGCTTCCCAATCTACATGCCGTGGGGCATGTTCATCATAAGGCAGATTGCCAATGCCTTAGAAAAAGAGCTGGAAAAGACAGGGCACAGGCCTGTAAACTTTCCTGTAATCATACCAGAAAGCAGCCTGAAGAAAGAAGAGGAGCATGTAAAGGGCTTTGAGAATGAGGTATTCTGGATAACGCATGCAGGAAAGAACGAGCTTGATGAGCGCTTGTTCCTAAGGCCTACTTCTGAAACTGCATTTTATCCTATGTATTCTTTGTGGATACGGTCGTACAGCGACCTGCCGCTAAAGCTCTACCAGACAGTACAGGTTTACAGATATGAAACAAAAATGACCAAGCCGCTGATGCGCGGTAGAGAGTTCTTCTGGATAGAGGCGCATACTGCCCAGAAGAGCAACGAAGCTGCAGTAAAACAGGTAAAAGAAGATATGCGCATCTTTGAGGCTGTCCTGTCGGAGCTTGGCATACCGTTCCTACTCTTCGAGAGGCCGTCCTGGGACAGGTTCCCAGGTGCAGAATCCAGCTATGCCTATGAAATAATAATACCTGATGGCAATACACTGCAAATCGGCACCACACACAATCTCGGGCAGAGATTCTCAAAGCCGTTTGACATAAGCTTCACAGATGAGAAAGGCAAGAAGAATTTAGTGTATCAAACCTGCTTTGGCCCTGGTATCTCGAGAATAGCAGCGGCTGTAATCTCGCTTCACGGAGACGATAAGGGCCTTGTACTTCCGCCTGACATAGCGCCATTGCAGATAGTCATTGTGCCTATACTGCTAAAAGGAAGAGAAAAGAACGTCATGAAAAAAGCAGTTGAGGTTAACAAGAGGCTAGACAAATTCCGAACGCTGCTTGATGAAAGAAACTACAGGCCTGGGTTCAAGTTTAATGAATGGGAAATGAAAGGCGTGCCGCTAAGAATAGAGATAGGGCCGAAGGATATAGAAAAGAACCAGGTTACCCTGGTAAGAAGAGATGGCAAGAAGATCACTATAGATGAAAAAGAGCTGGAGAAAACGGTACGTAGCGAGCTTGATGAGATGACAAAGAGCCTCAGGTCAGCTGCCAGAAAGTATTCTGAATCGAATATAAAAGAGGCAGGCTCTTTTAACGAGCTGGAAAAAATGATGGAGAAAGGCGGTTTTGTCAAGGTCAATTTCTGTTCCGTTGATGAAAAAGGCGAGGCCTGCGCAGAGCGCATAGAAAAGAGCCTTGGTGCAGAGGTCCGCGGTGTGCTTTTTAATAAGAAAGAAAAGCCAGCTGGCAAATGCATAGTTTGTGGAAAGCCTGCTTCGCACGTAGTGTATATAGCAAAGGCCTACTGAAACAGGATTTTCCTGTAAATAAAATTTTATATTCTGCCATGGGTTAATATTTGCATGCCTAAGCGAAAAAAGAAAAAACCCAGTACAAGACTAGACAGACTTATGAAAACCGACTGCCCTTACATATCCCCTACTCTAGAGTGCATGCTTGATGGTTTTGGCAACCTGAACTGCCTTGATCCTAAGTTCCATGAGAACTGCGAAGTCAAGGAGAAGCTGCTGAAATCAAAAAGAATCTTCTCCAGCTGATTAGTATTTTAGAGTAAAGTAATTGTCAAGAGAATTGCCTGTTGCTATTATATTATCCTCCTTGTTTATAGTGATTCCGTAACCTTCGTCAACTCCTCCGCTGTCATAGACAGTGTACCATAATACGCTGCCGTCTGGAGAATATTTTATAATCATATAATTATCATTAGCCTCGCCGTTGATTACAATATTGTCCTGGCTGTCTGTGTCAACTGCAAAAGAAGCATCATCATACCCGCTGTCGTATAGTACCTGCCATAACTCACTGCCAGACGAGTTGTACTTTATAGTCAGATAATTAGAATCAGACTCTCCTGTAACTATTACATTGTCCTGGCTGTCTGTGGCTACAGAAAAAGCATAGTCATTTCCTATATCATAAGTCCTTCTCCAGAGCTCCTCGCCAATTGAATTGTACTTTATAGTCAGGTAGTCATCATTTCCAGCTGTATTTGTGCTTCCTGTAACTATTACATTGTCCTGGCTGTCTGTGGCTATGCCGTAAGACCTGTCAGCATTCCCGCTGTCATATGTCCTGTTCCAGAGGAACGTGCCGTCTGAATCGTACTTTATAGTAAGGAAGTTGTCATCTGACTGCCCTGTGACTATTATATTATCATCACTGTCAAGAGCAACATCAAATGCCCTTTCAAAATGCCCGGTGTCGTATGTCTCACTCCAGAGCATGCTTCCACTTGAATTGTACTTTATAATGAAATAGTCGTAATCGTAAGGGTTGTAATCACCTATGATTATTATATTGTCCTGGCTGTCTATGGCAACACCAAAAGCCCAGGCATTTCCCTGGCTGTCGTAGGTCTTGTTCCAGAGAAACGTACCATTGGTATCGTACTTTACAGTAAGGTAGTCATAGTCTTCGACTATATTGTAGCTTCCTGTAACTATTATATTGTCCTGGCTGTCTGTAGCAACGTCAGTAGCACGGTCACTGCCTCCGCTGTCATAGCTCCTGTACCATATCCAGTCAGGCAGCTCTGGCTCAGAGCTGCCTCCGCCACCTGCTAAAGCAACTATCATGGTGAAATTATCTGTAGTATTCGTTGCTGTAATATTTTCTGCTGCCTTAGCAGCCTGGGTAGCTTCTACCTTAGTGCACGTATTATTTATACAGCGTGCCTCGTATGATCCATCCATTAGAATCGTTGTTACACACTGGACACAGGCAGTGCCTTGCGTTTGTGGACACCGGGAAGACCATGTCATATTCACAGCTATGATTTCAGGGTCTCCTAGCCTGTATTCTTTGCAGCTTGGGCAGGCAGGGCACCCTTCAGAAAGCACAAGCCTACAGTCAGAATCTGCTTTACAAGCCGTGTCTGCTCTGGATAGCTGCAATTGTGAAATACAGCCACTGATAGCTATCAGGCATAAAAAGAGTGCAAGACAGTACCTCATACTAATTTTATAATTGTCTGTGATTAAAAAGATTCTTTTGCATTTAGGCCCTTGGCTGCCAAACCTGCTGATTAATCTTTAAATACTTCTCGGTCTTATTAAAATAAACCAAATTCTTACGTTAAAGGTGTTGAAAGTTGCAAGAAGAAAGACTGAAAACAGGTACCACAACTGTAGGGCTTGCTTGTAAGGATTGTGTTATCCTTGCAGCTGAGAGCAAGAGTACCCTGGGTTTCATGGTATCCAGCAAAAGAGCAGAAAAAATACATCAGATAGATGATAAGATAGCGCTGACAATAGCTGGCGGTGTTGGCGATGCCCAGGCAATAATCAGGCTGTTGAGAGCTGAGATAAATCTGTACAAACTGACCAGAAATGCTGAATTCACAGTTAAGGCAGTAACAACTCTACTGGCAAATGTTCTCCAATCCAGCAGGTTTTATCCGTACATGATGATGCCGATAATAGGTGGCATTGACAAGTATGGTGAGCACGTATTCAGCGTAGATCCTGTTGGAGGCATTGAAAAAGATAGGTATATTTCAACTGGTTCAGGCTCGCCCATGGCCTATGGTGTACTGGAAAATGATTTCAAGGACGGTTTGACAAAGGAAGAAGGGACCAGGCTGGCAGTGAGAGCAGTAAGAGCAGCCAGGGAAAGGGACGTTTTCTCTGGCGGTGAAGATATCACTGTTGTAACCATTGACAATAGCGGAGTAAATTTCGTGGATAAGGAGAAAATAAAAGAATTTGCAAAGTAAATCGGTTCTGATCCCGGCATGGATATGTTTTTTATAATAAACTGAGGTGTTTAGAGATGACGATTTTGGATGAGATAAAAACACAACTGCCAAAAGACGCAATGATAAGCGAGGTATGCTACGAGGCAAGCGAGATAATACTCTATACAAAGAACAAGGAGTTCTTCAAAAACTCAACCCAGCTCATAAAGAAGATTGTCAACAAGGTAAAGAAAAGGATTGAGGTAAGGTCAGACCCTTCCATTGTCGTGGAAGAAGAAAAAACAGAAGAGATAATTAAGAAAATCGTTCCAGCAGATGCAGGCATAAAGGACTTGTATTTCGAGCCTGAGTTTGCCAAGGTAGTTATCCATGCTGAGAAACCAGGCCTGGTAATCGGGAAGAGCGGAGAGACACTCAATACAATAAAGGAGAAGACCTTCTGGACACCTGACATCAAGAGAGCGCCTGTGATAGATTCAGAGATCATAAAATCCATAAGAAAGATGCTGCACAAGGAGACAAGCTACAGGAAAAAATTCCTGCATGAACTTGGGGAAAAGATATACTCTGAAAGCAAAGAGGTCGAGTGGATAAGGTTTACTGCACTTGGCGGTTTCAGAGAAGTCGGCAGATCATGCATTTTGTTACAAACGCCGCAGAGCAAGGTATTGCTGGACTGCGGGATATCTGTAGGCTCTGCAACCAAACCATTTCCTTATCTGGAGGCTCCGGAGTTCCATATACAGGAGCTTGATGCTGTTATACTCTCGCACGCTCATCTAGATCATTGCGGATTAATACCATATTTATACGAATACGGCTACAAAGGTCCGCTTTACTGCACAAAACCAACAAGGGACCTGATGGCACTTCTCCAGTTAGACTACATACAAGTCTGCCAGAGGGAAAACAAAAAGCCTCCTTACACCTCAAAAGGCATAGAAGAAGCAATAAAACACTGCATTGGCCTGGAGTACGGTGAGGTGTCTGACATAAGCCCGGATATGAGGCTGACCCTTCAGAACGCAGGGCATCTCATGGGGTCTTCTTCAATACACATCCACATAGGTGACGGGCTTTACAACGTACTGTATACAGGGGACATGAAATTCGAGAAGACAAAGCTGTTTGAAAAGGCGTCCACGGATTTCGCAAGGATAGAAGCAGTAATAATAGAATCAACATACGGCAGCAACGAAGATTCGCTGCCAAGCCATGAAGACGGTGAAAAGCAGCTGATGGAAGCAGTCAAGAAAACAGTGGAAAGGGGTGGTAAAGTATTGATACCTTGCTTTGCTGTTGGCAGGAGCCAGGATGTTATAGCTATCCTGGCTGACAGCGATATAGACGTGCCTATCTACCTGGACGGCATGCTATGGGATGCTACAGCAATACATACCGCATATCCGGAATTCATGTCAAAGAACATCCAGAACCAGATACTGCACAAAGGCAAGAATCCGTTCCTGGATCCAAGACTGAAGGGCATAGGTTCCCAGAAAGAGCGAGAGGAAGTTCTGCAAAGCACAAAGCCTGCTGTAGTACTTGCAACATCAGGCATGCTTGTAGGCGGTCCTGTAATGGAATACCTGCAGAACTTTTCAGGCAATGAAAAGAACATGCTGCTCTTTGTCGGCTACCAGGCAGAAGGGACAATGGGTCGAAGGATTCAAAAGGGATGGAAGCAGGTCCAGCTGGATAATGGCAAGAGCGTAGAGCTAAAGCTGGGTATATCAACTGTTGACGGGCTGTCAGGCCATTCCGATCAAAAACAACTGCTAGATTTCCTTCAGCACCTGAAGAACAAGCCAAGAAAGGTGATAATTAATCACGGTGAGAATTCAAAGTGCGTTGAGCTTGCAAGGACCATACACAAGCTCATCAAGAGCGAGACAACAACGCCAAAGAATTTAGAAACAGTCAGGCTGAGATAATTAATCCCTGACAGGAACTAGAAAATGCCCGATTATGAATTTGCCTGGTCTTCTATCTATTTCATCTCCCACATCCCCAAAGTCTTTGCTTGTATAAACAATTTCTTTGGTTCCTGGGTCCTCAAGCCCGTATCGTAGCTCATAGCCCTTTGGAACGATTCTAGCATAGCCTGACATGTTATTACTTGCAACCAGAAGATATTTTAAACATTCGTATTCCAAGTCCATGGATTCAGTCTACCATGTTTCTTGGTCATTCATGTCAAGATAAACAATCTTTCCTTCATAGCGGGTTTTTTCTTCAGGAGGGGCTAATCCGATTTGTAATAGATAATCATGAAAAGTGACATGCTCTTCATATGTACCTAGGAATACCATATGTATCCTTTCTACAGGAGCACCTGTCTCTTCGCTAGGAGACATGCTCTTAAAACCAAAATCAATATATAACAGTTCGCCTGGACCAGCATAAGCCTCTATTTTCTTCTTGAGTCGCATAGGTGCTTCTGTGGTGTAGCATCTTCCTACTCTTTCTTCCATTTGTATCATCCGTTTCTATCATCATCGAAATCCTTTTAAAGATTAATTTCTATTGACTGCAATCGTATTCCAAAAGATTCTAACTATTTAAATGTTACATTCAAATGTATAGTGATTCTTATGGTTGTTGGTTATGGCAAGAAAATAAGGGAGAAAGTAGATGACATAAACAGGAAAAGGAAGAGTACCTACAGGTGCCCGTCTTGTTCAAGGCTAAGCGTCAAATACATTTCAGCAGGTGTCTGGTCTTGCAGAAAATGCGGAAAGAGGTTTGCCTCTGATGCATTCGAGTTTGCAAGATAAATTTAAAAAGTTGGCTAAAAATAGGCATGATATTATGAATTACAAATGTCTGAAATGCAAGAAGGAGTTCGCTATAGAAGACAGGGTAAGGTGCCCTTACTGTGGCTTTAGGATACTAACAAAGATAAGACCGCCTTTCAAGAAAAGGGTGTTAGCAAGGTAGTTGTTATGGAAATAGAAAAGCTGTTAAATGAATTGCAGTTGCAGAACCAGCAGCTACAGACAGTCCTTATACAGAAGCAATCCCTGATGATACAGAACAATGAGACGCAAAGGGCGTTGGAAGAGTTGGAAAAAGGCAGTGAGGAGATATACAAAACAGTAGGCCCTATACTTGTAAAAGCAGGAAAAGAGGAGGTAAAAAAGGACCTTGAAGAGGCAAAAGAGGAAACAGAGCTTAAGCTAAACAGCCTAGAGAAGCAGGAGACACTTCTCAAGAAAAGGATAAAGGAGATTCAGGAGAAGTTCCAGGAGTTCACCAAAACCAAAGCAGGTGGTTAAGATTTTATTAATAGAGGGGACAAATATGGATATCGAAAGCATGAACAAGTTGCTGGATGAGATAAGCGAAGACAGGACAGTACCCAGAAACATAAGATCATTGGTACAGGAAGCAAAAACCGACCTTAATGATGCCCAAAAAGACATGGAGGTCAGGATAAATTCTGCTGTTTCTATACTCGATAACGTCAGCAATGATCCCAACATACCCATTTATACGAGAACACAGATATGGAACATTGTCTCTATGCTGGAGACCATGAACAAGGAGTGTTAGTATTAAAGCCTTTTTCTTACGGTTAAGGATTTAAGTATTTCTAGTAGAGTATAATCGATAAGATGCCGCTAAAAGATCTTTTGGGGAGGTTTGGCTCGCCTCATGAATATCTGGAGCTTGAAATAGAAGGCAGTACGAATGTACCGGAGAAGCTCTCGATACAGGTCGAACGGATGAATAATTACGAGGATTCTGACAGGATTCAGAAAAAGGTCAGGGACGGGCTTATTCTTCTTGTCAAGATAAAGGGTCTCCGCGAAAAGGATATGAACGACCTGAAAAGGGCAATAGCAAGGATAAGGAAGACCTGCCTTGCTATAAACGGGGACATAGCAGGTATCGGAGACGACTGGATAATCGTGACCCCGCCAAAGGCACGCGTTCATAGAGAAGTGGAGAAATAATCACAATTCTTCAAAGTATTTCTTTCTGAGAAATGCAGATAGCTCTTTGTTTCTTCTGACGAATCTCCAGAACATCTCATGCTCAAGCATCCTTGCTTTGCTGAATTCCTTTGCAATATTCTTGGGGATGCCATCGCTCTCCAGCTGTTTTGCAGTACTTATGAAGTTCTTTAACAACTCCTTTGCTGTTTTGTTTCTTCGCTCAACCTCAGCAACCCAGTTTTTCCCTTCTATGTAGAACTGCTCTTTGTATTTTGTTAGAAACTCTTTGCTGTGCTTCTGCGAGAAAATAGGCGGGCCTTTCATCTTCTTTACATCGGGAAGCGACCAGGTCTCCATTTCGAATATCAGTAAAACGTCTTTGCCGACGAACTCATAGCTTCTCATTACGATGAACTCATTGTACCTGAGCAGGCTATGTAACCGCCTGAGCGCTCTTCTTACCTGCAGGTAAAGGATGTCATCTACAATATCCGGTTTCCTGAACTTTATTGCAATGAACTGCGTCCTCCTTTTATGCAGGCTGTTTATTTCGCTTTCGCTGAGCTGCTTTTGAGGGCCTGGGAAGAAATATTTTCTTGACGGGCTTTCAAGAAAACTTTTTGAGGCTCTTACGAATCTAAAAAAATTCTCATTGCTCAGGTTGGCAGCTGCATTCCTCTTCGCGTCTATCGGGTCTATAACTATCAATGAATGATCTGGGAATTTTCTCGTCTTCCCAAGGAGCTCCGTACGTACTAAATGTGATGCAGACCATCTGCTTGCTTTTTCCAGGACATCCTCAAATGTCCCATATTTTATAACAAGCAGCTCGCATATGTAGCCAGAGAAACCAAGATTCTTTGCATCAGAGCCGTAAACAGAAATGCCTTTGCAGAACTGTTTTAGCAGGCGGACATCGTCCCGTAGGCCCGGATTAAGCTTCTCCAGTATATACTCCAGGTGCAGCGGCGACCTGTCAACAGCTGATTTTATCTGTTCACCTTTTTTTATTCTGTAGCACGGAACTATGTCAACGTGGAATCCCTTAATACAGGCATGGACATATGGATGCTCTGCATATTTTATTACATGCCTGCCTTTCAGCGCAGCTGTTATCCTCTTGCCGTACAAGAGCCCCTTTTTCTCCAGCTCCTCCCTTGAAACTGTTTTTGGGAAGAGCATGAACATGTCTATGTCATGATCCCCCTTAAGCCAGGTGAACTTTCCTATAGATCCACAGAGGATGGAATCAAGCCCGCTTATGGTCTTAGATACACGGAGCATCTCCCTTACAAACTCTTCCACTTTCTTTTTCTCTGCCTTTGAAGGCCGTATCTGCCGTAGAACTATCGGCCTAAGCTTCTCCATACATTCTAATTATCTGAGAGCCTTATAAAAATATGCCAAAGGACTCGTATACTATTTTCTTTTGGTGAAGTAAAGCTAAAAATATTATTACAACATCTTAAATCAATTTGCTTGTAATTATTTCTATGCTGTTCGTTAACCATCCCTGGATAGTTCCAGGCACTATAGAGAAGAGAAAGTACCAGGACGGTATTGTAAAATCCGCCCTGACTGCTAACACGCTTTGTGTTATACCTACTGGTTTGGGCAAAACCAATATAGCAGCCCTGGCTGCTGCCAGCAGGCTGGAAAAATATCCTGATAAGAAGATATTGTTCTTAGCGCCGACAAGACCGCTGGTTAATCAGCATAAGAAGTCCTTTGAAAGATTCCTGAAAACAGGACTGGAGCTTGTGATAGTAACAGGCCATAACAAGCCCGAGGAAAGAGGAGTTTTGTACAAGTCTGATATCATATTCTCAACACCACAGACCATAAGGAACGACCTGAAAAGAGGCACGATAAAGCTTACTGATTACTCGCTTCTGATAGTGGACGAGGCACACAGGGCAATAGGAAATTATGCCTATCCCTACGTTGCAAAGATGTACATGCTTCAGGCAGAGAATCCACTGATTCTTGCACTGACAGCATCGCCTGGCTCGTTCAGGCAGAAAATAAACGAGGTGAAGCAGAAGCTTTTCATAAGTAATGTGGAGATAAGAACCAGGGAAGACTCGGATGTAAAACCTTATGTACAGGAACTAAAGCAGAGCTGGGTAGAGGTAGAGCTTACGCAGGAAATGAAAGAGATAAAGAGCCTGTTAGAGGAACTGAAGACAGAGCGGATAAATAAGTTACTGCAATGGAGGATAATTAACTCTCCGATGATATCAAAATCCATGATAATAAGAAAGCAGCAGGAACTGGCAAAGCGGAAAACAGGAATGGGCTTTGCAGCCATGTCAATGCTGGCTGCTGTCCTCAAGCTTGACCACGCGCTTACACTGTTGGAGACGCAGTGTCTTTATTCGCTAAACAACTATTTTGAAGCCCTGGGACAGCAGGAGAGCAGGGCTGTTGCAAGGATTCTTGCAGAGGATAGGTTTGCCTCAGCTCTAAGGCAGACAGAAAAGCTGATAAAACAGGGGAATGAGCACCCAAAGATAGCGGCATTGAAAGAAATAGTTGCTGCTGAGCTTGAGAAGAACAAGTACTCTAATATAATAATATTTGTGCAGTTCAGGGATACCATATCAAGGATAATGGAGGCCCTGAAAGAGATACCGCTGGCAGCACCAGTCGAGTTTATCGGCCAGTCAAAGAAACGCGGCAAAGGCCTTAGCCAGAAGGAGCAGATAGAGATACTTAACGAATTCAAGCTCGGTTTCTATAACATTCTTCTGGCAACACAGATAGGCGAGGAGGGATTAGACATAGAAGAGACATCAGCTGTCATATTCTATGAGCCAATACCATCTGCAATACGCAAGATACAAAGAACAGGGAGGACAGCAAGGACCCAGCCAGGAAAGGTCATTACGCTATTGACAAAGAACACACGCGATGAAGCATACAACTGGTCAGGCTACCATAAAGAAAGGAAGATGAAGAAGATGCTTCAGGGCATGCAGAAGCAGCAGAGTTTAGAGAGTTCACCTAGCAACTAAAAGAGAGTAGTGATCTGGCAGCTTTTTGTTATTCAATACCATCCTGGCAATCCTGACAAACCGCTTTGCAATATGCTCGACTATGTCGTCAGGCACGCCATCTGGTTTCTGTGATTTCACAGTCATATCGCACTGGTCATTCACGTAATCTATTGCAATAAATATCCTTTTGCCTTTCTTGTTAATGCGCAGTGCTATCTCAGTGGAAAACCATTCCATGTTGCTTATATTCGCTATCCTTATGGTTGTGTTTATCAGGGGCATTAATTCAAAATCCGTCAGCTCCTTCATGTTGACATGCTCGTAAACGCGGGTCTTTGGGTCCCACCAGCACGGTATCACTTCCCCGAACAGGTAGAATACCCTGAACCAGGCTTTCTTCTTTCCCAGCCTAGCAGGCTCAATCTTTTTTTGGAGAAGGAAGTTGTCGCCCTTGTCAAATTTCCTGGCTTTTGCAAGCTCATTTATGTCCCATCTGGCATCCTTAATAACGCCTTGCTGTGCATATCCCAATGCTGGTTTTATGATGAAGCTCTTGCCGAGTTTCTGCTTTTCGTTCTGGCTGAGCTCGAATTTGTCAGGCTCCCAGTTCCTTATTACAACAGTATAGGGAACAGGTATGCCGGCTTCTCTTAGTTTGTAATGCATAACCGACTTGTCTATAGAAATCTTGGCGTCATCCGGGTCATCAACAACCTTTCCTCCTGTATCCTTTACCTTGTAGCAAAGCTTGGCATAGGGGTCCTTTGGGTCTGAATAGGTTGCCTCTGTATCAAGCAAGAACCCTATCTTGAGGTTTCCGTTCTGTATGTCTTTAACAATGTTTCTTATATTCCCGTCATGGCACCATATGAAATCGAGCTTTTTTGCCTTACACTGCCTCTGCAGGAATTCTATGAACGGCTCAGGCTTCTTATCCCTCCATGCAAGCCCAAAATCATATTTCTCCATCTCTTATCAAATATCTATTTAGCAGGATAAAATAAAAAGTTTTTAAAATATTTCAAGAAATTATTATCATGCCTAATTATCAGAATGGTGTTGTTATCTTTGCTGACAGCCGGGAGATGAACAGCAAAGTAGTTTCGATACTAAAGAAGAAATGCGAGCTGAGGATAAAACAACTTGACACAGACTACCTTCTCAGCAGTGATGTTGCCTGCGAAAGGAAGACAGGCAAGGACTTTCTTCAGAGCATTGTCGACGGTAGATTATTCAGGCAGTTAAAAGGCATGAAGTCGTACAAATGCCCCATCCTGATAATAGAAGGTGATATTGAATTCAACAGAATTCATCCCAATGCAGTCCGCGGTGCGCTAGCAAGCATAGCAACAGAATTCTTAGTGCCGATAGTATGGACCAAGAACCAGCTGGAAACAGCTGAAATGCTTTATACCATAGCAAAAAGAGAGCAAGCAGAAAAGAAGAAGAGCATAGCAATCAGGGCAAAAAAGAAGGCAAAGAGTATGAACCAGTTGCAGGAATTCCTTGTTGCAGGCCTGCCAAAGATAAGTACAGCAACTGCAAAAAAACTGCTACGGCATTTTGAAACGCCTGAAAAGCTCTTTACTGCCTCTGAAAGCGAGCTCAGGGCTGTTAACGGCATCGGCAAGGAGCTTGCAAAGCAGATACGTGCGGCACTTACAAAGGAGTACGAGAAATCTATTCTTGAGGAATAAGAAGCATTTATATAAGGCGTTACAAAATATTCTAAGGTGTTATAGTGGACCTCAGCCTTCTGTCTACAGCAATATACGGCTTCTCGCTTTCAGATATGGTGAGCCTCTGGAGGCCGTTAATCATATTCGTACTAGGCATTACGTTATACTCCATATTCATATTCAAGTTTTACAGGTTCCTGGCAAGGAGGAAGATATTCGAATTAAAGATACATGAGTATGACATACACATAGGGTTGAAGAAGTTCCTTCATGTCGTGGAGTGCATGGTCTTATTCCCTTTTGTGATTTTCTTCTGGTTCCTCGTGATGTCCCTTCTCCTGACCATAATATCCACTAGCCAGAGCATAGAAACCATACTTTTCATATCCGTTGCATTCGTCTCAGTAGTCAGAATCGTTGCATACTACAGTGAGGATCTGGCAAAGGACCTGGGAAAGCTGATTCCTTTTGCGCTGCTTGCCCTGTTCCTTATAGACGGCGCATATATGTCAGCGGACAGTTCATTGCTTATGATTCAGCAGCTTCCTGCTGTGTGGAGGATCCTTGTCTACTACCTCTTCTTTGTGATAGCCCTGGAAACGTTCCTGAGACTGCTTACGATGAGAAGCTGTAAACACAAGGAAAAGGACCATGATGAATTCTGGAAAATGGTAAACGCCTAAGTTTTTAAAATTATGGAACAATGAAGATTATGGAATCAAAGAAAATAAGAGACTTTATACTGACACTGGTTGTATTGATAGTCGGTATAAAATTATTGGTGGTTATAGGACTCTCTTACATATCCGATGTGGGTTTTTCCGGGTTAACCGGCTCCATGGAGACTATGAGCAATCTGTTTATAATCGGCCTGGCATTTCTGATAATAATCCTGGTTCCGTTCTATCTGTCAAAAAGGTCTGACGAAAAAAAGAAAAAGAGTTGAGAAAATGTTCTACACATCCAACACATTTGTTAGCTATAATTATCCACTGGGGGAGGCTGATGTCGTTTTCCTAGGCATACCGTTTGCTTCTACCAGCATAAGCAAGAATTCTATATACGGCCCTTTAATGGTTAGAGAAGCATTAAAGCTGACAGAAGATTTCATAGACGATGTAAATCTGTTCGAGAAGCTGAAGGTCTGCGATCTTGGAGACCTGGAAGTAGTGCCTGGTTCTTATGAACTGACAGCAAAAAGGATAAAGGAAACCCTTCAGGATATCATGAATGAAAATAAGAGGGCATTTCCCATATTCGTGGGTGGCGAGCATTCAATAACCCTACCGATAGTAGAAACGTTAAGACCAAGGACGATAATACAGCTGGATGCGCACGCAGACCTGAGAAAGGACTATCTTGAAAACAGGTATTCACATCAGGCATGGGCTTATCATGCATCAGGTTTATCAAAAATAATCCAGGTGGGCGTGCAAAGCTGGAACAAGGAAGAAGCGGAAATAATTAAGGAAAGGAATATCGAATGTTTCAGTATTGACGATTTTCTGAAAAGGGAAATAAAACTGGAAAAGCCTGTTCATCTTACCATAGACATGGATGTTTTTGATCCATCGTACGTAGAGACAGGCCTTCCTGAAGGCTCGGCAAAGCCAGAAGAGATAATGGCCGTGCTAGAAAAAATTAACTGCTTATCCCTGGATATAGTAGAGATAGCAGATGATCGCCTGCCTAGCAAGACAGGATTCCTAGCTGCTAGGATTATAAAAAATGTCCTAAAGAGGGTTTGATTATGTTGTATCTTATTGGTCTGGGGCTGCATGACGAAGGCGATATTGCTCTGAAAGCAATAGAGGCATTGAAGAGCTGCAGCTCTGTGTTTTATGAAGAGTACACAAGCAAATGGCACGGTGACTTGAAGAAGATAGAAGGTATGATAAAGAAAAAGATTCAGGTATTAAACAGGGAACAGGTTGAAAGTGATTTTTTAATAAACCAGGCCAAGGAAAACGTTGCACTGCTTGTGCCTGGAGACCCCTTGACAGCTACAACACACATAGAGCTGATGATAGAGGCAAGGAAGCGTGGCATAGAATTCCAGGTTATCCATGCTTCTTCTATATACACGGCAGTAGCTGAAAGCGGACTTATGCTTTACAAGTTCGGCAGAACAACCACGCTTGTTTCTGCTGGTTATGAACTGCAGAGCCCGTACGATGTTATCAGGGAGAACAAGCAAGCAGGCCTGCACACGCTAGTTCTCATGGACACTGAAAAAATGACAGTGAAAGACGGGATAAAAATGCTTCTGAAGAACAGCGCAGTACTCAGCAGCGAGAAAATAGTTGCCTGTGCTGAACTAGGCAACAGCATAATCCAGTACCAGAGCGCGGAAAAGCTGGCAGGCGAGGATTTTTCTGTGCCTGCTGTCATTATCGTGCCAGGCAAACTAAACTTCAAGGAACAGGAGGCACTGGAGATATGGAAGAACTGAGAAAAGAAACAGAGAAATGGCTAGAAAGAATAAAGAACGAAAGAAAAAAGATTAGCTCTGGAAAAGAAGATTTTCTAAAGAACATTGATGCCTACATAGCTGACAGTGAACACTTTCTTGCTAACGGCGATCTAATCCGCGCATTCGAGGCAGTTATCTGGGCTTATGCCTGGCTGGAAATAGGAAAAGAGCTTGGAATGATTAGTTAGGTTTTTATATACCCTCTTGCCCTGTGTTCATCTCTCTGCTTCAGAATCAAGTCAGCTTTTTGGCTTGCTAATGACATATAATAAGTACTTCCAAATACCTCAGGGCCTGTTGCCTTATATTTCTTGCCTCGGTGAATGTATGTTTTTGTTTTTAAGTATCTTTCATACTCTTCTTGGTCATAGTCAACTATTTCCATTATTCTTTTTCCTACTGCCACAGTTTTTGGTCTGTCGTTACTCTGCTCTTCATGTGTCTTATGATGTCGTTTATGGTCTAGATGAGTAGAATTCATATTAAACCACCCCTTAGAATGGTAAGAAGTTCCGGATGAAGAAGTACCAGAACAGCGCCATCAGGGTAAAACCTACTGCTCCTGCTACTATTCTTATAAGCTTATGGTCCATTGCCCCCCATTCCTCGTTAACCAGCCAGAGGAATGTTTTCATGACACCCTTGATGGCCTGAATCTTTGGCATATCTATCACTTAGCAGGACAATTATATAAGAGCAGTAGCCTAAGATTTAATAGCCTCTTAGTTCTTTGAGAACAGCAATCTGGTAGCCGTTCTTCATTACAGGTATTTTGACATGCTTCTTGTTCTTTGCTGCTATCTTCACTTCTTCAGAAAATATATCGCCTCTTTCAAGCTCCCTTATCTTTTTTTCTATGAGCTCATCCAGAATATCCAGTACGCTCTCTGCACTCACCTTCTTTATAATAGACTTGTTCTGCTTCTCGACAAACTTCTTGACGTCTATAATGGTTTTGATATTCATATTATCATTTCAGTTACCAAGCTTAAATTCATAACTTCTTTATCTTCCCAGGCCTTGGCTCAAAACAGAGTCCTTCTGTCAGCAGGTCATTTACTATAGAGTCTATTACATCCTCAGCCAGGCTGCTTTTTTCTATGAGCTCTGAGTAATCGCAGCCCTCGCCCCTATCTAATTCTACTATCAGCTTTAGAGTCTCCTCTTTGTCCTTGTCCCGTCTCTCTTCAATGTCGCCTTCAACAGGTATCTCAAGCGACTGTATAACTGCCTCTACATCATCAGGCATTATAGCGAATTTCTCAGAAACAAGCTTCTTGAGTTCTGAAAGGTCGCCAGCCTGTTTCTGGTATTCCAGGATTATCTCTCTCTTCTCCTTCCAAGATGACTGGCTCTCTCTTATTTCTAATTCTCTAAGCAGCTCGATATTCGGCTCCGCAGCAATGATGACCTCCGGCACCAGATATACCTCTTCCTGATACTCCCTTATCTTTCCAACAATATCGACAATGTCGCCTACCTCGAAGTTATCGAAGATAGACGAAGAATTAAACGACTTTGCCCTTATGGTGTCAGTCCCGTCATCTATAGTCAGAGAGGCAAAACTTCTGTTTTCTGAAAGGAATTTATCAACAATAGTGCCCAGTACGCGCACGCGTGCCAGCCTAAGGCCGTCTTTAGTGAGAATATAGTTGGGGTTAAGCCCCTGCTGTACAACAAACATGCCTGATGTCACAGGCTTTATCCTTGTCTTTATCGCTGTTAATCTTTTGCCTTCCATACTATCTGCCTACACCTTCCGCAAAAAGCCTGGCCGCGGCTCGAATATACTGCCTTCTCTCTTTAATCTTTCTAGAATATCATCTGCGTTTTCTATTCCCTGGCTCTCTGCCTCTGCTTTCACGTCCTCTATTGCAACCTCCCTTGCCTCCTTCTGCATGGACTCGATAATCTCTAGGATGATTCCTATCTTCCTTCTCCTGCTTGCAGTAACACCGCTCTCTATCCTGTCTATATCTATTCTTTTTGTTTCGTAGTCATAACCCAGCTGCGAAAGTGAGTACATCATAAGGTTTATTGCCCTTTGCGCATCCTCTATGGTGATTTTTCTATCAAGTCTTATCTTTGCAGATGCCTCTGCCAGCCTCAGCAATGCCTCGTACTGCCTTAGTGTTATCGCCACTGTTGGTATCTCCTCGCCAACATAGCGGGACCTCATATCAACATAAAAATCCTTTAATGCTGTAGCTGCCTCTCTTGTCAGTTCTATATCATTTATCTGCTTTGCATAAGCCACATATTTCTTCAGAATGTGTAATGGAATTGCCGGCTCAGTGCTCTCCGGCGTTATCCTGCTGCTTGTGACAAAATCAGCAAGCTTCTCGTCAGTTGCCTTGTCAGGCCTGTCCCTGATTGCAAATTTAAGGTCAAACCTGCTCATTAGTGTTTCCGGTATTTGAATCTGTTCTGAAATCGGCATAAAGGGATCGAATCTTCCAAGCTTAGGGTTCGCGCCTGCAAGAACAGCTGTCTGGGCAGGCAGTGTGGCAACAATCGAGGCCTTGGCAATGCTCACCGTTTCCACGCTTGTGGCCTCGTGCATTGCTATCTGGTCGTCCTTGCTTATCTTGTCGAATTCGTCTATTGCTATAAGCCCCTTGTTGCAGAGTATGAGTGCTCCTGCTTCCAGAACCCACGAGCCAATAAGCTCGTCCTTCCTTACAGTTGCTGTCAGGCCTGCACCAGAAACACCAGAACCAGAAACGTATCTGCCGCGTGGAACAATGCTGGATACCAGCTTCAGTATCATGGTCTTGCCAACACCAGGGTCTCCTGTAAGCAGGATATGGATATTTCCTCTTATCCTTGAGCCGTCAGGCATGTAGTGAGGAATGCCGCCGAAAAGCTGCATAACAAGAGCCTCCTTGATTTCATCAAACCCGTATATGCCAGAAGCAACAGAGGCCTTTAGTTTGTCGTATATCAGGGGGTCAGAAGCAAGCTCCTTTATTTTCTTTTCATCCTCTTCTGTTATGTCCAGCTCCTCGAATTCTATTTCAGCAGGCTCAACATGGTTTGCCTCAATGTAGGTATCAAGCTTTGTACTTATTCGTCCCTTTATCCTCTTTGGCAGCTCTTTCAGCACGCCTACTATCCTCAGCCTGTTGCCAGGGTCTGTTTTCTTCTGCATCCTTGGTGTTGTCAGGTCCTCTTTCAGGTATATTGCTATCTCTCCTGGCTGCTCGCCTGAGGTTATCTCAAACGGCTCCATGCCGTTAAGCCATCTGGCATCAAACATTTTCTTTTCGATAAGTGTAAAATCCCCTCTTCTTCCGCACTCACAGACAAAAGGAGCCTGCAAAAGGTTTGTAAGCTGCGGAACAGTAATCCGTGTGGAGCAGTCAGGGCATTCAAAAACTGCTTCATATACCTGAGGCTTCACCTCGCTGGCGGATTTTATTATTGCGTCAATGCACCATAACCTGCCTATGTGCTTTGCCCTCAGGTTCCTTATCCTTATGTTCCTGCTCTCAGGCAGGTTCTTTATCCGAACCCTTATCTTCTCGCCAAGAACTATGTTGCTTGAGGCAGTTTGTAATGCAGTTATAACAGACTCAGGATCCTCAAGTAGCTGGTCAGCTATGATAGGGTCGAATATATCAAGCCTTGAAAAATCAATAACCAGTACCTTGTCCTCCTTTGCTGCCTTGAGTAATTCGTTATAATACTTCTCCCTGAGAAACTCATCCATCCTGTCTGCTAGTTCCATGGCCACACCCAAAAATACAGAATAATTAGATACAAGAAAACCTTTTTAGTATAACGGCTATATTTCCATTGGAGCTTCATTTAAAAGGTTTGCCCAAGCTACACGCCTAATGAGCGGAGCTTGGCTTCCAGCTTCTTCACAGCTGTTTTTACTGAATCCAGGCTCTTGGCACCTGCGCAGACAACCCTGCCAGAAGAAAAGAGAAGGAATGCAACCTTCGGCTCAAGTATTCTATAAACCAAGCCTGGGAACTGCTCAGGCTCGTACTCGCTGTTTTCCAGCTGGAATGCCAATTGATCCAGGTTAAGGTCCTTCCCGAGGTTCACAGCAACTACTATGTTCTCTATCTTGACCTTGATGTTGTTTTCGTTTATCCTTATCCCTACCTTTTTTATGTTCCTTACTGTTTTTTTCAGGGCAATTTTAGCATCCGAGGTGCTCCTTGCACCGACGCATATAATCTTTCCTGACCTGAATATCAGTGTAGCGACTCTTGGCTCATCCAAGCGATAGACAAGGCCTGGGAACTGCTCCGGCTCATATTCACTGGCCTCCAGAATGCCGAGCAGCTTGTCAAGGGATATGATTTTTTTGATGTCAGTAGAGGCTACAACGTTTTCTATTTTTATTTTCTCAGCCATGTACTCACCAGAATCGAATATTTAAATATAACGCAAAACATTTAAATAAGTGTTTATCAGTCGGTGGTTTTGTTGTTCAGGAAAAACCTAAAGATAGAAACCATGAAGAATGAATTTGTTGACATAACAGAGGATATCAAGAAGATAGTCAAGGAGAGCAAGGCAGATGAAGCTCTGTGCCATGTATTTCTGCCAGCAACAACAGCAGGCCTGATCATGAACGAGAATGAAAAACTGCTGATAGAGGATTTCAGGCGATTTTTTAGCAAGCTTCTGCCAGGCGACAAGCTCTATAACCATTCCAGCAATGCCTTTTCCCATCTAAGGGCAAGCCTTGCGTCAACAGAGAAAACAATACCTGTGTCAGGCAGCAGGCTTCTGCTTGGGACATGGCAGAGCATCATGCTCTGGGAGTTCGATATAGAAAATAGAACCAGAGAGGTCGTGGTTACAATAATCAGTGAAAAAAAGCCTAAAAAGGAGAGTCAGTATGAAGGAGAGTATCAAGGTCTGCCCGAAATGTAATTCTCTGGACATTAGAATGGACCCGTTCTTCTGGGGAGGCAGAATATACCAGTGCAGGAAATGCGGTTTTCGCTCCCCACTGTTCCCGGAAACGCCTGTAAAGGAGCTAGAGAAAAAAGCCAGAAAGGAATCCAAGAGGAAATAATTTATCTGTTTTTCTTAAGGTCATACATGATATCTAAAGCATCGTCTGGGTAGGCATCTATAAACTCAGCTGCAACACGTTCCATGACAGGCCTTTGATTAAAAAATCCTAATCCCAGCCCGTAGTGCTTAATTGCTTCTCCTTCACGCTCAAAAACCTTTGGATATTTCCAGGGGTCTCTCCTAAATTCTTTATACAGTTTCTTGATTTTACCAAAGTCAAGCGTCAATCAAATCACCTAGAAATTCATGCTGCAAAGGTTTATAAAACTAACCCTTTATCTTCTCAGCTATCTTGCCTGTAACAGATATTTCTGATACAGGAGAGTCTATGGTATCTGTTGCCAAAAATCTGGTAACCATTGGCGAGATCTTTTCATAAGCGCCTTTTGCAAGAACAGGGTGGACAGCAGCAGCTATTATCTTCTCTGCTCCGGACTGCCTGCTTATCTCTATCGCCTTTATCATGGTTCCGCCAGAGCTTATGATATCATCCACTATGACGACGTCTCTGTTCTTCGCATTCATCTCACCATGCATTGTGATATTGCCTGTATCCAAATCCCTTTTCTTTTCAAAGGCAAATTCATCTGCATTAAGAATGCCAGCTACTGTGCCTGTTGCCCTGCTGACACCCATGTCAGCTCCTGTTACTATAGGATTTTTTAGTTCAATTTCTTTCAAATACTCGCCTATGGCAATGAAGCCGTCTATATTGTAAGCCGGCATTGCTGTCATAGAGAGCATCTTACTGTCTCTTTCAGCATGGCTTGAGACAGTAAAGAACCTGTCAGCGCCGGCTTTTTCTAACAGTTCAAGAACATGCTTTGCTGAGAACGGCTCGCCTTTTCTGAACACCTTGTCCTGCCTTGAATAAATAAAATAAGGCATTACCACGTCGATTTGCCTGACGTTCATTGCTCTCAGGTTCCTTATTGTAAGGAGTATTTGCACTAAATACTGGTTAGGGTCTGTTGGCAATGCCATTCTCTCTGCCAGCACAACGTGCTCATCTACATCACCTAGTATTCTTGGGCGAAGCTCGCCGTCAGGAAAGACAACTTTCTCAAGGGCGACAAAACCAGAGTCAAGGCTCTTTGCAAGCTTCTCTGCAAAATCATCAGAGCCCAATACTATCATTATCATCCACTATCGTAGTCTATAAGTGAGAATACATCATACTTCTTTAGTTTCTCCCTTCCCTTCAGGTATGACAACTCCATAACAAAGCCAAGGCCAACAACCCTGCCGCCCAGCGATTCAACAAGCCTTACAGCTGCTTCTGCTGTACCGCCCGTTGCAAGAAGATCATCAATAATCATGACGTTTTGGCCGCCAAGAATGCCGTCTTTGTGCATCTCTATGTGGTCCTTGCCGTATTCTAGTTCGTATTCCGCTCGCACAACCTCCCTTGGCAACTTGCCTTTTTTTCTTACAGGAACAAAGCCAACACCAAGCTCGTATGCAATTATACCGCCAAGAATAAAGCCCCTTGATTCTATGCCGACAATCACATCTATCTTCCTGTTGCTGCATCGCTTCTTCATTTCCTCTGTTGCATATTTCAGTGCCTCTCCATTCTTCAACAGTGTGGTTATATCCCTGAAAAGAACGCCCTTCTTTGGAAAGTCAGGTATCTCTGTAACACATTTCCTAAGCTCTTCCATATTCATGATTACACCTTGGCATCCTTCAGCGCAGTTGCACAGATGCAATTCCTCTCTTTAGGCAGTTTTGGTATAATATTGAATATCAGCTTCTTCAGCTTTTCATTGTTTTTCTTGAATACTTTTATAATCTCTTCTATGCTTACTGCCTTGATATCGGAGTTGCCTTTCATGCCTGTATCATAATCTGTTACTATGGCGATGTTTGCGTAGCACATTTCCAGTTCTCTTGCTAGTACGATTTCTGGGTAGGACGTCATATTTATAACATCCCAGTTATTGTTGCGGAAGAAATCACTCTCTGCACCACTTGCAAACCTGGGTCCCTGTATTACAACAAGGGTTCCGCCACTATGTATAGTTAGACCCATTTTCCTGCATTCATCAACTATTATTTTGCTCAAGTCCGGACAATACGGAGTAGCCGGAGAGATGTGTACTGTGCCAGGCCCGTTGTAGAAGCTGTCGTCTCTGTGCGTGAAGCTGATAAACTGGTCAGGAACAAGGAAATCACCTGGTTTTATCTCCTTCTTCAGGGAGCCAACAGCTGTAGGCGATATAATCCTCTCAACACCCAGGTCTTTGAATGCCTGGATATTTGCCTTATACGGGATTTTATGCGGAGGTATTTCGTGCTTCTTGCCATGGCGTGTGATAAAGGCGACATCACTGCCCTCGATCTTTCCTATAGTAATCTTTGAACTTGGTTTTCCGAAAGGAGTCTCTACCTCTTTTTCATCAGCCTTATCTAGTAGCGAATAAAACCCTGACCCACCTATGATGCCTATCATTGTACCAAAATAATTAGCATAACAAGATTTTTATAGTTAAGTGCATTGTTAAGTGCCTTCGTCCCAAGAATTGAGATATCTGCTCTGCTCCTTTGTGAGCGTATCAATCTCTACGCCCATTGCCTCTAACTGGATTTTTGCTATCATATCATCAACCTCTTTAGGCAGTGTATAGACCTTTGGTTCAAGGCCCTTGTTCTTTACAAGGTATTCTACTGCAAGGCATTGATTCATGAAGGACATGCTCATTATCTCTGATGGATGGCCTTCAGCTGCTGCCAGATTTATCAGCCTGCCCTCGCCAAGAACAAATAGTTTTTTACCGTCAAAGGAATACTCATCCATGAAAGGCCTTATCTTTCTTTTTTTGGCAATGCCCTCAAGTCCTTTTATGTCTATCTCTATATTGAAGTGTCCGCTGTTTGCAACTATTGCGCCGTTTTTCATTTTTTTCAGGCTGTCTAATGACAGTACATGCTTGTCTCCGGTAACTGTAACAAATATATCGCCTATATTTGCTGCTTTGGCCATTGGCATGACACGGAATCCGTCTGTAGCTGCCTGCAGTGCCTTGAACGGGTCTACTTCTGTTACAATAACATTTGCCCCCATTCCCTTTGCGCGCGTTGCAACACCCTTGCCGCAGTTCCCGTAGCCAGACACCACGAAATTCTTTCCTGCTATAAGTATGTTCGTAGCGCGGAGTATGCCGTCTATTGTGGACTGACCAGTGCCGATATAGTTATCAAAAAGATGCTTTGTTTTTGAATCGTTGACAGCTATTATGGGGTATTTCAGTGCATTATCCTTCTCCATGGAACGCAGTCTTATAATGCCGGTTGTTGTTTCTTCTGCACCGCCAATTATTTCTTTTAACAGGTCTGTTCTTTTCAGGTGTATCTCTGACACAAGGTCGCAGCCGTCGTCTATTGTTACATGGGGCCTGAAATCAAGGACCCTGTTCAGGTTTTTGTAGTACTCTTCTTTTGTTTCGCCTTTCCAGCCATAGACATGAAACCCCTGTTCTGCCAGTGCAGCTGCCACGTCATCCTGCGTGCTCAGTGGATTACAACCGGTTATTGCAACCTCTGCTCCGCCTGCGTGTAAGGTCCTGACAAGTGCTGCAGTCTCCTTTGTAATGTGAAGTGCCATGCCGACCCTGATGCCTGAAAGAGGCTTTTCATTTTCGAATCTCTCTCTTATCTTCATCAGCCCCTTCATCTGCATCTCAGCTAATTCTATCTGACGCTTGCCCTGGTCTGCAAGCCCTATATCTTTGACTTCGTAATCCATCTTATCACTAAATATGACATTAAAAAGTCATGAGATTCCTGAATTCCTTATAGCGGTTTTCTATATCATTGATTGTTATCCTTTTAAGATTATTGAAGCTGAAATCCTCGACATTGAAAGAGGCAACAGCTGATCCGTACACAACTGCTTTGCGTAGGCTCTCTTCATTAATACCGTTCTTGGATAGATATCCTGTAAATGCACCTGCAAAGCTGTCGCCTGCGCCGGTTGGATCCTTAAGGTTTTCGCACGGATACCCAGGCAGTGAAAATACTCTATCTTTAGTGAATAGAAGAACTCCGTGCTCGCCTTTTTTTATGACTACTGCCTGTAACCCGATCTTCAGTGCCTTTTGTCCTGCTGTTATCAGGTTTGTTGTTTTAAAGAGCTCTCTTGCCTCTGAATCGTTCATTAAGAGTATGTTGCACTTCTTCATAACGTCAAATAACCGGTCTCTTGTTCTTTCTATCCAGTAATTCATTACATCCATTATTGCTATCGGGTTATTCATCTGCTTTAGTACGTGCAACTGCAATTCCGGTCCTATATTCCCGAGAAAGACATATCTGGCATTTTTGTATTCTTCAGGTATATCAGGTAAGAAATCCTTGAAAACATTCTCCTCTGTCTGTATGGTATGTGCCTGGTTCATGTCGTATTCGTAATAGCCGCTCCATCGAAAAGTTCTGCCCTCTACGGTCTTCAGGCCCTTTGTGCAGATATTGTTTGTATGGAATACGTTATGATTATTAAAATCGTTGCCAACCACAGCAACAATACCGGGTTTTGAAAAAAAGCTTGCAGCCAAGGAAGCATACGTAGCAGAGCCGCCCAGAGCTTCTTTGACAGAACCGAATGGTGTTTCTACTGTATCAAATGCAACTGACCCGACAATAACAATATCAACCATGATTAATTAATAAAAGAAAAATTTTTTAAAGGAAAGAATTATAAAAGTTTCTTTCCAAGGTTATTCATGCTTGTCGGCAGCGAAGCATATAGAACTGTCTGGTTTGAGAACGGGATTGTAAAGATGATTGACCAGAACAAGCTTCCCTTTTTCTTCAGGATCCAGGAGTGCAAAAATCATGTAGAAACAGCTGACGCTATCAGTAAAATGACTGTTCGCGGTGCAGGAGCAATAGGCTCTGCAGCTGGTTTTGCAATGGCCCAGGCATTCTTTGACTGCGGCGATAAAGATGCACTGGAAAGGGCAAAGAAGCTAATCACAGAGTCAAGGCCAACTGCACAGAACCTGTTCTATGCTGTTAACCGTGTTTATAATTCCAAGGTCCCGTCAGAAGAGGCTCAGAAAATTGCTGATGAGGATGTAAAGGCATGCGAGAAGATCGGCGAATACGGCAACACACTGATAAAGGACAACATGAAAATAGAGACGCACTGCAATGCCGGCTGGCTTGCGTTTACTGACTGGGGAACTGCTTTATCACCGATATACAAGGCAAAAAGAGCTGGCAAAAAGGTTTTTGTCTATGCTGATGAAACAAGGCCGCGAAGCCAAGGCGCAAGGCTTACTGCCTGGGAATTGAAGAACGAAGGCATCGCGCACGCAATAATTCCTGACAATGCCGGCGCATACTACATGCAGAAAGGCATTGATATGGTAATTGTTGGAGCTGATCGCATAGCAGCAAATGGCGATGCTGCAAATAAAATAGGCACGCTAGAGAAAGCAATAGTTGCACGGCATTTTAACGTACCTTTCTACGTAGCTGCAACTCTATCTACATTTGATATTAATTGCAAATCCGGCAGGGATATCCCAATAGAGGAGCGCAGCGAAGAAGAAGTGCTCTATCAAACAGGCCTTGACGAGGGCGGAAGTTTGAGAAGAGTGCTCGTCTGCTCAAGGTCGCCTGCCAAGAATCCTGCTTTTGATGTCACGCCTGCAGGCCTTATCAGCGGCATAATCACAGAAAAAGGCATAATCAAACCAGACAAGATAGCAAGCTTAGTATCTAAATAAGGGCTATTGACTATTATCAATCTTGGATAAGCCATGTTTTTAATAAATTTCTGTTACTAGATAATCGGTAATATGGACTGGGGAAAGAAGAACCGGCTATCGCAGCTAACACCTGATGGTCATTGCTTATTCATGCCTATAGATCATGGCTACTTCCAGGGACCTACAACAAAGTTAGAGAAGCCTGGAGAAACAGTAAAGCCATTGATTCCATACTGTGATGCCCTTTTTGTAACAAGAGGGGTTCTGCGCAATTGCATAGATCCAGTTAGGACGAAACCAATAATCCTTCGCGTATCAGGCGGCACAAGCATGGCTCTGCCAGATGAGCTGCCTCATGAGGGGATAACAACATCAGTGAAAGAAGCAGTGCGGCTAAATGCAGATGCAGTAGGCATGTCTGTATTTGTCGGCAGCAGCAATGAGCATCAGTCCTTGCTGAACTTAGGAAACCTTGTTAACGAGGCTGAAGAGTATGGCATGCCTGTTATGGCTGTTACTGCTGTTGGAAAAGAGATGAAAAAGATAGATGCTCGTTATATTGCACTGGCATGCAGAATAGCAGCAGAACTTGGTGCCAGCATCGTCAAGACGTACTGGTGCGAGAACTTTGAAAAGGTTGTAGACGGCTGTACAGCACCGATAGTAATGGCAGGCGGGCCGAAGGTGGACACAGAACGAGAGGTCTTTGATTTTGTCTATGACGGCATACAGAAAGGCGCTATTGGCGTGAACCTGGGCAGGAATGTATGGCAGCATGCTTATCCTGTTGCAATGGTCAAAGCGCTCAGAGCAATCATCCACCTGAATGCAACAGCAAGAGAAGCACAGGAGATATTTAATAGGGAGAAAAGTAAGAGTTAGCTAAATACATTAGAAAAATTGTCAGAATCTATTGCCTATACCTCTTAGTAATTTCATGGGATCTTCTTCCACCAGGGTCATTTTCTTCCATAGCTCCTGTTATATAACGAATAGGTAATGAATATCCACTGTTCCTTATTTCGCATGAGAGAATTTCATCCATTGAACCGTGCACAATTTCACGTTTCCAGAAAGGGCGTTTAGAAGAATCCTGAGCATCTTCCATAAGAAGTGGATGCAAGAAAAGTTTTTAAAAATATTGTGTTGGAAAACTCTTGCTTTGTTTTAAATTCTTGCATGCAATAGCTTATCCAATGCGCGTGGCAATGTACTACAATAACAGTGATGTCCGCCTAGAAGAGATGCCAAAGCCGATTATTGATGAGAACGAGTTGCTGGTAAAGGCAATGGCATGCGGTCTCTGCGGTTCTGATGTTCTGGAATGGTATCGTATAAAAAAGGCTCCGCTTGTTCTTGGCCATGAGATGACCGGCATTGTTGAGGAATCCAAGAACGAGAAATACATGGTTGGTGACCGTGTTTTTGTTTCGCATCATGTGCCTTGCGATGCCTGCCACTACTGCATCAATGGCCATCATACTGCATGCGAGACTTTGCATAGAACAAAGTTCTACCCAGGCGGCTTTTCAGAATTCGTGAGAATACCAGAAATAAATACGTATAACGGTATATTGATGCTGCCGCACAGCGTCTCCTACGAAGACGGGACATTCATCGAGCCATTGGGCACTGTTATCCGTGGCCAGAGGCTTGCAAATATAAGGTCGAACGATGACGTGCTGGTTCTTGGTGCTGGTATTGTCGGCATTCTTCACATACAGTTAGCAAAGCTAAAGGGAGCAAGGGTAATTGCAACTGACATAAGTGATTACAGGCTGGACATGGCCGAGAGATTCGGCGCAGATCACGTAATTAATGCCAAAGAACTAGATGAAAAACTTATTGAGGCAGACCGCAAAACTGATAAAGTCATAGTCTGTACAGGTGCTGAATCAGCAGCAAAGCAGGCACTGCTCTCAGTAGATAAAGGCGGGACTGTCCTGTTCTTTGCAGTGCCGATGTCTGATATCTATGTACCTATAAACGATTTTTGGAAAAACGAGATAACAGTCATGACATCCTATGCTGCTGGACCAAGGGACCTGAAAGAGGCGCTGGGCATGATAAGGGAGAAAAAAATAGATGTAAGGGGCATGATAACCCACAGGCTAGGCCTGGCTGAAACAGGCACTGGCTTCAGGCTGGTTGCTGATGCAAAGGATTCGATGAAGGTCATCATCGAGCCGCAGAGATGATTGTATAGCAATAAAAACCTTCTCCTGATATTAGAAGCATGTATCATCGTATCCCTGTATATACTGATAAGAAACTGGATGATTTCTATAAAGGGTCATTAGGAGATTCTGTAGAACTCAGATTAAATCCTGAGCCTGATTACAAGAATATTAAACTGAGGGAATTTGACGAAGAAAGATACCATCCGTTTGCATTTGCACATACAGATGTAAATACTGAGATTGCCATTTTACCAAGGGAAAAGATACCATATAATCTGGTGGGTAATGCTTCCATTAAAGGCTGGGGATTTGTTCTGAGCCATGAAGAAGAGCATATACTAAACCCTAATGAATACAGAGAACCTGTAATAGATCTACTCGGAGGCAGGGTAGAAAGAGAGGACATTCGTTCTCTTAAGATAAGGTTGTATTAATTAAATCTTTCCTTGTAATTGATTTCTATGAGAATCTACATAGAAACATACGGCTGTAGTTCAAGCAGAAACGACAGCGAGATAATGGCAGGCCTGTTGAGCAGCTATCAGCTGGTAGATAACATAGAGAAATCTGATGTAATAATTATCAACACCTGTATTGTCAAGGAGAGGACAGAAAACAAGCTGATAAGCAGGATAAGGTCTGTTCAGGAAAAATATCCTGAAAAGAAGCTCATAATAACTGGCTGCATGCCAGAAGCAGAGCCTGAGCTGCTGAGAAGGATTGCACCGTCTGCAAGTCTTGTAAGCACAAATAAAATAAACGAGATAGGAAACGTTGTTGAAAACACAGAGCGAATAGAAATAATAGGCAAGGAGAAGATAAGCAAAGCCTGCCTTCCCAAGCTAAGAAAGAACCCTGTTGTTAATATAGTAGAAATCTGCTCTGGCTGCTCTCAGAGCTGCTCTTACTGCATAACAAAGCTTGCAAAAGGCTCCTTGTTCTGCTATCCGCCTGAGGAGATTGTAAAAGAGATAGAATCTGCCTATAAAGATGGGTGCAGGGAATTCTGGCTAACAGGCCAGGATGTTGCTGCATATGATTATAACGGAATAACATTACCACATCTTTTGAAAAAAATAATTGAGGTGGATGGAAACTATTTTCTTCGCCTGGGCATGATGAACCCCTCGAGCGTGTTGCCTATACTTGATGAGCTGATAGATATCTATAGAAACGAGCACGTGTTCAAGTTCCTTCACCCGCCTGTTCAGTCCGGCAGTGATGAGGTACTGGAAAGAATGAACAGAGATTATTCAGCTTCTGCTTTCAAAGAAATAATCTCAAAATTCAAAAAAAATATTCCAGATATCACGATATGGACAGACGTAATAGTAGGATTTCCAGGCGAGAGTAATGATGATTTTGCTTCTTCTCTTGAACTCGTAAGAGAAACAAGGCCTGATTTTGTAAATGTATCCAGGTTCGGGCCAAGGCCAAAAACAAAAGCAGCAGCTATGCGGCAGCTACCAGTACAGCTAAGAAAGGACAGGAGCAGGGTTATTTCTAAGCTCGTTGATGAGATAGCTCTGGAGAGGAACAGGAAATGGCTTAACTGGTCAGGCCCTGCACTAGTAGATGAATACAACAAGCAGAAGAAAAACTGGATTGCAAGGAATCATGCATACAAGCCAATCGTGATTTCAGGCAAAACTGGCTTCGGAGAGGCAGTGAACGTGAAAATAACCAGGGCAGAAAGAAGCCTTATAGGAAGCCTGATAAAAAGCTGAAGATATATCCAGCCAGGAACAGGGAAACAACATAGTACACAACAAAACCTATTGCCAATACCTTGAGCTTCATCATTGAGTCAGATTCTAGCAGCAGTTCCCCAAGCCCTATCCATACTACTGCAGAGACAACAATCGTAGCGCCGAGAGCACCAAGTCCCAGCAGCGGCAGCAGAAATGGTACAACAAAGAACGAGGCCAGCGAAAGTATCAGCGTTTTCTTGGCTTCTATATTATGCGCAATAAGACTGTCTGCAATAATAAGTGCTACCCATGCTATCAGTGCATCTATCAGGTAGAGCAATACGCTGCTTATACTCAGGGAAAGCCCGAATATATCCATAATTATATTTGTTTCATGTACTTAAAATCATTTAGTTATTGCCTGGATTTTTTCCTAAGTAGTTTTAGAACACGTTCACCGCTTGTTCTGTTTCTGATCTTTTCCATTACCAATCCCATGAGCATTGATTCTTTCTTGCCGGGATTAGCTTTAACAACACTGTTTATTATTGCCTGCAGCTCTTTTTCATCTAGCTGCTGATATTTGTTAAGCGTGCCTGTTATGCTCTCTCCCTTTGCAAGAGCCTCGATAACTGCAGGTATCGAATCCTTTGAAATTAGATTCTTCTCTACAGAGAAAAAAATTTTCTCCAGGTCCTGTTTACCTACACGCTCAACAGCAAATCCCTTTCTCCTGAGGTCCTTCATTGTTGACAGCAGCGTGCCTGCTATCACGCTTGGTTCAATTCTAAATCTCTGGAATTCCTCGAAGAGCGGGTAGTAACGCGACCTTATCATCTGAGATGCAAGCTCTTTTGACAGCTTCTTCTCCAGGTCTTTCTCCTTATCTAGTAATGTTCTAGGTGCTGCTATGCCTTTGAGATCGGTTTTTATAGCAGGCACGTCCGTCTCAGGATACATTCTCTCTGCCCCAGGCAGCGGTCTTGTGTATTTGCTGCCAATGCCATCGCTAACCCTTGTTTCAGGCGGCACTCCGATTATGCAGTATTGTGCTCTTTCAATAACAGAGCTCATTGCCTTTTCAGGGTTCTCTCCTGCAATTATTAGTATCAAATCCTTATTGCCGGCTTTCATTTCATCCCTGAGCTTCTGGAACTCCCATGACAGAGAATATTTTTCTATATCTTCGTCCGAATGCATTATCCCATAGCCATAAGCCTCTGCATATGAAGAAAGCTCTTTGCCAAAGGTTCTGTCACCGCATTCTTTTTTCAAGAGTCCTGAGAATTTCGGCAGCAATGCTGCAAGTACCTTTCCATGCTGAAGTGCCTTTCTTATGAAGTTGCATTTCGTGCTTTTGAACAGTGCTGTAACATCATGGTATTCATTGATTTTAGCAAAGCCCCTTTTTCTTAACTCATTCTTTATCTCAATAAGACAGAGCTGCCTTGCTACCTCGTTCTCAATCAATTTTTCTATTCTACCAAGCTCCTGAAAGCCCTTTATCTCGATCCTTGTTCCCTCCTTTATAGAGATGTTTATATCCTGTCGTATAGAGCCGATGCCTCGCTGGACCTTGCATGAGCGTAAAATCAAGCCTAGCCTTTCAGCAACATCCCTTGCCTGATCTGGCGAAACAATGTCAGGCGAGGTTGCTATCTCCACCAGCGGAATCCCAAGCCCGCTTAGCTTATAGAAAACCCTGCCATTGCTCTTTTCTTCTATCCTTGCTGCTTCTTCTTCCAGGCATACAGTAGGTATGCCTATCTTGCCCAAGTTCGTTTCTAAACAGCCATTAAGGCCTATTATTGCTGTTCTCTGGAACCCGCAAGTATTAGATCCATCTATCACAGTCTTCCTCATTACATGGATTTCTTCAGGTATAGTGCATTTCAGTAGCTTGCATATCTGCAATGCAATGCCTAATGCCTCTTTGTTTATCGGATGCGGCGGCTCTTCATCACATTCCACTAGGCAAGATTCTCTAGGCGATATCCTGTAAACAAATTCCTTGCTTCTCAGGAACTCAAAAAGAGCAGCAGGATCAACCTCACCAAGCTCCCCAGGTACTGACCTCAGCCTGCGGTTGATAGAGGCATTGCTTTGTTCTTCCTGAGTAGAAGAGCATTCACAGAACAGTTTCTTTGTATCCAGCCTCTGGTGGATTTCAATACCGCATTTCAGTAATTTCTTGTAATCCATTATATCCATAATAATATTGAATATGACAACTTAAAAGAATTAGCTGGTTCATGGAGTCTAATTTAACCTGGTTGCGAATTCGTCTTCCATCTCAGAAGCAAGTTTCCAGTCAATGTCCCTGGATACCTCAGCAAGCAGTGTCTTGAAGAACAAGCCCTTCTTGTAACTGCCGTTGCAGTTCTTCAGTAGCTTTCTTGTTGACCCTATTCCATACCTGAAATCTTCTGAACTGATATTAAATGCAAAGTTTCTTAGAAACCTTAGAACCATTTTCTCTCCTTTGGTAAGAGGCTGCATATAACTATATACACAGATATAAATTTAACGATTTTTGGTTGAATATCTAACCAAAAATACGTTATTTTTAAATAGTTTTGGAATAATATTCCGTTATGCTGGATGAAAAAGATTCAAAGATTCTAGACATGCTGAAAGAAAATGCAAAGCTGACAACAAAACAGATATCAAAGAAGACCGGAATACCAGCAACAACAGTGCATAACAGAATCAAAAGAATGGAGAAATCAGGCATAATAAGGAAGTATACAGTCAGGTTAAACGATAAAAAACTAGGGAAGACCATATCTGCCTACATTCTGCTTACTGTTGATTACAAGGTGCTGAAGCAGTTGAAAACAACCCAGCATGATGTTGCAAAGAAGCTCAGGTTGCGGGAACCTGTGCAAAGGGTTGACGTGATAACAGGCACCTACGATATGATACTCAGGGTAACAGTTGCTGATATCGAACAGTTGAACGAATTTATCATCAAATACCTGAGAAACATGGACGGCGTCGCTAAAACAGAGACACTGGTCATACTTTCAAAGTTCTGATAAAAAAGACTTTATATTAAGGTCCCCAATATAGTTATATGAATTTCCTTGCAGAAGGGGAGAAGATATATACCAGCTTCGGGACCAGCAGGAAATACCCTGCAGTGCTCAAATTCTTCCTTGGGGGTTTTCTTTTCTTCGCTGTTTCAGCTGTCTTGTTCTTTAATGTATTTGATATTCTTAGTATCATCCCTGGGCTTCCAGGCAGCCAGTTCATTGCGTACATAGCTTTCTTTCCTGGTGTTTTTCTCTGCCTGATTGGGGAGACAAGGAGAAAGAGAATAGGAAAGTATTACGTAACCAACTACCGCGTAGTTCTTATGAGAGGTTTTCTTGCAACAAAGATGGAGTCGCTGTCTTATTCCATGATAGTAAATGTCAAGATATCGCAGTCCTTCATAGAAAAGCTGTGTGGCCTGGGTGATCTTGAAATATCAACAGCAAGAGGCACCCAGGAGATGTACATGACAGGCATATCAAACCCGAAAAAAGTAGAGAATTTCATCTACAGGATGCTGGAGAGCCACACAGGTGCTGAGCGTGCGCCTCAAAAACCGCAGTACAAAAGACCGCAACAAAGGCAGCAGTATCGAAGACCACAATACCGAAGAAGATGATTGTGGCTTGTACACAACATGTTGATTTTTATAGATTTACTGTAATAGACTTAGTATGGTTACTACTTCATATTTCAGGGTCATTGAAAAAGAGGAAACCATATTCTTAACAGAAATTAATGGCCAGATAGTCAGGGGAGGGAAGGAAGTTCTCGAGAAAGCCAGAGATGCTGGCTTTGGAAAGGTCTATGAAATACATTATCTTAAACCACCTGGAGCAGGAGCAGAGTTAATACTAACTGAGCATTCGCAAACTGTTAGTTCTGAATACCCATGGAGTATTGATATGATGAGGCTGCCATCTTATGTAACAGACGGTATTGCAGAACTGATTTCTAAGCATAAGAGAAGTGGTTAGAACAAGAAAGCCCTGGTGTCTATTCTATCTAATAGCTCGCCGACAAGGTTTTCAGAAAATAATTCCTTTGCTTTTTTGCCGTGGCCAAGAGCCCAGATAAGCTTTACAAAGGCTGTTTCTGTTGTCATGTAAGCAGGTATCACCCCTGCTTTTTGCAGGTCCCTTCCAGAAGAATACACATTCATATTGATTCTGCCGTAAGGGCACTGGGATGTCATAACAATCAGCATGCCTTTCTTTACGAACTTCTCTATTGTCCTTAGCAGCTCAGGATGCTTTTTTGTTATCTCATCCAGTTCTGTTACAGATGCATGGCCAAGTCCTGTTCCCTCTATAACAATTCCACGATAATTCCTGTACAGTTCCAGCTCCTTGTATGAGAACCCTGGATATGTCCTTACTATTGCTACTTTCTTGTCGAATTTTGTGTCTAACCTCAACTTCTGGCTGCTTTTTTTCGTGTAATCCTGCATGAATTCTATTTTTCCTGTTCTGTAATCGACCTTTGCAATGGGTATGTCGTTTATCGGCCTGAAGGTGTCCCTTCTTGATGTGTGCATCTTTCTTGTCTTGCAGGACGGCAATATATAACAGAACTCATCGCTCATTGAGCCGTGCATACATATGGCAACACCGGCAAAATCACTTTTTACGATGAAATCTGCAGCGCAGATAAGGTTCATTGCAGCATCGCTTGATCCCCGGTCAGAGCTTCGCTGCGAGCCGACAAGCAGTACAGGCAGCTGCAGGCCCTGAAGCATAAAAGACAGGGCAGCGGATGTATAATGCATGGTGTCTGTTCCATGGGTTAGTATGATCCCGTCACAGCCATGGTCTATCTCTTTTTTTATCTCCTCAGCTATTTTTACCCAGTGTTCAGGCTCCAGCTCCTCTGAAAGCATCTGGAATAGAAGGTGGCTTCGTATATTGGCTATCCTGTTGAGCTCAGGGAACATCTCTACCAAATCCTCTGGCGTGAAAGAGGCAAAGGTCCCGCCTGTGCGGTAATCAACGCGGGAAGCAACGGTGCCTCCGATGTGAAGTATCGCTATCGTCTTTTTTGATGGATCATGCTTTACAGTAGAAGTTTTTTTTGCCCTTGATAATGATCTTTTCTCTTTCAGCTTCTTTATCTTTGCTTTTTTGAGTTTGATGCCGATGTTGTAGCCGTTGTCCAGTTTAATTACAAGGCAGTTAGGATCGCCGGAGCTCTTTGGCATGAGAATGCCCTCGTATTTCTCCTTGTTTTTTTCTATGGCGATTTTCTGACCAATTCCTATCCTATTTTTCCTGAGAAGCTGCTGTATATTCTTCGAGTAGTTCTCGTACATATTAAATAACTTGTTCCCGGAAGATATAAATTTAAACTTTTCCTGGATAGAAATGCCTATGCCAGATGTTAGTGATCTGAGAATTGGATTTAAGTATGCGAAGACATGAGTAGATGGCATAAGCGGTCTGCCAGCTGGTATAATCACTAATAGTTTAATAAATGAAGTTGCTGTTTCTGACCTGCCAGAAAAAGCAAGAAACTATTTCAATTCTCTCAAAGGCGATAACATCGGATTGGAATTTGGGAAATATCTTATCGAACATTCAGAATACGTCATAGAAACAAGAAATAACATGGAATGTATGTAAGTCTTTAGAGTAAACTGCTATATAAGAAAAAATGACGTTCTGGATTATAAAGAGTGTCTCCAATGACTTTAATCCCAATGCCGTATTCATCAATATTGGATTCCATAGGGCTTGATTCTTTTATAAATTCAATATTCTGGTATAGCCTGTCGCGCTCCTGCTCTATAGGATTTTTTCCTACAGCACTTTCCAGTTTTCTCAGCATTTTCTCTGTTTTTATTTCAATCTCAATCGGCTCAACTAAGAACACGGTGTCCACATCAGAACCGAATCTTCCTTCTATAGTATACCTAACTGGTTCTTCCATGGAAAATGCATAGTTTGTAGGTTTATAGAAGCCCTCAATTTCCGTTGCTGTGTTACCAAGATAACGTTGTATTTCTAAAGGTTCTTTCAGAACATCTTTTGTATTCTCTTCCCAAAAACCGGATGTAACAGCGTCAACAGGCAGTGTATATCTAACTATTTTGGGTCCTGTATGCTTATAACCTGTTAAAAAAACTCCCTTGTCTTCACTGTTCATTATTTTTTCAATGCGATCTATCATAAACTCAAATCTGTCTTCTTGGAACTTCTGTGTATCACCAGACTCTTCTTTTGAGAATAGCTCAATACCGTAGAGTTTTATTCCATTCTCCTGAATATAGCTTAAAAAGTCTTGCAGGCTTTTGTCCCTTGACCACATGTTACCGGAGTTATAGTGATTAAACATCTGTTCTGGTGTTGTTAAACCGTTGTTAAAGGATTCTACAACAGGGTCTCCATATTCCAGGAATTCCAGACCAACTGCCCTGGTTCCTGATTCCTTTACTATATCAGTCATGCCATTGAAGTCGCCGCCCCTGTATCCGTGGCTCTCTCCCACAGCTATTATTGGTTCAGTATAGTGAATTTTGCCATGCTTTATCATCTCAAGGTTTTCATTCCAGGCATTCAAGTACTCTCTTGCTATAAGCTCTTCTGGACTATCTTGAAAGAGGCTGCAGCCATACAACCGGGATAGAAAAAGCGTTAACACAAAAGCTGATGCTCCTTTAATAAATTCCCTTCTGCTCATAGGTTTATTCATATTAACACGCCTAATAGTAGCCAATAATCTTAAATTTCTTTAAACCAGCTTTCTCCAGACAATAATAACAATTACGATGCCTGCAATGATAATGACAATAGCCAATGTTGTATAATCTTCAGGCGGCTTTTCTCCGCTCCAGTCGTACATGAAGGCGTCTACAAAATACTGTGCAGCCTCTCCGCTGACAATAATTCCTACCTCTCTATTGTTCCGCGGCGAGTTCTCGTTCCAGTTTATGGATGAGATGAAGGCGGTATTGTCCACAATCATGCCTTTAACATGCAACTTCTCTACGCCTATCATGGAAAGGTCAGCAAGCCTTGATTCTAAGTTCAGGTTCTCGCTTTCTGCTATTTCATTTACATATTGATTGGTGTAGAAATTGCTTGCTATATCGTTTTTATCCAAATTGTACCAGTAGCTGTCCAGCAGGATTTTGACATCAATGCCCTGGCGTGCCTTTTCTATAAGGGCCTCGAGAAAAAGATTAGGGCTCTTGGTCTGCCTGTCCCAGTACCTGTATATGTAGAACTGCTCCACGTAGATGCTTTTCTCGGCTGAGTTAATGATGTCCAAAACAGCATCAACAGCATCAGGCGCAATTAAAGTTTCTACTAGCTGGTTGGAATAATACCTGGTGCCGAAGATCGGTTTGTAATCCCCTTCTTCTTCATAATCGATTTCATAGCTTTCTAAAGAGCAGACAAATGCCTCAGAATCAGCAAGGTCTTCATAAAATACATCTAAAAATGCCTCTGTTGTTTCCTCATCTTCTACTATAATGCCCCAGCCGCGGTTGCCTTGCTGGTTACTGGAAAAGCCGGTATTGCCTAAGTTTTCAGTGCTTACTAAGACCGAGCTTCCTTTGATGATATACTTTGCATGCATGTACCTGTATGGACCGTTATAAAGCATTACCGCTGCTCCATGCTCAGCAAGCCTACAAAGCACCTCTTCGCCAACAAAACCGCCTACAGGGCTTTTTTCCACGATTATCGTTATATTCGCGTTTGTATCTAGCAGCTTGTTCATCACGTCAGTCGAGTCAAAGGTGTAAGTTGCTATTTTGAGTTCGCTGGCTCCTTCCAGAAAGTTACTTAATGCAGAAAAGCTGCTGTCAGGGCTTGTGAAAACAGCGACATCAGCTGCAGAGGCTGTTGATATCAAGACAAGAAGCATCAGGCCGTAGCTAAGCCGCATGAATAATAGTTTCAAGGCATTTTTTTAAAGGCTGTTTATATTTCTGGCTTATGGATGATTCTGCCTGCTTAAATACATTATGATCGTATCAAACCGCATTGCCTAGGCCCATAGAATATTTTTCCATTTATTAGCCTATAACAGGGTTATTTATATAATCTATTTGTAAAATTTCCCACAAATATGCCCATCAAAGGCTTATATTTCCATTAGCGTATAATTGTAATATCAGCGTAAATAGTGGTGAGATTATGAAAATAGATACAAGAGAAGAGAGAATAGAGAAAGATAGAATCCGTTTTATCAAGAAGATGAAAGAGGAAAAGTATAATGAGGCGTTATACTCATTCTTTAACGGCGACACCGTCGGCGGTTAATTGAGCATTCTGCATGATAAGTTTTAGCCAAAGCTTTGCATGCCTATTTCTGAGTATATCCCGCACTACAGAAATCTTTAAATACCACTGAGAAGTAGTGATAAACACATTATAGTAATGTTACTGTTAAGTGGTAAAAGGTGTGGTTATGAATAAAGCTAAGGTTTATAGAGAACTTGCAAAACCTGAAAGGGGCAACGTAGAAACTGCTTATAGGGTAGTTGATGCAATAGGCAGAGGAGGGGGTATTTTAACAGGAGCCTCTGATATAGGTAGTGCAGTCGGTGCAGGTACACCTGATATGCCTGGTGATTATCTGGTAATGCCTGCTGCTCTGTTCACAATTGGTCAGGCAACAAAGACTGTAAATGATTATTATAACGATCCGGAATGGTTCAAGGAAATGCCATTTTTATATAAATTACCAAGGCATGCTCAGAGATTCGTAAGTACAGCAATGCCTCTTGTGGCTGCTGGGTTTCTTGCTTTTGGTAATCGTGAAGTAGCTGATACAGGTGCTCTTGCTTCTGCTGCATCGTACATATGGTCAGAGGTTGTCCTGGGCAAGGCTGCTAACTGGGCAGAAAGCAAGTACCTAGACAGGCATCCTGAAATAGTAGACGGTATCCTTCAGGGTGCAATAAGCAAAAACAAATGATTCAAGGGGGTGTGGTTTATGAGAAAGCACGATTGTGGAGACGGATTCAGAGGTCCTGTTGTAAGATCCCACGGAATAACCTTCTGCGGGTTCTGCGGCAAGGAGCTGAGGAAATAAGAAATAGATAGTAATAACTACTCTCCAGTGACGAAATCTTTATATACTGGGGTGCAGTAGTAAGATGGGGTGTGGTCGTATGTCAAGACCTGGAAAAGTTTATGAAAGAATGCAGAATGAAACTATAGGAGATGTAGTAAGGTCAATAGGATATCATCTCAGTAAGGCTGGTTCTGATACACCTACTTACAAAAGCAGACTAAACAAAGGTGATTGAAATGCCAGAACAAATTCCAGAAAGTTGGTTTTACGGTGGTCCGCTTAGTTGCTTTGCGAATGAGATGGTATTTACAGGCCTGAATGTACCTCCTATAAGCGATGGGAGAAGAATGCCACTATGGGCTACAAGAAGCAGGGCAAGAAGTGAGGAAGATAATACTAAGTACGTATTAGGAGGTCCTCCTAGTATATATCCAGGAGTGCCTACAGCTCCAGAGAGCATTGGTTACACTCCAAGAGAGGGAGAACCTGTTACCGAAGAGCCTATTCCTGGAAAAAGTTATACTCCTGAAAGAGATAAGACAAAAATTAAGACGAAAAAAGAAAAGACTTCTACTAGCAGGAGAAAAAAAGGTGAAAAAATGAGTGAATTGGAAGAACTTAAAAAGCAAGTAGAACAAGAACTTGGTGCTATAAGGGAAGAGATGCAAAGAAAACTGACGCCTGAAGAAGAGGTTCTTTACAGGGGTTATACGACAAACAAGGTTGCAAGAAACAGCACAAAAACAACGCAAAAAGAACTGGAAGCACAGAACAAGGTGTGTAGAGAAATAACCGCTTCGCTTACAGACATAGACTACGACCTACCGAAGCTTAAAAATCTGGAGAATAAAGACACTGGCAATAAAACAGGATTTTTCCATGCACAGTCAGAGGCTGGTTATAAATTTAACATACCCGGTTTTAGACAGCAGTACGAAACCAACATGAAAAAAGCAGTGCTTGCAACAAACCAAGCGGATAAGCTGTTAAAAGAACTTGACGAAAGAAAAGATTTCATAACCCGTGAAAGAGATGACTTTGGAAAAAGTAAAACAAAGTACACGGAAGACAAGTCTACATACAAATCAGAGAAAAATAGAACAGAAAAAGACAAGCTTGGCCAGTACTTAAATGTATGGTTAGGAGAAAGGCAAGACAATGCACAGGAATTCGAAACACAATACCAGAGGCTTGATAGTCTGTTCAGTAAAACATTGGAAAACATAGAAAACGGGATAAGCTATGCATCAAGGGTCAAGGAACTTGCAAAAGGACTGAAAAAGAACGCTGACGACAAGATAAATAGGATAGACAACTACTTCAGTCCGCAGGCATCGCAGTAATTGATTTTTTCTTTTTATTTCAACCCTGTTTTGTTAGTTTAACCTTTTTATTTTACCTAGGCGTTATTATATGCATGGCAGTTGATATAGGCACTCTGCTTTTTGTTGAGATTCTGGGTATGACACAGTATCCAGGCTCGCCATTCAGCGGCCAGATAATAAACGACCTTGTCATGTTTCTTTTCATCCCTACTGTATTCATAATAGTGGTCATCTACACGCTTGTAGGAAGGCTTACAGACAGTTCAAAAATAAAGCTGCTGCTGAGCATTGCCTTCTATTTGTTCATAGTATTCGGCGGGTATTATTCGATGTTCGCATTGCTTGCAGGGCCGTACTTCCTGTTCCTGCTGATAGTAATGGGCCTTGTTTTCTTCTTCTTTGGCCATTTCGGCCTGAGGAGAGGCAGCGAAACCAGTGGAGGCGGTGGAGGATCTGGAAGGACATCAATGGCAACTGGCGCAGTTGCAGAGAGCCATGCACAGGCAGCTGCAGACATGTTGAATTCTATTGAAGTGCAGTGCGGTGTTGTAGAAGAATCTAAAACCAACCCTGATAAAAGGTTGATTCCAGAGCAGCTAAGTAAACTCGGGGAATATTTGACAGAGTTCAGGAGAATGCAAAGCGCTATGAAATTCAACCCTGGCGAAAGGGTAAGGTTTGCAGCACTTCTGGCTGCACATGGTGCAAATGAGAAAGAAATAATTGACCATGCAATGAAGCTGCTGAAAATGAAGCATTAGTGATACCATGAATTTTATGGAATTCCTTCCGCAGGTCACATCCTTTCTCTTTGTCTTTGCGATAGTTTATGCGTTGCTCATATTCACAGGCATATTCGCAGCAACCAGAAAAGCAGCTGCGCTCATATCAATAGTAATTGCCTTTTTTGCTGTTATGTACTCTCCGCTGGTCTCCTTTTTACAGGAGCTGCTGCCCCTTGCCTCGATACTTCTTGTGGTCCTGTTCTTTATCGTGTTCATAAAGAAGCTTTTCATAGGAGGCCGAGGAGTAAGTGACACTGTACCTGTAACAGTTGTACTTGCCATCTCGCTCATCCTATTGGCTGTGTTCTGGGACAGCCTTGCTGGTTACCTGCCGCTGCCATTCACATCAGAAATCATGCTCTGGGTGGTTGGCATTCTAATAATATTATTAATATTATTTGCTGCTTATTCCTACAACCCGCCATCCAAGCCACAGCAAAACTAACTGACGTAATTGATTCGTAATTCTATTCCTTTGGATTTATCAGCTCGATAACTATATAAACCGGGAATAGTAAATAGAATAAGATAAACATGGCAGACGTTTTTACAACTCTAATAACGAATCTAAATGAGTTGGGATTCTATGACTTCGTGCTGCCGTTCCTCTTTGTTTTCGCAGTGGTCTACGGGCTGCTGGCAAAAGCAGGGCTGTTCGGCGGTGCAAACAGCAGGGTTTCAGCACTAATAGGGCTTGTAGTTGCGTTCTTTGCAGTAGGATACTACGGACCCCCTATGGCAGCTTTCTTCGGCAGTCTGTTCGGCGGTGCAACCATATTCCTAGCAGGTATACTTGTGATTGTCCTATTCATGGCAATGACAGGTCTAGGAGTACATAATGCACTAGGGCTCTTAGGCGGAGCATGGGGCATTAGGATAGGGATACTGGTTTTGTTCGTCATTGGCATAATATTGTTCATGACAGCAACAGGAACAGTGGTAAGCGGAATTGCCCTTGATGACGGTGCAATAGCAGCTATTTTCGTAGTAGTGATAATAATAGTAGCAATGATTTTCGTAATAGGTGAAAAAGAGAAACCAGCTGCTGCAGAAGGCCAAAGACAACCAGCACAGCAAGGACAAGGCTAAGCCTGCCTCAGTAAGTGAATCCCATGAATCCCTTTGAGCTTTTAGTTTATAATCTCAACCAGATGGGGTTTTTTGGTTTTTTACTCCCCTGGTTACTCATGTTTGCTGTTACCTACGGGCTTCTGGTTAAGTCTAAGGCACTTGGCGAGGACCAGAAGATAATAGGCGTTGTCTCGCTTGTTGCTGCTTTCTTCGTTGTAGGCTATGGAGGACCGCTCTTGGGCACGTTCTTCTCCAACCTCTTTGGAATAGCAGCTGTTGTCCTTGGCGGCATACTTGTAACTGTCCTCTTCGTATCAATGGCAGGTGGGGACATCTCAAAGTTCGCAGAGAGCAGGGAGATAATGGCTCTCCTGGCTGGTGTTGGGATAATCGTCTTCATGATAGTTCTCGGCACTTTCGGCGTTACTGTTGAAAGCGATGTGGTAGCAGCCATATTCATGGTGATAGTAATGGCTGTTGCTGTTGTCTTCATAGCTGGAAAACAGTAGAACTAGGCTTTGCTTTTCATCTCATGAACCATTTCTGAAAGATTCTCTATATTCCTTGTAAGCGACGGCAACAACTGCTTGAAGGCCTTCTCAAGCCCGCCTATCCTTATCTCTAAATCTTCTAAACGCCTTGAAAGGTCTGATATTTCCGGACTGAAATCCTTGCCAGAGGCACCCTTCTTCTCATTCATCCCCTGGATTACCTGTTCAAACCCGATCCTGATTTCCTCTATCTTGCTGTTTATCTTGTTTACGGATTCGCTCAGTCTCTGCCATTTCTCTTCAACAACGCCCTCAACAAGCTCTTCTATTATAAGCTCAGGCTCTTCTGTTTCAGGTAATTTTATCTCTTGGTTGTAAGAAGTATCTGTAGGATAGACCTCGCCCAGCAGCGGTAGTTCATCGTCATGATCAATGGAGGGCTGTTCTTCACCGTATCTTCCTATAATCGATTCCATCTGTTTCCTCTCCTTGGGCTGTTCTTCCCCTACCCCTGCTTTCACTGCCTGTAGCATTGCCTTTTCTATATCTTCATATGAGTATCCCTGGCTCTTTAGCTCCTTGATTGTGTCCTTGTCGCTAAGGCCGCTTCTCATTAACCTTTGAACTTCTTCGATAGGAACAGGTATGCCTTTTTTCTTTTTCCTAAAAAACATTTTCCTCACTTCATATATGTTTTTCCAGATTAATAAAACTTTTTAATCGGTTGTAAGCTCTTCTACAGGTTCTTTGCCAGGACTTAGCAGGTTAAACATCCTCTCTATTTCTTTTATGTCCCTCTTCATGGCAAAGCGGTTCATCTGCCTGTTTATAATCTCGAGGTTGCTCTTTACAATCCCAAGCCCGTCGGTAATATTTTTAATGCTGGCCTCGATTTCTATAAATCGGGAATCCATTTTCTTCATCTTTTCCAGTAAAATGCCCTCTATAGAAGCTGCCTTGTTCTCTATTGTCCGGAACTTGTTCTCCAGCTCCCTTATCCTTCTTAGCTCGTCATTGCTCCTGCGGACAAGCTCCTTCATAATAACCTGATCCTTATCATTCTGCATATCAAACCACTGATAAATATCAGTTGTTCTTCTCTGTATTTTAAGGTTGCTATCAAGATTTTTCCTGCTTTTACATAGACTGCCTGCAAAAATCCCCAAAGATATAAAACAATTATGACAAATAGATAATAGGCAATGCTATGGTCTGTGATTATGAGTACGATGAAGAAAGCCAGACAATGAGGATTAATTGTCTTGGTTGCGTATACGGGGCGAGCATAGAGGACTTTGATGTATGCATGGCAAAAACCATAGACAAGCTCTCAGAGCTGAAAAAGCCTGTGAGAATCGTATTTGCAGAAAGAATGGAGCATGAATACGGCTTTTCTGATTCTAGACTGCTTTTAGAAATAGCAATTGCACTGGAGAAAATAAGCAGGGAGAGGATAATATCCCTCGGCAACATAGTACTGCCGGACTGCGAGGAAGACGCAGGCCCAAGGTATACTGTTCTCCATAGGATTTACAACGAAATCAGGTACGACCCTATAAATGCCTATAGGGAGCTCCTGCGGGAGATAAGGCACACACGTGTCAGGATAAACAGGGAGACCGGAGTAAAGAAGGCCTGCTGCGAGCACTATATGAACAGGGCACTGATACCAATAAAGAACATACTGGAAAGCTGTGAACTAATCAGGCTTGCAATGGACAGGTTAAGCGAGCACAAGAACAGGTCATTGTACAGGGAGATATTCAACCCGTCAGTAAAGCCTAACTTCATGTACACAAGGTATGTTACAGCCCCGCCTGCTGATTCAGAGCTCATAGAAAGATACAACGTAGGGGAGAGCCTTGTAGAGATCTACAAGATACAGGGCAACGTAAGGAAGTTTTACCATATAATCCCCCCGGAATTCAGGCTTGAGGAAGAAGAATATGCCCTGCTTGATAATGCAAGAAATCTGATAGGAAAACATGAACCAAAGGAATCTGAACTGGCAGAACCTGCAAGGGTAAGAGAGAATATCTACAGAATAAGCCTTGACATGCTGACAGACCTCTCGAAAAGGGGCAATGTAAAAATAGATGTCAGTAAGCTGAAGAGCCTGGCTAACATACTGACAAGGTATACAGCTGGTTTAGGCATTCTTGAGATATTCCTCGAGGATGAAAAGATCCAGGATGTATCTGTCAATTCGCCTGTTGGCAAGCTGCCGGTATTTATCTACCATTCTGATCATGAGCAATGCGAAACCAACATTGTACCGAGCAGGGAGGATGCAGACAGCTGGGCAACCAGGTTCAGGCTTATGTCAGGCAGGCCCCTGGACGAGGCAAATCCTGTTCTGGACACAGAGATTAATGTGCCTGGCGGGAGAGCGAGAGTAGCTGCTATAACAAGGACATTGTCGCCTGAGGGTCTTGGCTTTGCATTCAGAAGGCACAGGGAAAAACCATGGACCTTCCCACTTTTCATCAGAAACAGGATGATAGACCCGTTCTCTGCAGCGATGCTATGGTTTATAATGGATGGTGCAAGGACCCTGCTAATAGCTGGCACGCGGAGCAGCGGAAAGACGTCATTCCTTGGAGCATGCATGGTCCAGATAATGCCGAAGCTAAGAACCATAACTGTCGAGGATACGCTGGAGCTGCCTGTCGAGGCACTTAGAAATCTTGGTTATAATATAGAAAGGCTGAAGAGCCGTTCTGTAATTACACGGATAGAAACAGAACTGCCTGCTGAGGAGGCCCTGAGAACTGCGCTTCGTCTAGGAGACTCCTGCCTTATAGTAGGTGAGGTCAGGAGTGTTGAAGCACTTGCCCTGTTCGAAGCCATGAGAATAGGAGCCATGGCTAATGTTGTTGCCGGTACCATACACGGTGACAGTGCGTACGGCGTCTTCGACAGAGTTGTCAATGATCTAGGTGTACCTCCTACCTCATTCAAGGCAATGGATCTAATAACAATATGCAATATGCTGAAAACCCCGGACGGCATGCACTCATTCAGGCGTGTAGTAGAAATGACAGAAGTCAGGAAGCACTGGAAAACTGACCCGCTGGAAGAAGGTGGGTTTGTCAATCTCTTTGAATACTCTGCAGTAGAGGACAGGCTAAAGCCAAGCAAAACCCTGCTCATGGGAGAGAGCTTTGTGCTTAACGAGATTGCCTCAAGAATCAGGGAGTGGAAAGGCAGATGGGATGCTGTGTGGAATAACATAAAGCTAAGGGAAAATATAATGAAGACCCTGGTGGATTATTCTGACCAGAAGAAAAGGCCTGATCTCCTGGAGGCTGAGAATGTAATAAACTCAAATTCCCAATTCCATCTGATAAGCGACGAGGTCAAGCAGGAGGCAGGCGAACTGGACAGCAAGCTTATCTATGAAAGATGGTATAAATGGCTGAGACAGCAGTAACTAATACTGCAATTCTATATTCCTAGGAATATCCTTATGAAGAACCCTATGACGAAGGTCAGCGCTGCTATGCCCAAGCTTATAGATGCCATCTCAAAGAATCTCTTTCTGAAAGGCAGGTCTTTTGCAACTGATATGTAGAAATTGAATATCGCAATGATCATGATTGCATTAAATATTGTAACTCCAAGCGCAAGATAGAGGTTACTGAATAAAAGGAACGGCATTATAAGCAATATCACCGTAACCACATAGGCAGAGCCAGTGTACAGAGATGCTTTGGCAGGGCTCTTGCTGCTGGATTCTGTTTTTGTTGAAAGGTACTCAGAAGCAGCCATTGACATGGATGCAGCAACGCCTGTAATCAGGCCTGCCATTGCTATCAGGCGCGTGTTTTGCAGTGCAAGCGTAAATCCAGCTAGCGCTCCGGTCAGCTCAACCAATGCATCGTTCAGGCCGAGCACCATAGAACCAACATACCTGAGCCGCTCTTCGTTTATAAGATTTATCAGCTTTTTCTCGTGCCTGTCTTCCTCGCTTATAATTCTTCTAACACCTGGTAGCCTCACCTTTGCGTATGTTGCCTGTGCGCTTTCCTCGCCCTTTTCCATAAGCTTGACGCCAAAAGTCAGACCAAACAACTTTGCAATAAGAAGATATTTCCAGATGCTAAGCCTGTCTGGCCTTACGTCTTTACCAGTATATTTTTTCCAGAAATTATAATGGCGTAATTCGTCCTTGGATATATGGTTCAATACTCTTTTGTTATGCCTGTTTGCAGTGCCTGCCAGGTTTTTATATATAAAATACTCTGTTATCTCGTTTTTCTGGAATTTCATAATTCTGTTTTTTGTTTCTTTGCTCAGCCTCATAATGAAGGTTGGCTGGTATTCTTTAAATATATACAGCGCGGTTTAATTTTATGGAAGAACTGGTTGTAAAGAGTTCTGCATTCCAGAATAACAGAAACATACCAAAAAAGTACACATGCGACAGCGAGGATGTAAATCCTCCATTGATAATTGAAGCAATCCCTGAGAAAACAGAAAGCCTTGTTCTGATTGTCGACGACCCTGATGCTCCAATGGGAACATGGGACCACTGGATTGTATGGAATATCCCTCCTGCAGGAGAAATAGCTGAAAACAGTGTTCCTGGTAAAGAGGGTATGAACAGCTTTAACAAGACTTCTTACGGCGGCCCCTGCCCGCCATCAGGCACCCACAGATATTTTTTCAAGGTGTATGCACTGGATACAAAACTGGACCTTGACAGCAGTGCAAGAAAAAAAGATGTAACAGAGGCAATGAAGAACCACATCATTGCAAAAGGCCAGCTGATAGGGCTTTACAGTAGATAAGCTACTCGTTAAGTCGCCTGCCTACTTCGTCCCAGTTCACGATATTCCAGAATGCATCAACAAATCCTGCTCTGTTGTTCTTGTAGTCAAGATAGTACGCATGCTCCCAGACGTCCAGGACCATCAATAGCCTGAATCCTGGATAGATATTGACATTGTGTTTCTCTATCTGCATTATGACCAGCCGTCCTGTATTGTCCATAGCAAGTGCTGCCCAGCCAGAACCCTCCACACCAGTAGCTGCCTGGGTGAACTCTTTCTTGAAACGTTCAAAACTCCCAAACTCCTTTTCTATGGAGTTTTTTATTACGCCAATCTGCTTGCCCGGCTTCAGATTCCTCCAGAACAATGAGTGCAGTACATGGCCTCCGACATGAAAAGAGAGTTCCTTTAGTGTGGATTTGATATCAATCTCTGTATTATCCCTTCTTGCCTTTTCCAGTTTCTCTAGCAGTGCATTGGCAGAATTGACATAAGCCTGATGATGCTTTTGGTGGTGCAGTTTTAGCTGCTCTTCAGATATATATGGCTCCAGATCCTTGTAGCCATAAGGCAGTTCAGGCAATTGAAGATATGCCATAGTCATCAGATTTCTAATTTTATTTGTCAGTTACTCTGTTAATTCTTCCACTTCCTTTCTGCCTTCTTCCAGCTCCTTTACCTGTTCGCTGTCTTTTTTCAGCAGAAGTGCCTGAAATTCACCAACATGTGTCTTCTCTTCCTTTGCTATGTCCAGAAGCATCTTTCTTATGCCTTCATTTCCAGTCATAGCTGCCAGCTGCTCATAGAGATTTACTGCATCCAGCTCTGCTATTATGCCCACACGCAGGATTTCGTTGTCAAGGTCCTCTTTCTTTACCTTACCAAGTTCGATTGGTATTTTCGATAGCATTTCAACACCTATCCTATAGCTAATTTTAAAATATATAAACCTATCCAGGCTATAAGAAACTTTATATATTAAGTTACTATATGTATCATATTGTAATTATATGTTACGTGTGTCTTTATGGCTGTCGTGAGGGTTGCTGACAGGCTTCTGAAGGAGATAAGGTCATTTATTGATAAGGAGGAAAACAGATACCATTACCCTTCAATAGCGGCATTTGTAAACAACGCTATATACGAAAAATTAAATAACAAGAAGAGGCGATAATGTGGTAAGGATCGAGAAAATGACAATGCAGGGCTTCAAGTCCTTTGCAAACAGGGTAACCATACCCTTCACCACGGGCTTTACAGTGGTTTGTGGTCCTAACGGTTCAGGCAAAAGCAATGTTTGTGACGCGCTAACATTTGTGCTAGGTACAACGTCAGCCAGAACAATAAGGGCCCAGAAACTACAGGGCCTTATTTTCAACGGAGGCGCAAACAAAAAACCTTCTGATAGCTGTGAAGTTTTACTCTACGTAGATAACAGCGATGGAAAGATACCTGTTGACGAGAAGGAGGTAAAAATACTGAGAAGAATAAGCAGGAGCGGCATCTCAGTCTACAAGCTTAACGGAAGGACAGTTCCCAAAGCAAAGGTTATAGATTTATTGGCCAATGCAAATCTTTCGCCTGAAGGCCACAATATAATAATGCAGGGCGATGTCACAAAGATTATAGAGATGGGCCCTATGGAGCGACGGGGCATAATAGATGACATATCAGGCATAGCTGAGTTTGACGACAAGAAAGAGAAGGCCCAGAGGGAGATGGAGAAAGTCGAGAACCGTGTAAGGGAGAACATGATAATAGTTGCTGAGAAAGAAAGGCTGGTAGACAGGCTGAAGAGAGAGAAGGAGAGCACAGAAAAGTACCTGAAGCTGGACAGTGAGCTGAGGAAGGCAAAGGCATCCCTGCTCAACAAGAGGATAACCGAGGATGAAAGCAGGATTAAAGAGCTTGAAAAAAGCAAGGCAGATGAGGAACGGTTTAACAAGATTGATTCAGAGCTGAATGAGGCAGAAAAGTCTCTTGAAAAAAAGGAACAGGATATACGCAGGATGGGTGACGAAATAATACAGAAGAGCAAGGACTATGAAACAATGAAGAGGATGGATGAAATAAAGACAGAGATCATAAGAAGAAAGGACAGGATAGAATTAAATGAAAGGGAGATCAGCAGGTTCCATAATATTGCAGTCAGGGAGATTCTGAAGCTCGGGATGGACGGCGTGTATGGAACCGTATCTAGTCTCGTGTCAATACCCAAGAAATATTCTACAGCACTTAGCGTAGCAATGGGAAGGCACGACAGCGACATAATAGTTTCTACAGACGAGACAGCAAAGAAGTGCATAAAACTGCTGAAAGAAAAACAAATAGGCAGGGCAAGATTCCTGCCGCTGAACAGCATAAAGGGTCGTGGGAAAAAACCGTGCAAAGAAATGATCGGTTATGCAATAGACCTTATAAAGTTCGATGAGAAGTTTTCTTCTGCAATCGAGTATGTGCTCGGTTCAACCATAGTCGTGGAGAACATAGATTCTGTCAAGGTATCTGATATAAGAACGGTAACTCTAGACGGTGACCTTATCGAGGAATCCGGTGCAATGCTCGGTGGTTATTTCAAAGAAAAGAAATTCGATTCAGGCAGGTTGAGCAGTGAAAACCAGAGGATGAGGGAAGAGATTCTCAAGCTGGAAAAGGAGTTCGGTGAATTAAGAAGCAGGGAAAAAGAGGAGTCAGAAGAGGTTAGAAAAATAGAGGAGACTAAAAACAAGCTTGAGAGCAGTATTGAGGGCCTTAGGAAAAAAAGAAAGGAGCTCTATGAAGAGAAGATCGAGCTTCAGGGCAAGCTGAGCAGGGTTAATATAGAGAAAGCCAAGATAGAGGCAAGCCTGGAGAGCCTAAAAAACGAACTAAAAGAATATAATATTGACAGGTTCTTTAACCAGAGCGTGGAAGAGCTTCAGGAGAGAGTCAGAACTTGCACAATAGAAATAAACAAGCTTGGCCCAATAAACATGAAGGCAATAGAAGAATACAAGGTATTAAACGTCGAGTTCGTGCAGCTCAAGGAAAAGCTTGACAAGCTGCTGGAAGAGAAGGAAAGCGTCATGAGGGTTGTCCATGAGGTTGAGAAAAAAAGGTTTGATAAGTTCATGTCAACCCTGAAAGAGATAACAGATAACTTCTCAACTATATACAAGGACCTGGTCAACGGCTACGGTGTCCTGCGGCTGGAAGAAGAGGGCAATATAGACTCAGGCCTTATAATCGAGGCCTCGCCTGAGGGCAAGAGAGTCCTGAATCTGGATTCTATGTCAGGCGGGGAAAAGACCCTGACATCGCTGGCGTTCCTGTTTGCTGTAATGCAGCACTATGCGGCTCCGTTCTACATACTGGATGAGGTGGATGCAGCATTGGACAAGCCTAATACAAGGAAGATTGTGGATGTTATAAAGAAATATTCAAAAGAGAACCAGTTCATAGTAATAACTCACAATGATAACACCATACAGGAGGCAGACAAGGTCTTCGGAGTATCCATGGAAGACGGCGTATCAAAGGTGTTCGGCATAGAAATGCCAAAGAGCTGATTAACATGTTAAAAATTGTTGCCGGGGTCTTTGTAAGAGGAGATGAGATACTTTTATTGAAAAGAAGCGAACACAGAAAGGACTATTCAAACAAATGGAACGTTCTTTCTGAAGAAATCCAGTTGTCAGAAAATCCTGAGACCTGTCTAGAAAGAGCCATTAAGGAGAGGCTGGGGATAATCGATTATCATATCATTAGGAAAGGAAAAGCGTTTGTTGATATAGATGATGAAATTTCAATGAAATGGTTGGTATATCCTTATTTATGTGAAATCCTAGGCGGGGAGATAAAATTAGATGCAGAGCACGTAGATTACAGGTGGACTAAAGTAGAAGATATAGCAAGATATGATTGTGTTCCAGGTATGCACAAGGACTTGGAAACCCTGGGTGTTGCGTTATGATAGACGAAAACAAGATGATAAGGACCATAGTCCTGGGCTCAGACTGGCAGGAGGTGCTTGCAGATCTTGTAGTAGAGGAGGGAATGGATCCCATGTCTGTTGATATAGTAAAATTATCTGATTCGTTCATGATATACCTAAGCAGGATAAAGGAGTTTGATTTCAGGGTCCCTGCTAGGTTTGTTTTGATAGCTGCAATTCTTCTGAGGATGAAGTGCGAGCTGCTGCTGGAAGAGGAGATGAAGAAAGAGAAGATAGAAGGAAGCACGACTCCGGAACTGAACATAGAAGTCCCGCTGCTATCGCCGCCTATCATGAGAAAAACAACAAGGAAAGTGAGCTTAGATGAATTAGTAACTGCGCTGAACAAGGCCTTTACCTTCAAAGAAAAGAAAGAGACGAAGAAGCTGAGGATAAGAAAAGCAGCTGAAGAGCTTATAGAGCCAGCTGAAGACGTCGAGGCAAAAATAAAGGAGGTCTTTGACGAGATCCTCCGTGGAAAAAGAAAGTTTTCTGACATAGTTCCTGTGTGGAGAAGGAAGGAGATTGTTAAGACGTTTCTGCCTTTGCTCTACCTTATGCACAGGAGCAAGATATCCTGCGAGCAGGAAGAATTCTTCAAGGAGATTTACATTAGCCTGAGATAATGGAAGCGAACCATTTCCTGATAATGTAATAAAATATATTGAAAGAGGCAGTAGTAAAATATTAGTACTAACAACTCATCAATTATTTGAAATATTTCGTAAGATAAAAGGTAATGAATTGAATCCAATTGAAATCAGAAACAAAATTATGGGAACTAAAGTGTTCTTTCAATGATTTAATTTATAATTTTAAATAAGAATTCACCCATATCTATAGAGATGAGGTGAGTGAAATGGGAGATCTGTTCTTGGTGTTGGGATGGTCAGGGCCTGTTGGCATTGGCATTTTCCTTGTCTGCCTGGGCGGCATGATATACCTGCTATCCAAGGCTGATGCCGTAAATAAGAGTACCAGGTACCAGAAGAGAAGAAGATAAATTTAATCTCTGCTTTAGGATTTCTGCAAAGCTATTAATTCTAGGAATGTATATATAAAATCAAGTGGGTTCATGAAAAAACTCGCACTACTCGAGGCAGTTCTATTCACCTCTTCCGAGCCGTTAAGCATGGAAGACCTGGAGAAGAACCTTAAATTAAAAAAAGAAGATATAGAATCCCTTTTAGCCCAGCTCAGGGAAAGGTATTCTAGTCCTGGTACAGGGATAAAACTCTCGGAAACAGGGGGCTACAAGCTTATCGTGAAAGAAGAGTTTATGGATAACGTAGGTCATCTGACGCCGCATGCTGACCTGTCGCGCGGTTTGTTACGTGTATTGTCAATAATAGCGTATCACGAACCAGTGAAGCAGTCTGAGATAGTAAAGGTCATCGGCAACAGGACTTATGATTATATTAAAACCCTGGAAATGAGGGGGCTTATAAAAAGCGAGCGAAAAAGTAGAACAAAGCTGCTGAAAACTACACCGCACTTTGAGGAATACTTTGGTGCAAAGCGTGAAGAGATCAAGAAGCTTGCTGGTGTAAAGAATGAAGAGGATAACAGTTCCTGAATTAAAATATGTGGTAGACGAGTTAAAATCAATCAGAGGCAAGAAAATAGAGAATATATATCACAATGACGACGAAATGAGGTTTGTGATTGGCAGCATGGAATTGTTATTTTCTCAGTTTTCTATCCATCTGGCAAAGGCTTCAAAAAAGAGGAATATAACTTCATTCGCATTGATACTGAGAAAGTATCTGAGAAATAAGGTTGTCAGCGAAGTTAATTCAAAGCATCTTTCCGTCGAACTCGTGGCCAATTCAAACAAGCTCATTCTTGAGATATTTCCAAGATTCAACTGCATATTGTGCAATAGTTCAAACGAAATAATAATGCCGATGAAGTTTTACAGTGGTATCAGGCCAGGAGAGGCATACGTAGCAGAAGGCCTTGATTTCAGGAGCAAGGAGAGGTTCAGGAAATTCCTTTCAAAGAAACTGTCTGCTGCACTTCTGGTAAGGGATTATTTTGGAAAGTATGTGAAGATACCAAAAGAGATAAGTGAAAAAACAGGCAGAGAGTTAGGCGAGAGTAGAAGAAACGTGCTCCTAAAGGAGATAAGAGCATTGATGAAAAAAGAAAAGCATCCCCAGGTAATCTATAAGGGCAGAAAACTAATAGATGCCGTGCCCTTTGATTTAGATATATACAGAAGGTACAAGAAAAGATATTTCGATACGTTCAATGAGGCCCTGGCTTTCTTCTTTTCCAGGGTAAAGGAATAGTCACAATAGGCAATTACAATTCGTTATCAACTATTTTCTTTATATCATTGAACACCTCTTCTCTTTTCCTGTTTCCGTCAATAACATGCGTGTTGGGAAATGTGTCCTTTATGGATAAGAACTTCTTTCTTATCTCTATAAGTTTCTTTTCATCCTCAAATAGCTCTACGTGAAATCTTGATTCTTTTATCCGGCGGATGCATTCCTGCGGTTCGGTGTCTATTATAAAATTTAGGTCAGGTTTTATGAATTTAGAGTTTATGTATTTCATGAAATCCAGCTCTATTTCCAGAGAACCGAAAGCAAGTGATGAAAGGATATAACGGTCACATATAACATTAGACTTTTTTAATGCCGGCTCTATTTCAGATGCAAGGTGATGGGCCCTGTCAGCAGCAAACAGAAGCTGCAAAGCCAGGGGCGATGTCCTCCACTCGTCCCGAAGGGAGGATTTTATAAGACCGCCTATGGATCCGTCTGTCTGTTCCTTTGTAAGTATCACAGGCACTGATTTATTTAGAAAGTAATCCCTCAACATGCCTGCTTGGGTTGATAAGCCAGCACCATCCAGGCCGTCAAAAGCAATCAGCAGCATACAAGATACTTATCAATGAAATATTTTAAATATTTGCCAAATAATTTGAATTCATGAACTACCAGAAAATGGCTGATGTGTACGAAAAACTGGAAGGAACTACAAAAAAACTAGAGAAGAGGGATATCCTGAGCGATTTCTACAGGTCTTCAGACGAACTCAACCGGGTTGTTTTACTGTCAATGGGCATTGTTTCAACCAGCCTGGAGCTTGGCATAGCAAGAGAGATGATGAAAAGGGTGATAATGAGGTCAACAGGCTGCTCTGAGAAAGAGCTGACAAAGAAATTCCGTGAGACCGGTGACCTGGGCTCAACAGCTGAATTCTTTGTTAAAAACAAGGGGCAGAGAACATTGACAAAAAAGAATCTCACAGTTGCCAAGGTCTTTGAGAATCTGGTAAAGCTGCCTGAGGTAAAAGGCAGCGGCAGCCAAGAAAAGAAGATAGCCCTGATTGCAGAACTTCTGCACTCAGCAGAACCGAAAGAAGCACGCTACATTGTTAGAACAGTTCTTGGAGAAATGCGTATTGGCGTAGCAGCAGGCATCGTAAGAGACGCGATATCTAAGGCCTTTGAGAAGGAACCAAAAGAAGTGGAGCATGCTTTTGATATTACTGGAAATTATGGAACAGTTGCAGTTATGGCCAAGAGTGGAAACCTGAAAACAGAAATAGTAATAGGTAGGCCAATAAGGGTCATGCTTGCAGACAGGTCGCCAAACCTAGAGGCAGCGCTAAAAGAATTTGAATCTCCTGCACTGGAAACAAAGTACGACGGCTTCAGGATGGCTATCCACAAACAAGGAGGCATGATAAAACTATTTTCAAGGCGCCTGGATGATGTTACAAATCAGTTTCCTGAGATAGCTCGCTGGGCAAGAAATCTGAAATGCAGCGAATGTATAGTTGAAGGCGAGGTTCTTGCACTGAGCAGGCATGGTCCGCTGCCTTTTCAGCAACTTTCACGGCGCATACAAAGAAAATATGACATAGAAAAGATGGTTAAAGAGATTCCTGTTCAGATCAATCTGTTTGATATCATCTATCTTGACGGTAAATCGCTGATGAAGAAGACCCTGAGAGAGAGGTGGAATAAATTAAAGTCAGTACTGGAAGAGGCAGAAAATCTCAGACTAGCAGATCATATAGAAACAAAGGACATAGAAAAAGCCAATGAATTCTATACAAAATCGCTGAAGCTTGGGCAGGAGGGGGTTATTGTAAAGAACCTGGATGCAGTTTACCAGCCAGGCAAGCGGGTTGGATACTGGCTTAAAGTCAAGCCGATAATGGAACCGCTTGACCTTGTTATTATCGGGGCAACCTGGGGCGAGGGCCACAGAGCCAGATGGCTCGGTTCATTGCTGTTGGCAGCACGTTCAGGCAGTCATTTTCTGCCAACAGGCATGATGGGATCAGGGCTAACAGAAGAGCAGCTGGAAGAAGTAACAAAGAAGCTGAAAAAACTAATAACAGAAGAGCATGGAAGGAATGTCAAGGTGAAGCCGAAGATCGTCGTAGAGGTTGCTTACGAGGAGATACAAAAGAGCCCTAAGTACCCGTCTGGTTATGCGCTGCGCTTTCCAAGATTAATCAGATTCCGCGAGAAAGAGAAGAACCCAGAGGATGCCGACACTGTGAAAACAATAGAAAAATTATACAAGCAGCAGCGTGGAAGAGGAAAATGAGCCTGTTGTCTACACTTGCCCTGTTACAGTAAAATCAACAACCCATTTTGAAGGTATGTCAATCTTCTCTTCAACAGAGTTTCCAGCTGAGATGATGTTTATTGTGTGCTCGCCCTCTTCAAGC
>CAZRDV010000004.1:44465-62290 GCA_964599215.1 uncultured archaeon | reverse complement strand
TTGATTTGTTATAAGAACCTATTTAAATTCTTTGCACTGAATAAATCATACGAGGTCGGGTGAGCATGGAGACCATCAGTAAACTGCCTGAAAAGGAATTCGTTATTGGAGCAAGGGAGATAGCAAAGGCAGCAGGCATCGGTAAGGTCAACAAGGTTATTGTTGCCAAGAACTGCCCTGAGGAGCTGATTAAAAAGATTTCAGGCGTTGCTGTATCAATGTTCGACGGTAACCAGGACGAGCTTGGCACTAGGATAGGCAAGCCTTTTCCGGTTGCAATGATAGGATACGAGGAGTAGAGATGGGGAAAGAAAATTTTAAGAATAAACTAATCCTTTATTAATATCATAGTTAAAAATTTAATATGAAAAAATCAAGTGATAAAAAATGAAAGTAACGCTGGATGCAAATACCATACAGATAGTGAACCTGTTCCAAAACATGACAGGCACCTCTGTTGTTGACTGCATTCCTGAGGCAGATGAAATCTACTTTGTCGTGGCAAAGGGGCAGTACGGCCTTGCCATCGGCAGGAACGGCTCCAGGATAAAGCTTGCTGAGAGGGTCTTCAAGAAAAGCATAAAGATATTTGAATATTCGTCTGATTTAGACGAGTTTATAAAAAACGTTACAGGAGACAGCGAGATAAGAAAGATGGAAAAGGACAACGGCCTGTTGATAATAGACGTCCAGCAGGGCAACAGGGCAAGGATAATCGGCAAGAACGGAAAGAACATAAAGGTAATAAACCGTTTTCTCGAGAGGCTTTTCGATATCAACATGAAGGTCAGATAGCTGCTTTATACTGCCTGTGTCTTAGTCTTTGGGAAGAAAGCTCGAAATGTCTCATATAACTGAATTCGTTTGAACCAGGGTTGCTTACTATTATAGACTAGGCATGCCAGTTGCAGGTTTAGTGCTTCTTCATCATCACCTCTTTTGTAGGCTTCCCGTGCTCTTTGTCTATAAGCACTAACATTTCCAGTTTCTTTAAGTCCTTCTATCAGAATATTTAGCCTTGTTCTATAGTCCATGTTATTATTCTATATAACAAATGTTTAAAGTTTTGACTGGCATGCCTGCATCGGATTAATCTTATGGATGACAAAACAAAAGTATTTAATATTTATCAGACAACAAGTAAGTTGAATATAGCATAATATAATAATCAAAGAGGTTCTGATATGGGAGGAGAATTCGGAGCAAGGAAGCTGAAGAAGGACAGGAAAAAGGCCAGATGGAAGAAGGTCAATTACAGGGCAAGGGTGCTTCGCCTCAGGGAGAAGAAAAACCCGCTGGGCAAGGCTCCACAGGCAAAGGGCATTGTTCTTGAGAAGAGAGTTGTGGAGCAAAAGCAGCCGCACTCCGGCTTGATAAAGTGCGTGCGTATCCGCCTTATAAAGAACGGCAAGCAGATAACGGCTTTTGTTCCGAAAACAGGCGCAATTGACCATATAACAGAGCATGACCAGGTTCTTGTAGAAGGAGTTGGCGGTTCCCAGGGCGGAGCAGTTGGCTCCATGTCAGGTGTCAAGTGGCAGGTTGTCAAGGTAAACGATATTGCTCTTGAGCAGATAAGGACTGGCAAGAAGCAGAAACCTGTTCGATAATGATTAAAGTGATAAGAATGAAAACAAAGGAAGAGAAGCTTGAGGAGATAAGGAAAAAGGCAAAGGAGCTTGAAAGGAAGCTCAAGCAAAGGGAGGCACGGGCAATTCCCAGGGAACCAGTAAAGAAAGAAGAGCCAAAAAAAGATAGAGTAAAGATGCCTCCTGTAAAACTGTTCAACAAATGGTCATGTAATATAGAGGTCAACGACCCGGGCATGAAGCGTTATATTACCCTTAACGAGAAGATTCTTCCAAGGAGCGCAGGCACATACAGGCAGAGGTTCCATAAATCCAAGGCGCATATTATCGAGAGGCTGGCGCTGCACCTGATGGTGCCAGGGCATATGGGCAAGAGGCACAGGCTGACCTCAGGGAAACTTGCCGGAAGCTTTAACACGACCATGGGAATTGTTGAACGCGCACTGCAGATAATGGAAGAAAAGGAGAAGAAGAATCCTGTAGAGATTTTTGTAAGAGCACTGGAAAACGCCGGGCCCAGGGAGGAGATAATGTCCTACCAGATGGGTTCAATAGTTGCAAGAGACGCAGTTGTAACAGCGCCACAAAGAAGAATAGACAAGGCACTACGCTTATTCGCCCAAGGCGCCTACAGGAAATCATTTTCAAAGAAAAAGAAGATGGAGCAGGCGCTTGCCGAGGAGCTGCTCGCTGCTTACAACAATTCAGCAGACAGCCTGGCAATAAAGGAGAAAGAAAGGATAGAAAGGGAAGCAGGCGGAGCCAGGTAATTTTTTAGTTGGTATTTGGTAAATTGATGATTTAATATGGCAAAGGCAACGACAGATACGATTGCAGAACTGATGCACAAGCCAGACAAGATAAGAAATATTGGCATAGCTGCGCATATCGACCACGGCAAAACCACTTTAACAGACAACCTGCTGGCAGGAGCTGGCATGATTTCTGAAGAGCTGGCAGGCACGCAGTTATTCACGGACTTCGACAAGCAGGAGCAGGAGCGGGGCATTACAATATTCTCAGCCAACGTAAGCATGGTCCACAAGTACGAAGGCGATAGTTATCTAATCAATTTGATAGATACGCCTGGCCATGTTGATTTTGGAGGGGACGTCACCCGCGCAATGCGTGCTGTGGACGGCGCAGTTATAGTTGTGTGCGCAGTTGAGGGCGTGATGCCGCAGACAGAAACAGTTGTCAGGCAGGCGCTGAAAGAAAGGGTAAAACCGATACTGTTCATAAATAAAGTCGACAGGCTGATAAGAGAGCTCAAGCTAACGCCTGAACAGATGCAGGAAAGGTTCATAAGAATAATAACAGATGTTAACAAGCTTATCCAGAAATACGCGGAAAAGGAATTCTCAGAAAAATTCATGGTCCGTGTTGAAGATGGCTCTGTTGCATTCGGCACTGCTTACAGGAAATGGGCAATATCATTTCCGTTCATGAAGAAAGAGAAAATCTCATTCAAGGATATAATAGACTACTGCTCGCAGGAGAAGGATGAGGAACTAGCTAAAAGATCGCCCCTGCACAAGATACTGCTCGACATGGTCATAAGGCACCTGCCAAATCCCCTGGATTCGCAAAAGTACCGAATACCGAAGATATGGCTTGGTGATGCTGATTCTGATGTTGGCAAGGACATGACATCAATGAATCCTGACGGAGCCCTGTCTGCAATAATCACAAAGGTTGTTCCTGATCCGCATGCAGGCATGGTAGCTACTGCTCGTTTATTTTCCGGCACGATAAAAAAGGGCCAGGAAATAAGGCTGATTGGCCAGCACAAGACCGCAAGGGTACAGCAGGTCGCTGTATACAAGGGCCCGATGAGAATACAGATGGACGATATACCTGCTGGCAATATAATAGCCATAGTAGGGCTTGCTGACGCATTTTCCGGCGAGACCATATGCGATGCTGAGAGAGAGATTCACGCATTCGAGAGCATAAAGCACATATTCGAGCCTGTTGTCACAAAGAGCGTAGAGTGCATGGACCCAAAAAACATGCCGAAGCTCATAAACTTCCTGAGGCAGGTAGGCCGTGAGGACCCTACGCTTGTAGTTAATATAAACGAGGAGACAGGCGAATACCTTGTATCAGGATTAGGAGAGCTGCACATAGATGCAAAGATAGAGCGCCCACTTAAAGAAAAGGGCATTGAGGTAAAGACCTCTCCTCCTATTGTCATATATAGAGAAACTGTGCGTGCACTAAGCCCTGAGGTTGAAGGAAAATCATCCAACAAGCACAATCGGTTCTATCTAACTGTAGAGCCTGTTGAGCAGAGCGTATACCAGGCGTTTGTTGATGGCAAGATAATACAGGAGAACATCAGAAAGCACATAAAAGAGGTTATTACCCAGTCAGTTGAGTACGGGCTTAGCAGGACCGAGGCAAAGAAGATACATGATATTCATAACAGAAATATCCTTATCGATGCTACCAAGGGTATTCAGTACCTAAACGAGACTATCGAATTAGTAATAGATGCTTTCCAGAGAATTACTGACGAAGGACCATTAGCTGGAGAGCCGTGTTCTGCAGTAAAAGTAAAGCTTACAGATGCCAAGCTGCACGAAGACGCAATACATCGTGGCCCTGCACAAGTATTGCCTGCTGTTTCCGACGCCCTCAAAGAGGCAATATTCAGGGCAAAGCCGACGTTGCTGGAGCCTGTGCAGATCATAAGGATTGACACGCCTGACGAAACAATGGGCGAGGCAATGAATCTCGTGCAAAATCGTCGTGGCCAGATACTGGATACCAAATCAGAGCTTGGAACAGCAATGATACAGGCAAAGCTTCCTGTTGCAGAGATGTTCGGCTTCGAAGCGCTGCTCAAGAGCGCAACAGGCGGCAAAGGCTTCTACTCACTGATAGATGTTCATTTTGAAAGAATACCTGAAGAGCTCAAGATACAGGTTATCCAGAAGATAAGGCAGAGAAAGGGCATGCCTGCACTGCCTACTGCGTAATTTCAAGAATAAGTCATTTAAGATTAAAAGTTAATTTTTTTGTAGATGGTATTTATGGAATTTGACGGTTTTGGTCCTGAGAAGATATTCGAGGTGTATCACCCAAGGCTTGGGATGCACGGCTTTGTTGTTATTGACAATACAGCGCTTGGTCCTGGTAAGGGCGGAATCCGAATGACGCCTAATGTCACTGCTGATGAGGTTGCAAAACTGGCAAGGGTGATGACGTGGAAGTGCGCTTTGGCTGAACTGCCTTTTGGCGGAGCAAAGGCAGGCATTGTGGCTGATGCCAAGAAGTTATCTGAAAAAGAGAAAGAAGGGTTTATCAGGGCTTTTGCAGAGGCATTGAAGCCTATAACATCACTTTACATAGCTGCTCCTGATATGAACATGGCTGAGAAGGAGATGAGGATATATGCTAATGTAAACGGGCCAGAGAGCTGTACTGGAAAGCCGAGGGACCTTGGAGGAATTCCGCACGAAGCAGGCTCAACAGGCTATGGGGTCTGTCTTTCTACACTAATAGGTGCAGAGAAACTTGGTATTAATATAGAGAAGGCAAAGATAGCCATAGAGGGATTCGGCAATGTAGGATGGTTTGCTGCAAAGTTCTTAAGTGAGAAAAAGGCAAAGATAGTTGCTGTTTCTGATTCAAAAGGATGTATATACAATGAAAACGGATTAGACTTCCAGAAACTGGCAGAGATAAAAAAGAATACAGGTTCTGTCATAAATTACAAGCCAGGAAAGATACTGGCAAACAGTGATATAATAGAGCTGCCTGTTGACATTCTCATACCAGCTGCTGTTCCTGATTTTATTGTCATGGGTCATGTTGATTGCATAAAAGCAAAGCTTATTGTAGAGGGCTCAAACATACCGGTTCATGAGAACGTCGAAGAGGAGCTGCACAAGCGCGGCGTATTGGTAATACCTGATATAATTGCCAATGCAGGCGGGGTTATTTCCTCTTACATAGAGCATATGAAAGGCACAGAAGAAGGGATGTTCAAGACGATAGAAGAAAAGATAACAAGAAACGTAAAGCTTATACTAGACCAGACCACTCCCGATAGAAAGCCAAGGGACGTGGCACTGCAGATAGCAAAGGAGAGGGTACTGAAAAGCTGCAAAAACTGCAGGAAGGAATAAAATTTTTATACCTTTCTTTTATTATTAATAAAATAAGTGATAATTATGGAAAAGCAGGATTTCTTCGAGAGCAAGAGGAAAAAGAAGTACAGGCGAGTGTACAAAAAAGGCTTCAGCAGGAATAAACGAAGCTAATTTTATTCTAACCTTCTGCAGGATCGGACACCGATATCCCCCTGACTGTCTTCAGGCGTAAAGGTTGCATCGAGATAAAACGGGCCAATGTGGTTAATAGCTGTGAACCGCATCACAGCCATTAAACCATGTGAACTGTACGAGAAATATGATACATCATCGCCAAAGATTTTTTCAGCAATTTTTCTATTTTGCAAGGTCATGCTTGGCAAACCTGTTAGCCTGTCGTATTCTAATACCCATCCTGGGAGTGTAAGCTCAACTGGAATGACCTTACCGCCTTCAGCTATCCAGACACTATTCTTACAGTCGTAAAATATATTCTCAGGTCTTTCTATAGCTTCTTTACCATCTCTCAGAAAGGTTGATGTCCATTCTCCGCATCCTTTATTAGAAAGAACACTATCCCTGTATTCAGGCGAGATAAATCTTTCACCGACTCCGTCGAAATAAGCATGCCTTAGCTCTGCAAGGGTTGGAGCCTCTTTATAGACTTTTGGCTCTTCTGGTGCTATTCGGTAGTTTTCAATTTTCTTACCTAGAACTACCCCAGGAAGTCTAATAGTTTCCGTCCATTCAGAAACCTTGATTCCACCCATCTTGCTCACTGTGCAGTAACTAGAAGCAGAAAGATTTAAATAAGCATTGATTGGCTTTTTATAGCTGGCAGGAAAATGATAATCATGTATGAGTTCTTCGAGCACAAGGCTGACATAGGAATCAGGGGCATCGGCTCCTCGCTGGAAGAGGCTTTTGCCGAGGCAGCAAAAGCCATGTTTTCTGTAATGGTTGACATAGATAAAGTAAAGCCGATAAAAACAGTAGACATAAGCTGTAAGGCTGAGAATGACGAAGAGCTCTTGGTAGAATTCCTCAACAAGCTGCTTTCAGAGGCGAACATCAATGACATGGTCTTTTCCGGCTTTATCGTGAGGATAAAGGACCACGGCCTTGAGGCAACAGCAAAAGGGGAGAGTCTTGATCCTGAAAGGCACAACGTAAAAACAGAGGTAAAGGCAGCTACCTACTCGCAGCTGAAGATAGAGAGCAATGAAAAATTTCTAGTCCAATGCATAGTAGATGTATAACTGCTATGGCTAAGTCTAACAGGTAAAAATTAACCAAAAGAAAAAACAAAAGTCAAATCAAAAAAGAACAGCTTATTTCTTCTTGCCCATTGACCAGACTGCCTTCAATGCAACTATTACAGCTGCTGGTGCAACGAAGACGCCTATGTATGATAGTACAGCTGTTACCATGTTACCAAGTCCTGCTACAATGGTTTCAAGAGCTGAGAACCCGGCAGTACCTGCTACTATCAGTGCAATGGATGCAATAAGAAATGCTGAGGTTTCCTTCTCAGAAACGTTCAGGAGACCGACAATTACACCTAGCACAACCAATGCCGCGACTACAGCTGCATCAGCTGGTATGGCTATCCCTGCCAATATGGCAACGACAATACATGCTAGGAATGCCCATTCTCCTACTTTTCGCATTTCCATCTTTATGTCACCACGTTTTTTACTTTGGGCGTCTAGTATTTAAACTTTTCCACTCTCAAAAACTTTAAATAGAAGGCTGAAATTGCCTACTGACTGGTGACAGAAAATGGGTACAAAAAAACCGAAGATAGATACGAATGAACTGGAAAAACTGGCTGAAGCATGTGAAAAAGCCAAAGAGGAGTATCACAAGGCTTTCGTAGCCTCCAGGACAGCTTCTTATGAGCTGGAAAAGAAATATGAAGCTGCAAAAGAAGAGAGTCTTACAGACGAGCTTACAGGACTGGGCAACTTTAGGTATTTCAAGGATAGGCTGGCAGAAGAGTTTGAGAGGTCTAATCGTTATGAACGTCCTTTTTCGATTGTTATTGGTGATTTGGATAATTTTAAGGACTACAATACTAAGCATAAGTACGCAGGAGGCAACAAAGCCCTGGAATATGTTGGAAATGTTCTTAGAAAAACAGTTCGTAGAATAGACATACCATGCAGATATGGCGGAGAAGAGTTTGTCATTATCCTGCCAGATACGCCAAGGAACGGAAATCCTGATGTTATTCGTATGGTTAACAGGATTAGAACCTCCATTGGACAACAGAAGAATAGTGAATTGCCAGCAAGCATAACCATGTCTTTTGGAATAGCTACATATCCAGGTAAGAATGAAATCGACCCGAATGCTATTATTAGTCCTGAAGCCATGTTCAATAGGGCTGATGAAGCTCTTAACTATGCCAAAATGATGGGTAAGAATGCAATTGGTTATTGACAGGCAATAAGAATCTTTTTATCTATACCGGATAATTTATCTTAATTCGGGGCTATAGTCTAACGGTAGGACGGCACGCTCCAGCTGACTGGAGCGATGAGTCGCTTAGCGATAATGAAGAGGAAACGTGCTGATCGGGGTTCGAATCCTCGTGGCCCCATTCTAATCTTTAAAAGGTTTGTTTTCTCTCTTAAAAACTTATATAGAGAAAAGTTGAATTATCATAGTGGGTGTGGTATGGACAGAATAATTATAATAGGGAATCCTAACCGGAGGGTTCAGGATGAGCCTCTGATAAAAAAGAGCCAGGAAATTTTCTCAAAATCTCTCTACGTTCCTGTAACAGAGCTCAGGATAAAATCAAACGGAAGGATATACCATAACAAAACAGACCTATCCGGTTTTAAACTGTTGCCAATACCTACCAGCCAGTACTCGGACATATTCCTGGCTATCTCATCAAGCATACACGGCTATATTCCTTACAGGAGAGAGGGCTTGCTGCTGTTCCAAAAGAAGCTGCTTGGTCTGGCCAAGCTAAGGCAGGCCGGCTTTCTAACCCTGAACATATTCAGCCTGATAAACGAACTTACCATAGACAGTCTGATATCAAAGCTAAACTTCCCGGTAGACCTTACAATAGGCGAGATATCGACAAAGGTAATAGATGAAAGGCATTTGAAGGATATGGTAAGGATGAGAAGGCCTGGTCAGGCTGTAACCATCAAGGAAACCATAGAATATCCGTTAACAGGGTGTTTTGTTGTCAACGACGAGGTTATAGCAGTCAGGATTGAGAACGAAAAGGAAAAGCTGAGGAGCATAAGCATCGGCTCAAGGCTGAGGGAGCTGGCAACAGGCGCCGTGTCTACGCTGAATTCCAATTACGGTTTCATATGCCTCAGCAACGAAAAGATTGTTTCCATGAGCCTGTCGCCCAACTTTGCTGCCATAGAAAGGGCAACAAACAAGGATGTTGCAGCCCCGTTAATAAAGCATATGATAGAGGCAATGCCTTCAGCAAGGGATATGACAGTACTTGAAAAAATAATTGACGCCTTCAAGGTGAGGAAATGAAACTATGCATACTGGGCTCGAAGACGAGGAATGAGCATGACCTCTGGCTTCTGGAAGAGGCAAAGAAAAGGTTTGACAGGGCAACCTATGCAGAAGTACCTTTTGTACGAATAGAGAATGCCGAGCCCTTTTTCAAGAACATGAAGCTTTCTGATTACGACTGCATCCTGCCAAGAATACCAAAGACCTACAGGAACTTCGGTTACAACATCTGCAAGCTTCTTGAAGGCAAAGTATATCTGCCTATCAAGCCGGAGGCTTTGCTAGTTGCCCACAACAAGTTCCTTACGCTGCTGGCGTTGAACAAGGCAGGCATACCAACACCAAAGACCTATCTGGCGCTGTCAAGGAACGGCATCAAAGAAATACTGAACAAGGTACAGTACCCTGTTGTTATAAAACTGCTTTACGGGTCCCTTGGAAAGGGCGTGATGTTCGCAGAGAGCAGGGAGTCTGTCGTGCCACTCATAGACACGATAGAAGGCATGAACGAGCCGTTTATTCTAGAAGAATATATAAAGAACCCTGGTGAGGACATAAGGGCGATGGTCATCGGAAACGAGGTCATAGCAATGAGAAGAATCGCAGAGAAGGGCGAGAGACGAGCGAATATAGGCTCAGGGGGAAAGGCCAAGAAAATAAAACTGTCTGAAGAGCTCAGGGAGCTCGCAATCAAATCAGCAAGGACCATTGGCCTGGGTATAGCAGGCATAGACATTATAATAGGGGAGGATGGAAGACCAAAGGTTATTGAAGCCAACGTAAACGTGATATTCAGCGAGATTACCAAGGTCACCGGAGTAAATATTGCTGAAAAGATGATAAATTACGTATGGAGCGAGGCAGAGATAGCTAAAAAGGGCATTGTGCTCGGTTCATTTTACAAAGTGATTGATGAGCTGAAATGGAAATAAGGGATAATATGTCTGGTTTAGTGCTACTTAAAACAGTAAACGACATGAATAACTTCCTTAGTAAGTTCAGTTTTAGAACAGACCATATGATAGAATACGAGGTCCTGCGGAATTACAGCAAAGACAGGATACTCATAACAGCTGAACACGCTGCAACAAAGAAATTGTTTATGCCGGAGTACGGGAAAAGGGCCTTTGTAGGAATCGGTGATAAGAACACTGACAAGCTTGCAAAGCTTGCCGCCTTTCATATTAACGGTGCCTACATGATAGCAAGGATATTGAGGACCCAGGTAGACCTTTCTCGTCCTTACAAGGAATTCAAAAAAGCAAGGCTATACGCCGGCCTGTTCAATGTCGAAGAGCAGCGAAAGACCAAGGTCCTTATACACAAGGATATAGGAAAGGCAGACATACTCTTTTTCTTCCACAGAAAAATAGAGGAGCTAAAACCCAGGGCAATCCTTTCTTTTCACGGTATGCACATGAGGTACAAACCTGACATAATCCTTGGTTTCGGACCCGGCAGGAGGTATTTTGACAGGCCGTTCGAATTCAGGGACTTTTTCCATGAAAGGCTTGGTAGCACGCTTGATTCACTGAAGATGGACAATGAGTTCGATATAAAAATAGGCAAGAAACTATTCACAGGCACAAAGAATTACACGCTTTACCGGCACGTTAAAGAATTCAAAGGCAGGCCAAAGAGGTTAGGAATCCATGTCGAGTTCAACTTACGCGGCCGAATAAGGGAATCAACGAACGAACTGCCAAAGCTGAGATACCAGGTAGCTGCACAGATTCTTGCTGACTGCCTGAAGGAATGGATAAAAAAATAAGCCTGGAAAAAGGGATTGTATAAATATTTGTTGATTATAATTATAATGTCTATGTTGGAAATAGAACACCATAAAGGCTTCAATGTCGTGAAAAGCGATAAAGAAGGCCCTGTTTTTGTTGCTCCGCATTCTACCCTGAGCTATGTCGGCTCAGAGCGTGAGGACGTGGGCAGCGAGAATGTTGCTTTTCTGGCTGTTGAGAAGATAGGTGGAGCAGCCCTGATATCATCAATACCAAGGCTTGGAGTGCTTGGCGTGGATTACAACAGGATGCTGCCTGAGTTCAGTCCTATTAAGAGGGGCTTTGCCAAGACAAGTGATGAACTAAAGGATTATTACAAGAAATACGCGTTTACAGCAGAATCAGAAAAGCAGTTTATAACAAAGTCAAATACCTACAAAGAATTCTGGACAAAGGCAGAAGAGCTGGGCAGGCAAAATCCATTATTCATCTTCTGCCACACTCTGTCACCAATGCTGAAAAACCTGCCCATTGCTATTGACCTGGTAACAGGGCGCGGCAGGTGGATTGAAAAGAGGCAGGTAGAAAAGATATCAAGGAAGCTTAACAGGAAATATGATTTTCGTAGATATAATGATGATATAAAAGAACACAACTACTTCTGGCTACTGCTTTTCAGGAATTTTATCAGGCAGAACTTTGGCTCCCTTGCCAAAGCAGAAGGCATGACAAAGGAATGGCTTGCCCAGGACATTGCAAACGCAAACAATCTTCTGGGTACAAGCTATAAAACCAGTGATGTGGATTTTGAGCTTTACAAGGAACTTATAGACAGGGCTTTTGAAAACATCCGGCTTCGGATAGCAGTCGAGGCTTTGTTTTACGGAGACATGGCTCTTGCTGTGCCACCGCTGCTGAAGAAAACTGGAGGCAAGGGCTTAGAAATAGAGTCTCTTTCTTATCTGAACGAGGTGCAGCCAGGGCTTATGGTAAAGATAATAAAGGATATTGTTGATTCGCTATGATAGGGATATTATGCTCAGAAAACAGTTGGATGGTTGAGCAGCTTCAGCTCTTTCTAAGCAGGCAAAACATTGAAACAAGGCTGCTGCTGGTTGACAAGGAGAAAGAACTGTCTGGCATAGATTATGTTATTGTAAGGGGAGGGCCTGGGATTAAAAATATCAGTGATTGGCAGAGGCTGATAAAAACGGTTAAAAATATAGAGGAGAAAGGAATAAAATGCATCAATTCGTCTGAGGCAATAAAAAAGGGCCTGGACAAGTATTCTACCTACATGATGCTTAGGAAAAACAACATACCGACACCAGAAACATGCCTGCTCGGCAGGTTTGTTGGTGACAGCTTCCCTATTGTTGTGAAGCCTGTCATGGGATCAGAAGGCGAAGGCGTTGTAAAAATAGAGAACCAGCAGGAGCTTGAGAGGCTAAAGACAAAAGAGCAGCTGCTTGTCCAGGAGTTCATTCCACATGGTGGTGTTGATTACAGGGCTTATATTGTTGGGCACTGTGTAGTTGGCAGCATAGCTAGACGAGCAAAAAACAGCTGGATTACTAACATAGCAAAGGGCGGTGTACCGGAAAAATATGTATTGTCAGAAGCAGTGGAAAAAATAGCAAAGCAGGCTGCTGCTGCCATAGGCGCGGAGATAGCAACAGTGGACTTTGCTATAATAAATGATAAGGCAAAAGAGCAAATCCATGTTTTCGAAGTCAACACCCTGCCGCTATTCAGCAAGGCCCTTGAAGAGATAACAGGCTTTAACCTGGCAGAAGAAATAATTAAATATTCCCTGGGGAAATATACTAAGTGATTGATGATGAGGGCTTTCTATAAGGAGGGTTTCCTTCTTTTCAAATCAGGCAAGCCGGGTCCTGTTTTTATTGCTCCGCATGCCACGATGACCCTGCTTTCTGTTACAAGGGGCGATTCCTATACAGAGCTGATAACTGCAAGGCTTGTTAGAAAGCTAGGCGGTATTGGAATAGTGTCAACAATACCGAGAAAGGGCAGGTATGGCATTGATTACTTCAGGGACAGTGCAAGCATGGAAGAGGCAGTAAAGATGTTCAACGCCAGCAAGAAGAATGATTATGATGTAAGATACAAGTTTGAAAGAAAATATGCATTCTTTGCAAGGGACGAGGAGGAATATTTAGAGAAATCAAATGCCTACAACCAGTTCTGGACAACTGTCGAGACGCTGGCGCCTAAGAATCCGCTGTTCGTGCTTATGCATGCACAAGGCACCCGAATGAAGAATTTTCCGTCACTGCTGGATGTTATCACGCTTAACGGTGAATGGATAGCTGAGGCAAAGGCCAGAAGCGTTCTCGACGAGGTTAACGAGAAAAATAAGAAAATATTTGCATCGCTGAAGCAGGATCTCAAGAGATATGCAAAAGCATGGGCTGAATTATGGCTAAAAAATTCTATAGTGTACAGGTTTGACAAATTCGATGTCAAAAAACTTAGAGGCTCATTCAAAACAGCACTGGAGGATGATGTAAAGAGAGCCGCTATCCTGCTTAAAGAGGATTCCAAACCATTGCTAAAGGATTTAACATGGGAGGCCTATATAGATCTAATAGAAAGATGTACTGAGCAGGAGGAGTTCAAAGTAACCTATCAGAATGCATTTGACGGCGAGCCAGGAAGGGGCAGGATAAAGAAGCTTCTTGAGCACTGCGGCGGTGAGTCGATATTGTTCGAGACCTCGACCTTCCTAAATGAAATCCATCCAAGGATATCAGTAAAGCTTGTCTCGGATGTGCTGTCAGCAATTGACAGAAGGAACAAACTAAGGCATTTTGAAAAGTTTTTGAAAGGGGGTAGCTGATGAAGACACCTATGTATTTCCTGGTTATTGCAGTTTTATACATTGTAATATTCCTGATGTACCTTGCAAATTTCATCCTGCCAAGCATTTCGTTTGGCCTTTTCTCTCACATAGTATTTTATCTAGTGCTGATAATTGCAGCACTGCCGCTGATACTGCTTGCGCTGTACTTCCGTGGCGTGACAAAGCACGACTTTCTAATGAGAATGCTCATAGTAGCAGCTTCTTGTGTATCGATTATATTCTACTTCCTCATCGTGCCTTAGTTATAAAAAGTTTGGGCTGAAATCATTAGCAGGTTTTTGAATGCAGGACTGTATATTCTGTAAGATAATAAGCAGAGAAATCCCCTCAGTGCAGGTATACGAAGACGAAGATATAATTGCGTTCCTGGACATAAATCCTGCTAACAAGGGCCACACGCTCGTTGCTCCTAAGAAGCACTACGAAGACATCTTTTCCGTTGACGAAGAGCTGCTTAAAAAAATGATAGCTATTGTCAAGACCCTTGCTGAGAAGATAAAGAAAACCATGAATTGTGAAGGCCTCAATGTAGTACAGAACAACGGTAGGTGTGCAGGCCAGCTTGTAAATCACATCCACTTTCACATAATCCCGAGGTTCCCGGGCGACAAGGTCCTGATAACTTACCAGCGCCTGCAGCTAACAGAAGAAGAGTTAAAAGAAGTGCAGCAAAAACTTACTGAAAAAGAACGCGAAGTGCTGCGGCCTATTTTCTGATAGATATCAAAAGACCCACGGAACAGTGTTTCTATTTAAACTTTTTATTTATAGTCATACGATGTTTGAACTGGAACCAGGAAAAGATTATGAATTTGACGGTTTAGACGAGGCTACGTTAAAGAAGTACGGAGTATGGGAAGATTTAGAAAAAATATGCAACTATTATGCTAATAGTGAAGAGGCTGAAGATAAAAAAATTCGTGTAAAGAGGATGTTGGAATTTAAAGAACTGCTTGATGGGTTTTGTATCAAACACAGGGAATTTGTGGACAAATACAATCCCTTGGTAATGATAGACTACGGGAAAAATGGGAAAGGTATAGAATCTGCTTATATGTTCCGTGTTGACCAGGAAAGAAAAGAAGAACCCAAAACTCTTCTGCATCTAACACTAGCGTTTCACATAAGAGATATGTAGAAACTTATCCTTCCTCGACCCTTGGGGCAAGGATGAAGGTTAATTGCATCTTGCCTTCTACGTCGAACTGGATCTTCATTGGATAGTCTGTTGCCATTCCAATCAATGCCTCTTCTGCGAGCTTTCTTGCCTTGAATATTTTCTTTAAGTAATCCAGCGAGTATCTTGCCCTTACTGGTTCCTTGAGCTGCGTTATGTCCAGTTCGCTGCCTGGCACCAGCTCAAGCTGTGCTGACGATGAATCGCTGTCTGCCTTCATCATGAACTGGTCATTGGACAGTGTAAAAACAATGGAATCAGTTACCAGCTCTGCATCTTCTATACCGCTATTTAATATCTCTGAGTTTATGCGCATGGTTGTTGGGAATTCCAGCTTGTCCAGCGGAGGTGTCTCTTCTTTAGATATGTCTATCAGCGGAAGGGTGAACCTTCTTGTTGATCCGCCCTTCAGAACAAGCTCCAGCCTGTTGTCAAGTAGCTTCATCTGCAGGGCGTCGTTTACTCCGGCCCTTCTCAGTATTTGCAGGAAGCTGAGCAGGTTTATGCCGATTCTTGCATCTTTGTCATGCTTGTATTCATCAAAGGCCTCGCTGCTGAGAAAGAAATCAACTACTGCCACGACAGCACGGTCAGCAGAAATCATCTTGATGCCCTCCTTGGTTATATGGAGCTCGGTCTCGTCTATGAGCTCGGATATTGTTGCAATACTGTCCCTGAGCAGAGAAACATCATTTAACCTCGCCTCAAACATTTAATCACGCTACTACATTATGAACCATGAAACTTTTTATATAAATCCATGTCAAGCTTGTTCATATCCTGTATCAGTTCTGCACGAAGCTCGAAGCTGTCTTCCAGTGGAAGCACTCTTGCGAAGACCCTGACAAGGTCTTCCTTATTGAAGCTGATCTCCATGTCCTCTGCGATTATCTCTGCCTTGCCTGACTCGTCTTCTATAATAAAAGAGTCGTTTTTCTTATCCATGATTTTGCCGAGCAGCCTTACCCTGATATCGCTCTCAGGATTAATTTCAGCTATTTTTCTCGGAAGTGCAGGATGCCTCCTGTATTGAAAGCCAGGCATAAGGAGAATAAGCAAAGAAAATATTTAAAACTCAAGCTTAAGCGCTAATTGTTTCCCTTCTGGGCTGGGTTTACGAGAATAACCAATAGGGCGGATTTCTACTCCCCTATTGTTAGCATATAGAGCGCATAAATCCTCATAATGTTTCAGGAAGTCGTTATCTTTCTTGCCTGCGTTTCTTGCTTCCCTGACCAACAGCCCTGATAACGCCTGGATATCACTATCTGCGTATATTGTTGTTGATATTCCCTGTAGCTCCCTAGCTATGAAAGGAATATTTCCTATTTTTATTCCATATTTGGTATTCTTCGCCATATTAATCATCTCATCAGTCTTTCTATCTTGTCGTTGGTAACAATCTTGTTATCCAGCTTTATAATAGGCAGCTTCTCCAAACCGCTGTTTTTTATCTGCTCTATGACATCCTTGTGCTTTTTCATCAGCTGCTTGTCAAGGACATCCAGCTTTTTAATCATTATCTCGTCCCCGTATTTTTTCCTCAAGTTCAGTATAGTAGCGTCGAGGTTCGTATCCGGCTCGGAAAACCCACGTGCCTCAAATATCTCTATAATCATATTTTTAGAATAAGCGAAAAGCTTTTATACCTTGTTATTGCGCAGACAAAAACAATTATTCTCCTTCTTCTTCATCATCAAGGTCGTCTTCAGGTTCTTCTTCGAGTTCTTCTTCGATTTCGTCTTCCTCTTCATCAAGTTCATCGTCTTCGTCCAGGTCAAATGCCTTTCTCATAACATCACTATTGATTTTCTAAATCGTTACAAAAACTATTTAAAGGTTTAGGTCCACAGAGCAAAATCTTTAAGTTACTCACTAATCATACATATATAGCAAATGGTTACGTGATAACCATTTGGGGTGTGGTATAATGAGAGGAATAAGACACTGTAATAACTGTAAGGACGGAAGGTTACTCAAACACGGTAATCTCGTCTTCTGTGGTTTTTGCGGTAAGGAATTCAGAAGAATAAAATAATGCAATAACTACTTTTAATATTATTTACTGCTATTCTTAGCTACCTAATCCTGAAAATCTTTTTATTTCTGAGAAAAAAGTAGAATCATGGCAGATATTTTGAACGAGCTTATAATCGTTATTTCTCTGATGCTGGTAGTTGTAATCCTGCTTTACATGATGTCAAGGAAAAAAGTAGCAGAGCTCCGGACACAGCTCATAGAGCTGGCAAACAGAAAGCAGAGCCTGAGCACGAAATACGGCAGGATGAGCGAGCAGTTCTTTCCCTTTCTTGAGCAGTACCCGTATGACGAAAATAATTTCCGGTTCATCGGCAATCCTATCGACGGGGTGCAATTCGAAAAGGACAAGGTAATATTCATAGAATTCAAGGCCTCTAATTCCCAGCTCTCAGTGCGGCAAAGAGAAATCCGCGACATGATAAACAAAGGCAGGGTTGAGTTCAGGGAGTTTCGTGTAAGGTAATTAGAATAGACAGAATAATGCTATAAATAAATTATAGCTAATAAAATATTATGACAATAGATCTAATGCATATAACACACGAAGATATAAAAAAACTTGCTAAAGATCTGCCGAAAAGGGCTGTAGAAGCAGGATACATACTTCATTATACTTCTTATCATGATTATCCTGATAAAGAAGCTCCAATCGGACCTGCAAGATGCCATGACCCGACGTGTCCGTTTACTTTATATGATTTTGACGAAGCACTCAAACTAGCAATTATAAGGGATAGTGAAATATTTCCTGAATACAGAAGATTATTCCCGGAATATTTCGAAAACAAGAAGAACTGA
>CAZRDV010000004.1:1763-44365 GCA_964599215.1 uncultured archaeon | reverse complement strand
TACTTCTTAAGGCACGCTTCAACAAAGCCCAGAAACAGCGGAGACGGGTCGCAGAGGCTTGACTTGAATTCTGGGTGAGCCTGGGTAGCAATAAAGAACTTGTGGTCAGGGAGCTCGATGAATTCCATTAGCTTCTGTTTATCCTGCCTAACGTGATAGCCAGGGAATACAAGGCCCTTTTGCTTTAGTTTGTCAATGAATTTTGGATTGACCTCATATCTGTGTCTGTGTCTTTCCAAAACAATATTTTCCGAATTATTCAGAACACCTAATCTAAATTTCTGGCTTTTTTCTTTATTCAGCGCCTCAATCCTCTTCTTGTCTTTATCAAGACGTCCTGTTTTTTTGTATAAATCAAGCACTCTGCTTTTCTCGAGAATAGCTGCATAGGCACCCAGTCGCATTGTTCCGCCGTACTGGCTCTTCTTTATGAGCTCTTTCTGGGTCGGCAGGATATCTATAACAGGAGAGTTTGTCTTGGCAACCTCTGTTGTATTTGCATCGCTGATGCCAATGCTTCTTGCAAATTCTACAACAGCCATCTGCAGGCCAAGGCACAAACCAAGAAATGGAGTGTTGCTCTCTCTTGCGTATTTTATAGCAGCTATCTTGCCCTCAATTCCAGTTGATCCGAAACCGCCTGGTATTATTATTCCGTCATATTCTTTCAGTATTCCGGTTCCTGATTCTTCTATCTTCTTTGAATCCACCCAGCTTATCTTTATCCCGGCATCAAGGTTTGCTCCTGCATGCTTGAGAGCCTCGTTTATTGATATGTAAGAATCTGCCAAAGAGAAATCACCGATCTCGACATATTTTCCAACCATTGCTATATTTACAGTTCTGCCCGGCTTCTCTATCTTCTCAACCAGCTGCTTCCATCTGGACCAATCAGGCTTTTTTTTCTGTTTCAGCCCAAATCTCTCTAAAAGCTTTCTACCGAATTCCTCATCTTCAAAATTTAGCGGTATCCTGTAGATGGTGTCTATATCAGGAGCTGAGATTATATTTTCCGATGATATGTTTGAATAGGTCTCAATCTTATTTTTTCTGACTGAATCAAGTGCTGTTGTTGCCCTGCATAATACAAAATCAGGGAATATGCCTGATTCATTAAGTGTTCTTATTGCCTGCTGTGTTGGCTTTGATTTCATCTCTCCTATATGCGTAGGCACAGGCAGGTAACTTACAAGCACGTTTGCAACGTTCTTCTGGCCAAGTTCGATTTCCAGGCTTTTCACAGCAAATAGGTATGGTATATTCTCGTAGTCGCCGATCGTTCCGCCTATCTCAACCAGAACAAAATCATATCCCTTGCCTGCTTCTGTTATCCTACGCTTGATCTCATCAGGAACATGTGGAATGAACTGGACAGTCTTGCCAAGGAATTCCCCTTTCCTTTCTTTGTCAATTATCTCCTTATAGATCTGGCCAGTTGTAATATTATTTGCCTTAGGCAGTTCAATCTCAAGAAACCGTTCGTAATTCCCAAGATCCTGGTCAATCTCCCCGCCATCATCAGTAACCCAGACCTCGCCATGCTCTGTAGGCCGCAACGTGCCTGCATCGTAGTTTATGTACGGGTCAATTTTTATTGCTGTAACAGAGAAACCGTGTTCTTTTAGGATCCTTCCGATAGAAGCGGTGGCAACGCCTTTGCCTACACCAGAAATAACGCCTCCTGTTACAACTATAACCCTCATCTGTGACACGAATAAATTGGAAAGAAAAGGTTAAATAGGTTTATGGGATTTGATAGCTATGCAATTAATTTTAGCAGAAAAGACACTACCAATGCCTGATCACTCAATCATGTATTCGACCAGCTCGCTGATAGACGAAACTTCCTTGGCAGTCATCTCCCACTGCATTGTGTAGTTATTGAGGTCTACTGACCTCGGGACATAGTATACCCGCTGGTAGACAAACCCGCCGATCCTTCTTTCCTCTGTCTGCATTTCATAATACGTCACTGTTCCCTGGCCTTCAGGCACCAGGAAAAGCTCAATGCCCAAATCAGCAGCTGCCTGTGCCTTTTCCAGTATCCCGCCAACCTGGCCTATGCTGCTGTCAGGCTCTATTGTGCCTGTCACTGCAATGCTCTTGTTCACTGGCCTGTTTTCTATGGCAGCTATCATGGCTGCTGTGATGGATGCGCCTGCTGAGGGGCCTCCGACAAGCTCGCCTGTTATGTTGAAAGAAAGTATGATATCGCGGTCTGAGAGGTTTTTTTCTGTGAACGCAGATGCGACGCCTGCTGCAATCTCTGCTGACTGCTGCGTGTCAGGCTCTACGAACGGGTTTGTATTCAGCAGGATTCTGCCTTTGCCAGGGTGTATCTCTATCTCAGCAAAACCAAGAACGCCGCTGTTGTCATAGCTGCTTACTGCGACAATATTTGAAGAGGCGTACATTGTCTCAGAAACAGGCAGCGGCTCGCGTATCTCAGGGACCTGGAACTCATAATTCAACACAAGGGCCGCGCTTACGAAGCCTATCAGGAAAAAAAGCAGGTCTAACTCTATACCGTGCTTCCTGGTTCTCTTTCTGACCATTATAATCATATCAATTATAGCTGAAACAGATAAAAAGAAAAAAGAATTAGTTACGCGGTTCTTATCATGTCAATGCAAGAGCATACAGGGCACCTTGCGGTCCTGTAGCACCACTCAAATTCACAGTCCTTGCAACGCCATGATTCTATCTTGGTTTTTTTATATTTTGCTTTTCTCCTAGGCATTATGGCACCATTACGCAGAAATTACGCTAACATAATATATATACTCCGTAGTATATAACGTTAATGGTTTTCAGAATTAATGAATAGGTTAAGCTTGTCTATTGAAACGATTGGAACGCCTTCCTGATTATTTATCTCCTCTTCAAGCAGGGTTACAATCAACGGAACTGCTTTTTTATTTTCTTTTTCAGAAAAAAGCCTGCAACGCTCTAGGTGATTATCAACTGCTTTTCTTAGATCAGCTGTCTTGTATCTATTGCCTGACCACTTCTTGCACTCTATAAGGAAAAGCTCATCAAAGCGCTCAGCAATTACGTCGAACTGCCGTTTTCCTTCAGAAAATTTAATTAAAACGTTCTGCCTTGTTTCAAAGTTGTTCTTCTCAAAGACAAAGGCAACCAGTTTCTCGAAGTACTGCCACTTTATATCGGATTTCAGTTCATTTTTTAGAAGTTTTTCGCCCAGTATCTCTATATCATGTTTCATAAATAGTGCTTTCTATCTAAATTTATAAACTTTATCTGCATCTAATAAATAATACCTATGAAAGCTATAGCATTTGTTGGACCCCAGGGCTCAGGAAAAAGCTCTGTGAGAGAGGGTATTCAAGAAAGGCTGTCAGAAGCTAATAAGACTTATTCAAGTTTAATCTCTACAGGCTATTATTATTCACCATTCCCAATCAATAAGATTGGTAAATTAACAGGGCTATCAATCAGGTCTATGGATACGACACAGATAGTCTTACCTTTTATAACCTTAGCAGGAATAAATACGACCATATTGTACCCGATGGCAGCGTACTTAGAAAAAAGAAGAAATCCAGATTATCTCTTGGTACAGCGTAATCCATTCTACGATACTTGGGCAATGGGAGAGGTGGTGCTATCTGGTCATAAAACTCTAAAGAAAATGTCGCGATTGTTTGCTAAAGGTCTGGCATCAGGTCATTATGATTTATTGGTGCATCTGGATGCCGATCCTGAGATATTGCTTGATAGGATTCGGGAAAGAAAGGGTCAATTATCGTCCGAAACCGGAAGGAAATACCATATACATCCGTATGAGAATCATGAGCTTTTAGCACAAATAAGGGAAGGCTATTTCCAATCTATAGATGAAAAAGTTGAAAATAATAGTTTATTACGTTTGAATACAGATAACTTGACATTAAAAGAAACTGTTGAAGCAGTTTATCAGGGTATTAAATCTCTTGGTTAGGTGTATTTTTCCTGTAATATTTACAAAAAGACCGGAAAGGGCACAGCCTGCATTTAGGCCCTATTGGCCTGCATATTGTCTGCCCGAAGCGGACAAGCCCGTGATTAACAATAAGCCTGTGCTTTATCGGCGTTAGTTTTTCGAGCTCTTTTCTTACCTCCTCGACGTCTGCCTTTTGATTAACAATGCCTATTCTTTTAGGGATTCTGTTACAGTGGGTGTCTATCGCTATAGTAGGCACGCCAAAGCCATACGACAAGACAATATCAGCTGTTTTGAACCCAACACCAGGCAGCTCTATGAGTTGCTCTCTTGTTCTAGGCACCTTTCCCTTATACCTTTTTATTAAGATTCTGCATACCTGTTTTATCCTCTTGCTCTTCTGCCTGTAAGGGCCTGATACGCGAATTAACGCCTGCAGCTTCTTTGTCGGCAAGCGAAGGATCTCAGCTGGCGTCTTGGCTACAGAAAATAAATTATGAACAGCCTTTGACGTGTTCTCATCGCGGGATCTTTGTGACAATATTGTGCCAACAAGGAGCATAAACTTGTTTCTGGCAGGGAAATGCACCATGCCTTTAGGATAGTTTTTTTCCAGGAAAGTTATTATTCTCTTCATCTTTTCTTCTTTGTCCATAAGAAAAATTGGATTTCAATTTTAAAAGCCTATTAGCAAAATGGAATTATGGTAACCTACTGCCTTATCTCTTATTTCAAAGGCGGAAAGCTGACTGTAGGCAGCCTAGGACGAATAGCTTTAAAGAAAGGCTACTACATCTATGTAGGGTCAGGATTATTTAGAATAGAGCGGCATTATCGAAAAAAGAAAAAGCTAAAATGGCACATAGATTACTTACTGAAGAAGGCAAAAATAGTCGGTTTTGCACTCAGCAAGAAGAAAGAGTGCAGGGTTGCTTCATTATTTTCAGGATTTCCATCTATTGCTAAGTTTGGCTCTTCTGATTGCTCCTGCAGTAGTCATTTATTCTATTCAGTTTCTATGAAAAAGATAGAGAAGTTCCTGGATAACCTTTAGTATTTGAAGCCTTTTCTAAAAGGCTCCAGCGAAAGGAGCGCAAGCGCTTCCACTTTAACTCTTAAGTATTTTTTATGGTTCATAATTAATGTTGTGGTTAGATGAGATTCGCGCATATGGCTGACTGCCATCTTGGATCCTGGAGCAGCCATCCTGATCTCAGAGAGTACTCGATAAAAGCGTTTGAAAAGGCAGTAGACATATGCATAGAAAAAAGCACAGACTTCATCCTCATATCAGGCGATCTTTTTGACACATCACTGCCGTCTATAGACATTCTGAAGAGGGCTGTAAGGAAGCTCAGGGAATGCAGGGATGCAGGCATCAGGATTTATGTTATTGCAGGCTCGCATGATTCTTCGCCAACAGGCAAGACCTTTCTGTCTGTTTTAGAGGATGCAGGCCTGCTGAAGGATGTTGCAAAACCACTAGAAGCTAATGGCAGACTAATTCTAAAATTTATAGAGGACAAAAGTGGGGCAAATATTACAGGCTTGTTCGGAAAAAGAGGCTCGCTTGAAAAATGCCTCTTTGAGAGGCTTGTTGTTGAGAGCAAGGACGGATTCAAGATATTTATGATGCATTCTGCTATTGAAGAGTTTAACCAGTTGAAAGATAATGCAATACCGCTGGCACTGCTGCCGAAGAATTTCGATTACTATGCCTCAGGCCATATTCACACAAGGTCTGAGAATGATTTCGGCAAAGCAAAGGTGGTGTTCCCTGGTGCCCTGTTTCCAACAGACTTCCAGGAGTTAGAGAAATACGATGCCGGTTTTTATATTGTAGATGATATGAAGCTGGATTTCACAAGTGCAAAATTATTCGATATCGAACTGATGAAAATAGATGCCAACAAAAAGCCTGCAGGCATGGTAGAAGAAGAGATTATCAGAGAGCTGGAGGCAAGAGAAATGGATGGAAAGATGTTGCTGCTCAAAGTAGAAGGCACCCTGGAGTCGGGAAAACCAAGCGACATAGATTTCAGGCGGATAACAAGCAAGGCAGAAAGCAGAAATGCTATTGCTGTAAAGAAGAATATCAGCAAGCTGAAGACAAAAGAGTTCCAGGAAGTTGCTGTCAGAAAGAACCTAATGGTAGATGACATTGAAAAAGAGCTGATAGATGAGAGCCTGGACAAGATAAACGTGCCTGCTCTAAGGAGCAAGGAGCTGATTCTTGCTGTTATGGATGCATTGAAAGACGAGAAGAAAGAGGGTGAGACAAATGCAACGTATGAAGAGCGAATAAAGGACAATGCAAAGAGGGTCCTAGGGTTGTGAAAATGATTCTGAAATCAATAAAGCTGAAAAACATCCGGTCTTTTCTAGATGAAACAATAAGCTTTCCTACGGGTTCATTACTGCTTTCCGGCGACATAGGCTCTGGCAAGTCGACCATACTGCTGGCTATTGACTTCGTCCTGTTCGGACTGAGAAGGGGCGAGCTTTCAGGCTCTGACCTGCTAAGACATGGAAAGAACTCTGGCTCTGTAGAACTGGTGTTCTCTGCAGATCAGCATGACATCGCAATAAAAAGAACCCTCAAAAGAAGCAAGGACAGTGTTACCCAGGATTCCGGCATCATAGAAACAAACAACGCAAGGCATGAAATGATGCCAACTGAGCTGAGAGCAAGGGTACTGGAGATCTTCGGTTATCCAGAAACAAGGAACAACCTTTTCCGCTATACTGTGTATTGCCCGCAGGAGCAGATGAAGCACATACTTTTCTATCCGGAAGAGAGGCTAAACACGCTCAGGAAGATATTCGACATAGAGAAATACGGCAAGATAAGGGAGAATTCAAAGTTTCTAATAACCGAGCTTCGTGCAGTAAGGCGAGGATTAGAGGAGTATACAAAAGACCTTGACGAGAAAGTGGAGAAGCAAAGAAAAGCAGAAGAGAGTAAAAAGCAGATAAAGAACCATCTCACTCTTCAGATAAACCTGATAAAGAACATCAATGAAAGGCAGGAGAGAATGAAAACAGGGATAGACACTAACGAGATGAAGATAAAAGAGCTGGATAAAGTGAAAAGCGGGGTCATAAGAAAGGAGACCGAGCTTGAGGCAATGGAAAATAGAGCAGAGAAAATAGGCATTGAAATCCAGAGTATAGAAAAAAGGCTTGCTTTGCATAGCAGTGAGCTACAGCAGTACAGCGAACTGAAGCCGCAAAGGAGCGAGGATGAAATAAAGAGCATGGTAGAGAAGTCAGAAAAGCAAAAGGAGATGCTGATAACAGAGAGGGCAGTTATTTCTGATGATATAAGGAAGCTTCAGAATATACTGGAAAAAGGCGTATGTGATACGTGCGAGCAGGACGTGCACTCACCTGAGGCATTTAGAGAAAATATAAACAGGAAACTGAGCAAGGAAAAGGAGATAGCTAAGAGCATCACTGCACTGTCAGGCAGTTTAGAAGAGCTTAGGAAGGAGCAGGAAGAGCTCAGTAGATACAAAATTATGATTGAGAAGAAATCGCAGTTAGAGAGCATGCTAAACGATATAACAAAAAACAAGTACGCACTGGAGGCAGAAAGCATCTCTCTGGCAGAAAACACAGCAGCTATAAATAAAGAGCTTTCATTGCTCAAGCCAAAACTTGGGTCCCTGGCTGCACTTGAGGCAGAAAGCAGGAAACTCAGGGATGAGGTTGAACGAATCCTCAGAGAAAAGATGGATGCTGAAAAAACCCAGAGCAGAATGGAACAACAGCTAGAGAGCATAGAAACAGAGTTAGCATCCATTACAGGAGAGATTAAAGAGAAATTAAAAAGCAGAGAGCAGATTAAACGCATTGAAGCTACAATAGGGTTCTTTGATTCGTATTTCATAAATCTTATGCTGCTTATAGAAAAGAACGTGATGGCTGCTATACAGGAGGAGTTCAATTCCCTGTTCCAGGATTGGTTCAGGATACTGATAGGTGATGAGCTGAGCGTTAGGGTGGATGAGCAGTTCTCGCCTGTTATAGAACAGAATGGCTATGAGACAGACTACAGCAACCTTTCAGGAGGCGAAAAGACTTCGGTTGCCCTGGCCTACAGGCTGGCATTGAACAGGGTCATAAACTCCCTTATAGAAACAATAAAGACAAAGGACCTGCTCATACTGGACGAGCCAACAGACGGCTTCAGCAGCGAGCAGCTGGATAGGATGGGGGATATCATAAACGAGCTGAAGCTAAGGCAGGTCATAATTGTCTCGCATGAGCCCAAGATAGACACGTTCGTTGACAATGTCATAAAACTCTACAAAGAAGGCCATGTATCCAGGATAAGCCGATAAGCCTTAAGAAGATTTCTGCTATGGAATTAGATATGACAATAGAATACTACGACTGTCCTCATAAAGAGGACTGCGAATCTTATAAAGAATCACTTGACAGTAACGTACCTTGTCCTAAACCAATTGAGATAAGTACCGATGCTGGTTCATTTGAGATAACTTATAGATGTATTCCATTAGACCTTGCAGGCAGAAGGGCTACTGTCATTAATATTGGTCCTGATACTAACACTAACTCAGAGGTTGACTGTGATTATCTAGGCAATTTTGCCTATTTCCGTGTTAGATGAACAGAAGAACCACAGCTAGTAATCTTTTTATACAATCTCAGCAATAGTTTATTGGACTAAATGAAATCATCCAGGTTTATGCTAATCTTGTCAGCTTTTGTTACATGTTACAAGCATTTTAGCTGACCTGGGATGATTCTTCTTCTTGCCGGGAAGGGATGACCGATAACTGGCTTCTAAGAAAGCTATTTAAACTTATCTTTGCTAGTAACGTGGAAAGGTGATTATTATATGGGAAAATTAGTATATGAAAAAGGCCTAATAGCCACTGATAAAGCAACTGCAGCTAAAAGCATCCGACAAAGAGTATTAGCAATACAAGGACTTAGTTGTGAGTGTCCTGAACTAGATAAGACCTTGGATAATGAATATACAAACGGACATAAAAATGGACATCGTTACCATATAAGGGTTATTGCTGATGGTGCAAAGGCTTCTGATGTCAAAAGGCTTTATGATGGATTAAAGAACCGTGTCCCTCTGATTAATTTCTCTGGTTTTACCTATAAGAACGGAAAATAGCATTACTTTTTCTTTTTCATCTTCTGTTTGCAGGCGAAGCATATCCATTCGTCATTGACCTTGTCAACCAGGCGAATCTTGCTGCATTTGCAGCATCTTGATATGGAAAGCTTCATCATGCTAATAATTTCTTTCTGAAAGATATAAAGTTTTTTTAGTCCAGTGTGGCTTTTACTTGAAGTTTCAGTGCTTTTCAACAATTAATAGCCTGGAGGATAAAAGCTATTATGAGGATTGGTGTAGACGAGGCAGGCAAAGGAGACTATTTCGGTTATCTGGTTGTGGCAGCTGCGCTTGTTGACGACAAGAATGAGGCCCTGCTCAAGAAGCTGGGCGTCAAGGACAGCAAGCTGCTTTCTGATTTTGCTATAAAGAACCTTGCCCCGAAGATAAAGAAGATATGCAAGCATGACATTGTCAAGATATCGCCTGAAAAATATAACAAGCTGTACGCAAAGTTCAAATCTCTGAACAAGCTGCTTGCATGGGCGCATGCCAGAGCAATAGAGAACCTGCTGAAAAACAACAAATGCGAGCTTGTAATAAGCGACAGGTTCACTGAAAAGAATTTTGTGGCAGAGGCCCTGTTTGAAAGGGGCAGGAAAGTGCGGCTTAACCAAGTATTCAAAGCAGAAAAAGACACAGCAGTTGCAGCTGCTTCTATACTGGCAAGGTACGAGTTCCTGAGAACGCTCAGGATGCTTGGCAGAGACATTGGGGTTGTGCTGCCAAAGGGCTCTGCCCATGTAAAAGCGGCAGCAAATGACCTTGTAAAAAAATACGGCAAAGATATCCTGCCTAACGTAGCCAAAGTCCACTTTAAAATAACAAAAAAACTAGAAAAAGAAAAGACCTAGTTTATTTCCCTGCTTTTAGCTTTGAGACATCAAGGTTTTCCGAGGCATCCAGCAGGCTTATGCCTGCCTGCTTTCCTATTATCTCCACCTTTATTATCTTCTGCGGATTTTTCAGATCTACCTTCGGCTTGTCTATGTTGTCTGTCAGCTTTATGATGAGGTCTGGTGTCTCTCCCTCGTACTGCCTCTTGCTCATGTCCATTTTCCAGCTTTCGTCAGGTTTCATCTTTGCATCTATGGCTTTCAGAACCTTGGACATGTCTTCTATCTTAGAGGTACACCACTTGTCTATAGGCATCCAGTGAAAGGTCACTTCAAACTTGTCAGGGTTCTTTTTGCATTCCTGTACAAGTTTTTTGGTTGCTGCTTTCGGGTCCTTCACCTTCAGAAAGAACAAACCGTCTATTTCTGATTTCAGGAATTTCGGCTTTTCCTTGACCTCTGTCAGCAGGGCGCTTACCTCTTCTTTCGCCTTGCCAGCGTGGGCAGGGTCGAACGTAACAATCAGGTTGGCATCCATCAAAACACCCAATAAACTATTGGGAAAAAAGTTTATAAATAGAACTTTAACAGTCTCCTGGAAACGGGTTTATTTGGCTTCTACTTTCTTTTGTTTATAAACCAATTTGGGTGCTCTGTCCTTTATTTTACCAGTTATACTGTCTTCCACACGCTTAAGGTCTCCAGCAGCACCTTTAACCATTTCTGACAGTTCTTCTAAGAATCCCCTTAAGTCGAGACCGTCAAGCTGTTCTTTCAGTTGAAATACATCAGCTTCTCTTTTAATCTCGTCTCCATATTCAGTTGAGAGCTGCCTATAAACTTCTTTTGACGTATCTTCGATAGAATCAATAATAGCATTATAATTGTCTTTAGCTTGTGGTCCGTATTTGTTCGCAATCCTTCTTGTCATTAATTTCTTTCCAATCATTAGGTTTTGAACAGCACGTTTTGCTTTTTTTTCAGAATCTGAAGCACGCTTGCTATAGTCGTTCCAAAGGCTTCTTATCGTTTTACCAAATTTGTAAGCTATTGGCTCGGACATAGCATCCCAGTCTGATTCTGAAGTAATATTCCTAAATTCATCTAAAGCATCCTGGCATCCCTGATTATAGATTGCCTCGGCAATTGCCAGTATTCTGTCGTGATTGTTCCTTATTTTTTGTTTCTTTTTTTCTACATCATTTACTAGCCTTTCTTTTTCATCGGCTGTAGGATTAAGTGCCTGATTGAATCTTCTAACAGACTCATCTAGACCCCCCTTATGTGTAAAGGTTGATTGATATTCTCTTGGAGGGACAACAAAAAAACGGTATGCTACCCATGAAAAGGGAGGTATGTCGCTTTTATAGACAGATTCTCTAAAGCCTTCCCGCTTAGTATCGAGGAACTGCTTAAACCCCATATAACCACATGGATGATTGTAATATGCTAAAAATATATTTAAACCTATTTCTTCCCGTGGCACAATAGTTAGGCCTTGGGGCTCGAAAGGTTTAAGAAGATGATGTTGTTCTTATAATAGTGATTGTATGAAGCTGCCAGATATTTTGAAGGAGAAGGAAGGGGAGTATGCAGAGATAATGCCTGAGGAAGAAGAGAGCAACTATGTCAGAATAATGATAGAGAAGCTTGACAAGTATTCAAGCGTTGACAGGATAATCAGAAAGCTGAAAGACGGCAACATAGTAATAGCCAAGATAAAGGAACTGAAAGACAGCAATGAAGAGGAATTAAGGCACAGCATAACAAAGATAAGGACAGCATGCGAGAGCCTGAACGGCGACATAGCAGGCGTAGGAGAGGAATGGATAATTGTAACGCCTAACACAGCCAACATAAGCAGGGAATCCTACTAAGCACGCTTTAAATACAGAGAAATTAATAATTATCAATTGGGTGTGTTAAAATGGCAAAAAAGAAGGCGAAAAAAGGAAAGAAGAAGGCATTCGGGGGTTATGCTATAAGCTTTGCCGGGCAGAAGGCAACACTAGAGCAGGTTTTTGGCAAGGCTAAATTAGCTCCTAGCCAGATGACCAAAAAACTCTGGGTCTACATAAAGAAAAAGAAGCTGGCAAAGAAATAGAGCATTTTTCTTTGTTTTTTCTGTTTTGATTGATTCTATTTTATCTATTAAGGCGCAGTACTGCACTCCGAAAGGCTTAAAAACTTTTTCGTGTTAGCCTCTAGCAGATCATTATGTTTCACATCGAGACAGACGGAGACGAATTCGAGTGCGTGGAGTGCGGGCGCCTAATTAAAGTAGGGTTTGCACAGGAGGCGCCAAGGCCTATTACCTGCGAGGAATGCGGTACCGAGTACTCTGTTACAAGAGGTTCTGGAGACGGCCTTTCGGTTACCATGGCGGACGTCATGCCTGAGGCGTCTGATGAAGAACCTGACGAAGACTGATTCTCTGAAAAGCTTTTATTGCATAAAAAGCAGAATATAATCATGTACGACCTTATAATAATAGGTGCTGGTCCTGCCGGCATAACAGCTGCTATATACGCTGCTAGGAAAAGGCTTAACTTTCTTGTAATCTCAAAGAACATAGGCGGCCAGACCCTGCTCTCGCCGACTGTAGAAAACTATGTTGGCTATCACTACCTCAGCGGTGCTGATCTTATCAAGAAGTTCGAAGAGCACATGAAGGACTATAATATAGAGGTCAGGCAGGAGAACGTAGAGAATATAGAAAAATCAGGCGAGACAATAAAGGTTATTTCCGACAAAGGTAGCTATGAAACAAGGGCTGTTATAATTGCTTCAGGCAAGAGATACAAGAGCCTGAACGTGCCTGGGGAAAAGGAATTCCTGGGTAAGGGCGTCAGCTACTGCTCTACGTGCGATGCCCCGCTGTTTGCAGGCAAGAACGTTGTAGTGGTAGGGGGCGGCAATGCTGCCTTAACAACAGCACTCCAGCTGACCAAGTTCGTGAATAGGCTATACGTAGTGAATATCGCGCCTAACCTCACAGGAGACAAAATCATGAGGGAGAGGCTGAGGCAAGGTAAGGTAGAGATATTCAACAGCTCAGAGATGCTTGAGATTCACGGGGATAAATTCGTAACTGCAGTGAGGATAAAAACAGGCAAAAAAGAAAAGAGCATAGATGTGCAGGGTGTTTTCGTGGAAATAGGCCTTGTCCCGAACGTCGGTTTTGCAGGAATCGTAAAAAGGAACATGCACGACGAGATAATGATATCCAGGAGCACCCAGATGTACAAGGAGAACATGACCAGCGTAGCAGGCATATTTGCAGCAGGTGATGTTACCGATGTGCCGGAAAAGCAGATCATAGTAGCAGCTGGCGAAGGAGCAAAGGCTGTCCTTGCTGTTGATGATTATTTATCAAAACAGAAGAATGGATAGATATATTATTTTGCAACGGGCTCGGGAAAGATATCTTCTGGCTCTACTGGTTCATAGCCAAGTCCTTTAAGCCAGTCGTTCGTAGATCTCCACACACTTTCATAATTACCACTAATTACTTCATTGATTAGTTCTTCCCTTAGATTCACTATACCATCCTTAATAAATTCGAAGATATATGTTTGGGCTTCTTCAGCCCTACCTCTATAACCAGCTTCAATTAGTTTATCAAAACCAATTGATGTAATACCTCTACTTCTCATATCAGAAACATACTTTATAACTTGGACTACTCCGGTTACGACCTCTTTATTTGGATTTGCAGTTGGGTCTTCAAAATAAATTCCTACATAATTAGTGTATCCATTTTTAGGCTCTCCGGTGGTATATTTTGAACCTTTTGGTATTTTTTCATGATTCCTGTAAGTCATATCTGAAATTAATACAGGTGCCTGTAACGCCAATACATCTTGAACCCACGTCCTTCTCATCATGATTCACCTTGTTCCATAAAACAGCAGAAAACTTTTTAAATATATAGAACTCGCCTACTTCTCGTGCCTTTTCTTAATAGTCTCCAGGTCTTCTTCAGCTCCTTCGTGCTCTTTTTTCAGCTCATCTGGTATTGGCTTGTTGTTCTTTCTTAAGTAGTCGTATACTGCCTCGTGCAATGCCTCTGCTGCTAAATTCGAACAGTGCTCCTTTATAGGCGGAAGATTATCCAGAGCGTTTGAAACGTCCTGCCTTCCGATTTTTAATGCCTCTTCAAGGGTTTTGCCTTTGGCAAGGTCGGTTATCATAGATGATGTTGCTATGGCAGCTGCACAGCCAAAGGTCTCGAACTTTATGTCCGAAACCCTGCCATCAGCTACCTTTATGTAGATATACATAACGTCGCCGCAGATAACATTGCCTACTTTACCGATGCCGTCTGCATCATCCAGCTTGCCCATGTTATGCGGATTGCGGAACAAATCCATTACTTTTTTTGAGTACATGCTATCACTATTACATCATTAATCATCATTAATCAGATAAAAATATTAAATATGTAACCAAGGATTAAAATCTGCGGAAGTGTGATTAAAAGCAGCCATATTGCTGTTCTCTTTCCGATATTCGTTGATATCAGGCCTATTTCCGTGAAGTCAGTTGCAACGCCTGCGTTTAAAAAGACAAACGAGTTGCCGAAAGCGCCTGTCTGCCTGTAGAGCTCAAAAGCAAGCGGCGAAGAGCCTTCAGAACATACTTCTATTACTGTTGCCAGCAACAGTGTTCCAAGCAACCCGATAAGGGTCGGGCCAAAATAGGTCTGCATGATATCCTGCGGGATGTAACTGCCTATAAAGGATGCAAGAAATATTCCTATAATGACCCACCATAACACTGCTTTAGCCAGGTCCCAGGAAGCATGAAGCGTGTTTGTTACATCAGTAGGCTTGAATCTGTATCTTTTCAGTCTTTTCTTGATATCTTTTCTAACAGAGAATGTCTTCTTTACTTTTACAACGTTGCCAATATCAACCATTTTCTTTTTCTCCAGCAGCTGGAAAATAAAGCCAGTGACAACAGCTATGAGCAGCGAACCGAAGATGATGAACAGGGCATTCAGGCCAAAGAACGCGAATAAGATTATTGTCATCGGCAGGTTTGCCCATGGCGATGCAAGCAGGAACGCAATAACAGCTGCTGTTGAGGCGCCTCTTCTAAACAGTGCAATCGCTATAGCCAGTATCCCGTGCGAGCAGGCGCTCATCAGGAACCCGAGAACAACGGCGTAGGGCACAACCCGCCTTCCATAGCCAAGGTGCTTGCTGATGTACTCTTCAGGAACAAAGTAACCAATAAAGCCGCCTATAATCAGACCTATGAGTATTGCCCACCATATCATCTCAACATAGAAGACAATGGAGGTGACCATCGGGCTGAGAACTGGAAAAAACATGCTAAGTAAGGCAAAGAGAAATGCAAATATAGATACTATATAAAGAGGCTCTTTGTACCAAGGCCTATGCCTGTGATGAATGTGCTTCCCCATGTCAACCTGGCATGTGGGGCATTTATCCTGTTTCATTATAAATAGTTAGTTAGATTCCGCAGACTTCTTCTGTGCATGGCGGGGTAACCAGGAAGTTAATCCAGATGATTAGCAGGTAAAGTGATAATATAGTAAAGAATATACCCAGTATAGTAAATGTCATCTTGAAATTCTTCTCGCTGCTGAAGAATTTTCCCATTTTTACCAAGCCTCTTTCAGTAAGCCACATTGAGAAGGCCAGCCTCATACGATTATCAAAAGACACAGAGCATTTCTTGCCCCTTAGCTTATCTAGGAAGCATCGCCAGCCATCCTTTATGTACAACCTGTATCTGGGGAAAAATATGCCTGCTACCAGGAAGTATGCCAACAAGACCAGACACGGAATGCAAAACAATACCATAGTTATCACTGCTGTATATTTATTATCGTAGAATCTTCTATCGTAAGGTTTTTATACCTTACAGTAAAGCTGAGGTTGTAATCCCCTGCACTTATTCCGCCGCAGACATTGCACCCGGGCAGGGCGTAGGTAAAAGACAATTCATTATCTCCTTTATTCAGGCTTATCTCTTTCTCAACATTAAACCTGTTTTCTATGCCGTTAACAACAACAGTAACATTTAGGGATGATTCAGCATAGAGCTGAGCGCTCAGGTTCATGAGCTCTGCAGAATGGTACACTGCCTTGTCTGTAGAAATGGTTTTTAGAGAAATTCCTCCTGCCTGGCTGGTGCAGCCTGAAATGAAGACTAATACAATTACAGCAAAGAGAATCCCTTTCATTTATTTTCCCTCTTGAACGGGCTTATTTTCCTGAGATTCTCAACAATGCCTGGCAGAACCGAAAGCACGTAATCAACATCTTCTTCTGTATTATCCTTGCCAAGCGTAAGCCTTAGAGAGCCATGTGCTTCCTCAGGCTTCAGGCCAATAGCAAGCAGCGTGTGTGAAGGCTTCAGCTCCTTGCTTGAACAGGCAGAGCCTGTTGAGGCTGCTATTCCCTTCATATCCAGATGCAGAACAAGGGCCTCGCCTTCGATATACTTAAAGCCAAAATGGGCATTTGCTGGCAATCTTTGGACAGGATGGCCGTTCAGCCATGAGTCAGGCATCTTCAAAATGCCTTTTATCAGCTTATCTCTTAGTTTTGTCAGCCTGTCTGCATCCTTTTTCATATTCTTCTTTGCAAGCTCAACTGCCTTGGCAAAGCCTACGATTCCTGCTATGTTCTCGGTTCCGCTTCGCATGCCCCTTTCCTGGTTGCCGCCGTGTATCAGCGGATCAATCTTAACGCCTTTTCTTATGAACAGGGCACCAACCCCTCTTGGGCCGTGTATCTTATGAGACGAAACTGAGAGCAAATCAATATTGTCCATCTTGATTGGAATCTTGCCAAAGGTCTGGACAGCATCTGTATGGAAATAGATACCGTGCCGCCTGCATATCTTTCCTATTTCGTCAATAGGCTCTATGGTGCCTATTTCATTGTTTGCATGCATTATTGAGACAAGTATTGTGTCGTTTCTTATGGCTTTTTCCAGTTCCTCTGGAGAAACAAGACCGTATTTGTCAACAGGCAAATAGGTAATCGCAAATCCCTGCCGCTCCAGCCACTCGCAGGCACGCAAAACAGCGTGATGCTCTATGCTGGAGGTTATTATGTGCCTGCCTTTGTTTGCAAAGGCCACGCCCTTCAGAGCAAGGTTGTCGGATTCTGTGCCGCCTGACGTGAAAAATAGCTCCTCAGCAGAAACGCCCAGGAAATCTGCAACTGTTCTTCTTGCATCATCCAGGGCCTTGTCTGCCTCCCTTCCAAAGCTGTGGATAGACGATGGGTTGCCGAATCTCTCCCCAAAAAAAGGCTCCATAGCCTTGAATACCTCGGAATACGGCTGTGTTGTACCAGCATGATCCATGTATATTCTCTTCATATCTATCAACCAGCCAAGGCAAATATCTCTAAGACGAATAAACCGACACCCAGGAGCACAACAAATATGGGGTCTAATGCATGGCCGCCCCAGCCATACATGAACAGCAGCATGGCTAATATGATTACTACAATACTGTGAATTATATCCAGCGGTCCTCCGATTCCTTTCATAATTATTACCTATCAGCCCCGAACTGGGTCCATTGCACATATTTTTATTATACCCTTGTTGTATTTTTTGCAGACATTGCACAGCAGCTTCCTGTTCTTGACAAGGTTTATTATTCTCATAATCTCTTCGACAACCAGTTTTTTATTCTTAATAACCCTGCCTGCTGATTTCTCTATCTCTACTATAATCTCTTTTGGCAGCTTCAGGCTTGCCCTTTTCGAGTTTATGTACTGAGAAACAGCTGCCTTGCTTACGCCAAGAATTTCAGCAGCCTCTTCCTGCGTGAGATTATACTGCCTAGTGAATATTTTTGCGAATTCCCTCCTCACTGCAGGTATCACGTACCATACCTCTATTTCCTGCGGAAGGTTATACATCTATAAGTTAACGATGGTTAACCTTAAATAGCCAACGATAAAGTTAACTATAGTTAACTTTAAGAACTTAAGCCTCGTTCCTGTCGCATTTGTCCCGGTATTCACAGAATCGGCACATCCATTGCATTTCATCTAGCAGCTTTGCCTCGTCAGCTGGCAGGCTGTTGTTTTTCAGCGAAGCGTGCAGCCGCCTGAATCGCTCGATTATTTGTTTGCCTGTTTCCTCGTCGTACTCTATATCAAAGGACTTTGTCAGAAGGTTGTTCTTATCCACGTAGAGCAGGACGCCGGAATGAATATTGCTAACGTACATGTAGAACTGGAGCTGCATAATGTGGCTATGAGAAGGTCTCTGCTGAAAAGCTATGTTCTTTGTGGACTTCACTTCCACTAAAATGCTTTTTCCATTCTCCTTTACCAGGAGAAGATCATCTATCCTGCCGGATATCGTGAAATCATCAACCTCTGTCTTGACAGGCAGCTCTGATTTCAGAAGCTCGATATGCGGGTTCCTCTCGCTCTTGAGGACCTCGGTAATGAAATCGTGCAGGATGTTGCCTACTTCAAAGATTTTTATCAGATCAGGCTTCACCTCCTGCGGATACTTGTAGGAATACCATATCTTCCTGAGGCAGCTGCCTATTTCTGACGGATAATATCTGCCCTCTTTCTTTGGCCTGAACTCGCGGAAAAGATAGTTGTCAATTATCTTGTCAAAATCTATCATAGTTAGAACTGTCTGCAAAATAATTTAAAAGCAGTCTATTTCACTATCTTCAGTATCTCGCTTATGTCATCGATGACGTAATCTGCCTTGCAGCGCTTTCTGCCGCCGTATCTTGCAAAGGCTGTTTTCATGCCAGCTTTTTCTGCTCCCTTTATGTCCCTGTCTGGATTGTCGCCCACAAAGAGCACATACTCAGGCTTTGTTTTCAATTGCCTCAATGCCAGCCTGAACGGAAGCTTATGCGGCTTTGTCTTCTTTGTATCCTCGTAGGCAATGACTATATCGAAAAAGTCATCAAGCCCCATTGCATTCAGCCTTTTCCAGGCTTTGAGAGCAGGCGCATCAGTAACTATGCCTAGCTTTATTTTCTTTTTCTTCAGCCTCTGCAATGTCTGCCTTACGTTTGGATAGGGGCCGATTAGCTTTGAGGAAAGATAGGCGTTTATGCCAGCAGCAAGTATCTTGTAATCCATTTTTCCGTGCATCTTCTTTATGAACTTGTTAAACGCAGTGTCTGAATCTATGCCGTGCTTCAGGTAGAATTCAAAAAGCTGCCTGCCTGCTTTCCGCTTGTCCAAGCACAGGCCTGCCTTTATCATGGCTTTGGCCGCAAGATTGCTGGCCTTTCTCTTCATGCCCAGAAAATCAATAAGCGTCTGGTCTAGATCAAAAAGCACTGCCTTAATCATAATAAGAATTTGCTGAAAAACCTTTAAAGAACTTACAGGAATAGGTTTTTTATGAACTATTATGCACTGATACTGCTTGTTCTATGCGTGTCTGTATACATGTTGCAGCTCTCATATGATGCTGTAACTGATGATTTCTTATTAGTCTCTAGTGATGTTCTATCAAGGCCCTGGATACTGGTTACTTCCATATTCCTGCATGATCCTGAGGATACAAGCCACATATTCTACAACATGTTTGGTTTAGCCCTATTCGGTCTGATACTGGAGAGCGTTGTCGGCTCCAGGAGATTCCTTATAATATTCTTTGTAACAGGCATCATAGCAAGCATTGGTTCTGCCTTCTTCTACAGCGCCTCGCTAGGCGCATCAGGCGCAATCATGGGCTTGATCGGATGCCTAGCAATACTAAGGCCAAAAATGATGATATATTTCTGGGTTCCAATGCCCCTGATAGCAGCTGCTGCTTTCTGGGCTCTAATCGACCTGGCAGGCATGTTCTACCCAAGCAATACGGCCAATGCAGCCCATTTGTTTGGCTTAGCAGCAGGCATTGTCATTGGAATAACGATAAGGCAGAGGTTTGCGCTGCGTAGCAGGCCAAAGGCTAGAGTAGTCAGGGAAGAGGATATTGACCGATGGGAAAAGGAGTACATGAAATAAAGCAATAAATATCATACGATTATACTATAATTATGAAGCTCTCCGATGAATTAAAAATCTCTTTGGTAACTGCCTTTTGCATCTTGGCACTTGCGATTATAGCAAAGAATATTCTTATGGTGCAGCTTGATTTTGTTTCCCAGTACGGTCCGGTATGGATGTACATGGCTTACATAGGTGCGAAAGAACAGAAAGCTCGCTGCAGTACCCTGTTCTGGTCACTGGCAATAATCCTCGTAACTGCAGCAATATTGGCTGTTTATGCACTGTAATTTTTGAACTCTTTCATGCAAAAACCCCAAATTGCAAAAGGTTTAAAAAGATTAGCAATATCTAAGGTATTTGATTTGGTGATAGATAATGGCTGATAAAAAAGCACATATGAACCTAGTGACCATTGGTCACGTAGACCATGGTAAATCAACACTAGTAGGAAGATTGCTATTCGACACAGGATCTATAAGAGAAGACACAATGAGAAAGCTGAAAGACCTTGCGAAGGAGCTTAAGAAAGAGACATTCGAGTTTGCCTTCGTAATGGACAAGCTGAAAGAGGAAAGAGAAAGAGGGTTAACAATAGACATAATGCACCAGAGATTCGACACAAACAAGTACTACTTCACACTGATAGACTGTCCGGGCCACAGGGACTTCGTAAAGAACATGATAACCGGAACCTCTCAGGCAGATGGCGCAATTCTTGTTGTTTCAGCTAAGGAAGGAGTGCAGGAACAAACCAAGGAGCATGCCTATCTGGCAAAGGTTCTTGGTGTTGACCAGCTGATAGTAGCCATCAATAAGATGGATGCTGTCAACTACGAAGAGGCAAAGTACAATGCAACCAAGGAGGCAGCTACTAAACTGCTGAAGGGTATTGGTTTCAAGACAGATGAAATCAATTTCATACCAACCAGCGGTTATATAGGAGATAACGTTGCCAAGAAGTCAGACAAGACTGCCTGGTACAAGGGACCTACTGTGGTAGAGGCACTTGACATGTTCAAGTCGCCGGAACAGCCTATAGACAAGCCATTGAGGCTGCCTATTCAGGACGTTTATTCAATAACAGGAGTAGGTACTGTACCAGTTGGCAGGGTGGAAACAGGAATCCTGAAGGTCAACGACAAGCTTCTTTTTGTACCTTCAAAGACACAGGGTGAAGTGAAGTCAATAGAGATGCACCATGAACAGTACCAGGAAGCAAGGCCAGGAGACAACATCGGGTTCAACATCCGTGGAGTCGGCAAGAAGGATATAAAGAGAGGTGACGTAGCCTGCCATCCGGATTCAGCAGCAAAGCCTGTAAAGGAGTTCACAGCACAGATAATCGTTTTGAACCATCCTTCTGTTATAAGCAAAGGCTATACCCCAGTGTTCCACGTACACACAGCACAGATAGCATGCACAGTAACAGAGATAACAAAGAAACTGGACCCTAAGACAGGTGCAGTTGCTCAGGAGAATCCTGACTACATAAAGACAGGTGACGCAGCTATAATAAAGGTTAAGCCTACAAAGGCCTTGGTCATAGAGAAGCAGTCAGAGATACCAGAGTTAGCTCGTTTTGCTATAAGAGACATGGGCCAGACAGTTGCAGCAGGAATCTGCATAGAAACTGTAGTAGAATAGTTTTAGATTTTTTTCTATTTCTCTTATTTTTTATCTTTGCTAGACAACCGTTTAATTTAAATACTTTTCTTTAAAGCTCAAGTTAAGGTGTTAGAAAATGGAAGAAACGAAACCTTATTGTCTCATTGACAATTGTGGATATCCTTTGCGTATCGGAGGCAAATCCCCATCTAATGCTCTTAAGGCGGGAAGGAGACTTCTAAAAAGATACAGATACACTTTTGATGATAAAATATTAGAAATAGGGAACAATAAAAGTTACAAGTTCTTGCTTAACCTATTTACCATCCCATGGCCGCGCAGCCGGGGCTTGAAAAAACTCAAGCGTTCTTATCAATCAATCTGAATTAATAGAATAAAAGTATTGGGTATAGTAATTTCTTATGAGAATAGCTGCTTTGTTTTCAGGTGGTAAAGACAGTACCTATGCTGCTTACCTGGCTAAGCAGCACGAGATAGTCTGCCTTATCTCTGTCTACTCGAAGAATCCGTACAGCTACATGTTCCACACGCCTTCTATAACATGCGTCAGAAAACAGGCAGATGTCATGAAAATCCCTCTTATAGAACAGGAGACAGAAGGGAAAAAGGAAGATGAGTTAAAAGACCTGGAAAAGGCCATTGTTAAAGCCAAGGAAAAGTACAAGATAGACGGAGTTGTGACAGGCGCTGTCAAAAGCGTTTATCAGGCATCAAGAGTAGAGAAGATATGCAAAGGGCTTGGATTAGAGATTATTAATCCGCTGTGGCAAAAAGATGAGATGGAGCTGCTCAATGAGTTAATAAGCAAAAAATTCGAGGTAATAATAACAGGAGTAGCAGCCTATCCGCTGGATGAGAAATGGCTCGGTAGGAAGATAGACAGTGCGTTCGTCGAGGATGCCAAGCAGCTCTATGAAAAATACAAGATAAACCCGGCTGGAGAGGGCGGTGAATTCGAAACGCTCGTGCTTAACTGCCCGTTGTTCTCTAGGCAGCTCAGGATAAAAAGCAAAAAGGTTTCCGGCTCTGGTAATAATTATAGAATGGATGTTGTTCTTGGGTAACAAAACTCATTCATCGTCTTCGATTTCGTCAATGAAGCTTGTTCCAAACCACATTATTATCACCTCTTGAATTCCTTGCCGCAGAAGCCGCAAAAGATTATGCCGTGGCTCCTTATCAGGTGGCCGTAATAGCCATTACCGCAGTTGTGTTTTTTCATTTTAGCACCTCTTGTTCACGATATCCCACAGGTTCGTGTTTATCTCCTTCTTCTTCAGGGCCTTTATGCTGGGCCTGTTGATAAACCAGGTTGCTCCCTCGCTCATATCCAGATTTTTTGCATCCATTTGATCACCGATTAAACATGTTTCTGAGCGGTATAAGGCAATTTGCCAAGAGCATGTGAAAAGTTGAAAAGTTGCAGAACTAGAGTGCCAATTGATATAGATACTCCCTTAAAATCTCAGTCATATATTCTTTGTCACGGATAAGATTTTTTGCCTGTATGACTACATCTTTATGCTTGTTTTTCTCAAAGTCAGGTCCGTCTAATTCAGATATAACCTTGTAATTGGAACGTCCGCCTCCGTTCTTAGGAACCAGCAAGAACCTAACCTCTGAATAAAAAATTGGATTGAATGGCGTGCTCTTATCATTATCGAGTGCGTATCCTATTTCAGCCATGATAGACGAATGATCAGGAAAGGCTTCCTTCATTTCCTCAGGTATCGGAGTCTTGCTTCTTTTTAGATTGGTATAACCCATGCTAAGATTCATGTTAAGAAGTGAGTAGCAAAAATTTATAAATCTATCTGATGGATTTAAGCTTTTGAAAGAAAAGTTATCATGCCTTACGAAACATTGTTCCGCAATGAAGATGTTTTTGACTTCAGCCACATACCTGATCAGTTCAATTACAGGGACAGTCAGCTGAAGGCTTTGGCTTATTGCTTAAAGCCAGCTCTGCGCTCTGCAAAGCCGTTGAATGCCTTGCTGATAGGAAGGCCTGCAACAGGCAAGACAACTGCGATAAAGATTACTTTCAATCAGCTGGAGCAGGAAACAGACAGAGCGGTCCTTGTCTACGTGAACTGCCAGATTCATTCTTCGCCGTTTAGAATATTCTCTGAGATTCATAAAAAAATATTAGGATACCTACCGCCGGAAACAGGCGTGCCGCTTTCCGGTATATACGACAAGATATTTGCAAAACTCTCAAAGGAGAAGCAGGTTCTTGTTGTTGCACTGGATGACATGAACTACCTGCAGAACAACGAGAGCGTGCTCTACGACCTGCTAAGGGCTTATGAGAGCTATTCGGGTGTTAAGGTTGGCATGATATCGGTCATGCAGAAGAACGAGCTGCATAAGCTCAGCGACAAGACCCGGTCCACTTTTCAGCCGCAGTTGATAGAATTCCTGCCCTACAAAACAAACGAGATATTCTCTATTCTCAGGAACAGGGCTGACTTGGGACTTTACAAGAACGTTGCATCAGGCAGGATTATCGAAAGAATAGCAGAGCTGACTTCTGAAAAGGGCGACCTTCGTTTTGGCATAGAGCTGCTGAAGCAGTCAGTGATGCAGGCTGAGGCAGATTCGTCAAGAGCTGTTAAAGAAAACCATGTAAAAAGGGCTGCAGCTTCTATAAGCCCTGATACCAGGCAGCTGGAAGGCAATGAGAAAATTGTTCTTGAGCTGATAGAAAAAGAGATAAAATCAGGCGAGCTGTACAAGCTGGTAAAGAAAAAGCTCAATATCAGCTATTCAGGCTTTTATCGCCTGCTGAAAGCAATGGAGAGCAAAGGCATATTAGAGGCAGAGGAGATAACAGCTGAAAAGGGTGGCAAGACAAGGATAATTAGAAAGATCTGAGTAAGAAACTTTTTAATACTTGACACTTTATTAAATAGTTGAGAATACATAATATGGGATACGACACGTTTGCGAAGCAAAGGCGGGGTATGTGCAGATAGCAAGAATAAAGCTGACTGGTAAGGATCCAAAGCAACTGGATGATTTATGTAGAGAAATCAAGGATATTTCTGAGAAACTGGGCGTTGCAGTCAGCGGACCCATAGCAATGCCGACAAAAAAGCTGAAGATACCTGTTATGAAAACGCCGTGCGGAGACGGCATGCACCGCGGAGGCGGCGGCGGCAACTGGGAGACCTGGGAGATGCGCATTCATAAGAGAGTGCTTGATGTTGGCGCCAATGACAGGGTAATGAGGCAGATAACAAGGATAAGGATACCAAAGGAAGTAAACATAGAGATAGAGCTGATGGGCTGATTCTCCTATTAAATTATTTAAGTGTTATAAGGCAATTTCATGTCATGAGAATAATATTCTTTGGCCCGCCAGGCTCTGGCAAAGGCACTTATGCCTCTAGGATAGGCCCGAAACTTGGAATACCGCACATATCAACTGGCGACATCTTCAGGGATGCAATCTCCTCAGGCAGCGAGCTTGGAAGAGCGGCAGAGAGCTACATGAAAGAGGGCAAGCTTGTGCCTGATGACGTCGTAATAGGCATTATAAAAGACAGGCTTGGCCAGGATGACTGCAAGAACGGCTTCATACTTGACGGCTATCCAAGAACAAGGGAGCAGGCAAAGGCACTGGAGCGGATAGTTGATATAGATATAGTGATAAACCTGATTCTTCCAGATGATATAATCGTTGAAAAGACCCTTGCAAGGAGAATCTGCGAGAAATGCGGTGCTATCTACAATGTCGCTGACATAAACAGGGACGGCATAAGCATGCCGCCGCTGCTGACCAAGCAGGAGGGTGTCTGCGACAAGTGCGGCGGTAAGCTTATCCAGCGCAAAGACGACAATGAAAAAACTATAAGAAACAGGCTGCAGATATACAGAGACCAGTCAGAACCGCTGATAGAGTATTATGAAGAAAAGGGTCTGCTGAAAAAGATAAAGGTCATAGGCCCGCCTGAGACCATGGTGCCTATAATACTTGTTGCATTAAAAGAATAGAATCATAAGTAGCTTGTTATCTTTTTCTGGATGAATTCATTCTTCAGTAAATGGCTCTGCTCGATCCATTGCCTGGCAGGTACCCTGAGCCTTGTGCCTGCATAGTTCAGTGCCTCGTTGAGGGTCTCGAAGCCTTTGTACTTCTTCTTCATTGCGTCTCTTACATTTTCCCTCACATTCCAGACACCGAGCGGGATGTAGCCTGGGTATGCCTCTCTCAGGAGGATTGCGCCTGCCTGTTTCTTTTCCTCTTCAAGCCTCTCAGCTATTGCCAGCCTGGCAGAGTAGTAGCAGCCGCCTATGCAGGCATATTCCTTCTTACCGTCAAAGTACTCGTAATCAGAGTAGATTTCAAGCCTGTCTCCAATGATCTGCGGGAACCATGCCTCCATGCTCTCGTATCGCCATGGAGTTGGCATTAGTATTACAACAAACTTGTTGTTTATGTTTTCTGTCTCATAAACACGGAACTCGCCTATTGTCTGGTACTGCTTTATTTTGCCAAGAAGGTTCTTTGAAAGCATGTCGTCCACTGCAGTAATGGACCATCTTGTAGGAACCAGCCTCCTGTTCTTTTCAATGCCAAAAGAGCCGATGCTGAAGGCCTTTTGTATCTGTGAAACAAAAAGGCCTTTTGAATAGAGATAAAGAATTGCGTCCAGTGCCTTGAGGTCGGTATCATAGTACGAGCGTTCCATATGAGGCTCCATTTTGTTCACATTAACAGCTATTTTCTCCACATAAGCAGACGGACCGAATGGCTGGGTCTCTTCCTGGAAATATCCGCCTCTAGGACTGCTTTTGAAGCTTGCCTCTATCTCTGCTGATTTCTTTGACAATGCCATCTCCCTCATTGAGGCAACGTACTTACTGGATTCGTGCACGTTGACAAGGCTTTTTCCCCGTATCAGCTGGAATCGGAAATCGATGATGTCAAAGGCCTGCTTGCTGATCCATGTCTCAGGCGTATCCATGTAGCTTGTATCTCCGTGCGCCTGGGGTACAAGCGGGCCTACAAAGACATTTGGATAGTTGTACCTGCCCACAAAAACAGACGGCGGCGAAGAACCTTCTATATCCTTGCCAAGCTCTGCAGGCCTGAAGAACTGCCGGGAATAAAGCCTCTCAAGGTAGTTGAGCTTCCTTGACTTGGCTATTATCATAATAATAGATTAATGGAAAAACTGATAAAGTTTTTATCCTTATAAGGAAATTCTTTTAGTGGTGATATCGTTAACTTAGTGAGGATTAGCATCAATTAAGATGCTAATCCTCTAATGGGGGTATCAACTTGGTGTTAGTATGCTTCGCCAGCCGATAATAGTTGTACTGGGTCATGTAGACCATGGAAAAACAAGTCTGCTAGACAAGATAAGGCAGACAGCTGTTACTGCCAAGGAGGCTGGCGGCATTACCCAAGAGATAGGAACAACAGAGATACCAACTGACGTTATAAAGAAGATTTGCGGCAACCTGCTCGATAAATTCAGGATAGACATAAGCATTCCTGGTCTTTTGTTTATAGATACGCCTGGACACGAGGCTTTTACAACGCTGCGAAAAAGAGGCGGATCAATAGCTGATATTGCCATAGTTGTTATTGATATAAATGAAGGTATAATGCCCCAGACCATTGAGAGCCTGAACATACTAAGGGATTCAAAAACTCCGTTTATCATTGCTCTGAACAAGATAGACAGGTTGCAGGGATGGGCAGAGTCAGCAACCATCTGCTGTTTCTGCGACAATATAGAAAACCAGAGCGAAGATGTAAAAGGGGATTTTGAGAAAATATTCTATGAGATAACAGAGAGCCTGGAAAGCAAGGGCTTTGCAGCAGAGAGATTCGATAGAATAAAGGATTTCAGAAAGCAGATATCTGTCATACCAACATCAGGAAAAACAGGAGAAGGCATTCCTGAGCTTCTGGCGATATTAGCTGGCCTTGCACAGCAGTTCCTGAAGGACACGCTCGTTACCACTAAGCATGCAAAGGGCTCAGTACTGGAGGTAAAGGAGGTTGTTGGTCTAGGCACTACTATTGATACTGTAATATACGACGGTACAGTGCACAAAGGCAATTACCTAGTCAGCGATAATACAGTAACAAAGATACGCGCATTAATGGAGCCTGCTCCGCTAAGGGATATGCGGACTGAAAAGAAATTCCAGAGCGTGGATGAAGTGAGTGCAGCAGCTGGCGTAAAGATAGTTGCTCCAGGGCTTGAAAGCATTGTAGCCGGCTCCGAAATTCGGATAGCAGGAAGCGAGCAGGAGGCAGTGCAGCTGCAGAAAGAACTGCAAAAGGAGAAAGAAGAAGTGGAGGTAAAAACAGAAAAAGAAGGACTGATACTTAAGGCCGGCACCATAGGCAGCCTTGAGGCGCTGATAAACATATTTAGGCAGCATCCAATAAGAGAGGCCACACTGGGAAAGATATCAAAAGAGGATGTAATAAAAGCAGAGGCAAATGCAGACCCGCTGTTCAGGATAGTTATCGGGTTTAACGTACATCTACTGGAGGAAGCAGAGACATTTGCAAAGAACAAAAAAATAAGAATTATGATGTCTGATGTTATCTACCGTTTGATAGAAGCCTATGATAAATGGGCAGGCGAGGAAAAAGAGGCAGCTCTCATGAAAGGCCTGGAAAAGGTCACAAGGCCAGGCAAGCTGAAGCTCCTGCCAGGCTGTGTGTTCCGCGCAAGCAATCCTGCTATTGTGGGCTGCGAAGTGCTCGGAGGAATAATAAAGCCAGGCTACAAGCTCTTCATTGCATCAAAAACAGTAGGCACTGTAAAGCAGATCCAGTCAGAGGGCGAGAATCTGGAAGAGGCAACAATAAGCGACAAGGTTGCTGTCTCCATAGACGGGCCAACAATAGGGCGACAGGTCAATGAGTCTGATACTCTGTACACGGATATCAGCGGCAGTGAGTACAAGAAGCTCAGAGAACATGAAAAATTCCTTACAGAACACGAGAAAACAGTGCTGAAAGAGATAGAAGAGCTGAAGAGAAAGAACGACCCAATGTGGGGGTACTGACTTTATTTCCTGTATTCTTCGTGGATTTTGCTTCCTACAACGCCTTCCTGGCCATGATATTTTGCGTCTTTTCGCATGAAGTACGGCTTTTCAGCTGGGCTTGATAATGCAAAGAAAACAAGCTTGCATATCTTCATGCCAGGGTAGAGCGCAATAGGCATTTTTCCTACGTTGGTCATCTCCAGGACAAGATATCCAGCGAAGCCGGGGTCAACAAAGCCCGAGGTCACGTGCACAACAAGACCGATTCTGCCTAGCGAAGATCTTCCGTCTACGTAAGCAGCCAAGTCAGATGGTATGTTTATCTTCTCGCTTATCTGGCCAAGGACGAATTCGTTCGGATGGATTATGAAGTTATCGCCTTGCTTTAACTCTATCTTTTCTGTGTAGTCCTTTGGTGATTTTACATCTATGTAGGGCTGTGATGTTGTTTTGAACAGGCGGAACTCGCTGCCAAGCGTCAGGTCAACCCAGGCAGCCTGGATATTCTCTTCATTAAGGCCTTCAATAACAAGCTTCTTGTCAGCTATGTATTTTTTGATGTCTCTGTCAGACAGTATCATTTTCTCACACCCTTACGATACTTAATTGTTAGGAGTAAAACAATAAAAGCAGCTGTACCACCAGCTAGACCAAGCGCCATGAAATAAATATCATTGATAACAAAGGAATGAGGTATCATCATTACAGTTCCGGTAAGCAGGATGATTAGAAACGGTATTGAGATGTCTCTTGAGCTCCTGGTCCTTAGTATTTTTATTATCTGCGGGAACCATGATGCTATGATTATAAATGAACCCATTATCATCAACAGTTCATCTATCAGCATATAATCACCATAAATAATTCGTAATCAGATATGTCATCTCCTATTCAACACCTTTTGTCAGCACTGGATTCTTCACCAGCTCCTCAGCCATCTCGAACATCTCCTCGTATATCTGCATTGAAACAGAAAAATGCGTGTAGCTGCCAAGGCCTACGCCTACCTGCTCTGCTATGTGCCGCTGCAGCTCAGTAAAAGCATATGCATTCAACGGCCAGGCAGAGTACAGATCATTCGTCTTCATAGTAGCTATCATATGAAGACTGCCTTCAATAATCTGCGGCTGCATTGTTACAAGGCACGGTGAACTCGTTTTCGCGCGTGGCCCGAATTTCTCCAGGTCCCGTAGAGGGTACCAGGTATTCATAACACAGCTTCGCCTGGTCGGGTCGTCTTTCAGGGTATCAATAACTTTCTGGACCTGGTCAAGCACTTCTACTTTACACTCGCCCTTGCAGAGCTCCTGTGCTTTCTTCCTCAACTCTTCGCCCTCTATAACATTCGGTAAATCAACAATAACAGGGCATTCCCTGTGCTTTCGCAGCCGCGAGTAGTACGTGTAGTCGTGCTTGTTCTCTTTCTCAGGTCCCATTCCAAATATAATGTTCCTTGCATACTCATCTGCCTGTTCTTTAGGCAGTGCGCAGCTTGGATGGATCCTTGGTTCCTTGAACGGATTCTTCACGTAGAGGAACATCTGGCTCTCTACAGTATTGGTCTTGTAATCAGGCGCATCAACGAATTTCTTTACGCCGCCTGTCATTATAGAAATAACAGCCTTTTCCCAGGCCTCGCCCAGCGTGTCTGCGACTATAACAATAGGCCCATACGTACCTTTGCCGGCTGCGAACATAACACACCTCATGATACTTTAAACCAGAAAATATTTAACCTGAAGTTCTGGCAGGAGAGCAAAGCTTTATAAATATTACTATTACTGAATAGGGAAAGAACCGTTCATATTTACCCGGTTAGGTGAAAAAATGTCTGACAAAATGTCTGAAAGAATACCTTATAGAACAATCGTAAAAAAAGGCATGATTCTTGTATGTATGCGCATGAAGATGGCTGCAACAATCCAGCAATCTTAAGAATGTACGCGGAACTTAACCCAGGATGGATATATCCTGATGGGGTTGGAGAATTTGTAGTATTAGAATCATATTCTACCTGTGCTATATGTAGACTGTATTCAAGAGGAATAGCAACTGAAAAGAATATGCTGACAGTAAAGGATGTAGCTGACTTTCTTGGTATTCATACAAATACAGTACAAAGGTGGTCAGATAAAGGTATTCTTGAAGCACACAGGTATGGCCCTCGCAAAGACAGGAAATTCGATAAGGAGTGGATTGAAAGATTCAAAGAAGAATCATTAAATCAGCTTACCGAAGCAGCTTAATGCTTATTTTTTACATTCTCCTTATAATACCCAGAATGATATTGAATCTCGGGACTTTTTTCATGTAGGCTTCGTAGCTACTGCCGAATTTTCTAACAGCTGCTCTGTCTTCATCTATGCCGCCAAGGTAGAAAATAATAATTACAGGGGCTCCAAGAGCAATTACCAGCCAGTGCTGGGATATGAGCATGAATGCAAGGCTAACAAGCATGCCTGCCAGATACTGCGGATGGCGGACAACAGAGTATATGCCTGTAGTCACTATTCTGGTAGTCTTTACGTAACTGCTTCCCTTCGGAACCCCTGCCTTTTTCCTGAATACGTATATGGGCAGCCAGCCAAGAAATGCTGAAACTATCCAGAGAATGGTCCCGGTTATTGCCAGAACCTGGATTCTTCCGTAATCGAAATAAATAATAAATGCTATTATCTGTGCTACGATAAATACAGCCAACAGTACATGAAATAGAACATGACTCCTATTAGTTTCTTTTGTCGTGATAGTCTACCTTCTTCTCCTGGTTCTGCGTACAGGTCTTTTTCTTGCTGCTCGTCTTGCTGGTCGTCTGTATTTCTTCTCGCACTGCGCTCCGTACTTCATGCCCCATGAAGCCCATGCAGGCCCAAGAACTGCTCCTACAAGCAGTACTGACACCAGCAGTATTGCCAAATTCTGGAAGATGCTGTAAGGAGCTGCGTAAAAGAAGAGCCACAGTATCATGAAAACCAGCCATGCTATTGCCACTATTATGGACAGCGATACTCGCAGCGCGAATCCTGGCATCTGCATCATTCTTGCATCGCCCTTGCCGTGCCGCCCAACGTCTCCAATGCCCCAGAGGCTTTTCAAGACCCCTGTGAATACCCATATTACAACTGCTCCTATTACGCCGTACGCAAGGGAGTAGTAGTTTGTGAACAGCCCAACAACAAGGACTAGCAGGCCGACACCGCCTAAAAGAGAAATAAAGGCATTCTTTCCGTTTCCCATCAATACACCCAAGATTAATTTGATTCAAAAGGCTTTTAAACATAAATTTTGCATTCTTGTAAAGTGTATTAGAATAGTTCTTTGTCCTGTTCGTAATCCTTGCCAAGCCTTAGAGCGATTTCCGCTTTTTTTAATTCTTTGCCAAGATATGCAGCATGATAAAGGCCCTTTACCAGGCCGAGCCTTACTATCGTGCCTGCAATAACTTCTGCCTTAGTGCCAGAAATCCTTTTGTTGAGTTTTTTGTCTTTTGTATAGTATTCAACAACTATTCTTTTGTTCTGCCTATCAACAAGTATTGTAAAGAATGAGCCGTCCAGTGAAGAGTCTGCTGTAGCTTCTTTATCAACATCATAATCAGCATTGATTGTCTCGATTTCTTTGATGCTTACATTACCGGAAAACGCGCCTGGGTTGCTGCTGTTAAGCTCCCTTGCTCTGCCTGCTATCTTTGCTGCATCCTCTTCTTCTATCATATCCACAAGCTCTACCTGCTGTTTGAAGCAGTCCAGCTGCTCTTTGTCCAGGTTCTTGATAAAAGGCATTGCGCCCCTTGCTCCTATTATCTTTTTATTTCCGTCTAAACCGTTATTACGGAGACAGAAGAATGCCTGGCCAACATAATGGCCCTTAGGCTCGACACCGCATAAAACAAGATAACGGATATTCGGGTTTGATATTATATTCTTGATTATCTTCTCCATGCCTATATTTTCAGTAACGCACTTGCCAGCTATAGCAATATCATCCATAGGAAGTTCAATATCCAGAGAAGACAATGTGCAGACAGCTACGCATGATTGCTTACTGCCTAGCTGATACCTTCCTGCTTCTGGCGGCCATCTGTCCATAGAAACCACAGTAAGATAAAAAACAGTCTTATCTTTTTAAGCTTTCCCATTACTAATATTGTGATAACCCGGCTGGAAAAACTGGGAGGTTTTGTTATGCCACAATACATGTGTAATATTTGTAAAGAGTACATAGCATCTGTGGAATCTGATGGTTATAAGATAGTTCCTAATTGTATTGTCTGTAGAACTGCCATGTCCCCTATATCAGCTGAACTGTTTGATGAATATCTTTTGGCTAATGTCGGATCTGGACGTACAGAAATAACATTTAAAAATGGTAATAAAGAAATAGGGACAGGTTTAGGTATATTCCTGCAAAGCGATAATAAACAAAACTAGGTGATAGGATGAACTTCAAATTCGTGATAAGCTCGGCTAACCGCAGTTATCAGGTAGAAAAAGACCAGAAGGAGTGCCCTGTTTTAGGCAAGAAACTCGGCGAGTCGTTTAGCGGCGATTTCCTTGGCCTTGATGGCTATGAGTTAATGATCACAGGCGGTTCTGACAAGGATGGCTTTCCTATGAGAAAGGACATAGAAGGCGTTGTAAAGAAGAGATTGATTCTTACAGACGGCATTGGTTTCCACGCAGAAAAAGGCCTCAGAAAAAGGAAGATGCTAAGGGGCAACAATATCACCCTGGATACTGTCCAGATAAACTGCAAAGTTACGAAAAAAGGTTCAAAGCCGTTAGAAGAGGTACTGGGAAAGAAGGAGGCAAAGCCTGAAGAAAAGCCTGAGGAGAAACCTGAGAAAGAAGAAAAGGAACCAAAGGAAGAAAAACCTAAGAAAGAAGATAAAAAGCCTGAGGAAAAGAAAGAAGAAAATAAGGAAGAAAAGCCTGAGCCAAAGCCTGAGAAAAAGGAAGAAGGCAAAGAAGAAAAGCAAGGTGATTAATTTCGGATCTGAAAAGCTGTTGCCAGAGGTCAGCATAGGAACAGTGGGCCATGTTGACCACGGGAAAACTTCTTTAGTCTTTTCACTTACAGGCAAATGGGCAGACACGCACAGCGAGGAGATGAAAAGGGGTATAACCATAAGGCTTGGTTATGCTGATGCTGTTTTCTACTACTGCAAGAAATGCAATACATATTCGAGCACGAAAAAGTGCATGAAATGCCTTTCTGATTGCGAACCCAAAAGGGCAGTCAGTTTTGTCGATGCCCCTGGGCACGAAACACTCATGGCTACTGTGCTATCCGGAACAGGCCTGATGGACGGTGCGCTCCTGCTTATAGCTGCAAACGAGAAATGCCCGCAGCCGCAGACAGCTGAGCATCTAAAGGCATTAGATATAGCTGGCATAAAAAAAATCATAATAGTACAAAATAAAATAGACCTTGTAACTGAAGAGGATGCAAAGAAGAATTACGAGGATATAAAGGAATTTGTCAAGGGTACAGTTGCAGAAAACGCCCCTATAATACCGATAAGCGCTATCCATAATGTTAACATAGATGTTCTCATAGAGGCCATAGAGGAGCATATAAAAAAGCCTGAGAGGGACCTGAAAAAGGAGCCAAGGTTCCTGATAGCCAGGTCATTCGACGTGAACAAGCCTGGCACTGGGATAGATAATCTGAAGGGAGGGGTTATCGGAGGTTCATTGGTTACCGGCGTGCTGAGAAAAGGCGATAAGATAGAAATAAGGCCTGGGGTCAGCACCAAAAACAAATGGCTTCACCCAAAGACATTTCTGATAAAAATAATGCAATCAGGCGTGGAGCTTGAAGAAGCAGGCCCAGGCGGCTTGGTTGCAATACAAACCGAACTTGATCCTGCACTGACAAGGGGCGATAACCTGACAGGCAACATAGCTGGTTTAGAGGGAAAGCTGCCAGAAGCAGTAGAGAACTTAAAAATACAGGCAGAGCTTTTCGATTATGTTATAGGAATCAAGGGTCAGCAGAAGGTTGATAATATCAAGACAGGCGACGTACTGATGCTAACAGTGGCTATTGCAAAAAGCGTTGGTGCTGTTATTTCTGCTCACGGAGAAATCTGTGAATTAAAACTGAAACTTCCTGTCTGTGCTGAGAAAAACGACCGCGTGGCATTATCCAGGCAGATAAGCGGAAGATGGCATTTAATCGGCTGGGGAAAGGTTTTGTAGATATTGATTTCACATCATACGTATGAGTAATGATACAATAGGAACAAAGTATGTCATGCAGGGCAATAAAAGAATGCTTCTTTATCTATTTAACGAACCGTCTGATTGTAAATATGTAATTAATGATGTGGAAATGCCTGAACTCATTGACAAAATAGAAGGTGGAAAGGTTATAACCATACTTAAAAAGGAAATAGACAAAAGCGATGCAATTTTTGCCAGCTATGAAGAAATCTCATAAAACAAACAAATACAGCATTGCAATCAGCACTGGCTGGTGGACAAGATATATAAGCAACGAATGCCTGCCTAAGAAGCAGAATGACCTTGCAATAGGATTCCTGGTTTCCCTGATTCTGAAGCTTCTTTTTCCTTCAGGATAGAGCAGCTTACCAAAAAATAACCCCAAGAGCACTAAACCGAACCACGGAAGCAGCGGAAAGTAGTCAAGCGTATAAAAGCCCTGCGGTATCAAACCGAGCCATAGGAAATAGGGATAATCAAAAACAAAGCCCCTAAGATAGATGCCAGTTAGTATCAAACCAATCCCTAAGAAAAGATTCAGTAGTCGGAACCTGAGAAAGAAATACGCCAGGATTATCGCCAAGCCGATGAAATGCAGGACACCAAAGACAATGAATCCTTGGCGTAGAAATATCCAGGTAATTAGAGTAATTATTAACCCCCATGAGAATATCTTTGTGCCCCTGTAAAGATATTTTAGCAATAAATTTTTCTGTTTATTTCTAATTGCTCTTGAATAACTAACTGTCAGGGAAATGCCTACAAGGAAAATGAAGATGGAGGCAGTTATTCTAGCGAATAGCCACCAGAAACCGGATTGCAGATTAATCTCGTAATTGGCAAAATAATACATATCAAAGATTACATGAAAAACAATCATCATGATTATCGCAACGCCGCGGAGAAAGTCTATTTCCCAGTATCTCATATGATAAGATTTGATGTATAATTTAAATATATTTTTAATCAATTCTAATCATGGATTTTTCTGATTTGCTAAAGAAGAGAAGAAGCATTAGGAAATACAAAAAAGAAATGCCTAGCATGGATTTGATAGAGCAATGCATAACAACTGCCTGTAACGCGCCTTCTGCGCACAACTCACAGCCGTGGAAATTCATCATAGTAAAGAACAGGGAGAAGATAAACCAGCTTGGCGAGACGCAGCGGCATTCCCAATTCCTGAAGAACGCTCCTATGGCGATTGTTGTTTTGGCGGATGAAGAGCTCTCTAATCATTTCGTCGAGGACTGTTCATGCGCGATAATGCTGCTGATGCTAAGAGCCGCTGACCTCGGCTTGGGAACGTGCTGGAACGCAGTTTACGGAGACGAGCAAAGGGAAAAATACGTGAGAAAAGTTCTTAACCTTCCTGAGAAGTACCGGGTGCTCTGCAACATAGGTATCGGATATCCGGATGAGGAGCCAGGCAGTAAAGCAACAAAGAGCCTCGAAGAAGCTGCTGAGGTTGTTGAATAAGGATAAAAGCTTTTCTGTTACATAAAAGGGCTATGAAAGATATTGGAAGTTATAATGTAACTCTAGAAGACGGGAGAACAGTCTTGGCTACTATTTTTGATATACCAGTTTCAGAGAGAATGCCTGAAAGCCCTAACCAGCTTCCATATAAACTTGTAGCTCGATTAAAAGATGAAAATAATAAAGAGACTTACATTAAAGAACATGATATAGCTTCCATAACAAAAACAGTTCGTGAGCTTTATGGAATGCCTCAGAAACCTGCAATTCAATGAAATTTTTCTTCAGGTACTGATTCTGCACATAAAATACCCTTCCTGCACATAAAGTCTATTTATAAGACGATGGGATTGTCATAGAGAAAGACGGGAATGGGGTAGAGTTTTAATATGAGGAAATAAGTATCTGATAACTTTAAAACACAGAGGACATTATATTTATTTATGAACGAAAGCGCAGAAAGTGAAATGAAGCTTTACCTTTCTCTACTTCTGTTTGTGATTCTCCTCAATATTTCAATTGTCCTTGCAACTGTAGTTTTACATGAAGCAGGACATTTCACCGTAGGTAACTATTTTGAATGTGATGATATAAAAATAGTCTTATACGATGCTGATACTTCGAGCACTTACACCCAGATGTCCTGTTCGCCAGACACACCACTTCTTTTATTAGCGTTGGGGTGTTTTTTATTTGTCGTTCCTTTTGCCATGGCCTTTTTAATATTGAAGGATAACCCTATGAGGCATTTCGCCTGGGTTATTCTTGGTTTTAATTTACTTATCGGCTTTGGGGATATAGAATTGCTCACTAAAACGTCAATAATTCCTTTTATTACTGGTATAATTGGTCTGTTTCTGATTGTAGTCGGTGAAAGTTTATTAATTAATAAATACTTATTATTAATAGAAAAGAGGTTATGATATATGTTGTTTGAAGAGACGTTTTCATTCCCAGCTTCGATAATTCTAATGGTATCCATTATCGCAATTCTATTCAGCTGGCGGCTCTATTCATTCATAAGGATCCCTAAGAGTCTATACAGTCTGCCTTCTGTGATTGTTTTGGGCCCTAGAACTTCAGGCAAAACAACACTAGTAAAAGAGCTGGCTCCGAACATTAATTTTAGTTTTTCCCATGCTACCAAAAAGCTGGGTTATTCAATCTATTCGGATGGTAAAAAAAAGGTACAGTTTGTTGACCCTGAAAAGTTTTCTCTAGGAAAGTTGAACAGGGAGAACGTAGAAGAATTTAAAAAATTAAACTATAAGTCACTGATTTACCTTTTTAATATTTCTCCGGGTTCAGAACCAATAGAAAAGCAAATCAGGGGATTCAAAAAAACCATGCGTTTATTTGGCAGGGTAAATCTGATCCCAGTTGCCACCAAATTAGACAGAGAGGATAAAAGAAAATTAAAAAAGCTGAAACAGATGGTTAAAAATATCAGAAAGATATCCCTCCACAGAAAAGACGGGTTGGTTAGCTTAAGAAATTCTGTCTTTGCTTCAATTGAGTAGATTTCGAGGCTTTGCAGGCTATCTTGTTCTGCACATAAACCCCCTGGGTTGCACAAAAAGCGGCTGTTTCTACAAGAAAGAGAAAATCAAAGTCATTAAAGTGCTTGTCCAAATCTATCGAAATATTTCTGTATACGCCTTTTCACACCAGAATCACCATAAATTAGATTTAGATTTTCTGTAGGAAATTGTTTTCGAAATCTCTCTAAATCTTTGCGCAAACCCCCGAAATCCGTATATTTTCCCCAAAAAATAAGTCCTTTATCTTGTTCTTCTATTAAATGCCATGTCCCTATTTTATCTTGAATATAAAATAAATCCATATCAATTCCTCCTTTTTTAGCCATAAATACTACTTACAAATCCTTAAAAGACTATTTCAAAAAATGTGTGCCTCTTCCTAATCGCTGGCAACTTTCTATTATACGAATAGGCAGTTGCCCTTGAATATCCTTTCTTCTCTAAGGTCTTTGGCTCGATGCCCATGAACAGAGTCTAATTTCTATTAGTTTATGTGCAAGTTTTTTAGGTTATCCTGAAGCGGCTGGTTTTCTTGTAAAAAACAGGGGGAGTTTATGTGCAAAGCCCCTGCATTTGGCTGTTTGTCACGGGTAAGGAATATCACCTCTTGGAGATAGAAAAGCATTTTTAAGGGCAAGAAACATATTATAATTCTCTTGATTAGGGTGTGGTTGTTATCAGGATTACTCAGATACGTAAGCGAGACGGTAGAATTGTCAAATTTCATAAGGAAAAAATAACCACAGCTATTTTTAAGGCTGCACAGTCTGTCGGAGGCAAAGACGTAGGCATTTCCGAAGCCCTGGCGGACAAGGTAGTTGATTTATTAGAGCAGAAAACAGCAAAAAATGCAATACCAACTGTAGAGGGGGTCCAGGATATAGTTGAGCAGGTCCTGATAAACGAGGGTCATGCAAAAACAGCAAAGGCATACATACTATGGAGACAAAAAAGAAAAGAAATCAGGGAGGTAAAGGCCCTTTACGGCATTACAGACGAGCTTAAGCTGACTGTCAATGCTGCCAAGGTTCTTGAGAGGCGGTATCTAAGAAAGGACGAGAACGGGCGCGTAATCGAAACGCCCAGTGAATTATTCAGGAGGGTTGCGAAGAATATTGCCTCTGCTGACAAGAAGTACGGAAAAGAGACAAAGCAGGCAGAGGAAGATTTCTACTCGATGCTGAGCAGCTTGGATTTCGTGCCGAATTCACCGACCCTGATGAACGCCGGCACTAACATACAGCAGCTGGCTGCATGTTTTGTACTGCCTGTTGAAGACGACATGACCAGTATCTTCGAGGCTGTAAAGAACACAGCACTTATCCACCAGAGCGGCGGAGGTACCGGCTTTTCTTTCAGCAGGTTAAGGCCAAAGGGCGATGTTGTAAAATCCACCCAAGGCGTTGCTTCAGGCCCCATATCATTCATGAAAGTATTTGACTCAGCAACTGATGTTATAAAGCAGGGCGGCAAGAGGCGCGGAGCAAACATGGGCATAATGAATGTTGATCACCCGGATATACTCGAATTCATTGTCTGCAAGGAAAAAGAAGGTTCGCTTGCCAATTTTAACATTTCCGTGGCTCTTACAGAAAAATTCATGAAAGCTGTTGAAAACAATGAGGAATACGACCTGATAAACCCGAGAACAGGCCAGATAATCAACAAGCTAAATGCCAAGAGGGTCTTTGACCTGATTGTTACAATGGCATGGAAGAACGGCGAGCCAGGCGTTATCTTCATAGACAGGATAAACAAAGACAACCCGACGCCTGAATTCGGAAGAATAGAGAGCACCAATCCCTGCGGGGAGCAGCCGCTGCTGCCGTACGAGTCCTGCAATCTTGGTTCAATAAACCTTTCAAAGATGGTTGTCAGAAAAGATGGCAAATATGCGATCGACTGGGAAAAGCTCAGAAAGACCACGAAGGCAGCTGTCCACTTCCTGGATAATGTCATAGACATGAACAAATATCCTATAACTGAAATAGAGAAGAATACAAAGCTTAACAGAAAGATTGGCCTTGGCATAATGGGCTTTGCTGACATGATTATCCAGTTAGGTGTGGCTTACAATTCAGAAGAAGCAGTCAAGACAGCTGAAAAGATTATGAGATTTATTGACACAGAATCCAAGGCTGCTTCTGAAGAGCTTGGGAAAAAGCGCGGTTCGTTCCCCAACTTCCGCAAGAGCATCTGGGCAAAGAAATATAAGGCAATGAGGAATGCCACAACAACGACGATTGCGCCAACAGGAACAATAAGCATAATAGCCGGCTGTTCTTCAGGTGTAGAGCCGCTGTTTGCCATATCCTACATAAGGAACGTTATGGACAGGACAGAGCTACTGGAGGTAAACCCGCTTTTCGAAAGAATAGCAAAAGAGAAAGGCTTCTACACAGAGGACATGATGCGGCTTGTTGCAAAAAGAGGGTCAGTACAGGATATAAAAGAGATTCCTGCTGATATCAGAAAAATATTTGTTACTGCTCACGATATAACGCCGGAGGACCACCTAAGAATACAGGCAGCTTTTCAGAAGCATACTGACAACGCAGTGAGCAAGACTGTTAATTTTCCAAATGAAGCAACAACAGAGGACGTTGAGGCTGTTTACTTACTGGCCTACAAGCTCGGTTGCAAGGGAGTAACAATCTACAGGGACCGCAGCCGTGAGGAACAGGTACTTAATATAGAGGCAGTAAAGAAGGAATGCGATACTTGCACATAGAAAATCTTAAATTCGAGGAAGGACATATTAAATGTTATCCTGATTGCTATGGTAGTTGAAGAATGCCCTGAATGCGGAAACAGGCTTGAAATGAGCGGAGGCTGCGCTGTCTGCCGCAACTGTGGCTGGAGCCCCTGTTCTGTCTGAGGATTTATTATTTAAATTGCATTAGACAATAAATTTATGGATATATGCTGCCTGTCAGAGAATCTTCGGGACGCAGAAAAAAATTACCGTTAGAAGGGATAAGAGACGATGGTAAACAAAAGAGTCCCGGAAAACCAGTTTATCTGCCTTCTCAAAGTCCGTATAACAATATAAACAGAAGAAGATACTAGAAATATAGAAACAAATTCTCTATGGCAGATGCTATAAAATTTTAAATGCTCTTGTCTCCTAATTAATTATTCTGGGGTGCTGGTGTGGTCTCTATTTATCTGGCTGGGAATGTAAGTAATATCAAAGGCAATGAAGACGATTCCTGGCGGGAGGAATTCAAGGTAAAATTAAAGGAAAGGCTGGATGGAATTGATGCAAGATTCCTCGACCCTACAGTGCGGCTTGAGCATATAAAGGACAGCTATACTGTCTTTGCACAGGATGTCTTCTTTGCTTCCAACTGCGATTTCGTTATAGTGGAGGCCAAGAACAAAGTAGGAATAGGGGTCGGCGTCGAGATGGTCGCTGCAAAGATGCACGGCGTCCCTGTCATCTCCGTGGTCCCGAAAGAGAGCTATTACAGGTCGATTGACAGGTATTCTGAGAAAAACTTGTCAGCTGAGCTGAAGAGTAACTGGATTCATCCATTTGTGCAGAGCCTCAGCGATGTTATAGTTGAAAACCTTGACGAAGCTGCAAAGTGGATAAAAGAGCATATTAACGAGAAGAAGAAAATAAAGGATCATTCTGTTATCAACGAGGCAATTGATTATTACAAGAGGTATCACTACGACAATGACGAGCAGGCAAAGGAAGTATTCGGATAAATGAAATTAATATGGTTAGACTTTTTGAAGAAAAGGGTAGGTGTATAGATGCCTAGGAAGGTCAAGAAAATAAATGAGCTCGGTCTTATTCATGTTTACACTGGCGACAGCAAAGGCAAGACCACCGCTGCATTGGGGCTTGCACTGCGCGCGCTTGGTCATAGATACAAGGTCTGCATCATCCAGTTCATGAAAGGCGGCAGGTATTACGGAGAGCTGGTCAGTGCAGAAAAGCATTTTCCAAGGAATTTTGAGTTCGCGCAATTCGGCCAGAGCTGTCCCTATGCTGATAAGATGCGTAAGGGGTTAATTAAATGCGGCCGCTGCCGTGCTTGTTTTCTTACCTTTGAAGAAGAAACTGAACAGGCACAAAAGGCGCTTGCGTATGCAGAAAAGGCAATAAAATCCGGTAAACATGATATTGTTATCCTGGATGAGATAAACGTTGTCCTGAACAAAAAACAGCTTAACACAGACGACGTCCTCAGGCTGATGATGTCAAAGCCCAAGCACGTTGAATTAGTGCTGACAGGCAGGAGGGCGCCTCCAGCTATCATAGCTGCTGCTGATTACGTAACAGAGATGCGGAAGGTAAAGCACCCGTTTGACAAGAAATTCCAGGCAAGGCGGGGAGTCGAGTACTAAGAGTTTTTATATGTTTCTGTTCAATAGAATAAGAAGATTCTATGACTGACAAAATAAAGAAGGATACAAGCCTGGGCGAGATAGCAACAAAGTATCCGAAGGCTGCTGAGGTTCTTGCAAAGAAAGGCATGGCTTGTGTCGGGTGCCCCATGGCTATGATGGAAACAGTAGAAATGGGCGCAAAGAGCCATGGCTTAGACGTTGATAAACTACTGAAAGAGATGAACAAAGCAATCAAGGAGGATTAGCATGGTAAGCATTGACAAGAAGAAATGCATTGGCTGCGGCCTTTGTGAAAACATATGCCCTGAGGTATTCGGCATCGGAAAAGACGGGAAAGCAGAGGCCAAGAACGCAGGCGCCTGCAAGGGAAACCAAAAATGCAAAGAAGCTGCTGATTCATGCCCTGTTCAGGCAATAA
>CAZRDV010000004.1:0-1663 GCA_964599215.1 uncultured archaeon | reverse complement strand
TCTATCGAGAGGCTGAGGAAAAAGGACCTGCTTTTTTCTGACAGCGCTTCTATACGGCCATGGCTGAACTGCCGCTTTGGCAACAATAAGGCAGGCTACATAGAAAGTGCAAAAAACCAACTTGAAGAGCTAAAGCAGTTGCTAAAGCGCACGAAAGAAACAGAGCTAAGGGAATGGCTTGTAAAGAACATCAAAGGCTACGGCTACAAGGAAGCCTCGCATTTCCTCAGGAACATCGGCTTCGAGGAGCTTGCTATACTGGACAGGCATGTCCTGAAGAATCTGAAAAACTATGGCGTGATAGAGGAAGTGCCCAAATCATTAACACCGAAAAAATACAAGGAAATTGAAGAGAAGATGAGGAGATTTTCTAAGAGCGTTGATATACCGATTTCCCATCTGGACCTGCTATTCTGGAGCAATGAAACCGGGGAGATATTCAAGTAAAAATGGGCTCGACCAGATTTGAACTGGCGACCTCCACGTTATTGGGAAAGAAATCCTTTCTTTCCAATATTTCAGGACCCCTGGTCCTGAATATATCAGCGTGGCGCTCCAACCAGGCTAAGCTACGAGCCCCCTAAGCATGAATTACTCATCGCAATATTTATAAATTTATTAAGAAACCACTCAAGGATACCGTCTAAATAACGATGGTTGTCAACAGACAACCATCTTTCATAGGCTATTGACAACAGTCAATAGCCATTATTTAGACGGTATTTCACTCAAGAAACTTCTTCTTGAATTTTGCGTAAAAGCTCTGGTCGATAATGCTCACTCTTTTAAACGGTTCGCCCTTCTCCACAATGAACTCGCTTCCTGCCTTGACGTAATCTCCTCCATGGCCGTCTATTATTACTGAACATTCTCCCTTGGTTATCTTCACTTCGATTTTCTTGTCACCTGGAATTATCATAGGCTTTATTTTCGAGTAGAAGGGATAAAGCGGTATTATATTGGTTACGTCCAGGCTTGGATCAATAACAGAGCCCCCGGATGATGCTGAATAAGCAGTTGAGCCGGACGAGGTGGAAAACATTATCCCGTCGCCTACAAAGCTGAAGCTTGTGTCATCTATCTTGAATTCTATCCCCAGTATCTTTGAAGGCCTTTTCCTTGCAAATGCAAGCTCGTTCAGCGAAAGCGGATACGTCTTGTGCAGGATCTTCCCTATGTAGCGCGCAAACTTTCCCTTGACAAGCTTGGTGCATTTCAGCCTTGTTACGTCATGGATCTCATATTCCTTATTCACTACCTTGTCTATGTTTTTTATGACGTCTTTGAAATCAGCTGTACAGAGAAACCCGTAGCCCTCTATCCGTATCGGAAGGATAGGCACCTTGGAATGGTGCGAGGTCATCAGCAGAGTTCCGTCACCGCCGATGGTTATTATCAGGTCACCGTCAAATTTCTTTATGCTGGTTCCTGTTTTCCTTAATCTCCTTACTGACCTTGCTGTTGACGGGTCGAACTTGACGTCTTTGACATAGTCTTTAAGAAGCCTGCCCAGCTTCTTTGCCCTGCTGAGCCCTATCTTGTTCTGCTTGGCAACTATGAGTATCTTGTTTGTCTTCTTCCTTATCCTCCTGATTTTAAGGTTATTCTTCATTTTTTCACCATTAATCTTCATCCAAAATCTTTTAAAAGTGGACTGGGCGGG
>CAZRDV010000003.1:53225-88894 GCA_964599215.1 uncultured archaeon | reverse complement strand
GTCTATGCTATAGTAAACCAGCCTATATACTCCGGTACACCGTTGCCGAGGATTGCCTATGCTGGCCAGGAAAGGGCAATATGCAACTGCCCTGATGTTTATTATTTTGATGTTCCTGACTACTCAAGGAGATTCACAACCGTGCTGGCTATAAACACGCAGGACAGCGAAGAAGAGGTGTCAAGCGAGGTATTCCTTATGGGAGCAACGCAGGAAATCTACGTCTCGCTTGATAACATATACGTTACATACACGAAAAGGCTCAATTACTATGACTATATGGACAGGATAATTGACGAGGCTGTGATGCCCCTTGTCTCTGTTTCGGTGAGAGAGAGAATAAATGAAATCAGAAATTATGATATAAGCACTAACTCGAAATGGCAGGAGATATCTGTGGTAATTGAAGAATATATTGAATCACTGAGCATGGAGGAAAGAACCAATTTAGTGAAACAGATGCAGGAGAGGATGCAAAGTGTATACGATGCCATTGCCAAGGATATAGAAAGAACAATCATCCACAAGATAGCTATTGACAACGGCAATATAGAATACAAGACCCAGGGCTATGCACCAGGCATTGCGTTGAATCAGTTCAGCATGGATGAATACAACGGTTACTTCAGAATAGCCACAACCACGTCAACAGCAGAATCAAAGAATCATCTTTATGTTCTGGACAGCGATCTTAATATTGTTGGAAAGCTGGAAGACCTTGCAGCAGGCGAGAGAATCTACTCAGCAAGGTTCATTGGCAACAAGGCATACATGGTGACGTTTAGGCAAATCGATCCGCTGTTTGTGATAGACCTTGAGGATCCGTACAATCCAAGTGTTCTTGGCTATCTGAAAGTGCCTGGTGTTTCTGATTATCTTCATCCGTACGACGAAAACCATCTCATCGGCATTGGTATTGATGCAACAGAGGAAGGTAGAATGCTTGGAATGAAGCTCTCGCTGTTCGATGTAAGCGATGTTGAAAACCCGGAAGAGATATCAAAATATATAATCGGCGAAAGAGGAACGAGCTCTGAAGCATTGTATGACCACAAGGCCTTCTTGTTCAGTAAAGAAAAGAGCCTTCTGGTTATGCCGGTCAGCCTTGTAGAAGACAATAAATGGAATGCGTTCCAAGGCGCCTATGTCTTCGGTATTGATCTTGAAAACGGGTTTGTGCTAAAAGGCAGTGTGTCGCACAGCAATGCAACAGGAGAAGAAGAGGAATATTATTATTACGATTACCTGTCACAGGTAAGGAGATCGCTCTACATAGATGATGTACTCTATACGATATCCAGGAGCATGATAAAGATGAACTCCCTTGATGACATCAGCGAGATAGGCAAGCTCGATTTGCCTTACGAAGAAGAGTTAATAGTCTACGGAATAAGGGAACCGATGACGGAATAACTAATTTTTAAAATCATCTGATAATATTCTATTATGCTAAGAGACCTACTAATAAAAAAACTGACAAAAAAAGAGCTTGATATTGTTCCTAGATCGTTTGATATAATTGGCAACAAGGAGAAATCAGTAGCAATAATCGAGATACCAAAGGAATTAAAGAAAGAGAAAGCAATTGCTACTGCCCTGATGAAACAGCACAAGAATGTTAAAACCGTACTCGCAAAGGCCTCAGCAAGAAGAGGGACCTACAGGACATATAAATTGAAATTAATTAAGGGAAACAAGAATACAGTCGTCACTCATGTAGAGTCTGGCTGCAGGTTTCTGATAGACCCAAGAAAAGTATATTTCTCGCCCCGCGAAGGCACGGAGAGGATGAGGATTGCAGAAAAAATAAAATCCAATGAAACAGTAATGATATTCTTTGCAGGCGCAGGGCCGTTTGCAGTGGTTATTGGCAAGAAAGCAAGGACCAAAAGCATAATAGGCATAGAGATAAACCCCACAGCTGTGAAATATTTCCGGCAGAACGTGATTTTGAATAAATTAGCTAATGTTGATGTAATCAAAGGAGATGTCAAGAAGCAGGCAAAGAATTTCTATAAACAGTGTAACCGTGTGATAATGCCGTTGCCTGAGTCAGCAGAAAATTATCTGGAAGAGGCAATAAACTGCATAAAAAAAGGCATTGTTCATTTCTATTGCTTTTCTGCTGAAGCAGAGCTAAAACAAAAGAAGAGGAAGATATCAACCACAGCCAGGAAACTGAAAAGAAGAATAAAAATAGTTTCTGTCAGCAAGGTCCTGCCTTACGGCCCAGGAGTATGGAAGTACAGAATCGATTTCAGGGTTTCTTAACAGCGATATCCATAACAACGTGCCATTTTCTCGGTGCAATGCTCTTTACCTTTTTCTTTGATAATATCTTGTAGCTGACCTTTAGTTTTTTTATCTCAGCTAACGGCTTTCTCCATAGGTCTTTTTCTGAATATGAATTATGAAAGTGTATAACTCCTTTTTTCTTTAACATTGCTATTGCATACGGCAGGAATTTTTCTGTTCCCGGGAAGTAGCCCATGATAACGCGGTCAGCTTTTCCCCTTAACATGAGGCTTCTGTTGTCGCCAAGAATCGGTTGGATATTATTTAGTTTATTTAATCTAATGTTTTCTTTCAGGTATCTGAAAGCAACAGGATTTTTTTCTATTGAATAGATTTTTCCTGCCTTCTTAGCCAGGCCCAGAGAAAAGTATCCAATGCCAGCAAACATATCTACAACAACCTCTTTCTTTATTTTGCTAATTAATCTCTGTCGCTCAAAAAGATTGCCTTTGGAGAACATGATCTTTGTTGCATCCAGCTTGTATAGAATACCATGCTCCTTATGAATAGTTACTGTACCGTTGCCAGCCAGTTTCCTGGTTCTCGGCAATCTGAATTCCTTTTCCACTCCTTTTATTTCACAGACCGTTTTCACGTATGGCATCATTTTCATGATAGCCAGGGCAATCTTCTTTTTTTGCTTTAATGATTTTATTTTCATGAATTTCAGTAAAAGCACATCTCCAACTAGTTGATAAGAGCTGGGCAGATCTGACAATCCGGTTGCCTTTGACAGCTTTTGCCTGAAAGACATATTTTAAATATTTGCTATAGGGTTTTAATACTGATATGAATCACACAGAAGCTTTGGAGGAGTACGAGAAATATTACAAAGACCGTGAGAAAGAATTCTCTATAATATTCGATATGTGCGATTTCTCCAGGAAAAAGGTATTGGAGATAGGCTCAGGCAGATGGGGGCATTTTGTAGAAAAGGTTAAAGAAATTGCTGATATCACAGCAAGTGATATATCTAAGGAGGAATTAGAGATATTAAAGAGTAAGTTTGATGTAGAAACACGTGTTTTTGATGCACGTGAAATTCCATTTGATGACAGAGCTTTCGATATAGTATTTTCACGCTGGGTTATCAGTCATTATATTGACATAGATAAGGCAGTAAGAGAAATGTGCAGAGTTAGCAGATCTATAGTATTCAATATCCTGCCGTCTGGTAACGGGGACGAAACCCTGGCTAAATCAATCAAATACCCGAATAAAAAGAAAGCAAGGGAGGACAGAATTAAGAAGATTAGGGATACTCTAGAAGAGAATGGATTCAAGACAGAGGAGCGAAGAGAACTAATCGAATTCGTTTTTCCTGATATCAATAGATTAATCGATACGATTATAGCATTTTACGATGACAAGCCATCAGATAAGGAATTGAAAAGCCTGAGGAATTTCCTGCTATCAAAAAAAGAAGAAGACGGGATACACTTTACACAGGGTGCTTGTTTTCTTATGGCTAGAAGGTGAATTTATGGAGAATCAAATGCAGAAAATGGAAAAGATAGGATATCGCTTTGTTGGAAACCACTCAGCAATAAAGATATGCGAGTGGACCAGAGAAGCGATAAGAGGAAAGGATTTCTGTTACAAGCAGAAGTTCTACGGCATCAAGAGTCATCGTTGCATACAATTATCGCCGTCTGTTTTTTCCTGCACCCACAACTGCCTCTATTGTTGGAGAACACTGAGATTCAAGAAAAAGATTGAAGGAAAGATAGATAAACCAGAAAACATTTTGAATAACGCAATTGTAGAACAAAAAAAGATTCTTCAGGGTTTCTGGGGTGCAAAATGTGAAAAATCAAAACTACGGGAAGCAGAAAAGCCGAACCAGGTTGCCATATCCCTGATAGGCGAGCCATGCCTCTATCCAAAGCTGCCGGAATTCATAAATCTAATAAAAGAAAGAAACATGACTGCCTTTCTTGTAAGCAATGGGACAGTTCCGGAGATGATAAAAAAGTTAATTGACAACCAGCCAACCAACATGTACGTAACACTACCTGCGCCTAATGAGAAGGTATACAAGAAAACATGCAACCCTTTAATAAAAGATGGATGGCAGAGAATACAAAAATCATTATCGCTGTTGAAAGAATTTGACAGGTCAGTCATCAGGCTTACCCTGGCAAAGAACCTTAACATGGTTAAGCCGGAGGAATATGCAGGCTTGTTGGAAGCAGCTTCGCCTACATACGTGGAAGCAAAGGCATTCATGCCTATTGGCGGGGCGCAGTACCGCGTTCCTTACGAGTCAATGCCAAGACACAAAGAAATAAAAACCTTTGCTGAGAAGATTGTAAGGCATTCCTCTTATAAAATAGAGAACGAGAAAGAGGACAGCAGAGTTGTGCTATTAAAGAGATAGGGGTCCTATGGTATTCAAACATATTAAAAAACTTAAAAAACTGGGGGAGATAACAGGAATCCTGCCTTCAGAATACAAGTCAGAGGTAACTAAAATATTAGAAAAAATAGGTTATGGAAAAACCGAGTATTTCTGCAGGAATGACCTTGGGGATTATCCCTGTGAGTTTACAAGGTACAGAGGCAAGAAGGAAGCTGTATTAGGTAATATTGTTATAGTGGGCAACCATGCTACATTATCTTCAAATCCAAGCCCTTACTCCTTAAACCTTAAATCATGGATTGAGATATGCCCAGCTAAGAATGAATCTGCTGCGTGCAGTGATGTAAAGACCCTGGAAAAAATCCCAAAGAGACGCAGGCGGTTTCATTATAATCGGAATGACGAGCTGCTAAATTACCTAAAAGAAATCACTAAATAACCTTCTTGCCTCTTTCCTGAGGAACGATTCTGAGCTTTGCTTTCCTGAATCTCTTTTCCTTTTTCTTGGAGAAACGATCCAGAAATATGGCTAATGCTGCTACTTCTGAATGCGGCTGGCTTGTTACTGCTATGTTATAATCTGATAGATGATAGACCTCGCCAGGCACCTTCTCACTGCCGATTATTACAAGCAAATTCTTCCTCTTTATTTTTCTAATCTCTTTTTCTAAGCTTAAGCCGTACATTGTCAAGTGGATTACACAGGCCCTTTTCTTGTATTTTTTAATAACCTTCCTGTAATTCTTTTCATACCTGACAGAGAAAGGGCCGCCCCAGTTCTTCACAACTTTCCTAAGGCCTTTTAATAGATTATTATCCCGTTCGCCGGAGAATATAATTTCATCAGCGCCGAATGCTCTTGCGACCAGGCCGCAATGCGTAGATATCCGGGCATCTCTCTTGATCCTGTGGCCAATACGAAGAACTGATATCAAGGCACTCACTTCAGGTTGCTTTCAAGTTTTTCAAAGAATCTCTTCTTCTTTATAATTCTTATTTTTATTATCTTGTCATCTTCTATATCGTCGATTATTATGATTACCTCATCTGTGCTGAGCTTACTGCCTATTCTTGTTTTCTTCAACTTTGCTTTTACCAGTTCAGCTATTGTTCCATTGTCTACAGGAAGGCTTATATTCAGGAACTTGTTGATTTTTTCTATATTCGTACCCCCATGGACAACTATCGTGTGCTTGTCTATTCTGATTATTGTGGATGGTGTAAGATCTTTCTCATCCATTATCTCCCCTACAATCTCCTCCATAAGGTCCTCCAGAGTAACTAGGCCAAGAAGGTTTCTTTTGAAATCGACAACAATTGCCATGTGCGTTTGTTTTAGCTGAAACAGCTTGAATACCTTGTCCAGAGTCATGTCATAAGACACAAAAACAGGCTCATCTGCTATTTCTTTCAGCTTCTTTTTCTTGCCGACGCTGCCTAGGATATCCCTTATATGAACAACACCAGTGATGTTGTATCTGCTCTTGGAGAAAAGTGGTATTCTTGAATATTTCCTGGAATATTTACTTCTGCTTATCTGTTTTATCGCCTCCTGCATAGAGCTATCCTCGTTTATGGATAATATCTTTTCTTTGGGCGTCATAACCTCCTCTACAGAGATATCACCGAATTCCAGCACGCTCTTTAGTAGCTCCCTCTCCTTCAGGTTTATGACGTCCTTCTCCGCACTGACCTCTATCATTGTTTTTAATTCCTCTTCTGTTACCAGGGATGCCTCTCCTTTTACATTAAAAACAATCCTGATACCGTTTGTTACAGCCTCAAACAATACTACAACAGGGTACAGAATATAGCCCATGACCAGTATCGGTTTTGCTACAAGCAGCGACAGCCTCTCAGCATGCATGGATGCAAAGGTCTTTGGGGTGATTTCACCAAAAACAAGGATAACGAAGGTCATAATACCAGTTGCTATACCAAGCCCTGCTGAGCCGAAGTAATCAACAGCTATTACGGTTGCCAGGGCTGCAGCGCCTATGTTCACGATATTGTTCCCGATAAGTATCGTTATTATCATCCTGTGTGGGTTTTCCTTTAGTTTGTAAAGCGCCTGAGCGCCTTTCTTCTTTTCTTTGAGAAGCGCCCTTGCCTTGATCTTGCTGACAGACAGAAGAGCGACCTCTGTGCCAGAGAAAAAGCCAGACAGTACTATCAGGATGAATAAAATTAGTATATTCCAAAGCATCTGTACACCTGCCTATTATCATATTTATCAATTAAAATCAAAACCAACCCCTTCTTCTAAAGAAATATAACATTGAAATACAGACCAAGAGCATGGAAAATATCATTATCCAGAACCCATAAGCGTAATCTGATAGCGGTAAGGAAGAAAAGTTCGTTCCGTATATACCGGATATCACTGTTAAAGGCAGTGCAATGGTTGCTATAACGCTCAAGACCTTCATAACCTCGTTCATCCTGTTCGACATCGCAGACATGTAAACATCGAATGTGTTACTTATAGCTTCCCTGGAGTTATCAAGCGAATCAGAAACTCTTATAGCATGATCATATATGTCCCTGAAATAAGGAAGTGACTTCTTTGGGATAAATTTATATTCGTTTTTTGCAAGAAACGATAACTTTTCTCTTTGCTGGAATGCGTATTTTCTTACCTGAACAACCAGTCTTTTTAGTTTCAGTATCCTGGTTAATAATCTAGGATTCGGGTTTTTTGTCACCCCTTCTTCGATATCTTCAATCTGGTCATCTATCTTCTCCAGTATAGGAAAGTAATTATCCACCTCGTTATCCAATAACCTGTGAAATATGGAAATAATGCCTTTTTTGAACAAAGATTCTAACCCCTCCTTATTATTTTTTAAATCGTTATATGAAGGTATATCTTTTTTGTGATTACTTATAATGAAATCTTTGCCTATTATAAAATCGAGTTCCAGGGACTCCATGACTTTTTTCCCCTGAATCCCATAAAATACACAAAATAGATAATTTGGGAATTCCTCGACCTTAATCCTTACATTAGAAGTTAATAAATCCTCTGTTGTCAGGTGGTGGAGATGGAAAGTATTTTTAATCAGCTCTGCTTCTTTTTTTGTTATATCTGTTATATCTATCCAGATTTTCTTACCCTTCAACTTATCAATATCCTTGATATTACCTTTTTTCAGGGTTTTGTCAAAATAGAATATATCCATCATTATTAAATCTAACTATAGTTTTTTAAAAACTTATCACAATAGCCCTGAGCGGATTCGAACCGCTGTCAGCGGGTTTCCTTCTTCATCTACAATCAGAGCTTTAGACAAAAGTCCAAAGCCCGCTATGCTTGCCACTACACCACAGGGCTGTCGGCACTAATCTCTTTAGTAATATTTATAAAATTACTAGATTTAAAAACCAAGAAATGCAGTAGATATTATGGACGAAGCACTCTTGAACAAGGCAAAGGAATTTATAAAAGAACCTGATCTTATCATGGATCTCTATGATTTTACGGTTTTATGGCTCAGCAAAAAAGTGGAAGATATGATTGGATATACTTCAGAAGAATTGGCAGGAAAACCAATAACAGACCTACTTGTAGTTGATTCAAACGGAATGCGAGCCAAGGTTGTTGAACACATGAGCAAAGCCCACGGCTTTATGGAAAGCTCATTAAAGACAAAGAGCGGAGATATTGTAGACTTTAAAGTAGAGTTCTATACCTTTGAATTTAAAAAAGGCTTCTACCATGTTGGTAAAGGAGTTAGTTACACAGTAAGAAAACATTCCTGATATACCACTGCCTAACAATTTAAATACAGCAGTCCAATAATTATTATCTATGTTGTAGATAGGCGCTTATTATGAAGATTCTACTGATTCATAGCGATTTCATTGAATTCGAGCCTAAAGAGAAGGCAATAAAGGCTGCAGAAGCGAATACAGGAAAAAAGAAAATAGAAGAATGCCTTGTTGTTTTCATTGCTGTAGAAGCAGAGGATGAGTGCAACCCAGAACAGGCAGCTGACAACCTTGCAGAGGAAGTAAAAAGAACTGCTGACCAGGTAGGAGCAAAGAACATTGTTTTGTATCCTTATGCGCACCTTAGCAAGAACCTTGCATCCTCGGACACTGCGCTGAAAGTGATGAAAACTGCTGAAAATAAGCTAAAAGACTATTCTGTATCTAGGGCACCATTCGGCTGGTACAAGGCTTTCACTATCAAGTGTAAGGGCCATCCGCTGTCAGAGCTTTCCAGAGAGATAAAAGCAGATGTTCCTGAGGCTCTGAAAAAGGAGGAAGAGCTGAAATCAGACTGGTTTATAATTGATACCAAAGGTAAGGTGAACAAAATAGAACTAAAAGATGGAAAAATACAGGGCTTTGATTTCACCAGGCACAAGCAACTTGAAAAAATGGTTAACTACGAGATGAAGAAGTCCAGAAGCGTGGACAAGGAGCCGCCGCACATAAAGCTCATGAAAAAACTTGAGCTGGTTGATTATGAAGATGCTTCTGATCCAGGCAATTTCAGGTACATGCCAAAAGGAAGCCTCATTAAAGACCTGATTGAGGAGTGGGTAACGCAGAAAAGCATAGAATACGGTGCAATGAAAGTTGAGACGCCGATAATGTATGATTACGAACACCCGTGCCTTAAGGATTATCTTAACAGGTTCCCTGCACGCCAGTACACAATACAGACTCCGAATAAACGCGTTTTTCTGAGATTCTCTGCATGCTTTGGGCAGTTCCTGATAGCAAGGGATGCAACAATATCATACAGGAATCTGCCATTGCGCCTATATGAACTTGCTGATTCCTACAGGGTAGAGCAGCGAGGCGAATTAGCAGGACTAAGGAGATTAAGAAGGTTCACAATGCCTGATTGCCATGCTATTTGCAGAGACCTAAAGCAGACAAAGGAAGAGATGATCAAGAGATTTGAGCTTTCTGAAAAGGTCATGAAAGGCCTGGATATAAACAAGGATGACATGGAGTTTGCAGTAAGGGTTGTTAAGGATTTCTACGAAGAAAACAAAGACTTCATCGTATCGCTTGTAAAGAAATGGGGAAGGCCTGCTCTGCTGGAGGTCTGGGAAAAGAAGTTCTTCTACTTTATCCTAAAACATGAATGGAATTTTATAGATGCCCTTGATAAGGCAGCATGCCTTACCACAGACCAGATTGATGTGGAGAATGCAGAGCGCTATGGCATACAGTTCATGGATTCAGACAACAAGAAAAAAACCCCGATAATACTGCATCTCTCACCGTCTGGTGCAATAGAAAGGGTGATGTATGCCATGCTTGAAAAGGCCTGTATGAAAGACCCGAAGCATGCAGTGCTTCCTTTATGGCTCTCACCTGTTCAGCTAAGAATATGCCCTGTTAATGATTCTTTCATTAAAGATGCAGAGAAACTGGCTGATAAACTGGAGAAAGAAAATATTCGCGTGGATGTAGACGACAGGACAGAATCTATCAACAAAAAAATACGGGATGCAGAAACAGAATGGGTGCCTCTGATAATTGTTTTAGGTGAGAAGGAGAAGAAAACAAAGAAATATGCAACCCGTTTCAGGGAGAGCGGCAAGGTTGATAACCTTGAACTCAAGAAGCTGATAAAAACAATCAAGGATAAAACAAAAGGCTATCCATATAAGCCGCTCTCTTTGCCGAAACTATTGACAAAGAGGCCTATTTTTGTCGGTTAGAAAAACAAACCAATAGCTGAGAATACACCCATGCTTGCTGCGAATATGATTGAGCCTGCTATGAGCACGCCTATAACAGCTGCTGTAAATGCCTTTTTCCATTTCATGCCAATTAGCCAGGCAAGCAGCGTGCCTGAATAGACGCCTGAGCCTGGCAAAGGTATTCCGATAAATATGCCCAGGCCAATAACACCATACTTCTTTACATAGGGCTCGCCCTTCTTCCGTATCTTTTCGACTGCCTTCCTGAAAAAGCCCCATCTGCTGAGAAACCTGTAGAGGAATTTCAGGCAAAAGAAAATGGGAAAGAAGATTAGGATATTAAAGACAACGGCAGTAACCAACACAATCCATGGATCAAGCCCTGAGGCAATGCCAATCGGTATAGAGCCACGAAGCTCTATCCACGGCACTAAAGTTATAACTATTACCCACAGTAAATTTTCCATGCACTTAATTATTTCATATAGAATAAAAAGGTTTACTTAGCTTTAGAAATTAGAAGTGCTTTATGCCTTCTTTTTCAAGTAATTTGGCAAGAGTGGTCTGGAATTCCTTCTCATCCTCGCCGAAATCCTTTTTCAATATCTTGAGGTCATGCTCTTTTTTCTTTCTTATCATGATAATCTGCAGAATCTTCCTGTGCAATTTTTCCAGTTCCTCGTCTAATATATATATTTCCCTTTCCAGCTTTCTTACTTCATTCTGCATTTCCTGTTCGAGCGGCATGAGCATAAATACACAACCGTGTCAAGAATATCATCCACACCCTATAAAATTATTGGACAGAAAGAGATTAAATCTTATTTATTCCATTATACCAGGCTCTTTTTTGACAAACTTATAGCTATTTTCTAACATATACCATTATTATATGCCTGAATCCTGAGAACGCCCTCCACACTTCCTTACGGTAGACAATAAGTTCTAAGGCAGCGAGCCCGAAATAAACCCATATAATTGCCGGCCGCACAGGAACCCACACGAACTGTATTAACCATAAAATAAATAAACTTGCAGCTTCAAACCACATGAAACGCAGTTTTAACAGAAGTATCGAAGCATAGAGAGATGATCCGATTGTCAATAAGAGTTCAGTGGCAGTTGTAAAATCCGTCCCTTCTATTACGCTGCTTAGTGTAATATCTGAAATTGACCCGGCACTGATAGAAAACACTACGGGAATCATCGCCATTAGCAACGTCCATTGGGTAAGTTTGCTGGATATTAGGTTCATCAAAGCCATAGGCGCCTTTTTTACTTTGCTTGCCCAATAAAACGCCGAAGTCTTTTCAGGAAATTCTGACAAAAACGGGGCAATCCACTGGATAAATAGGAACTGGGAAATGCCTAATGATGCAGCAAGAACCAACGCATTGCTATAAAACGGTTCTGCCGCGAAGTATATCATCAGACCCCCAGCCAAAAACATAGACGCAATGATTGGTTTTGTGTAACTTTTCTTCAGGCTAATCACAGCCTTTGGAATGCCCCTTATCAGTTTCTTGTCCTTTTTCCTTGATAAATGAGGCAGCTTTGAAACAGTGTATAAGTAGGATGCATACAACACCGTCATAACAATGCTGTCAAAAATGGTGATGGAGCCGCGCAGAAATATTAAAACAGAATATACCGTAGCTGCAAGGAAGAATATCACTTCTGCACTGTGTTCAATTCTTAAATTTATTTCTTTTAGGAAATGCTTATGCTTCCTGCGATAAAAAACCGAGGTTACAAAGAACACCAACGGCCAACCAACTCCGACCAGAATCCTGTTGGCGCCTGTAAAGTTTGAAAGCATATTAGGAATATCCTGTGCCCATGCTATGGTAGCCTCTATCATAAATTCCGGAAGGACCTGCATCCATGCAACTATAGCCAGGGCAAGACCTTCTGATATTACAATCTCAGAGGATTCTGCAGCCCATGCAATCATCAGGGCCCCTAGAACGATTGCTACTGAATATATAGCAAGGGAGAAGAATGACCCTCCAATCATACCCAGGCCGATGATGCCCACAAGAAAAAACGACGTGTATATCAGATAAGATTTTAGATTTATCATATTAAGCCCATTAAATACTGATTATGAAACCGGGAAAATCCAAAAAGAAAGATACTACATTCCTCAACAGCATAAAATATTATGTTTAGCTGCTTATAAAAATTAAAGGTACGAAAAGTTTTATTAATCCAGGAAATAAAAGAGAGGTCGTCAAAGCGAAAATAAGAGCTTATTTTATCGGTTTTGAGTGATGCCAGACCAGTTCAAACATAGGATCCAGGATATTCGATGCTGCATGAGAGCTCTGTGTCCAGAGGGCAACATCCTGGGTTGGATGAGTTTTTACATCGTCTGTCAGCCCGAACAGGAACTCTTCCCCATCTATTATATAAAGCCTGGCAACCATTTTCTCTAGATGCTCAACAGTTGATATATCCCTTATCTGTGCATATTTGGATAGGTCTTTTGCAATGTTTGATGTCTGCCTTGTTACCGGAATAGCTATCTGTATCTTCACGCCATTGTCAGAGGCCTTCTTTATCAGGGAAAGATGATTATCCATGATTTCTGCCAGACCTGTCTCTGTTGTCATCATCTTTACACTCTTTTTAGCCTTCTTCAGCATTGACTCTAGCTGCTGCAGCATTGCATACCTTCCCTTCAAGGCACCTGTCATGTCTTCAGGCTGCATGGTCTTTATGTTCTCCTTATGAAGCCTTTCCAGTTCTTTTATTGAGTCTGATTTTATCATCCTGCTGATCCGGTTGCCTGTTTCAATTGCCTCTTCTTCGATCTTCTTTTTTGCTCGTGAAAGTGCTTCTTTCGGGGATATGGCCACGTACTTCATTGGCTTTCCCGGCTGAATTACAATGAAGCCCTTGGCAGCCAGACTCTCCAGAACATCGTAACACCTGCTTCTCGGCACTTTAGAGATATCAGCAAGCTCGCCTGCAGTTGACGAGCCCCTAGAAAGAAGAGCTGCCCACAGGTTTCTTTCGTATTTGTTTAGACCAATGGACTTTAATTCATCCATGGTTTTAGAACTGACAATCATTTTATCGTATATAACTTAATTAAAAAAACTTTATAAATATATCTCTTTGTCAGTAATAAAAACTCGGGCGAAAAATAATTACATAGTTACTACGAGTGAATTACAACAACTAGATCCAGCTGCCTTTTTTCCTTTCCTTCTCTCTCTGCGCTCTCCTGTCCAGCTTAGCTATGGTTTCTTTCAACGATTTAATCTCTTTTTTGTTATCCCCGATACCGCAGCTATTGCCTACGCCTATTATCATTATTTTCTCATTTTTCCCTGACCTGTTAACAGCTTTCTTTACCTTCTCCTGGACCCTGGACAGTGAATTGTAGACGTCTTTTTTCATCGGCGATATCGCGTCTTCCATGCCCACCTTTATTATGATGCTGTCTATTGGTTTCTTCTTTGGCAGCAGCATGTTCTCTATTATCTCCCTCTGTCCAATACCGCCCATTGCAAAGCCTACGCCCTCGGCTACAGTACCGCTCTTCTCCCCTTCTAATTTCTGGGACGCGTCAATGGTTATGAATCTGGATATCTTGTGTTTTTTCATTACTTTGTTTATTGCCTCGTCTATCCTTCCCAGGTGAGGAGCAGGGCCCTTTGCCTTAAGAACAAAGCATCTCCTACCACTGATGTTGGTCTGGCCATAGACAATGCCCTCAGCTATCTCGCTGCTCATGTCCATGAGTGAAGCAGCTGCCAGGGACCCTATCCCATCGCCAATAGGCCAGCCGTTAACAAAGGCCTCGGTTCCCCTGAGCTCAGATTCAGCTATCTTTTCTATTATTGGTAGCTGCATCTGAAGTATCATTGCAATCTGAAGGTTCTTGAATTTCTTGGCTAATTCTACATTATGCCTGACTATCTTTGATATCTGCCTAAGCCCGATAGATGCCCTCAGGCCATAATTCAATTCCTGCCTCTCTTTGTAATTTTTCCCCTTGGTAACCTCATTCACAAACTCATCGAACCTCTTCTCCATTGATCTTATGGTCTGGTCTATTTTTCTGACAAGACCGTACGGGTCTATGCCAGATGGCTCAACAACGAAGAAGTCTGTAAACTCATCTATCTTTTTTCTTAGTTCTGATGAAGGGTTGCTGTTTGCTTTCCTGGCAGTCATAAGGTTGGATTTTCTTGACATGCTCTCCATTTTTCTTGCTGACTGCTCTATCTTGTAGATTAGCTGTGACAGCATAATCCTCGGGTAAAATATGAACATCACCATTAACAGGATGAACCATATTATCATCCCAAGAGCATCAGTTTGCATAAGCATAGAACCACTAGATTTATTCTAAGATTCAAATGACCGGAAATCTTTAAAAAGACAACTATAGCCAATGCAGTATTGGCTATACTCTCACAATCTTTTTAAGCCGGGAAAATATAATCTTTTCATGTTTAACTGGAAACTGATAGTAACGGTAATAATACTCCTTGGTATTGTGGCACTTGTTACGTCTACTCAGACGTCTGTTCAGGATTTTTTCAGCTCTGTTACAGACAGGCTTTTTTCTATCATAGGCAGTAGTGAAGAAAGAAATATCTCATTTTCCCTGGTTGCTGAATACAGCAACATCTCTTTCAAAGACAGCGCCAATATAACGATAGAACCGATATTATTTTCAGCAGACATAAGGTACATTAATATAAGAACGAGCGATACCATAGCTATGGATTTCAGCGGTAGCGGAGAGATATACGGAAATAGCCTCAGGCTTGATGGTGTTACCGATAACATCGAGATTGCCAACTCCTCTATTGCGCTTAACAAGGCGTCTGTTATATCGAACTGTACTTTCAATAGCCTGGTAATAGAAGGCCTTGAGCTGAAAGAATTGCTGCTGACAGACGGCTCTCTGATAGTTAAGGGAACAGAAACAAGATTCTCCGACTCTATAGAGATATATAACCTGGAGGGCAGGTTTGAATTCTCTGACAAACTCAAGATAGAAGGCTTAGCAAGCCGGATAGCAATACCGGAAGCAGATATGGTTATAGATTAGCCCTGTTTCTCTTTCTTTTCTTTTTTCTCTATTATCTTCTCAACCTTCTTTTCCAGCCCATTGCCCCTGAACGGGTAGGCTACTATTTTTGCTGATTTCTCAACTATCCCGAGCGCAGAGTATATTATTTTTCCAAGCAGGTAGAACATGTACAGGCCAAGCCCGATTATGAGGAAAAACAGAATCGTGTCTATGTTAAGCGGAACAGAAAAACCAAGAAAACGGAGTACAAGCGGAAAGGCTGCAGAAGCAGCAGACACTATGACAATGTTTATTATTGTTTTTACCACTTTCTTTATCAATACCAGGAATACAACGAATAAAAGCAGGATTAATACAAGGCTGAAAGTGCCGATTTCTTGGATGAATTCCAGCATTATTTAACACCCAGGATCTGCCTGACAGTAGAGTATATTACAGTTGAACCAAGGGACATGTACGCAAACATCCTGAAAAGATAGTCTATATTGCCTGGGCTTTTTTCAACCAGGCCGAGAAGCTTCCTGCCGACTGTCCTCTTGGGCCACTTGTAATTCCTGTTCATGTAGTCTATTACATAGGCGTAGGATAATTTTAGCCTGGAAACGCTCCAGTCCATTATAACATTGGTCGGCGGATACCTTCCTATTACGTCTGTCTTGCCTTTTTTTATCGCTCTCAGTGCATTGTCAATGCCTGATGCTCGGATATCTGTCATGCCATACCCTATCATTGACAGGCAATGTGCATCAGAGCCTGCTGTCTTTGGTATATTATGCTTTTCTGCAAAATATCTATTTTTTAAATTGGCAATTCTCTCTAGGTTTAGTGCGTTGAATACCTCCATGGCATCGCATTTCTTTGCAAGGGAGCCAAGGCCCTTTCTGTTGAAGGCAAACGGGTGTGCAGCAATGCCAATCCCACCCTGGCCATGCACCAGCTCCATCGTCTCTTCTATACCAAGCCTTGGCGGAACAAACTCGTTTATCCCCAAGGCAACGAGGTGGCCATCTGCTGTAGAGATTTCCTCGCCAGGAATTACAAGAATATCGTACTTTTTTGATAATCTCCTGACACCTGAACATCCTTTTATTGTGTCGTGATCAGTTATGGCTATTGCATCCAGGCCAAGGCTCTTGGCATGCCTGACCATCTCTTCTGGCGAGTTCAGGCCCTCATACAGCACTTTCGTGCCTCTTGAATAATACGTATGAGAATGCAGTTCAGCTAGCATAAGACCACTATAGGTAGAATGTAATTAATAATTTAAATATTCAGCCTATACTGTAACCATGGATAAAGCTTATCTCCCAAAAATCATGGTCGAGAAAGATATAGCACCTGTCTTTCGTCAGAATGATATTATTTATTTCAAGTATATAGATGACGACGGAAGTATAGTAAGGGTAGCAAGAGGCGATCCTGTAGAAGGAGTAATAGCAGCACTTTATCCATCAGATGATTCTGATCAGTTCTATGGTGAAGCTACATATAGGATTGAAGATGAATCGGCAAGGGTACCGGTTCCAAGATCAGATATAGGCGATGACGTCTGGCTGGCTCTATTGGATAATATCCCTGTTCCTGATATATTAGCTGATTATAAATGTGACATGTTGGGTATGTATCCTTCTGGCTCATACAAATATAATAGCGGGGACAGGACATTCCATATCCTGGAAAAGAAAGAATCAGAAATAGCAGAGCCGCTTTCTAGGAAGTAGTCTCACTCTGCGTGCACTTCAACTACGTCGTTGTCTTCAAGCCGGTATCTCAGGCCTGCCTGTATCATTCGGCTGCCTCGCCATAAACGTGCAAAACGGAAGTTCTTTACAAAATCCTTGTGTATCCGCAATGCAAAGTCCTTGACAGTCGAGCCTTTCGGCAGAGCCATCGGGGTCTTGGCTTTTTTCGTATAGACTATTATCAATCCAAGAGCTGCCCAGATTTTTTTCTTTATAGAAGCCACATTTTCCTTGAACGGACTCACGAAAATTGCCTTTGTTCTTATGAGATTGTCCTCAACTATCTTCTTAATCTTATTTCTCTCTTCCGCGCTCTTTACTACTAAAACAACCAGCTCTGCGCTTCTTGCTATGCTGAGATACTCGCTGTCAAAGGTTGAGGGTATCTCAACCAGCTGGATCTTTATGCCGGAATAATCTATCATGCCGACCTCAGGCCTTGTCGTCGTGTACTCGTGCTCGCTGATAACGGGTTTTGCATTTGTAAGACCTGCGAGCAGCGATGATTTTCCGCTGTTGGTAAGGCCAATTAAACAGACCTGTGCATCACCTTCTTTGCTTATACCGACCTTTCTAGCGCCTTTTTTCTCACCCTCCTTTCTCAGCTTTGCAAGCCTTGATTTCAGCTGGGCATGCGCGTTCTCGCTGCCATGATGCCTTGGCAGCAGCCTTATCATCTCTTCAAGAGCAGCTATTTTTTCTTCTTTGCTCTTGGCTGATTTGAATTTCTCCTCTGCCTTGAAATACTCAGCAGGCGCATTGACTGGCATAATTCATATTTGAGCTGAATATTTTAAAAGTTCATTATAACGTGTGAAAAATCTACAGCGTGCGATCTAGTTATCTTAAAATCCTGCGGAAGGTCACATAGTTTCCATAACCCAATGGAACATAATCTACAGGATGATTAAAAATAGGGCCTCCCTTCCCCCACTTGGATATTATTGTACCATCTTCTTGGCATATGCCAGCATGAACTATTCTATTTTTATCCCCGTTTCTACTGTGTTTAACATGATACAAGATTATGTTCCCTTCTTGCGGTTTAATTGCCTCTGGATACAAATTTAGGCAACCAGCCCCTTTACAATTTCTTTGATGAGCACCCACAGCATAATCTACACAGTCTTGGCCATTTCGATCCTCTTGCATCATCAATGAGATTTTACCTGATGAGGCATCAGGTAAATATAGTCTCCATGCAGTAAAATCTGGTATTAACACTATCTCTTCTATGGCTTTTCTAATTTTCTTATTCTTGATTTTGGTACGCATATAACCTAACGAGACAGTAATCACACAACATATTTAAATTTATCAGGAACGGCTTCGACAACCATCAGCTCTTCCCACGGCACCCTCTCGCGTGCAATAACACGAACGTTAAAATTATTGTTATGGAAAAGCTCCAGAACTTCTTTCTCGCCTGTTAACGAGGATATCAAAAGCAGAATCTTTCCATTCTTATTTAGATGATTCTTTGCCTGCTGGATGAATTTTTCAATAACTTTTATCCCGCCGGACCACTGCTTATCCTCGAACTTGCCTGACGACACTTGGTCGTCGGTTTGGGTTGGCAGATATGGTGAGTTGAAGACGATCAGGTCATAGGAATCGTTGATAGATGAAAATAAGTCTGAGACGAATGCCTTTAATTTTACATTATTCTTTTTTGCATTTTTCTTCGTCGCCTCTACTGCCTTTTCATTTATGTCAACAGCTGTTACATCTGTTACAGCTGAGGTCTTGGCTGCAAGTATTGATAAGAAGCCAGAACCGCACCCTATCTCAAGGCAGTTCTCTGCTTTTTCTTTTTCAAGCACGCCTGCCATTAGCAGCGAATCCTCTCTTGGGTAATAAACAGAATCAGGCACATCCATTTCCAGGCCTTTGTGATAGAACCTCATAAATTATAGCTGGGAGAAATGTATTTAATATTCTAATGCCTGAAAATATTCTTTCTCAGATTTAAGAACAATGAGATATAAATATAATTATATAGTGCATTTTACAGGAGATTTTTCTATGGAGTTAGATGATCTTATAAAGAAGTACATACTAATAAACGCCACTGAGCACAACGGAACTGCCATGGCAAAGAGTGTTTTAGGCAAATTGCTGGCTGATAACCCTGAGTACAGGGATAACCTTCCTGAGGTCAGGTCAAAAATAGACTACACGACAGAGGAAATTAACAGATGGAGCCTGAGCAAGCAGAAAGATGAATTAGCAAAGCTTGGCGGTTATACACCTGTTATAAAGGAGGAAAAAAAAGGCCTGCCTGAGCTCGAAGTAGAAAGAAGCTTTGTCATGCGCTTTGCTCCTAATCCTGATGGAGCACTGCACCTGGGCAACGCAAGGCCAGCTGTACTCTGCCATGAGTATGTCAAGAAATACAACGGCCAATTCATTCTGAGGTTTGATGACACTGACCCGAAAGTCAAGGTACCTGAAAAAAGATTCTATAAATGGATAAAGGAGGACCTGAAATGGCTTAAGGTAAGGTGGAACAAGGAGATTATTGCATCAAAGAGGCTGAATATTTATTACAAATACGCAGAAGAGCTCATCAAGCTTGGCGAAGCTTATGTCTGTACATGCGACGAGGGGTGGAAAAAACTGAGGGACCAGAGAAAAGCATGCCCATGCAGAAGCATAAACAGGGAAACACAGCTGAGACGCTGGAAAAAGATGCTTCGCCACGGCTTCAAGGAGGGCGAAGCAGTGCTCAGGATTAAGACCGACCTTGAAGCCAAAAACCCTGCTGTAAGGGACTGGCCTGGCTTCAGGATAGTTGACAATCCAAAGCATCCCCTGGTTAAGAAAAAGGTCTGGCCTTTGTATAACTTTGCATCAGCAATAGACGACCACCTTCTAAAGGTAACCCATATCATGAGAGGCCAGGAACATTCGACAAATGAAACAAAACAGAGATTCCTTTATCAGCACTTCAACTGGAAATATCCCTTCACGATAACACTCGGACGATTTTCAATGACAGATGCTATTCTAAGCAAGAGCGTTATAAGAGAGGGCATTGAAAAAAGGGAATACGATGACTGGGATGACCCGAAACTCGGAACACTGAGGTCTCTGAAAAGGAGGGGGTTCCAGCCAGAGGCTCTCAGGAACATAATAATGGATGTCGGTCCAAAGCCGAATGACATCACAATCTCCACGGAAAACCTGGCTGCTTACAACAGGAGGATAATAGACGCAGTAGCCAACCGTTATTTTTTCATAGAAAACCCCAAGATGATTGAGGTAAAGGGTCTGCCTTTCAGGAAAGCAAAAATAGCTCTTCATCCAAATGCGAAAAGGGGGTTCAGGGAATTCTCCCTTAGCAAGACCTTTTTTGTAGATGACTCGGATTTTGACAAGTACGAGGGCCTGGAAGTCCGGCTAAAGGATCTATGCAACATCAAGCTGGGCGATGTTTCCAAATACACAGGCAATGAGGTAAAGTCTATACCAAAGATACAATGGGTGCCTTTCAGATACATAAAAGTCAGAATCATCATCCTTGGAAAGGTAATGGAGGGTTACGGTGAACTAAATCTTAAAAAAACAAAGGTCGGTGATATTGTCCAGTTCGAGAGGTTTGGTTTTGTAAGAATAGAGAAGATCGGCAAGACAAATATAATAGCTATATTCACACATGAATGATTATGCCTTCAATAATATGTGATTTCCATCTAGAGCCAGCAAAGAAAAAAACAGCAGAAGCAGTAGCTGCTGAGTCTTCAACAGGCACGTGGATAGATGTTTCCACCGAGAAGCAGTATATGAAAAATCTGGCTGCTAAGGTGGTTTCTATAAAAGGAAATAATGTCAGGATTGCTTATCCTCTGGAGCTATTCGAGCTTGGCAATGTACCGCAGCTAATGAGCAGCATTGCAGGCAACATCTTCGGCATGAAAGCTGTAAAGAGGCTGAGACTAAACGATATAACTCTGCCTAAAAAGTATGTAAAATCTTTCAAAGGGCCTTGTTTTGGAATTGAAAAAATCAGGAAACTGCTGAAAGTAAAGAGACGACCGCTTGTAGGCACGATAGTAAAGCCAAAGCTAGGCTTGCGAACAGTAGACCATGCAAAGGTTGCTTATGACGCATGGATCGGCGGCTGTGACATAGTAAAGGATGACGAGAATCTGAGCAGCCAGAAGTTCAACCCGTTCGAGAGGCGCGTTAGGCAGACGATAATGATGAGGAACAAGGCAGAAAGGAAAACCGGCGAAAAGAAGATATACATGCCGAATGTAACTGCTGAAACAAACGAGATGCTAAAGCGCGCCAGGCTCGTCAAGCAGACCGGCTGCGAATATGCAATGGTTGACATACTTACATGCGGATGGTCGTCTCTGCAGACGCTGCGAAACGCAAACTTAGGATTAGTGCTTCATGCTCATCGTGCAGGACATGCAGCATTTACCCGCGGACGGCATGGTATCTCAATGCTGGTTGTTGCACGGCTTGCTCGGCTGATTGGCGTTGACCAGCTTCACATAGGCACCGCAGCTGTAGGCAAGATGACGCAGGAAGACGACGTGATTATAATAGAAAAAGCACTAAAGAACAAGTGGTTTGGCTTAAAGACGGTGTTTCCTGTAGCCTCAGGCGGGCTTCATGCAGGTTTGGTGCAGAGCCTAATAAAGAAAATGGGCAGGGATATCATAATCCAGGCAGGAGGCGGTATTCATGGACATTCTGGCGGCACGATAGCTGGAGCAAAGGCAATGCGCGCTGCTGTGGAAAGAACAATTTAAATCTTGGCATATTTATTTTTATCATGAAAGTACTTGCAGGCGGATGCTTCAACAAGATACATCCCGGCCATGTCTATTTCCTGAAGAAGGCCAAAGCACTTGGCTATCTTACTGTTATTCTAACGCATGACAAGAACAATAAGAAGCCTTATGCAAAAAAAGCAGGAATTAGGAAAAAGAACCTGCAAAAACTAGGCATAGCTGACAAGATTATTATTGGCCATGCAACAGATTTCTGGAAGGTCGTGAAAAAGATAAACCCAGACATAATCGTGCTTGGCTATGATCAGGAACTGCCAGAGCAGTTGAAAGACAGGCTAAGAAAAACAAAAATCATAAGAATAAAGAAATTCGGCAGATTCAGCAGCAAAAGCAGTTAAAAATGAGCTAACTGATTATTTTTTCCTTATAACTTTTCCTATTTTCCTTAAACTTATTTTTCCTTTTCTCAGAATTCTCATGCCTCTTACATCAAAAACAGTTGATGGCTGCCTCCGCGGAAGCGAGCCGGCATCGATTATCAAATCGGCTCTGCCTGAGAACACTTTCTTTACGTCTTTTATTCCATATATCTGCTTATTGCCTGAGATATTTGCTGATGTTGCTGTTATGGGTTTTCCGAATCTTTTTACAAGATTAAGGGCAAAGCTGTTTGCCGGTATCCTGAAACCGCCTAGCAGCTTCTTTGTTTTCATCCTCTTGTCAGCAACCAGTGTTAAGGGGCCTGGCATGAACCTTTTCATGAGGTTTTTCATATCACTGTTAAGGACAATATACTTTCCAGCCATTTTCCTGTCTATGATGATAGGGAGGAACTTGTTTTTCCTGCCTTTAAGCCTGTTTATTTTTTTCAATGCCCTGATGTTGGTGGCATCTGCACCCACACCATACGATGTCTCTGTAGGATAGACAACAATACCGCCTTTCTTCAGTACAGAAACAGCAGAGGTAATTGCCTTTCTGTCATTGATTTTTATTATCATGGTTTTCATAATAATAGGATGATGATAAGGTTTATAAAAACTACTTTCCAAATCTAGAGCATGGAAATGGCCTATAATGCAGTACTGACTATAGCATTTATATTTACCGTATTCATAATAGGCAAATTACTTGAAAGAAACCACGACAAGATAGTCAAGCAGAACAGGCTCGGCCTCCTCGTCATGCTCAGAATCATCAAGATTTTCATATATTTCCTGGTGCTGGTGCCTATATTCTTTTTATGGCAGCCAGAGGTATATTCTCTATTCAATATCCTGGACTCAACACACCCGATGATGACCCAGTTGATTATGATTATTGTAGTCTGGGCAAGCGCTATATACATTGTAAGAAACATATCAGGCGTTATACTTGAGCTACAGCAGGATGTCAGGGTCAAGAGCGTTGACAAAGAAGTTGGTACACTGCTCCGCAAGATGGTCAAATACCTTACTTATGCTGGAGCCCTTGTCTGGACACTGGGCGTATTCAGAATAACCGGGGCAATAGAAGGCCTGCTGGTAGGAGCAGGCTTTGCAGGAATTGTCATAGGTTTTGCTGCACAGCAGACATTGTCAAACCTGCTTGCAGGCATCTCGCTGCTTCTGGACAGGCCGTTCAAGATAGGCCAGTGGATACACCTCAAGGATTCTGACCTTGTGGGCGAGGTCAAGGAGATAAGCCTGAGGTCAACAACAATAAACGCGCCTGACAACACGCTGATAAGCATACCGAACTCGAAAGTCGCTAATGAGCCTATTGTTAATTATTCTTCCCACAAGCTCAGAAGATTCTTCCTTGATGTCAGTATCAGCTATGAGTCTGACCTGCAGAAAGCAGTCAAGATAATCAAAGATACGCTTGACAAAGACCCGGCCACAGTAGCTGAAGGCATACCAGGCCAGGGCTATTTTGCTCCTACAGAGATTGTTGTAGAAGGCTTCGGTGATTCCTCTGTCAACCTGAAAGCAAAGGTATTTGTTGATGTGGATGTGGCAGGAGGGCAGTTCCTCACAAAATCACGCATGCTGGAAAACATCAAGAAGAACCTGACCAAGGCAGGCATCGAAATACCTTATCCACGGCAATACGTAATATTTGACAAGGACCAGAAAAAAAAGAGGAAGAAATCCTGAATTACATTGGAATTACAGATCATTTACCGCCTCTGATATTTAAGATTGAGTCGTATATCTGAATTATGAAATATAAGGGCGCTGAAACAATTTTTAGCTGCCTTGGTGCATGTTCAACAGATAAACTACTGATACTTACTGATGAAAAGACACAGGCATCTGCCAGGCTCCTGAAAAAATATTACAAAGGAGATTCTGAGATAGACTACCTGCCTCTTGAAAGGGCAGATGATATTCCACAACACTATAAAGGTGTTGATTTGCATGATAAAATGCAGGAAGCTGATATTATTCTGATAGCAGCTTCCCAGTCATGGTATCACACGCCTACAAGGAGAAGAGCCAAGTATGATTGGAGCAAAAGAGTTGCTAGCTGCACAGGCCTGACACCTCAGATGCTGGAGACAGGGGCTCTCTGCACTGATTATAATCGTGTGGCAAAACTGACAGAAGAGCTTTCTGCATATTATGAAGGCAGAGAAGGGATACATATAACCACAGAAAAGGGGACGGATATAAGCGCTGACATAAGAGGAAGGAAGTGCCACTATGAAACAGGTTTGTACACAAAACCTAGTACAGGCGGCAATCTGCCAGCAGGAGAATTGCCAATCTCGCCTGTAGAGGGCACAGCAAAAGGCACAGTAGTATATGACATAGGCATTGCCCGTATTCAGTTGCTCTCACCTATTTTTATAGATGTAGTGAACAGTTCAGTAAGCCAGATGGGCGGTGAAACTGCAGAGGATTTATTAAAACTTATGCGAGATTATCCGGAATTGAAGAATATTGCAGAGATAAGCATAGGCACGAACCCGGATGCTGTTGTTCATGGAAGACCGATAATAGAACAAGAGAAGAAACTAGGTACAGGACATATAGCACTGGGTAGCAACAGGGTCTTTGGCGGTAGCGTTGATGGTATTCATTTAGACGGAATCTTCTGGGACCCTACACTAACCCTGCTGGGCAAGGAAGATGTTACTATAATGCAGAAAGGTAAAATATCAAAAGGATTGATATCAGACGACCTGGTAGAATGGCTTGCTGCTTATGATCTGGTTGCCTGAGATTACTTTATCCAATTCACTTCCACTTCATCTGTTCGCCACCTCTGGTAGAAGTCTGCTTTTTCTGCTGGTTTCAGGCCATTTTTATAAGCAAGCAATCCGGTGTATGCGATCATTGCACCACAATCTCCGGCAAATTCCCTGGGAACAACAAAGAATTTCGCGCCACGCTCTTCACACATTGTTTTTAGCATCTCCTGAAGCCGCAAAGAAGCTGCTACACCACCTGTTAGAAGAACTTCTTTTTTGCCTGTATGCGCTAGAGCGCGCTCAGTAACCTCTGTCAGCATTGCATAGGTTGTTTCCTGCATAGAATAACATAAATCTTCTATTTTTTCGCCTTTCTTGAATTTCTGCAAAGCAGAGGTCAATATGCCGGAAAATGATAAATCCATGCCTTTTACAACATAAGGCAGCTCGATGTAGCTGCCGCTCTTTGCAAGCTCGTCAAAATGCCTCCCGCCTAGATGCTTTCCTGTTGCCTCGCGGATAAAAGTGTCAATGGCATTGCCTATTGCAATATCCTGTGTCTCTCCAAAGACGCGATACCTGCCGGATGCAAAACCAAGCACCTGGGTATTGCCGCCTGACACATACAGCGTAATCGGGTCCCTTGCTTTTGTCATCAATTTCCCTATTTCTATATGAGCAATGCAATGATTAACTTCTACCAATGGTTTTTTAACCCGCAGAGCCAATTCCTTTGCAAACTCCATTGCAACCTTCAGGCATGGCGGCAGTCCAGGACCTGCTGAGTAGGCAATTATGTCTATATTATCTATTGATATGCCTGCTTCTTTCAGCGCGCTTTCAAGGACAGCTTCTTTTACTCTTTCATGGTGCTCTTTTGCCTCTATTGGATGTATGCCGCCTTTTTCCGGCTTGTAGATGTCACGGGAATTGGCTAATACTTTTTCATCCATGACAATTCCAACACCGAGCGTGTGAGCAGTTCCCTCAATGCCAAGACAAATCATATTGTAATTTATCGAATAAAGAATAAAAACTGATTAAGGTTTTACAAGAACTAGCTATTTCTTCTCGTCCTGGATCTGTGCCCAGCCGCATTTTCCGCAGTATTTGCGGTTCTTGTACCTGGCCAGGAATGTTCCTGGTCCGCACCTGGGACAGGGCTCGTTTTTCCTTGATACCTCGCTGCCTTTTATCTCGTAAAGCTTCCAGACCTGTATCTTCGTATGCTTCTTCTTGCTCCTTGGCCGCTCTTTCTGGGATTTCTTCTCTTTCTTCTCCTTTTTCTTTTCCTCTTTTGCCTCAGGCGCTGGCACTGCCTCCTTAGGCTCCTCTTTTACTGCCTCTTTTGGTTCCTCTTTCGGCTTTTTCTCTTTCTTTGCGCTTCTTTTTGCTTCCTTGCCCTTTGCCATATACCCCACCGTTACTCTGTAACGTTGTCGTATCCCTATAAGATGGAAAACTATTTAGCTTCTTCCTTTACTGCCTCTTTTTCTTCTTTTGATTTTGCTCCCTCTTTTGGTTTTTCTTCCTTCTTAGGTTTCTCTTCTTTTTTCTCAGGCATTGCCTTCTTCTCTTCTGCCTCTGGTTTTTCTTCTTTTTCAGGCTTCTTTGCTGCTTCTGCTGGTTTTGCCTCTTCTTTCGGCTTCTTCTCTTTAACAACCTTTGACAGATCAGGAACTTTCTTTTCTTCCCAGAGGAAAACCTTTGCTTTTGAAGATGAAATGCCTGCATCAGAAAAGATGCTTTTTATGTCTACGTTTTCTACAGCTTTCTTGAACTCCTTGGATATCAAAAGCTGCACCTCTGCCTTTGACGGTGTTGCTGAGGCATCATGATCTATTTCTATCTGCAACTCCTTCCTCTTAAACAAAGGATTATCTTTCTCGCTTATTACTGAAAGCTTCATAATCATACCCTTATTGCATATGTTCCTGGTGCGGTTATGCCCATTTTTTTCGCTATAGCAGATTCAGTATCAAATATAACAACAGTGCCCTGGAAATTGGTTGTTGTCTCGGTCTTGCATACCGGGCATAAATTCCCTTTTACAATTCTTTTACACTGTCTGCATGCTTTCTTCACCATCTAACCACCTTTCTTCTTTTCTATCTTTGCCCTTTTCTTATCCTTTTCTATCCATTCCAGCGCGCCTAAACAAGGCTGCCTCATTGTAAGTGAGATCTTGCTCCTGCCCTTGCCAAGGGACACGCCTACTATCCTTGCCCTTACAACATCACCTTCTTTTAGCTTGTAACCAGCTTTTCTGCCTGTGAATATGGCGTTCTTGGAGTCATAGCTGAGCCTGTCATCCATTATCTGGCTGACATGAACAAGAGCATCAAGAGGGCCGATTCTTGTGAATGCGCCGAATTCGGTTATGTCCACAACCTCGCCCAGGACGATCTCATTGAGCTCAGGCCTGTATATCAGGACCTTGAATTCAGCAGGATAGAATATGGCACCGTCTTCAGGCAATATCTTGCCCTCGCCTATCTGCATTATCTCTGTGACAACAAGGAACACGCCAATATCAGGATTCAGGCTTCCCTCAACACTCTCCTGCAGGCTTTCCTTGACTGCCTTATCAAGGTCAAGGTTAAACTTGGTAGGAGGCACCCTTACCTCGTCCTTTACTGTAATAATCTTGAACACTTTACCTACCCTCTTTTCCAGACCATATTTATATATCTCAATTAGTTTTTAAACGTAGGGATTTAAAATTATCCTTGATATAAAAATTCTTTAAATTAGCGCATATGCAACTATCAAAGGAATAAATATTATTGCTATAGTGTTCATGACCTTTATCAACGGGTTAATAGCCGGCCCGGCTGTGTCCTTGTAAGGGTCGCCAACAGTATCGCCTACAACTGCTGCCTTGTGCGTTTCAGAGCCCTTGCCGCCTTTGCGCGCCTCTATGTATTTCTTTGCATTATCCCATGCTGCTCCGCCGTTTGTCATCTGTATTGCCAGGAGAAAGCCAGATAATATAGACCCCAGCAATAATCCGCCAAGTGCTTTTGGCCCAAGGATAAGGCCTACAGCAAGCGGTGAGGCAACTGCAAGCAGTGCAGGCAGGCCCATCTTTCTCAGTGCGGATTTTGTTACTATGTCAACGCATCTTGCATAATCCGGCACTGCTCTGCCTTTTAGAATGCCTTTCCTGAACTGCCTTCTTACCTCTTCCACGACTTTGAATGCAGTGCTACTTACTGCCTTCAGGCACAGCGCAGAGAAAAGCAGCGGTATAAGAGCACCTATCAGAAGACCAACTAAAACAAGCGGGTCACCTATCTCAAAGCTGATTGTCATGCCTGCCAGCTCTATCTCCATCACATAGGCAACGAATAATGTTAATGAAGCCAGTGCAGCAGAGCCAATAGCAAAGGCTTTTGTAACGGCCTTTGTTGTATTTCCAACAGCATCAAGCTTGTCTGTGACCCTTCTTACATTGCCCTTCAGCTTGGCCATCTCAGCAATGCCGCCTGCATTGTCTGTTATAGGGCCGTAGCTGTCCAGAGCAATTACCATGCCTGTCAGCGACAACATGGCCATTGCAGCTATTGCTATGCCGTAGATGCCTGCAAAGTAGAATGACAGCAATATGCCGGCTGATATGATAACAGCCATTGGTGCTGTTGACTCAAGGCCAGTTGCAAGGCCTGTTATTATGTTCGTTGCAGGTCCTGTCTTGGATGCAAGCGCTATATTTCTTACAGGCGAATGCTTCTCAGAGGTAAAGTATTCAGTTACCATGAATATTATAATAACTATTACAAGGCCGGTTATAGCAGAGAGAAATATGCCAACCTCTGATATAATGAAGTAAAATATAATAGCAGACAGAATGCCAGTAACAATCAGGCCTTTATACAGGGCCTTCATTATGCTGTTTGTTTTATCAAGCCGCACGAAAAAGGTCCCTATTATTGAGGCAACTATTGAGCCAGCTCCAAGCAGTAGCGGGTATATAACGCCTTTTTCTCCCAGTACCAAGTAACCGAGGAGCATCGCGCCAAGTGCAGTAACTGCATACGTCTCAAAGAGATCAGCAGCCATGCCTGCGCAGTCACCCACGTTGTCGCCAACGTTGTCAGCTATGACAGCAGGGTTTCTCGGATCATCTTCAGGGATGCCTGCTTCCACCTTTCCAACAAGGTCAGCGCCTATATCAGCTGATTTCGTATAGATGCCTCCGCCTATCCTTGCGAACAAAGAGACAAGGCAGCCTCCAAAACCAAAGCCTATTATTAAAATAGGGTCCCTGTATAACCAGTAGAAGACAGTAAGACCAAGAAGTGCTAAACCAACTACGAACATGCCTGTTACAGCGCCTCCTCTGAAGGCAATACTTAATGCGTCTTTTAGCCCGCGCTCAGCTGCTTTCGCTGTTCTTACATTCGCCCTTATTGAGATGTTCATTCCTATATAGCCTGCAAGTGCAGAGAGAAAAGCCCCTGCAATGAATGTTATTCCTGTTTGCATGTTTATGGCTAATGCAAGTATAACTGCGATTATTATGGCAAATATTGCTATTGTTTTGTACTGACGATTCATGTACGACTTTGAGCCTGTCTGTATTGCCTTTGCTATCTCTATCATTTTCAGGCTTCCTTTCTCTTTTCTAAGCACAGAGGCAATAAGAATGACAGCAAAAACCAGAGCCAGGATGCTTGCAGCAAACGGATATATCAATTCCCCCATATCTAAAAGCATAGCATCACTCGATTATGAAATACTTTTTCTGCCGCAGCCTTATAATCCTAATTCCATTGTCTTTTAACTTTTTAATAAGTTTCCTATCGTTCGTTGCTACTGCGTACCCGTGCCTCTTTGCGCTGTCCAGAAGTGCAGAATCAGCATTCTTTTTACTGGAAATAATTCTAATTCCCCTGCTCTTTATCATGGCCAGGGCAACTGCTGCCTGTTCTCCTGTTCTGCCTTTTCCCTTGCTTAGCCTCTCTAATTCTTTTACGCAGGAATCCAGCGTGGCTATAGAACCGTGTTCTTTCAGGTCTGATAGATCCACTCTGAACTGTACAGGCAGCAGCAGGAAGTTCGTGTCAAGAAGTATTTTCATAAACAAATGTACCTCTTTCTTAGTTTCCCAACAGTCCCAACCTTAATAGGGTTTTGCCTCCCTATCATCATGGCTTTCTCTATATATTCGGGCCTTAGTTCAGGTTCCATTACTTTTTCCTATTGATTTTATATTTTTTAAAACTTCCAAAAAATCGTCTCACCTAGACCTGACGAAAACAAACAAAACAGCTGATATCAGCATAAGCACAAAGAACTGCCACAGGGCAAACTCAGGCAGGGTCTCTGTCAGTATCATCAGGGTTCCTTTTCCATCCCTGACATCCAGGCCTGCAGGATTGGTTTCTGTGCATTCAAATCCTATTGGATATACGCCTATTTTTCCAGCCTTGACCAGGTTAACATAGAAAGAGGTGAATCCCAGTACTGATACATCAAGCCTGACCTCGTAGTTATTGTCGCCTCCAGGATTGATTAGGCATCCGCTACCCTTACAATCAAGCATCAGCCAGCCAGAAGACAGTATAAACCCTTGTGTAGGCTCTGCTACCAGCTCTATATCAAATTCAGCAGCATCAAGAGGATTCCATAAAGTTGCTTTGAATAGCTCTGTGTTGGAAGCTCCCAGCATAAACCTTTTTTCTATAGGCTCAACTGTTATAGCTGGTGTACAGCTTACAATGAAATTGCTTGATGCCAGGCCAGAGTAGCCGTCTTGGCTCTCAGCCCTGATGTTTAGTGTATGCTCTTCACAGTCCAGTGCTATGCCGGAGGCAGAATGCCTGAATGCTTTGCTGAAAGCATCCCAGTATATCTGAGATTCTGCGCTACTGTCTATACTATAATAAACATCGCAGTTGCTGCAATCCTTTCCTGTAGGCAGTGTAACCTTGGCTAAGAATTCTATTGGCATGGGCTTTGTGAACTCTGGCTTTCCGTTTATGCCTGGTATTATCCTTTCCTCAAGATAAGGATAGTTTATTTCTATAAACAGGTTGCCAGCTGGGGCAGTTGTGCTTGTAGATGTTGTTGGTCCTCCGGGAATAGTTGTGGTTGACGAAGTAGTAGTTGTAGTGGTTGTTGGCGGCCCTCCTGGCGGATAGCAAATACCGCCAGAGCAATACGCAGATGTATCACCGTAATAAGCATCACAGCAGGCATTTGTGCAAACAGAAGAATCCACAATACAGTCTATTCCAGAGCACACATAATCATACTGGTAGCCGTAATTACAGCCGTCGTTGCTGTTACAGTCCGCGCAGTAGCCATCAGGACCGCACTCATCATCCGTGCCTGCACAGGACCCCATGCCGGAAGGCGGATAGCAAACATCACCAGAGCAATATGCATTTACATCATCATACCATATCTCACAACAGGCATTTGTGCATAATGAAGAATCTATAATACATTCAATGCCTGAACAGGCATAGTCATAATCATAGCCATAACTACACTGATCATTGCTGTTACAGTCCGCGCAGTAGCCATCAGGCCCGCAGTCAGTATCCGTGCCAGAACAGCCTGTTGGCCCTCCTGGTGGATAACATATACCGCCAGAACAATACGCACTCGTGTCATCGTAATAAGCATCACAGCAGACTTCTGTACACATAGAAGAATTCACAATGCAGTCTATTCCTGAGCAGATATAATCATACTCATAGCCGTAGTAGCAACCGTCGTTGCTGTTACAATTCGCACAGTATCCGTCAGGACCGCAATCAGTATCAGTGCCTGCACAGGACCCCATGCCGGAAGGCGGATAGCAAACACCAGCAGAGCAGTAGGCATTAGAGTCTGAGTAATAAGCATTACAACATGTCTCTGTGCAAACAGAAGAATCCACAATACAATCTATGCCTGAGCACACATAATCATACTGGTAGCCGTAATTACAGCCGTCATTGCTGTTGCAATCCGCACATATGCCGTCAGGTCCGCAGCTATCATCAGTTCCACCACAAGAAGGAGGTGCTGGTGATGTTGTAGTTGTCGTAGTAGTTGGTGTCGTGGTTGTAGTAGTTCCTCCGCATAAACTATTGTTAACAGGTGAACAGCTGCATATCCCAGGTACAGGATAATCAGTCCAGCATGTTGATGCATTAGCACAGTCTCCAAGTATATCACAATTATTTCCACTGCAGTTAGACTCGGTGCATGTCATTGGCCCTGGTATTGTTGTAGTAGTGCTTGTTGTAGTTGGTCCCGTGGTAGTTGTTGTAGTAGTAGACGTTGTGGTAGTTCCGCCCACAACCGCAAATGTAAACGAACCACTAACAGTGCTGGTACCGACTATCCAGACCCCTGTTCCAGGCGGCCCGCCATCAAACAAACCAGCTCCTGTTCCGAATACAGTCACGCCCTGGCATGCTGCAGGCACTGGGGGTATTGTCCATGTTCCTGATATCGTGCTGCCTATTGTCGGTGTTGCATCATATATGCCCCGGATATCCCCTCCGTTGTATTGTATGTCGCAGCCACTGTCAGCGTCTATCTGGAAGAAATCAATAGCAGAGCAGTCGCCTGATATAATGCCAGACATTACTATTGTATTGCCTGCTTCACAGCCTGGCAAGCCACCTGCACAGTTAGGCGTTATCGAGGCTGCTGATATGGTGCATGGTGGTATTGTTGTGGTTGTTGTAGTGGTTGGTCCTGGTATTGTCGTAGTGGTAGTTGTTGGTCCAGGGATAGTTGTTGTAGTGGTTGTAGATGATGTTGTAGTAGTGCTCGGACCTGTGGTTGTTGTAGTGCTTGTAGTTGATGTTGTAGTCGTGGCAGTTGTACAGCTCCAGTCTGCACAATCAAATGTAACAGAGTTTGTGCATCCATAGCCAGAGCATGAGATTTCGCAACAATGCCATGATCCATAGTAGATGCAAGCCCTGTGCTGCGCATTGCACCCAGAATTCACATAAGATGTGTCTGAGAATGTTACAGTTAATATACCATCACCGCAATAAGAGCCTGTATTTATGTTTGCAGTAAGGCCAGTGCTCCATGAGCATAGGCTACACGACCCAGAACAAGCAGTCCCAATAAAAGCACCGTCTATTGATATAGAGGAGTTTTCAATAGCAGCGTCATAATCCCCATATAACTCTACCCTGAAGTTGTTTGTTGGTATTGTTGTAGTGGTTGTTGTTGATGTTGTAGTGCTTGTTGTTGTAGTGGTTGTTGTTGATGTTGTAGTGCTTGTTGTTGTAGTGGTCGTTCCAAAAAACCTGAACGAACCGCTAACAGTATCTATATAGGCTACATTGATTCCTCCTGATCCAGGCGGTCCACCATCGTACAAACCAGCTCCTGTTCCTCTTACAGTAACGCCCTGGCATGCTGGTGGCACTGATGGTATAGTCCAGGTTCCTGTAACAGAGGTTTCGCCTATACTAGGGCTGCTGGTGAATATGCCCTGAATATCTCCTCCCTCGTATTGAATATCACAGCCACTATCAGCATCTATCTGGAAGAAATCAACAGCAGAGCAGTCGCCGGATATTGTGCCGGACATCAATATTCTCTCGCCTGCTTCGCAGTCAGACGAAGAGCCTCCTGCGCAGTCAGGAGTTATAGAAGCTGCTGATATGGCGCATGCTGGTATTGTTGTGGTTGTAGTGGTTGGTCCAGGAATAGTTGTGGTTGTAGGACATGGACCAGATATCCATGCACATCCAGGTGCGCACCAGCAGCAATAATTCAGAGTCGTATATCCATGAAGTGCTGGTGTACATGCTATCCAATTAGCAGCAAATCCCAGATAAGAGAATAATGACAATAGAAAGAGCACAGTAATAAGCAGACTGCCTGTTTTCATAATTCTATTTTATATTTTGCGTAACTTAAAGATTTTCAAAAGAGCCTGATTTTGCGTATTTATCGAGGCAGAGCAGCAATAGATTTGACAGGCATTTAGAAGCTTTTTAAGCTTTTCTACTGCCATTCAGATTATGCAGCTAAGAAACAAAATACTAGGGTATACTTTAGCTACAGCGCTGCTTGCTGAGCTAGTTTTTGCTGGGTGCGGAACTCCAGAATATACAGAAAAGCCGCCAACTTATGAACCAACATCAGTAACAACCACTGCAATAACACAAGAGCCAACCACTACAATATATCCTACTCAAGAACCGACAACACCGCCGACAACAATAATGCCTACAACCCCACCAACAACGCCTACACTAACACCAATAACGACGCCTGATCCAACACCAGAACCAAGAATCATGTACGAGCCAACAATGGATTATTACCTGTATAACGACGATATATTGCTTGAATCTGATTTGCTTAACAACAGCGAGCTGCAGCCTTACTTTGAGACAGCACTGAAGGCATATGAGACCATCCAGGACTTCACAGGCATAGTGCCAAAGGAGCAGCTACGTCTTGAGCTTAAAAATAGCTCATGGGGTTCCTATTTGTCATGGTTCATAGTAGAACGAGAATGGGCACCTACTATCTATAATACTGATTATAATATTTCTGCTTTAACACATGAGATGACGCACTGGTTTCTGGGTGGTTTTCCCCGGGTTAATGATAATATACTGAATCAGATATGGTTTGAAGAGGGACTGTGTAATTATATTCAATATCTACCAACAGAAAACAGGGAAAGCTACAGTCTTACTGATTTAAGCGAATATTTTACTGATCTATATACCAGACTAAAGCAGGGCGAGGACCTGTTCAATGAAGACCCTGGGCTTAAGAATGCGCACAAAGTGGGTATCATGTTCTTCATAGGGCTTGAAACTGATTACGGCTTTGGTTACAGCGAAATGAGAGAGGTGGCAAGGGAACTGACAAATCTATACAATGAAAAAAATAACAGGCTGGATAAATATGATCTAAAGGAAGTTATAGAAGGAGTAGCAGGACAGTCGATGGATGACCTATACAGAATTTTAGGGCCCGGTATAGAATATAATGCTTACTATCGGGAATGATTAAACCAGCTTAAAACCAGTAAAATATAACAGCTTCTTAATAAAATCAACTGCTATTGAAACTATGTCAGAGCCACTCTGCTCAGAAACATCAATCCACTTAAATTTTTCGTCATAGACACACTTGTATTGGTAGTTATCCCAGGCTTGTATTGTATCTAAACTATCCTCATTACACTCAACCCAAACACCTGGGTCGCAGAGATAACTGACTTGACCTACATTTTGAACCGTACGTTTATCAACACATGTTCCGTATTCCATCTCAGGTAATATTACTTTAAGACAACAGTCAGTAGGGTCTAAACAATCACTATCAACAATACATCCCTGTTCATCATCACATAAACTATTATCAACAGGAGAACAGCTGCATATCCCAGGTACAGGATAATCAGCCCAGCAGATTGATGTTCCTGCTTCAGGACATTCAGCCAAGCTGGTACAATCTTCCCCATTACAGTTTGAATTAAGACAGGTCATTGTTGGACACGTTGCCTGGCAGCCATCAATACCACAGCATTGATAATCTTTATACCATGTATAACCACCAGCTCCCTGGCATGCTAATTCTGTCAGCCCTCCTGTACAGCTAAAATCTACATATTCACAGCATCCTGT
>CAZRDV010000003.1:22677-53125 GCA_964599215.1 uncultured archaeon | reverse complement strand
CTAATTCTGTCAGCCCTCCTGTACAGCTAAAATCTACATATTCACAGCATCCTGTTGAAGGAAGTGTAGTTGTTGTAGTTGTCGTAGGGCATGTGTACCTGCAACCAACGCCAGGACAGCATTGATAATCTTTATACCATGTATAACCACCAGCTCCCTGGCATGCTAATTCTGTCAGCCCTCCTGTACAGCTAAAATCTACATATTCACAGCATCCTGTTGAAGGAAGTGTAGTTGTTGTAGTTGTACTGGTTGTGGTTGTAGTTGTTTCTTCACAGCAGCAAAACCAATCCACAAAAGCACAATCGTAACTACCAGGTATAGCTTCGTAACCATCACAGAGATAATGAAAAGCCTTACAGCTACCTGGACCTCCACAGGCACCACTGCAGGTCGCTGGTATACAAGCCCCTGAATAACAGGCACAGCTTCCTGCAGAACACCCAGAACAAGCTGTTCCATCAGGGGCGTCTATATCAAGATAACATTCACCAACTAAACACATCCTGCAACCTGAGCAGTCTGCATGAATCTCACACATGGTTGTTGTAGTTGTTGATGTTGTGGTTGTAGTTGTTGTAGTTGATGTTGTAGTTGTTGGACATGAACCAACATGACATTTTCTATCAGGGCAACATGTGGCTGCTGCTCCATACCAGACAGCAGGTGGAACACACTCAGCTTGCGTCATAACAAAGCAATTACTCACATCTAATTGACAGCATCCGAATACAGGGGCTGTTGTTGTGGTTGTAGTTGTTGTAGTTGATGTTGTAGTTGTTGGACATGAACCAACATGACATTTTCTATCAGGGCAACATGTGGCTGCTGCTCCATACCAGACAGCAGGTGGAACACACTCAGCTTGCGTCATAACAAAGCAATTACTCACATCTAATTGACAGCATCCGAATACAGGGGCTGTTGTTGTGGTTGTTGACGTTGTAGTGGTCGTTGTCGGGCATACTGACATGCACTGACCATTGGGACAGCATTGTCCAGAACTTGGGCTACCCCCACCTGCCATACAGGATGATTGTAATGTAACCCCACAGCCACCATAATACTGACAGCATACTATTGGGTCAACTGTTGTCGGTGGCAATGTTGTAGGAGGTAATGTTGTTGGTGGTATTGTTGTAGGCGGAGAAACTGGCAGGCAGAAATATCCATATATCGTATAAGTACAGACATAGCCAGCAAGGCAACCACCACACGGATCTTGAGCATTAACTACTCCTAAGGATAAAAGAAGCATCACGAAAGCAATAATAGTCTTTTTCATGTTTTTACCTCACATGTATGCAACTATGCTTTTACTGCTCGGTGCCATCTTAGATATATATATCACTGAATTTTCCGCGCCAAATATATTATAGATACCGATGCTCTTCTTGCTTTCTTCTTCAAACCATACCTTTTCACAGGCCTTTCCTATTGAACCCTCTAAACAATCCAGGTCCTCTGCCTCAGTTTTGAAGAAGCTGTTAACAATAGCTAGGGTTCTTTCAGATTCCAGGTTTTCTATCCTTGGGAAATGTATGATTATTACCAGGTCTGGATCCTCTCTGTTATCAAGATATTTGAGATTGGCATAGAACGGCAGGCTTCCATACTTCCAGCTTGCTGTGTATATGGTTTCGCCAAGAGCATTCACTATCTGCTCAGGCTCTAGGAACTCAGGCTGATACTCCTCTTTCACACTTTCCTGGGCGAATTCCATCATAAGTTCTTTCTGATTGGTTGGTGTTAGCTGGTCTGTCAGGAAAAAACTGCCTATAACAGCGGCCACGACAAGAAGGATAATCATGTTTCTCCAGTAATGGTGTTTTTTAGTAAGTATGCCTTCAAAATCAACAGTACCCATGTTTAGTTTATGGCTAAGCTGGTATATATATTTTAGTAGAGTCTAGGGTCTATGGATTATCTATAAACCTCTTTTCTGTGCAAGAATCTTAGGAGAATCAGTTTTTCCCCTTCAACATAATATACCAATCTGTAGAGTTTTATATAGACTGTTTTTTCACCTTTCATATCGAATCTTAGTGGCTTTCCTGCACCCGGGTTTCTTATTATCTTCTTTAATTGTTTTGCTATCCTTTCCTTCATCTTCCTGTCTTTTACTGCTTTGAGATTCTTCTCGAACCTATTTGTGTATACCACTGTCTTTATTACCATTTATGGAGATCCCTCAGAAATTCTTCTTTTGGCTTTTCTTTAAATCTCCCCTGCTTAATCTCCTTCCAGGCATTTTCAACTTCTTTAAAAATAGCTATGTCCTCTTTTAGTATGGGGCTATCTAGTTTTTTAAGAATAACCACATCCTTTTTAGGGCTGGAAATTGCGAATACATTCCCTGTTTTTACATTCATCCTTTTTCTTATGCTCCTAGGAATTACTAACTGGCCTTTGGAACTTAATTTTGTCAGGTCTACATTATCTAGAAACTTATTCTTCATAGTAAGAAATTCTTACTAAAACTATTTAAAGTTAATAAAAAATGGTGACCTGCCATAGCCCGTCTTCTGTAAGCCCTCTTGCGCTTTTGGTTTTTCCCTAAAGCACTCTTTTTCTACGAAAGGGCTTTGCAACATTTGTCTTAGCACTCTTCGTTTACACCCGTACATGCTGAGCCGTTTCATCCATGGATTTTCATTGATTCCAATCCGCAGGTATCGTTTCTGTTCTCAACAATGGCCTCTCGACCATATATTTAATTGCACTTTGCAGTTCTTTCGAACTGGGGTGGACAGAGCTTCCTCACGAAGGGTATTCCAAAAAACCCAATTTCGCTGATTGCTCAGCGTCGCGAAAGTTGCCTAACAGGTCACCGAAAATAGATTGAACAGAAGATTAATAAAGATTTTGGTAAGCGATTACCGAAATCATTGTCAAAATCTTTAAATACAGCCAGACAAAGATTAATGTTATACATTAATGTTAATCATTGATGTATAGGAGAGGGAACATGGTCTCTGCAGTAGTAGAGGAACTTATTTTCAATACCCTAAAGAATGCCGAGCACAGCCTGACAATCCAGGACGTAGCCAAGAGAGGCAATATCAACAGGATTACTGCTGCAAAATACCTTGAGGTGCTGGAAGCCAGAGGCTATATTAAACATAGGGAAGTTGGCAAAGCCAAGCTGTATTCAGTGGTGAAAAAATGAAGCCTAGAACAATACTATTGGGCATTTTTATACTGATGGCTCTGCAGTACAGCAGCCTTGCATATGCAGATTCCCCGATAGCGGCCTGCCAGAACCTGACTGTAGCAGATACAGTATATGTTCTAACTGCTGATGTTGTTTCCAATGCAACTTGCTTCAATATCCAGGCGAATAATGTAACTTTGGATTGTAATGGCTCTATGATAAACTATTCGCAGGTATCAGCTGGCTATGCTGTTTATGCACAGTATCATAACGCAACAGTAAAGAACTGCAGAATAGACCAGGGTTCTGCGCAAAGCGATGCCTATGCTGTTTACTTATACAATTCAGACGATAGCACAGTTCATAATAATTCAATCACAACCCACGGAAACCGTGGATACGGTATCTACATATACTCATCTTCAGAAAGCAACCTGTCCGGCAACTCAATAACAACCTCCGGACCTTCTGGATACGGGATCTACATAGAGCTATCCTCAGCCAACACACTAAATGAAAACTCAATAGCAACTTCTGGAACATCTGGATACGGAATCATCTTTTCTTCGTCCTCATTTAACAAGATGTCCAACAGCTCAATCACAACCCTAGGCAGCAGCGGATATGGAATATACCTCTATCTTTCAGACAGCAACAACATAACTTCATGCTCAATAAATGCCTCTTACTCGGGCATAGGAGACCTGTACCTTAGAAACGCAGACAGTATAGTGGCAACAAACACAACGTATTCAGATATATATTACTACGACACAACCTCCGATTTGTGGAGATACTGGTATCTTGATATCTATGTGAATCAAACAAATGGCTCTGCAGTGCAAGCTGCAAATGTAACCCTCTGGAATAAAACCAGTGAAGAGTTCTCTGAATTAACAGTCAACGGCTATATAGCAAGGAAGACCCTAATTGAGTACAACCAGAGCGGTGCTGGCTACTATCCAGCAGCTAACAGGTATGCAAACGCAACATTGTACACAAATTATACAGTCAATGCAAGCAAGTATGGCTACAACGAAAGCAGCAGGCAGATTAATCTGACACAGAGCAGTGAAATATATCTGACATTGTACAAGAGAGACGTACCAGCACTATCAATCAACAGCCCTCAGAACGCAACATACAATTACAACATCTCTTTGCCGCTGAATTATGTTGTAGATAATTACGCTCTAGATAACTGCTGGTATAATCTTAATAACGGGCCTAATACCACACTAGCTAATTGCAATAACGCAACGTTTAATGCCTCTGAAGGCTTTCATACCTTATACCTGTCTGCCAATGATACCCTAGGCAACCAGAATAATAAAAGTATAAGCTTCACTGTTGATATAACACCAGCTTATAGTGTAGACAACTGCAAGGCTCTGAATATAGCAAATAGTACATACATCCTGACAGGTAATGTAAACTCAGCAGCAACCTGCTTCAACATCACTGCCAATAGCATCACGCTAGACTGCTCTGGCTACATGATTAATTATTCGCAGTCATCAGCAGGCTATGCTGTTCAATCACAGTACAATAACCTAACAGTAAAGAACTGCAGAATAGACCAGGGTTCTGCACAAAGCGATGCCTATGCAGTCTACTTCTATGGCTCAGGCGATAGTTCAGTTCATAACCTTTCAATTAAAACCTACGGAAGCCGTGGATACGGAATATACATAGACTCATCCTCAGCCAACGTTCTGTCTGGCAACTCAATATCAACCTCCGGGCCCTCTGGCTACGGAATATACATAGACTCATCCTCAGCCAACAGTTTGACTGATAATGCAATAACAACATCCGGACCATCTGGATACGGAATTCTACTTGATTCATCTTCAGATAACGCATTGTTAGGCAATGCAATAACAACGTCAAATACCAACGGATACGGAATATACCTCTATCTTTCAGACAGCAACAACATAACTTCATGCTCAATAAATGCCTCTTACTCGGGCATAGGAGACCTGTACCTTAGAAACGCAGACAGTATAGTGGCAACAAACACAACGTATTCAGATATACTCTACTATGACAACACCTCGGATCTATGGAGATACTGGTACCTTGACGTGTACGTAAACGATACAGACGGAGCAGCAGTAAACAATGCAAATATAACTGCCTGGAATGTCTATGGCAATGAAACATTTTCAGCGCTGACAACAGGCACTGGATATATAGCAAGGCAGACAGTTCTTGAGTACAACCAGAGCGGTGCTGGCTACTATCCAGCAGCTAATAAATATGTGAATACGACATTGTACACAAACTATACAATAAACGCAACAAAATCCGGCTATCAAAAAAGCAGCAGACGGTTAAATCTAACGCAGAGCAGTGAAATATACATAACAATAAACGAGATACCTGTAACCTTCTCCCTGGCGTTTCTACTGACTGCTAATCAGAAATCAGAGCCATCTGGATTCTACACTACAGGCTATTATGTCTGTATACACGATTCCTCGCTAGCAAATGACCCGACATTTGGTATAGTATTTGCAGGAAACAGGCTCCATTACCTGAATGCCTCTAACCAAAGAATAGAGCTTTCACAATACCAGACAGGCAACAAATTCATAATACCCATAACAAAGGGATCGTGCTCTGTCATCAGAGGCAAGCCGGTAAATGAATTCCTGGCAAGCCCGTTCTCGTCTTTTGTTCCTACTGGAAAGTATCCGCTGGAAATAGTATTGTCATACCCCATAGACCTAGTTGGGAATTTCTCAGAAAGCGGATCGTTTGTCATAGATATGGAGAAGAGGCTGTCTGGCGGCAGTGCACAGATAATAATTGGTGATTAGATGAAAGGACTAATAACCACTATATTTATTGTTGTAATAGTCCTTGCATCATCCTTGATACTAATATCCACCATAAAACCGATTATAGAGGAGAACCAGGCCTACCAGAGCCTTAACAAGGCCAAGCATGCAATGAGCGAACTGGATGCAGTGATAAACGAGCTCATCTTCGAGGCCTCCGGCTCTAGAAGATCTATGAATTTCGTATCAGAAGGTACGCTTCTGGTCGCGGAAAAGGAAGACAAGGTTAAACTCAGGATGAGCATCGGCGTTGGTATATTCGAACCAGGAACAAAAGTAAAGGAGGGCAACCTCCTTATAGTGAACGGGCCCTTCATGGATGCTTACGAAGAGGATGTAGATAATGACGGTTACACCGACCTTGTGCTTGAAAACGACGCTGTGCTTTTTGCAGTGAAAAAATTCAGCAATGAATTCATAAACACGAGCAGCATGATAACACGGATAGACAACAAGCTTGCAGGTGTTAACATAACTCCGGAAAGCAGGATAACCATAGCAGATTCCTATGCTAGCTCTTACGGCAATGGAACAACAGAGCTCACAGAAACAGGCTCTTATCTCTTGAGCTCAGGCATAAGCCTGTACCTTAATACAACTGATTTCAGTTATGAAGTAATTTTTACGCTCGGTGCAGGACAAGACTACCTTGAAATGGAGATTGTAAGAATCGAGGAGAACTGATATGAAGAGACTTATTTTCGTGATAACAGCGTTTTCATTACTTTTTTCAGCCATTGTTATTGCTGATTTCTATTCATTCGGCAGAAGCGTCACAATGAACCTTACCATAACTATAGGCAACAAGAGCGTTGAGAGCAGTGGGAATTACATCTCAGCTGAAGATTCCGGCAAAGTAATCGCACTTGTTTCTGAATCTGCCTTCGGCACACGTTTCGATACGGATTCAATGCAGATGCGGCTGCCTCTCAGCAACAACAGATTTTTCCTTGTTTTCACAAGCGGCAGCAACGGAACAATTGCCAGAAAGCTGGATACTATAAACGAACTACCGCAAAACAGGTTCGGTGAATTAGAGTACAGCAGACCTGCCATATTCCCAGTGTTCCTGAGGCTTGAATACTACTCTCTAGATCTTATCAGCAAAGCCAGGTGGGTGGGCGGATCAAGAGAGCTGCTGATAAGGAATGAGGACGGCATATCAATGGAGGTGATTCAATGAAACGAGGACAGGCACCGCTGATATCCCATACATTTGCCATATCGTTTACAATAGCCATAATAATGCTCATTGTGATATCATCCAATAACATAAGAAATGACTATGAGGCATTTGCTCTGCAGGGCCAGACCAATATCCTTTGCAGCACTGTAAAGAATGCCATAGAAAAAATCTACTGGCCGTTTGACCGCGAGGCTGACGGCGTATTCGGAAGAATTATTATAGATCTTCCGGAAAAGATAGGAGATAATAATTACAGGGCAAGATTCTACAACAATTCTCTGCTAATAGAGTCAGACATAAATTCTACGTGTTACATCGGATTGAACGTTACTTACTCTGGCTCAACAAGTGGCGGAAGAACAGAAATAACCTGGACCAGGGCAGGAAGTGAAGATAAGATTGCTATGGTGAAAAAATGAAAGGCTCAATACATATCGATTACCTGATTGCAGCTGGAATATTCTTCTTGATATTCGTATTTACAATAAACTTTCTGACAGACTACCTGGCAACAACAAAGGAGCTAAGCAGCATAGCAGAGCTCAGGAGCAGGGCACTGGGGCTTCTGGGTATGGCTGACAGAGGCTTCTACGAACCAGGTCTCCAGTCAGATGCATACAGGTTTTACATACTGTTAAACAACACGGCAGATAATCTCATAAACCAGAGCAGTGCATCTGACCTAAGCAACGAGCTTGTGGAGTTCGATGTTTCCCTGCTTGGTTCTTTTGACGCAAACAGTACTGCTATCTACTACAATTCCCTTGCTCTGCCGTACAACAGGTCAGGCAGCATGATAAGGTTTGCAACAGCCATAGCAGCTAATCAGTCAAAATTATTTACTGTCTATCTTGATGATGACAGCAATTTTACCAGCAATGCAGTGCCAGTTAGTTATTCCAACAACGTTAGTGAAAAAATCTATCCGCTGGAAAGGGTATCTTTGCTGCAATACAGAAAAATAGAGGAGCTGGGAAACTCCAATTACTCCATTATCAGCGCGAATTTTGGAGACTTTTATCTTACCATATACGATTCATCAGGCAATAAATTTTTTGGTTATGGCGGTTATGTTCCAAGAAAAGGAAATGTGATATCCCTGGAGAGATATGTAATCTACCAGAACAGCACTGCTGGCATAGAATTCGGCAGGATGGCTGTCCAGGCATGGTGATGTTATGAAAGGCTACATATACACACTGGAGGTTCTGATAGCAATATCGATAATAGTAGTCTCGATGGTTTCCGTATTCAAGCTAGCTCCTACAAAACCTGAGACAGAGATAAGCATAATCAAGCAGAACGGCTATGATGCCCTGTTCTACCTTGACCAGAAAGGCGTATTGTGCGATTTAGTTGCAAAAGACAACGAAACAGGCATAGAGAGCTACCTTGCAGATATACTGTCTGATAATATTGAGTTCGAGGTAGATATCTGCCTATCAGAATGTTTAATAAACCTGCCAGGCACAGGGGCAATAATACCTGTGGACTATTACATAAGCAGCTGTAAGGGAGACTACGTAGGAAAGAAGGTGAGGTTGTTCTTATGGAGAAAGGCGTAAATAGAAAAAAAGGCCAGCTGTTCATCGTAGGGTCTATAATATTTGTCATAGGCTTTATTTTCTTGAGTAACCTTTTCGTATACACGGAGATAGAAGAAAAGAGGTTCCTGGAGGGCATCATAATTGACAGGTATTCGGATAATGTAATGAACCAGTACAAAAATATCATAGGGCTTTCCTCGATGCAGGCAGATGTTAATGGAAGTGCCATTAATTATCTTTCCAATTTTTCGTTGTTTATTCGTGAGCGAGGCAGAGTACTCTACGTTTTCACATACTCCAATGCAAGCAAATACTCCGTAACAGTGGGCAATTTCCTGGATGACATGATAAATGTTACTATAAACGCTAGTAACTCCGTGCCGTCTGGATACTTTATAGGAATTATGGATGACAAAACATACCAGACAGTAGAATTCACTGCAACTGGCTCAGCAGAGCTTACACTCACCTATAACAAAATGGGAAATGAATTTAACGAGACGATGCTGGTTACAGCCGGCAGTAATTTTGTCCAGGGATTTTTTGATATAACCCTGGAGCAGGATGATGTGCTTATCAGGAGAATAGGCACCTACAACAGGACGTGGTAAGATGAATCTGTTATCAATGATATTTGTGATTGCGATATTCGTGGCATCGCTGGCACTTGTTCTGTCTGCAGGTCTGCCTGTCTTGGACATGTCAATGAAAAGTGCAGAGTTCAACGATGCAGTAGAGGCTATGAAAACTATTGACAATTATTTAAAAGAAGTTAGCAGCGAGGGAGAGGGCTCAGAAAGGGTATTGAAAATCACGTCGCCTGGGGAATTTGTTGCTGAGCCAGAGGACGATTCCATCCAGTTCGCTATAGAGGCAGCAATTATTGACTATTTCAGCAGAAAGAAGGAAGGAAATTTGTTATACATAGCAGGTTCGGATGTGAACTGCTATGATAACGGGAATTTGACAATGGAGAACACCTTTATCAGGGCAGTTTTCCAGAAGGTTGCCAGGAATTCTACAGACAGCCTAGACACCAGCAACAACATCCTGCTGATAGAAGAAAAGAACGGCAATACTTTGATCTACATTTCAAATTCGTCGATAATGATAGATGACAGCCATGCAGTTGGTACTGGCTATAGTGAAATACTGAAAGGCGGCTATAACCGTCCGCAGTGCAGGGTTCATTTCTTTGTAAATTCAACAGTAAGTTATGATATATTTTACACGCTCTATTCTGGAGCAGATTTTATTGTGGTTGATGTAAGAAATGTCATATGAAAAAAACTATATAAATGGTTCCAGGCAAATAGATAATAGTGAGAAAATGAAGGGTATATCCCCGTTAATAGCAGCTGTACTCCTTATAGCATTTACCATGGCAATAGCAGGTATAATGGCAACATGGGCAACCAGTTTCTCTCAACAGAGGCTCGGCCCTACGCAATGCGCACTCGCCCTGTCTATTGATGATCTAAAATTCGATAATGGCGTGGTAACTGTAGCTGTAAGGAACAACAACAACAGAATAAACCTTACTGACATTATCGGCTCTTTGTTCTATACAGACATCACAAGAAATAAGGATTATCTACTGAAGGATTATAATGCATCTGATCCTCTTGGCCCGATGTCAGGAACAGCAGCTGTTATAGATACAGGCGATATAACAATGCCGGAAAGAATAAGGGTTGTTGCAGGCAACTGCCCTGATGTGCCAGCTTCTGGTTATTTCTAATCATTTAAATCCCAGTATAGAAGAAACTTAAAATAGAACCGTTTGCAATATCTTATTCATGAAGGGAATCAACCAGATAGTATCGTTTACCATACTCATTGCAGTGGCTGTTTCAGTTGCATTAATAATACAAAGCTGGCTGATGCCGTTTTCCACTGAGCAGACAGGCACGTTAGAAAACCAGACAAAGGAACAGCTTGCCTGCCAGTACGCCTCTGTCTACATAAGGAACGTAACCTACAACTGCAGCTCTGACTGCTCTACAGCTGCTGCGAGGAATCTCACTGTCTATATAGAGAACTCCGGAACCCTTACTGTAGGCATAAACAATATCTATATAAGAAATACAACCGGCGCGCTTTTTTCCTTTGGCCTTAATGAGACTAAGATACTTGTTACAGGAGACGTTGTAAGGCTGGAGAACATATCAACGATGAGATGCTCCGGCATCAACAACTCAATAGATCTTGTAAGAATTATAACAAACAACTGCCCAGGAACCGCTTATGACAGCTTCCCTGGGGCTGATGTCAGCTTTTTGGACTGCTGACCGTCATGCAAACTGAATCTTTAAATATCGAATAAGGGTTATTGATAATATGAAAGGACTGTCTCCTCTTGTTGCTACTGTATTGCTCATAGCAATAAGCCTGACTATAGTAGCGATTATCATGGGCTGGGTAACAGACCTGATAAGGGACCAGACAGGAACCATCAGCAACAGGACAGGCGAGGCAGTAGATTGTACAGGCGCTGATATCCGCATAGAAGATGTCTACCTGGACATGGTCACTAACGTAAGCAGGGTCCATGTAAGGAATTCAGGCCAGATAGATCTGGAGATATCGTCAGCAAGCCTGTCCAATGATAACGGGGTAATGGCTGCCAATCTCACGACCTACCCTGTGAGCATACCGAAATCAGATGCACTCAAAGAGGTTTTATTTAATATAACTAATGTTATTACAGCATGCGGGAACTTCAGCTATGCGCTTGTGGCAACGAACTGCGGAAACGCCTACAACAAGTTCACGGAAATGCCTATCTGCATAAGCTGATTCCTCTTTTAAATCTTTCTATTCCTACTATTAGTGGAGGCTAGGTCGGGTGGTTAGCGGGCACCTGTTACCATCAATCCGCTATAGCTGGGACCGAAGCCTGAGGGCGGTAGGTCTGATAAATAAGGCCCATTATCAAAGCGGAGAAGCCCAGTCCTCTGGGATTTCTGCACGGTGAAACTGGTCAGGGCCGGAAGGCAGCAGCCATAAGTCATGCTTGAAATGCTCAGTGGGTAGCTGGGTGGAGCAGAGATTATGGATCACTTTGTTTACCATTCTTATCCACCAAGGGTGCGCCTCCATTAAACTTTTTCAGCGCGATATTATGGAAATAGAAGAGATCAAGCAATTAATAATCTCTGCAGTAGTCCTTGCTTTTGTATTCGGCTTTGCCTATTCCGGGGGATTTGGAGGCATCAGCAATCTTGTAGTCTATTTTCCAGTAGCTCTTTTTGTTGTCTCCCTTGGGTTTGTCCTGCATGAGCTCGGGCACAGGACAATTGCAAAGAGGTTTGACTGCCATGCAGAATACAGAATATGGAAACAGGGCCTTCTTTTTGCAGTTCTAATAACGCTTGTTACCAACGGTGCATTCATCTTTGCTGCGCCTGGCGCTGTTATGATTTACCCGAAAGCAGATATCTGGGGCAGGGCTGCCTCACTTACAAGAAAGAAGATGGGCCTGATATCAATAGCAGGACCTGCCATGAATATTGCACTTGCTGCTGTATTCATTGCACTTAACTTCGTATTTCCGTCATTCATATTCTCGCTAGGGGCCTTCATCAACATATGGTTTGCCCTTTTCAACATGATACCGTTTCCACCATTTGACGGCTCAAAGATATTTGCCTGGAACTGGAGAATATGGCTTTGTTTACTAATACCACTTATAGCATTGTACTTCCTGACATAATTCTAAAGAACAGTAAGTTTCCCGTATTTTCCTATGGATATCTGCAGGTTATTGTTCCATTCCCTTACAAAGCCGTTTTCTATCTTTATCCTGTCGCCCTCTTTCAGCTTCTCGGTATCGTCACCCCAGAGAACCAGCGTTATGGACCCGCTATCATCTTCTATTACAGCATTGGCGAGTTTTGTTTTTCCATACCTTGTTGTTATCTCCCTCGGTTCCTCCACCTCTGTGACAACAGCTTCCAGATCAACTTTTCTGCTATTCGAATTCAGGTCTATTATCTTCATACATTACACATCCTGAGAATAATCCTATTAATTTAACTGAACTAAGGTTTAAATAAAGCATTCAATGCCTAAAATATATTTAAACAACCTTTAAGGTTGTTTAACATATCTAATTCAGCTGTGCTGAATTAAATATATTTATTACCTGCAGTTAATAGATTAATCTAGGTGTCTTGTATAAAAAAGAAATTCAGGTGCGTCTAATGGAAGAGGTTGTTGTTGGCAGGGATGAAGAAGACCTGAGGACCTATGAGAAAAAGGGCACCATCCTAATAGGCAAGCATCTTGTAGGAACGGGTGAAGATGCGCATCTTACAACGCCGGTGATGCTCGATGTTCTGAGGCCGCATGTCATGGTAATAACCGGAAAAAGGGGTTCTGGCAAGAGCTATTCACTGGGCGTTATTGCTGAAGAGCTTACGTGCCTTCCGATGGAGGTGAAGAAAAACCTATGCGCACTTATAATAGATACCCAGGGAATATTCTGGACCATGAAATCACCAAGCGAGAGCACTGAACTGGAGGAGTGGGGACTGAAGCCTAAGGGCTTTGATATTCTTGTCTGCATACCAGAGGGCCAGAAAAAAACCTTTAGTGAAGCAAATGTTGATTTTGATTCTTCTTTTTCTTTCTTGCCAAGTGAGCTGACTACAGATGACTGGCTGAGTGTATTCAGCCTTAATCCTAATGAGGCACTAGGCATCCTGCTCCAGAGAACCATGTCAAAGCTCTCCGGCAATTACACGTTAGATGATATGATAAACAAGATAAAAGAGCAGAAGGAGTTTGATATTGAGAAGCTTGCCCTGGAAAACCGCTTTGAGGCATCAAAGGCCTGGGGTATATTCGGGGAATCGAAAATGCCGAATATCCTGGAGCCTGGCAAGATTACTGTGCTTGATGTAAGCCTTACCCCGCTTAATGTGAGGTCATTGTTAATAGCACTGGTTGGCAGGAAGATTCTTGCAGAGAGGATAAAAGCACGGCGAAAAGAAGAGGCAGCCAGGACAGAGCTTTTAGAGACAGCAAGACTTCCGCTTTGCTGGATACTGATGGATGAGGCCCATAACTTTATACCGTCTGATGGAAACCCACCTTCCATGGAGGTCTTGCAGAGAATCGCAAAAGAGGGCAGGCAGCCTGGCCTCAGCCTTGTTCTTGCAACCCAGAGGCCGGAAAAATTGCACTCAGATGTACTGGCCCAGTGTGATATGATAATATCGCACAGGCTGACAACCAAGGCAGATATAGATGCGCTGAAGGCAATAATGCAGACCTACATGCTCTACGACATTGCCAAGTACATAAACGAGCTGCCAAGGCTTAAGGGAACTGCCATAATAATGGATGACAATACTGAAAGGATATACAAGATAAGGGTCAGGCCAAGGCAGAGCTGGCACGCTGGCTCAAGCCCTGTTGCTATTTAGAATCATAAATAAGATAAAGAAAGATTAAAAAGAAAAAATTAAGAGCAGATTTTACTCACTGTGTTCGACGGGCCCATTACTGTTACATTGCTTCCACTACCGCATGTTTCAGGCAGTGTTAATGTACATACAGATGTTGAACCAGATGGCAGTGTACTAGGAGACCATGAACAGGTTACAGGTGACCCATCTATCAGTACATTAATTTCACCAGCAGATGCATCTATGGTGCCGGTTCCAAGGGTCCTTACAATAAGTGTCTGTCCAGAAGCAGATTCTAACCATATTCCCTTGTTCATCGAACCTATTGTTGCTTTCATCTGCTCCTCGGTCTGCTCTCCTGCTGTTCCTATCATTCCTGTAAAGAAAGTATAGGCGAATCCTATTATGGCTATTACGATCAATAGCATAAGGATTGTTGCTACAACTGGTGCTATTCCTTTCATTGAATCACAATATACTATTTTGATTGCCTATATAAAAAGATTCCGTTTTTAATTGTTTCAGGCAATAAAATTCATGAAGACTATGATTTCGATATTGATTCCAACCAAGGAAGAGCCATACATAGGAAGACTTGTTTCTGAAATACGAAGATGTCTGAAAATCAGGCACGAGATAATTGTCATTGACAAGAGCAAAACCCCCCCTAAAATCAAAAACGCAAGGGTTATTATCCAGAAATCAGACGGGCTTGGAAATGCAGTACTGGAAGGGCTCAGGCATGCAAAAGGCAGTCTTATTGTTACGATGGACGGAGATGGCAGCCACAGAGCCAGGGATATAAGCAGGCTGGTCAGGGAAAGCGCTAAAAGCGATATTGTTATTGGCTCCCGTTTTGTCAGGGGCGGTGTTTCTATGGACAGCTTACACAGGAGGCTTGTCAGCTTTGTTTTCAGGAAATTCGCATCCCTTGCTCTTGGCCTGAAAGTAGAAGATTCTATGTCAGGCTTCTCCTGCATAAGAAGATGCGTTTATAAGAGCCTTAGGCTGGACCCGATAGGCTATAAGATTAACATGGAAATCATGTTTAAATGCAAAAGGGATTATAAGATTTCTGAGGTTCCCATAACATTTCTCAGCAGGAAGAGCGGGAAATCCAAGGCAGGGTCTTTTGCAGGCATTATAGAGGCAATCAGGATCCTGAGATATGTTATTGAACTAAGGTTCGGATTAAGATGAAGGCAAAAATAATCTTGCTTATTATACTGCTTGCTGGAGTTGGCAGAGCAGGCTCAATTTCAATGACAGTGAGCACTGGGGCTGTTTTTCTGCCTGGTAACATGACTGTATCACTGCAGAACAATGGCGATGAGACTGCTTGGAACGTGAGGATGTCTTTACTATCAATCTTCGAGGCTACTGATACCTACATAAATAGCCTGGGCGCAGGCCAGAATGTGGAATTCTCAATAGAAATAAACAAGACAGACGATATTTTGCCTGGCCAGTACCCTGCTGTTATACTTACAAGATACGAGGATGCAAACCACTATCCGTTTTCTTCTGTCTCCCCCAACTATGTAATATACGGAGAGGCAACCATAAGTGATGTACATGCTTCTGTTGAGAGCGCAGAGCTCTCGACAGAAGGCGTTGTAAGAATAAAGCTAAGGAACCTCGGCAATGAAGAAATAAACCCTAGAATCAGGCTGTATCTTCCGCTGGAGATAAACTCTGATGAGGAGAAAAATGTCATAATTGCACCTAAAGCTGAGAAAGAGGTTTCCTTTAAGATATCGAACTTTGGTGCGCTTGTCGGCTCAAGCTATGTTATAGTTGCAGCTATCGAGTATGAAGGAAATGCGCATTATTCAACCACTGCAACAGGAATTGTAAGAATCGTAGAAGAAAGTACCCTGAACACCGATTTATTAATAATCGCCTTGATATTCTTAATAGTTATATTCGTCGCCTACCAGCTGAAAGGGATGAAGTTAAAAGGGAGGACTGCTAATGAAAAAGAAGACACTCAAAGCGTTGAACAACAATAAGGAGAAGATTGTCAATATTTCTGTCCTGCTTCTTATCTTTGCCCTTCTGCTTAGCTACTTCACACCAGACCTGCTCCTTTCCGAGACAACAACCTCAGGCGGCGACACTGCCTCTGATTACTATCCAGCCAAATACCTGAAGGATTATTTACTGCCACATGGAAAGATAGTAGGATGGAGTCCTGGATGGTATGCAGGCTTTCCTTTGTTTCAGTTTTACTTTCCTTTGCTGTTTGTCATAATGACTATGCTTAGTTTCTTTATACCGCTTGAGATAGCTTTCAAGCTTTTGACAGTACTGGGAACGTTTCTGCTTCCTTTAACAACCTTCCTCTGTTTTAGGATAATGAGGTTCAAATTCCCAATGCCTATAATAGCAGCTACCTTTACTTTGGCTTTCTTGTTCATGGAGGCTAATTCCATGTGGGGCGGGAATATACCTTCTACTCTTGCAGGAGAATTTTCCCACAGCTTCAGTATAGCTCTGGCTGTATTATTCTTAGGCTTGACCTACAGGGGCATTGAGGAAAAGAAATATATCTTTGCCAGCTCAGCTCTACTCTCTCTAATAATTCTAAGCCACGTATACAGCCTGCTCTTTGTTGCCATTTCAAGCCTTTTCTTTTTGATAGAAAAGAAACGCAAGAAAATAATCCAGAATTTCTATCACCTCTTCAAGGTCTACTTCCTGACGTTTCTACTGACTGCTTTGTGGACAATACCTCTCCTGGCTAATCTGCCTTTCACCACAACTTACGATTATGTATGGGCTGTCAGCTTGGCTGAGATATTCCCGGAGATATTGCTGCCGTTTGCAGTGCTGGCAATAGGCGGTCTTGTTATAGCCAGCCTAAAAAAAGAAAAAAGAATACTCTATATAGCTTTTTCCATACTTTCTGCCTTCTTTCTGTACTTAATAGCATCAAAAATAGGCGTTGTTGACATAAGGTTTGTACCGTTCATACAGCTGTTCATACTGTTTATAGCTGCTTACTTGGTTCAGCAGTTGACAGTTAAATTCAAAGCCAGGTTCCTGGTTGCAATAATAGTTTTCATGATGACGATTTTCTGGGTAAACTCTCATGTAACGTATATAGACACGTGGATCAAATGGAACTATGAAGGGTTTGAAAACAAGCCACTATGGGATTCTTATTATGGAGTTAATGCTTATTTAAGTGGAAACGAGTCTGATGCAAGGGTTGTTTACGAGCACTCGCCGGATCATAATTCAGCAGGAACAGTCAGGGCATTTGAGTCTCTGCCGTTGTTTTCCGGGCGTTCTACCCTAGAGGGCCTATACATGCAATCAACCTTATCATCGCCTTTTGTATTCTATATACAGTCAGAGATATCAAAGGTATCCTCATGTCCGTTGCCAGGTTATTCATGCTCTCCGTTTGACCTGGAAAGTGGTATAGAGCACCTAAGAATGTTTAACGTGAAGCACATAATAGCTGTTTCTGACAAGCTGAAGCAGGCAGCCAAAGAAAACAAAGAGCTGCTTCTGCTGGAGACCATCGGGCCCTATGAGGTATACGAGATAAAGAATTCATCAGGACAATACGTAACCCTGCTTGATTACGAGCCTGTCAGGATTAAGACAGATGACTGGAAGAATACATCCTATGAATGGTTCAAGGCTTCAGAACCTGTTCATCTTGTTTTTTCTGATGATGAAAGGTTTCTTGAGGCAGACAGCATAGACAATCTACCAAAAATCAGTGTGGATAAAAACTGCTCTTTAGACAGTAAGCTGGAAAACGAAAAGATAACAATAAGCACAACATGCATCGGAAAGCCCCTTATGGTCAAGGTTTCTTACTATCCCAGCTGGCAGGTCGAAGGCGCAGAAAAGATATATCTCATCTCGCCGTCTTTCATGCTGATATATCCAGAAAGCAATGATGTCACCCTTTATTACGCAAATACAGCAATAGATTACATAGGGCTACTGTTGTCGGTTGCTGGCATCGCAATTATCATCTATTTCAAAGTATTTCTAAACCATAAGGTTATGAGATTCCTTAAGCGGTAGAATATCTCGTCCACAAAACCGAACTTGCCCTTTCGCATATCATTGCACGAAACCGGCATCTCCTTTATTTTTAATCCAGAACTCTTTGCAAAGTATATCAGTTCAATGACATAAGAGGAGCCCTTATCAACGTGCTTAACTGCTTTGATTATATCAGCTTTTTTATAGCCCTTGGCAGACATGGAGTAATCAGAGAATTTCAGCCCCAGGAGTAATCTTGTCATTAGAATGAAGACAGCACTTGCAAACTTCCTTATCATCGGTCTTCTCTGCACTCCTGTTATCTTAGAACCGATAACAATGCTGTTTTCTTTCAGCTGCTCTACGCATCTTGGAATAAAATTTAGATCCACAGACAAATCCATATCAACTGATACAATATTATCGTACCTTGTTGCTAATACCGCATTCCTGAATGCCCACCCAACTGCACCCTTTTTATTTACAGATATGAACCTGACTCTGGATGACGCGAGCTTTGCTGCCTTCTCTGCTGTCCTGTCTGTAGAGCCGTTATCAGCTATTATTATTTCATAAGGGGTTTTCATTCTGTCCAGGAACCCAACGAGCCTTTTGGTATTCCTTTCTATTATCTTCTCCTCGTTGTAAACAGGTATTACTACTGAAAAAGCCATATAAACTTTATATAAAACATACATTAAAATTGATAAATATGCATAAAATCCTGAAACACATTTTAAAATATAGATACGAAATTGCCATTGTTCTTATACTGTTCTTTTTTTCATTTTTCCTGCGCTTATACTTCTTCAGCGGCTTTATTCTATGCGACGATGCTGAGGAATTATATGTAGTAAACCATGTTATGAGCAACGGTCCTGATCTCCATACAGCAACCCATATTCGTTTCGGCCTTTGGATGTTCAATGTAGTTTCTTTTATCCTATTCGGCATCTCAGAGTTTTCATTTTTCTTGCCAACAATCCTTATGTCATCAACCCTTAGCATTATTGGATACTATATCCTCACCTTTTTTAGATATCCTAAAAAATATGCCTTTTTGGCAGGCCTGCTTATTGCTGCTGCTCCATTCGAGATATTAATCGGTGGTTTGCGCGCAAATGACCTAATCTTCAGCTGGCTATTGGTTCTTGCCTTATACTTTTTTATTGTGTTTGAAAAGAGACCTGTTATCCAGGGTGTTCTTGTGGCTTCGTTGTTGTGGCTTGCCTTTTATGTGAAATTATGGGTAGTCTATTTGCTCCCCGTTCTAGGTTTTTATTACTTGTATCAAATCCTTAAACACAAAAAGTGGCAGGGACTGGCCAGTTTTTTCTTCGTTTCCCTTGTCATCCACGGAATTACCAATATTATCTGGAAGATTAATATAGGAACTTTTTTCCCCTATCTATACTATCATTCTGCAACATATCCTGTTGCAGAAGGAAGCTTATCATGGTTATTTCAGCTGTACCCCAAACATATTCTACAGGGTTCTGAATTCGGAACCACACTTTTTGGATTAGTCCCTTATCTACTCATTCTGTTGTTAGCTTCGAAGCTTGCCATACCCGTTTTACTAAAAAGGGCTAAGGGATACCTTAAGATTGATAAGCTGGATATTTACCTGATTGCTTTCTATGGTTCTTTCTTCCTGCTTTTGAACTTCTTCCCAAATACCTTTGTATTTGATCAGTACTATTCCGCCCCAAGGATATTCCGATACCTTACACCTATTTCATTTCCTATGACACTACATCTGGCTAAATTAGTTCTTGATTTTAGCATAGCTGCTTCTAAGAGCGTTAGGATTAAGTCCAAAAAAAAGAGTTCAATGAGAAAAGTTATCATAATATTGCCATTCTTCCTACTTATATCCGCATGTATCTACCAAGCAGACGAGGCTACAAAGCCAGGACAAATCTACCGGGAGAACTTTCTATCAATAATCGAAGACGTTAAAGAACAATCCCCACCAACACTTATCTCAGAAGCATGGATAAGTGTTTTTTTGAGAGATGTTTATCTACGGGATAGCGCTATTAACGTCCCGCCAATTATTGATACCCATGCTGCTAAAGACTATGAAAAATGGCTTAATGAAAACCAATACAATTTTCCAGAAGGTACAATAATGATTACAGGATTATGTAGTTGTTTGCACTATGGATGTCATGGATGCGGTTTTCGCATAATACAGTTCAGTGATGATTTGAATTCAGGATGGAAATTGTTCAGAGAATATGGAAATTTAACTTACTTACCCCAGCCTGAGCCTGCAAGGCTTTGGATATGGAAGCCTTCACAGGCTAATAAATAATAATTAAGAAATAATAAGTAAGAGCTGGTAAGATGCCATTGGTTTCATTCATTATCCTTTCGTATAATGAAGGAAAAATAATAAAGCGGTCTGCAAAGAAAATAACGGCTGCTTTCAAAAAGCTCGGCTGTAAATACGAAATTATTATTGCCAGCGACGGGTCAAGAGACAGCACATATAGAATTGCAGCAAAGCTATCTCGTGATCCGAGAATACGTCAGCTGTACTCAAGAGAGAAACTGGGAAAGGGCGGTGCTATTAAGAATGCATTTATCCATGCTAAAGGAGGTATTGTGATTTTTGCAGATGCTGATTTATCAACAGATATCCTGCATACCGGGGATCTGATAGATAAAATCAAATGCGGCTCTGACATCTGCATAGGGGCGAGGCTGTTGCCAGCTTCAAAGGTTAGGCGTTCTCTGACAAGAACGATAAGTTCTTTTATATATACCTTACTGGTCAGGCTCCTGTTTAATACAAGAATAACAGATTTCCAATGCGGATTCAAGGCATTCAGGGAAAAAACATGCCTGCCATTGATTTCAGGTATTGAAAGAACTGGTTTTTTCTGGGATACAGAGTTCTTGTTAAAGGCAGAAAAGTCCGGCCTGAAAATATTTCAGATGCCTGTTGTATGGACAGAGAACAAAGAATCAAAGATAAGGCTTGTTAGAGACTCTCTTTATTTCTTATACCATCTGATAAGGCTCAGATTATCAATTCACTAACTACTTTCTGCGTCTGGTTAAATAACGTAAGAACAATCCTACCTGCCTGAAAAGCAGTCTATCGCCTTGCTTCATTCTGGAGAAAATGTAGCCTGGCTGCAGGTAAAATGATATGAAGGCACGGTTGACCATTTTTTTCAGCTCTTCTTCATTCCCGTAGGAAGAGGGGAATAAACCGTTAACCTCAGCTTTGACTGTATTGTAGAACTCTGTTCCTGGATAGGGCGTGGCAATATGGAACGACGCATAATCAGGATTTAACTCTTTTGCAAGCTTTACTGTCAGCTCCATATCTTCTTTTGTTTCGCCTGGCAGGCCGAACATAAAGAAGCATGCGCTCTTGATCCTGGCCTTTTTTACAAGCATCATGCTTTTTCTGATCTGCTCAATTGTTATATTCTTCTTTATTGATTTCATAACTGCCGGAGAACCTGTCTCTATGCCAAAGTGAATTAATTCACAGCCAGCCTTTTTCATTTTTTTTAGAATTCTGTAATCAATGGTGTCGAATCTTGTCTGGCATGTCCATCTAAGCTTATGATTATTCTTTATTAAAAAATCACATAATTTCTCAACAAGGTTTTTGTTTAATAAGAATTCAAGGTCAATGAAGTATGCTGTTTTAACACCAAGGCCTATTGCTTCTCTCACTTCTTCTATCAGTTTTTCCGGAGATTTCTTTCTATAAGTACCGTACATCTTCTTGAGGCAGTAGATGCATGAGAATGGGCAACTGCGGGAGCCTTCAAATAGCATAAAATCACTGCCGAGGAGCTCATAGAAATATTTCTTTATTGGCAGTAGATGAAAAGCAGGCATCGGAAGCTTGTCCATGTCTAATGGTTGCCTGTCAGGATTGGAGATTAGTCTACTGCCTTGCCTGTAAGTTATTCCCCTGATTCTGGACAGGCCCTTGTTTTTGCATATGTCTAGTACAGTTAACTCAGGCTCGCCCCTTATTACTGATCTTGCGCCGGTCAGCTTCAGAACCTCTTTTGGCCTGACGGTTCCGTGTGCACCTATTATATGAAAATCTTTTTTGTTTTTTCTTATCTCTTTTATCAGAGCCAGGAATATATCCAGGTTAAGATGAGGGCATTGCCACCTGTCCAGAGTAGAGGTGGTTATAAAGACCTTGTCGAAACCTGCTGCCTTTTTGCTGACAGCTCTTGGCGCCATTTTTTCTGCATTCGCATCAAGTATTTCTACAGTAAAACCATTTTCTTCTAGGATTGCAGCACAGTTAGCCAGCGAGAGAGGGGGCCATATACGGTTGTATATAGGCAGGTCTGCCCCTGATTCTAGTGTTGGGTTTATGAGAAGAATCTTATGCATATAACTCTATACTTCGGAAAGAACAAATAAGAATCTGACCCGCATCGCCTCTGAGTAATCCCTATGCATTACGATTAAATTACGAACGTAATTGGGTGAATGATTTTTAAACCTTTTGTCATCTAATAGTGACTAATGATCTGCATGAAGAAGATGTTTATTTTATTTGTGATACTATTATCAGGAATAGTTCTTGCTACGTGTGAAGGCACGTCACAGTCATGTGGAACAGATGAATGCGAGAACTGCAATGCCTATGACAGCTATTATGGCGATTATTACTGCAAATACGATGATGTTTACAGAATCTACAGGAACTATTACTGTCAGAGCAACGAGTGTGTCTACGAAGAGGAAGAAAGGATAATGGATGATTGCAAATACTGCGAGGACGGGCAGTGCATAGAATGTGATGATGCTGATTGCAACGATAACGACGGATACTACGGCGATAGGACGTGCGTCTATGACGATGTCTATAGAATCTACAGGGACTACTACTGCTCTTATGGCAAGTGCACGTACAAAGAGAGTTACAGAAAGACAGAGGACTGTGATTATAAATGCGAGCATGGCGAGTGCATACTGGAATGCCCTAATCACTGTGCTGATAATGTCTGGTTTTATAACGGCGATTTTGACGGAGAGCGCTGCCACTATTCGACAAAAGACTGCGGTGATTACAACAAGGAATACGGAAGATTTTGTAAAAACGGTGATGTGTACGCTAATTTCAAGAGTTACTACTGCACAAAAGACGGTTGTGATTATGATTTAGAAGAGAGGAAGGTTGCTGATTGCGATGATAAATGCCTTGGGTGGAGCAGCTGGTACACTGCAGGCGATGGCTTGGAGAGAACAAGGACATGTTTCTCATATCTTTGCATGAACGGCGAATGCGTCAAGAAGAGCGAGTACACTTCTATATCTAGAAAAGAGCTTACACCAACTGCAACTGTAATAGAAAGGGATAATACCTATGAATTTTTTGTAAATACGACACACAAACTGGTTAAGAGAACAACATCAATGCCTGATAAAACCATTCATGCTGGCCTGTTTTTTGGTTCAAATGAAATCAGGGCAGAATTCCCAGAATCCTTGGTTAGGCAGGTCAGCTTCTCTGTTGAGGAGACAAACCTCTATGCTCCTTTGGTAATCTACATAGATGACGAGGTTGTATACGAAGAGTTCACGAACAATGGTAATTATATTATAAAGATAAACAGGACAGCAAGCAGCATCAGCATCAGGACAGCCTCTTCTGGCTGGAGGATATGGGCACCTGCAACATACAGTTTAAAGAACATAGAGCTATCTACAGAGGCTTTTTCCATGGTAGACAATAAGTTTGACTTCTCCCTTGAGAGCAGTGTTCTGGATGGTTTCACAGCAGCCAGAATAATTCAGTGGCCTGAGAACAGCAACATAATGATAAACGAAAACAGCCTTGGCAGCGTTGTTTTAGAGAAAAACTACCTGAAAGAGGGCAGGAATACCATACTCTTTGAGCCGTTCTTCAATTCTACCAGCGAAGGCACTGCAAAACTGAAGATATGGTACAATGAAGAGGAAGTACTCTAAGTAGGTTTAAATAGGTTTTCCTTCTTATTAATATTGCTCTCACGATCTAGGTAACCGTGTTCTTGAGTACGGTAGTAGTTCCTACTATCTAGAAAAATACTGTTAGGCGATTTTATGCCAAAGAGGACTAGACCAAGAAGAGGATCACTGGAATATTGGCCAAGAAAGAGAGCCAGGAGAATCTATCCAAGGCAGCATTTCCTGAAATCAGAACACAGTATGCCTCTGGGTTTTGCTGCATGGAAAGCTGGCATGACCCATATACACCTCACAGACAACGATTCTCATTCTCCAACTTACGGCAAAATAATCACAAAGGCTGTAACTGTTCTTGATTCGCCGCCACTGCTTGCCTGCGGCATACGATATTATTATAAGAATAGCGAGCTCCTTACTGCAGGAGAAAAATGGATGGAAAAGATACCTGAAGACCTGTTAAAAAAAGTAAACAGGCAGAAGGGCTCTGTTCCAAAGGATTTCAATGAAGCACGCCTTGTCGTGGCAACCCAGCCTGGGAAGAGCGGAATGAGAAAGAAAAAGCCGGATGTATTCGAAATCTCCGTTGGTGGAAATGACATCAAGAAGAAGGCAGAGTACTGCGAATCACTGCTAGGCAAGGAGATAGCTGCAAAGGATATATTCAAGCCAGGAGAGTTCGTTGATGTCTGTGCTGTTACCAAGGGCCATGGCTTTACAGGACCTGTCAAGAGGTTTGGCATAAGGCTCCAGAGAAGAAAGGACCAGCAGATGCACAGGCATGTCGGTTCAATAGGCTCAACAACACCAAGGCACATTGACTGGAGAACTCCTATAGCAGGCCAGTACGGCTTCTTCATAAGGACAGATGTCAGCAAAAAGATAGTTATGATAGATGATGATTCGAAAAAGGTAAACCCAAAAGGAGGCTTTGTTGGCTACGGTTTCGTAAGGCATTTTATAATGGTCGAGGGCTCTGTCCCAGGACCGCGCAAGAGGCTGATAAGATTAAGAAAAGCAAGCAGGAAGGCAAAGACAGAGCCAGCAGATATAAAATTCATCTCCGTTGATAGTAAACAGGGTGCATAATTATGGTAAAAATATTTGGTCTTGACGGCAAAGCAGTTGGTGAGGCAAAGCTGCCAAAAGTATTCAGCACCAAGTATAAGCCAGTAACAATCAAAAAAGCAGTCCTTGCTTTGCAGTCTTCAAGAAGACAGAGGTACGGTGCAAACCCGCTTGCAGGCAAGCGAAGCAGCGCGCACTATCATGGAAAAAGGCATTATAGATTCACCATGATGAACAGGGAGATGGCAAGGATTTCCCGTATCCACGGCAAGGTCGGCTATCTTGCTTTCCGCGCCCGCATAGTGCCGCAGGCTGTTAAAGGCCGTAAGGCCCATCCGCCAAAGGCAGAGAAGAGCTTTGAGAGAAAAATAAACAAAAAGGAAAACGAGGCTGCAATAAGGTCTGCACTTGCAGCAACTGCTAATGTAGCTCTGGTAAAGAAGCGTGGGCATTTAACAGCTATAAAGGAGCTGCCGATAATTGTTATAGATTCCCTTGAGGCTATGGAAAAAACAAAGGATGTTAGCTCATTCTTAAAGAGCATCATGAAAGACGAGATGAAGAGATGCTCTTCCAAGAAAATCAGGCCGGGCAAGGGCAAGATGAGAGGCAGGAAATACAAGAGAAAGAAAGGGCCCCTGATAATTGTATCAGGTAACTGCCCTTTGCTAAAGGCAGCCAAGAACATTCCAGGTCTTGATGCAGCCGGCTTGGACGAACTTAATATAGAACTGCTTGCACCAGGGTCACAGGCAGGAAGGCTGACAATAATCACGAAGAGCGCTCTGGATAATCTCAGCAAAAGGTGAATGGTATGAAGGAAAAGACGGAGACAAAAGAGAAACCGGTTAAAAAATCACGATTACCAAGACTAATCAAGAGGAAAAAGAAGACAGAGGCAGTAAAAGAGGCAGAACCAATGCCAGAGGATCCCTTTGCAGCACTGAAATTCGTATTGATGACAGAAAAGGCAATACAGTTGATTGAACGGGAGAATAAACTGGTTTTCATAGTTGACAAGAAATGCTCCAGGAATGACGTGAAAAAATCAGCTGAGTTAGCTTTCCAGTCAGCAGTAAGCGACGTGAAGACGATGATAGACCGCAAAGGCAGAAAAAAGGCCTTTATAAAATTCAAGGAGCCAGGCACAGCAGGCGATATAGCAATGAGGCTGGGAATCATATAAGGTGATTATAATGGGTAAGAATCTAAGGCAGCAGAGAAGGGGAAAAGGGTCCTCTAGGTATAAGGCAAGCGTCAAGACCCCGATAAGCTATGAGCTAAAGGGCGGGACTGTAGTAGATATCGTCCATTCACCAGGAAGGAAATCGCCTATCGCTGTTATAGAAGCTGCTGGCAAAAGATTCCTGCAGACTGCTACAAAGGGAACAGCAACAGCACAGAAGATAGACGCTGAAAAACTGGAAAACATACCAGAAGGAACAAGGATATGCAATATTGAATTAAGGCCAGGCTCAGGAGGAAAGATATGCAGGAGCCCTGGGACATCTGCTGTATTGATTACAAAGGAACGTGGCAAGTGTGTGATATTACTGCCATCAAAGGAAAAGAAAATTCTGACATCAGGATGCAGGGCCATGATTGGCGAGGTGTCAGGGTCCGGAAAAACAGAAAAGCCTTTCAGAAAGGCAGGCTCAAAATTCTACTCAATGAAGGCGTTTGGAAAGCCTTACCCAAGAACAAGCGGTGTTGCAATGAATCCTGTTGACCATCCTTTCGGTGGTTCTGCAAAACCAGGCAAGCACAAAACAGTGTCAAGGCACCAGCCGCCAGGCAAAAAGGTAGGGTCTATATCTCCAAGAAGGGTTGGTAAACGAAAGGGGAAGTAGCTATGGCAAAGAAATTTTTGTTCAGGGGAAAGGAGCTGGAAGAACTGCAAAAGATGGGACTTGATGAGTTCTCACTCCTGCTGAACAGCCGTGAAAGGAGATCCCTGAAAAGGGGATTTACAAGGAACGAAAGGAAATTACTGGAAAGAATCAGGAAAAACAAAGGCAAGGAAAAGTTGATACGAACAAAGGAAAGGGACATGACAATATTGCCTGAAATGGTTGACGTAAAATTAGGCATATACGACGGCAAGGAATTCAAGCTTGTTACCATAGAAGCAAGCATGCTAGGCCACAGGCTTGGCGAGTTTGCACCTACGCGTGGAAGGGTAAAGCACAGCGCCCCTGGTCTTGGAGCTACAAGGTCCAGCAAGTTCGTGCCGTTGAAGTAAGGTGATGAATATGACAAAGGGAGTAGGTGAATATTGATGTACACGGTAAAGCCGAAGGAGAAATATGCAAAGGCGTTTGGCAGAAACATGAGAATATCAACAAAGGATGCTGTCAGGATATGCAGGGTTATAAGAAAGAAGCCCCTTGCAAGGGTAAAGAGGCTGATGAATGACATGCTTGCCAGGAGAAGGAGTCTTGGGAAAAGGTATTACACAAAGGCTGTCAGGCGGATATCTGACCTCCTGGCATCGTGTGAGAAGAATGCCTTGTTCCTGGGCCTGGACAATGAGAAGCTTTTTGTCCATGCCTCTGCCAACACAGGCACAATATTGCGAAGGAGAAGAAGAAAAGCAGCTTTCGGATCAAGGCTGAAGAATACGAACGTGGAGATCATGCTGATAGAAAAAGGCAAAGAAAAGAAGGCTGCAAAGAAAGAGCCAAAGGGTAAAATCAAGGAAGAGAAGAAAGAAGTCAAAAAAACAGAAAAGAAAGCAGAGAAGAAAAAAGAGGTAAAAGAAATCAAAAAAGAGGAAAAGGAAATAAAAAAGAAAACTGAAGAGAAAAAAGAAATAAAGAAAACAGACAAAGCCGCTTCCGCTTTAGCAGAAGAGTGATGATATGAAAGAAAGGATATTCATACAAAGGGCAAAGGAGCATACAGACATGGAGGAATTTATCAGGAAACAGTTTTCACAGGCAAGATGCGGCAACATAGAAGTACAACATACTCCTATAATGACGAGGATTATAATACACACCATAACACCGGGCCTGGTTATAGGCTCTGGCGGAGAGCGGATAAAGGAAACGCTAGAGGAACTGAAGAAAAAATTTAGCCTGGAAAATCCCCAGATCGATGTCCAGAGAATTGATAAGCCTGACATGGATCCTTACATAATTGCGCAAAGCATTGCAGGCTCTATTGAGCGTGGGATTAACTTCAAGAGGCTAGGGAATTATTACACGTCAAGGATAATGAAAGCAGGGGCTGTTGGCTGTGAGATAGTGCTGTCCGGGAAATTCACTGGCCAGAGGAGTAGGAAAGAAAGATTCACAGCTGGTTATCTTAAGAAATGCGGCGAGCCTGCGGAGAGAGACGTCATAAAAGGCTTTGCAGTTGCTTCGCCAAAGCTCGGGAATACAGGAGTAACAGTCAAGATCATGGTCAGAAAACCAGGAGTTATACTGAAGGAGGCACTGCCTGTAAAAGAGGAAATAATTTGTGAAGATAACACGAAAAAAGAGAAGAAAGAGGCAGCAAAGGAAGAAGTGAAAGAGCCAAAGCCTGAAACAAAAGAAGAAAAGAAAAAAGAAGTAAAGAAAAAGGCAAAAAAATCAAAAAAAGAAGAGGCAATGCCTGAAAAGAAAGAAGAAGCCAAAGAAGAAAAGAAAGAGGCGGAAAAATAGGTGAAATAATCATGGCGATACTGAAGATGAAAAAAATCAGAGAACTGAACGAAAAAGAAATAGATGAGAAACTGAAAGAGCTCAGGATGGAGCTGATAAAGGAGAAGGGAGCAAGCGAGGTCGGAGGCACTGTAAAAAACCCCGGCAAGATAAAGGAGATAAAAAGGACCATAGCACGGATAATGTTAATAAAAAATCAAAAAGGTGGTAAAAAATAATCTGTCAAAAATGCGGATTACCAAAGGAGCTCTGCGTTTGCGAGACCATTGCAAAAGAGGCACAGAAAATCAAAATATCTGTTGTCCAGAAAAGATACGGCAAGCACGTAACAGTGATAAGCGGGGTCGATGCACAGAAGATAGACATAAAGGACCTGATAAAGAAGCTGAAGTCAGCGCTTGCGTGCGGAGGCACATACAAAAACAACCAGATAGAACTGCAGGGAAATCACAGGGAGAATGTGAAGAAACTCATGGAAAAGGAAGGGTTCCCAAGCGAAATGATAGAAATCGAGTAGTTCCGGATGGGATGGTTATGAGAAAAGCAGATAACATACTGAGACATGAGCTGATAGGACTGCAGTGCAGAGTGGTATCTGCCAGCAACAAGAGCCAGATCGGTTTGAAGGGAAAAATAATAGATGAGACGATGAAGACCATCGTTATCAAGAACAATGAAGAAAAGAGAGTGCCGAAAAAGAACACGGTCTTCAGGATAGAGCTCAACAGCAAGAAGATAGATATAGACGGCAACTATCTAATATCAAGGCCGGAAGATAGGATAAAGAAAAAGTTCAAGAAGTGGTGAATTTATGGAGAAAATAAAAGCAAAGGACATCGGCCTAGGCGTCGGACTGCCTGAGAAAACCTGCAGCAGCAGGCTCTGCCCGTTCCATGGCCATCTGAAGGTCAGGGGCAGGGTGTTCAAGGGAAGGGTGGTCTCGACAAAGAGCACGAACACCGCGATAGTAGAATGGGATTATTACCATTATATTCCGAAATATGAAAGATACGAAAGAAGAAAGACAAGGGTATCTGCCCACTGCCCCGGATGCATAGAAGTAGACATAGACGACGTAGTCAAGGTTGGCGAGTGCAGACCCATCTCAAAAACAAAGAAGTTTGTAGTTATTGAAAAGGTGAAATAAGTATGAAAGCAGTCAGAGCAAAGATCACAAAGCCGATACCATTAGGCGCCAGACTGGTCTGCGCTGACAACAGCGGAGCAAAGGAGTTGGAACTAATCGCTGTCCGCGGGTACAGTGGCAGGCTGAGGAGACTGCCCAGGGCAGGCGTGGGCGACGTGATAGTCTGCGCGGTTAAAAAGGGGAAAGAAAAAATGAGGCACCAGATTGTCTATGCTGTTATTGTCAGGCAGAAAAAGGGATACAGGAGAGCAGACGGCATAAGGATAAAATTCAGCGATAACGCAGCTGTTCTGGTGAACCAGAAAACATTCGAGCCAACAGGAACGGAAATCAGGACTGTTATTGCAAAGGAGGTTGTTGAGCGCTTTACTGCAATAGGCAAGATAGCGAGCATAGTGTTGTGATTATTATGAAAAAGAAGTTTTCAGTATCGTGGAAAAGAAGCATCCAGCCAAGGAAGCAGAGAAAATACAGGC
>CAZRDV010000003.1:9494-22577 GCA_964599215.1 uncultured archaeon | reverse complement strand
TTTTCAGTATCGTGGAAAAGAAGCATCCAGCCAAGGAAGCAGAGAAAATACAGGCATAACGCACCGATGCATGTAAGGCAGAATCTTGTTTCCGCACATCTAGCAAAAGAACTCAGGAAGAATTATGGAAAAAGGTCCCTTTCTATAAGGAAAGGAGACGAAGTCATTGTCGTAAGAGGCGAATTCAGGAAGAAAAAGGGCAGCGTAATCAGGGTCGATCTAAGGCATCTAAAAATCTTTGTAGACAATGTAAAGAGGAAAAAGACCTCTGGCCAGGAGTTCGAGCTGCCTTTGGATCCGAGCAATGTAATGATAACAAAACTGAACCTGGACGACAAGATGAGAAAAAAGTCCCTGCAGAGAAAAGGTGAGAAAGAGGTGAAAAAATGAAACTTAACGTTTCAATTCAAAACAGAAATCTAGAGGTGTTTTGAAAATGAAGATAACATTCCTGGGAACAGGATCGATATTGCCAACAAGGAAGAGGTTTTCTTCAGGCATACTTGTAGACGTCGGGGAAAAACTTCTATTTGATTGCGGGCCAGGCACAATGCAGAAGCTTGTTCAGGCAGGTCATGATGTAAATGAAATAAAGCATCTTTTCATAACGCATTTCCATTTTGACCATATTGCGGATTATTTCCCTATCCTGCTGTCAAGGGGCATTGCGAAGAAAAATGAAGACGTCCCGATATTGAACGTATATGGCCCAAAAGGGATTGATGAGATTACGGAAAAAATATTTGAATTACCACAAATGCAGTACATGAAAGAGCTTGGTTATAAAGAATACACGGAAATCAATGAGATGAATAAAGTTGAGATAGGCAGATGTAAAGTAAGCTGCGTTCCTGCCGTGCACCCTAATGCTGTTGCATACAAAATAGCTGCAGAAAAAACAGTTGTCTACACAGGCGATACAGAGCCTTCTGATGCTATTATCAGTTTTGCTAAGAACGCAGACCTGCTTATACACGAATGTTCATACCCAGAAGGCCATGTTGATGGGCATACTACTGCAGATGAGCTGGGCGAGGTGGCTGAAAAGGCAGCTGTCAAGAAACTTGTGTTGAATCATCTCTACCCGGTTTGCACAGGCAAGGAAGACGATATGATAAGCAAGATAAAGGAGAGGTTCGACGGCGAAATCTTGGTGCCGGAAGACTTAATGATGATTGAGGTGTAGGAATGAAAAGACTTGTAGCGCCAAAGTTCTGGCCAATAGAGAAAAAGACAAGGAAGTTTGTGATAGTTCCCAGACCAGGTCCCCACCTTAAATCCAAGTGCATACCCCTTGGCCTTGTGCTCAGGGATATGCTGAATTATGCACAGACACTCAAGGAGGTAAAAGAGATACTCCAGAGCAGGGCTGTTAAGGTAGATGCAAGGATAGTGAAGGATCAAAGCTTTCCAGTAGGGCTTATGGATGTAATATCAGTAGGCAACGAGTATTACAGGGTTCTGCCAGGCAAGAAGGTTCTTTATCTTAAGAAAATAGGCAAGGAGGAAGCAGGGGTAAAGCTCAGCATGATAAAGAACAAGAGCTGTGTTAAAGGCAAGCTACAGCTTAACCTGCATGACGGCAAAAACATACTTGCTGAAAAAGGCAGTTATAAGACAGGTGATGTTGTTGTAATCGACCTTGAAAAGGGCATCAAAGAGGTTCTGAAATTCGAAAAGGGGGCAACTGTTCTGATAACAGACGGCCACAACATCGGTTCTGTAGGCAAGATAGAAAAGATAATTGTTACAAAGAGTACGCAGCCGAACCAGATAAAGATAAAGCTTAAAGACAAAGATGTTGCTATTCCAAAGGATTATGTTTTCGTTGTCGGGAAAGACAAGCCTGTTATTTCACTGGGTGATGATAATGAATAAGATGAGAGAGATACGTGTAGAGAAGGTGGTGCTTAACATGGGTTGCGGAACAACCTATTCGCTAGAGAACGCAAGAAAGATTCTGGAACAGGTATCAGGCAAGAAGACCGTTTTGATAAAGACATGGAAAAGATCAACATTTAATTTCCCGAAAGGAAAGGAGATCGGCTGCAAGGTAACTATAAGAAAGGATTCGAATGAGCTGTTAAAGAAGCTTCTTGAGGCAAAGGAAAACCTAGAGGAATCAAATTTCGATAATACGGGCAACCTGTCCTTCGGGGTGAAGGAATATATCGACGTGCCTGGCATGGAATACGACCCCAACATACCTGTTACAGGCTTTGATGTATGCGTGACCCTTGAGAGGCCCGGATACTCTGTAAAGAAAAGGAAGGTCTCAGGCAGGGTTGGCAAAAAGCATTTGATAAAGAAAGAAGAGGCAATAGAGTTCATGAAAAAGGAGTTTGGAGTCAAGGTTCGATAGATATGGTAAGACGAAAGGCAATTAAAAGAAAATTCGGAAAGGGAGCCAGGAAATGCGTTAGATGCGGCTCTATGGACGGGATAATAAGGAAATACAACCTTTATTACTGCAGGCGATGTTTCAGGGAGGTTGCCAAGGATCTTGGCTTCAGGAAGTTGAGGTGAGAATATGAGGCATGATATACTGTCGGATGTTTTGTTTGTACTGAATAACGCTGAGAGCATTGGCAAGAGCTCCTGTGAAGTACCTGCTTCGAAACTGGTGAAGAGCGTCCTTACTGTAGTCCAGAAAGAGGGCTATATAGGTTCCTTTGCTTTTGCTGATGACAGGAAGGAAAAATACAGGGTTGAGCTCATCGGCAGAATAAACAAGGCAAGGTCAATAAGGCCAAGGTTTTCTGTCAAGAAGGATGAATACGAAGCATGGGAAACAAGATTTTTGCCTGCAAGAGATTTCGGCGTGCTTATAGTGTCAACACCGCAGGGTGTTATGAGCCAGAAAGACGCTCTGAAAAAGGAGCTTGGTGGAAAACTCCTGGCTTTTATCTACTAGGTGATTCGATGATTGAAAAAAAGGTTGCAATAAAAGACGATGTAACGGTCGAGGTAGACAAACTAAGGGTAAAGGTCAAAGGGCCTAAGGGCGAACTGGAAAAGGATTTTGACAACCCTGTTTTCAACAGCCTGATAACCATAGAAAAAAACAATGAAATAATCGTTAAGAGCAGTGCTGACAACAGAAAAATTGCAGCCATGATAGGCACCATATGCTCCCACATAAAAAACATGTCACTCGGCGTCACTGTCGGGTTCAGGTATAAGATGAAGATATTCTATTCACACTTCCCAATGGCTGTGAGTGTAAAGGATGGCATCGTGGAGGTAAAGAACTTCCTTGGCGAGAAAGGAGCAAGAACAGCCAAGGTTGCCGGTAACAGCAGTGTCAGCGTGAAAAAGGATGAAATACTTGTGGAAGGCATAAACCTGGAGGATATCGGCCAGACCTGCGCGAACATAGAGCGGGCATGCAAGATAGGCAGAAAAGACAGAAGGGTCTACCAGGATGGTATCTACCTTTCAGAAAAACTTTTGCAAAATGGTGAGAAGCTATGAAATTCCTAAGGCAGGATTACACTGTGCACAAGAGGCTGAAGAGAAAATGGAGACGGCCCAAAGGCAGCCAAAGCAAGCTTAGGGTTAGGAAGGGCGGTTCAGGCAAAAAGGTCAGCATCGGCTACGGGAAAAAGAAGACAGAGAAACCAATAGTTGTAAATGAGCTGAAGGCACTTGACAGCATAAAAGGAAGCATAATAATTTCATCCGGCCTGGGGTCCAGAAAAGTAATACTGATATCGAAAAAAGCCCAAGAAGCCGGGATAAAGATCCTGAACATGAAAAAGGTAAAGAGGGCACTAAAAAAGGAAAAGCTACTGGAAAAGAAGAGGGCAGAGGCAAAAGAAAAGAAGGGAAAAAAAGAAGAAAAGGCAGAAAAGAAAAAAGAGGATAAAAAAGAAGAAAAGGAAGTAAAGAAAAAGGAAGAAGAAACTAAAAAAGAGGAAAGGAAGGAAGAAAAAACAAAAGAGGAGAAAGAGAAGAAAACTGAAAAGAAGGCAGCAGCAAAGAAAGAAGAAGTAAAGGAGAAGAAGACTGGAATCAAAACAGAAAAAGCCGCTTCCGCTTTAGCAGAGAAGTGATGATATGATTTTCAAGCAGGGAAGATGTCCGTTTTGCGGCAGTTTTGGAAAAGCTATAGGCGAAGATATGTTTCACTGCACTGCCTGCGAGACAGTATTTGACAGGTTTTTTGTATTTTCAGAAAAGGATATGGAAATGGATTGGTGCTAGGTAGGTTGATGATTATGAATCTGAGTTCGCAAAAAAAGCTTGCTGCCAGGCTGCTGAAATGCGGCAGGAGCCGGGTATGGCTTAATCCTGCAAGAATGGGCGATATAAAGGATGCAATAACAGCCAATGACATAAGGAGACTTATCAAGGACGGCGTTATAAAGGCACTGCCAAAGAAGGGCATCAGCTCCTACAGGAGGAAGAAGATGATGAAACAACTGAAAAAAGGCAGGAGAAAAGGCAGTGGTACGAGAAAAGGCAAGCTCAGGACAAGGCTGCCGAAGAAAAAAGTATGGATACAGAGGATACGTGCATTGAGAAACGAGCTTCAGAAACTAAGAAAAGACAACAGCATAGCAAAGAAAACATACAGGAACATGTACCTGAAAGCAAAGAGCGGGCTCTTCAGGAGCAGGAGCCACATGCTTACATACATGGAGAAGCACGACCTGGTAAAGAAGTCAGAAGAAAAGTCAAAAGAGTGATGTTATGTTCAGAAGAAGAAGGGAAAAGAAAACCGATTACAGGAAAAGGCTTGGTATGCTTAAGTCCGGCAGTGTCAGGCTAGTCGTGAGAAGGACCATCAACAGTGTACATATTCAGGCAATAGAGTATGCAGAGTCTGGCGATAAAACCGTGGTTGAGGTGTCTGCAAAGAATTTGACTGCCTACGGCTGGAAGGGACATCCTGCAAACCTGCCAGCAGCTTACCTTACTGGTTTTCTGGCAGGCCTCAGGTGCATTAAAAAAGGAATTAAAAAAGCCATACTTGATATCGGATTGCAGACCTCTGTCAAGGAAAATGCTGTATACGCTGCAGTATCCGGGGCAATAGAAGCAGGGATGGAGCTGCCTGTGAACAAGGGCATACTGCCAAGCAAAGGCAGAATTAGCGGAATGCACATCGCAGAGTACGCCAAAAAAATTAAAGAGGATAAGGAGAGATACGATAGACAATTTGCAACGTACTTGAAAAACAGCCTGGATCCTGAGAAACTGCCTGATCATTTTGAAGAGGTAAAGAAGAAGATTGCAGAGAGTGGTTAAGATGAACGAAAAAGAGGAGGAATTTTTCTGGAAGCCGAAAACAGCATTAGGCATGGATGTTGCTGAAGGAAAGATTACATCCATAGACGAGATATTCAAGAGCGGCAGGAAGATAAAGGAGCCTGAGATAGTTGACAGGCTGCTGCCTGGTCTGCAGAACGAACTGATATTCATAGGAGGCTCTCCTGGCAAGGGTGGCGGAAGCAGGCCAACCCCTACCAAGAGAACAGCAAGGATGCACAGGTCAGGAAGAAGATATAATATACTGGCTGTTGTCGTTGTCGGCGACATGAACGGCTACATCGGTATTGGCAAGAGCGAAGGCCTGGAGCATACGGTTGCAATAGCAAAGGCCACAGAGGCTGCAAAGCTGAACATAGTGCCGGTAAAAAGGGGCTGCGGTTCATGGGAATGCGGCTGCGGCGAGAAGCACAGCATACCTGTTTCTACCAGGGGCAAGTCCGGCTCTGTTATTGTTGAACTAAAGCCAGCACCAAAGGGAATTGGCTTATGCGTAAATGCTGAAGCCAAGAAGCTGCTCAAGATGGCAGGCATACGGGACATCTGGTCAAAGACATTCGGCGACCCAAGGACAAGGGTTAATTACATATTTGCTCTGTTTAATGCATTCAAGGCAATGAACATGATGAAGGTGCAGGGCGAAGATGTTATAAGAGAGGAAGAGTCTGAAATAAAAGAAGAAGTAAAGAAAGAGGCAAAGGTAGTAGAAGAAAAAGAAGAAATAAAAGAGGAGAAGACAGAAAAAAAAGAAGAAAAAGCAAAAAAAGAAAAGAAGGAAGAGACAGTGCCTAAAGAAAAAAAGAAAGAAAAGAAGGCAAAGCCTGTGAAGAAGAAAAAAGAGGCAGTGCCTAAAAAAGAGGAGAAGAAAGAGAAAAAAGCAGTAAAGAAGAAAAAAGATGCAAAGGAAAAGAAGGAAGAAAAAGAGGCTTCTGCTGTAGCAGAGGAGTGATGATATGCTGGCTGTTATAAGGTTAAGGAGCAATATCGGCGTTAGGAGGGATTTCTCAGAAACGATGAAAATGCTTGGCCTGAAGAAAATACATACAATGGTAGTGCTTCCGAGAACAGATGCTGTAATAGGCATGATAAAAAAGGTTGAAAGCTTTGTAACATGGGGAGAGCTTTCAGAGGAGCTAGAAAAGGAGATGGCCGGCAAGAAAACAGTCGGCCTCAAGCCGCCAAAGAGCGGTATTAGGGCAAAAAAGAAGGCATATCCTAAAGGGGATCTAGGCTACAGGGGCAAGGAAATAAACGAGCTGATAAAGAGGATGATGTAGATGTCCAAGAAAAAAACACAGAAAATGCGCGGCAGCAAGACCCATGGCTACGGTGCCAAGAAAAAGCATCGCGGCAAAGGCAGCCGCGGCGGCAAGGGTTACGGCGGCTCGACAAAGCACAACCGCAGTTATATTTATGCCAAGGAGCCCTGGCATTTCGGCCACAAGGGCTTTCATTCCCTTAGAAAAAAGGACGTTGTTGTTAATATCAAGGAGCTGGAGAAACTGAGCAAAGATGGTGAAGTAGATTTAACTGCGATGGGTTATACAAAACTGCTTTCTGCTGGTGAGATTACCAAAGCGCTTACAGTAAAAATAAAGAGAGCAAGCAAAAAAGCAAAGGAGAAGATAGAGAAGGCAGGCGGAAGCGTGAGTGAGTGATATGGAGAAGATATTTGCTCCATGGAGAATAGAATACCTGGGCAAAAAGAAAGGAGGCTGCATCTTCTGTGATGCCCTGAAAGGCAACGATGAAGAGAACCTTGTACTTCTTAAGGGCGGAAAAAATTTCATTGTAATGAATGCCTATCCGTATACCAATGGCCATCTCATGGTTGCTCCCTTAAGGCATGTTACTGACATAGAGGAATTGACTGACGATGAAAGAAAAGAGCACCTTGACATGGTTATAAAGGCAAAGTCGCTGCTGACGGCACTAAAGCCTGACAGCTTCAACATCGGGATGAATTTAGGAAAAGCAGCAGGAGCTGGTTTTGGGCACATCCACACGCACGTGGTGCCCAGGTGGAAGGGCGACACGAACTTCATGCCTGTGATAGCTGATACCAAGGTGATATCAGAGGCACTGAAGGCTACATATAAAAAACTAGAAGAACAGATAAATAAATGAGCTGATAAAAATGCTGAGTGCGATTACATCGAGGCTGCCGGGAATAGCAGAACCAAAAACTCACCTGAGCTTCAAATCAAGGCTGAAATGGACTGCTATTGTACTCTTCCTTTTCCTGCTGATGGGCAATATCACCCTTTTCGGTGTCTCGCCTGAGGCAATGGGAAGGTTCGCATTCCTGGAAATGATACTTGGTTCATCCTTCGGTACGCTGGTAACACTTGGTATCGGGCCGATAGTTTCTGCATCTATTATTCTGCAGCTGTTGATAGGGTCCAAGATAATACCATGGGACCTCAAGACAGAAGCAGGAAGGAAAAAATTCCAGGGTACCCAGAAGCTAATGGTAATCTTCTTCTGCGTTTTTGAGGCGTACGCATTCGTAGCCTTCGGCGCTATCCAGGCAGTTGACACGACATCTTCTACTTTGCTGCTGCTGATAGGTCAGATAGCATTCGGCGGTTTCATTATACTGCTCATGGACGAGGTTGTGAGCAAGTGGGGTATTGGCTCAGGCGTTTCCCTGTTCATTGCAGCAGGCGTTACCAAAGGCATATTCATTAGGGCATTGAATCCACTAACGCCATTGGGTGAAACAATGCCGTCCGGCTTGATACCACAGTTTTTTGCATTGCTAGGAATAGACCCGTTTCAGGCAGTAATAACCCTGCTTCCGCTCTTCGCAACCATACTGGTCTTTGTAGTTGTTGTATATGCCCAGGCCATTAAAGTAGAGATACCACTGGCCTTTGGCTCTATACGAGGCTTTTCAAGAAGATGGCCGCTGAATTTGATTTATACGAATGTTATCCCTATAATACTTACAACTGCTTTACTCGCTAATCTGCAGTTAGTAGGGTCGATGCTGACAAGCCCGACAGAAGAGGGCCTCAGGTGCGGAATACTCGGATGCTTTGATAGCAACGGAAACCCATCATCCGGGCTTGCTTACTACCTTCACGCGCCAAGCTCGCTGTCTGTACAGATATTCTTCCTCATATTCCTGGCTATTATTTTTGTATCTGCCTTCCTTGCTTTTTATTTCCGTTACAGGCAGGGAACCAGGGTGGTGATGATATCCGCCATAATAGGTCTTATCTTGGCAATAGTGGTTACAAACGGATTAGTAGGGCTGCCAACACTCAGCGATTCATTAAGGGCAGTGGTATACATGATGGCAATGATTATGGGCGCAACTATATTCTCCATCTTCTGGGTCTCCACATCAGGCATGGATGCACGTAGCGTTGCAGAGCAGATAGAGGGAATGGGGATGCAGATACCAGGCTTCCGTCGCGACCCCCGTATAGTGGAGCAGGTATTAAATCGCTACATACCGACACTGGCAATAATATCTGGTGTATTCATAGGATTACTTGCGTCCTTAGCTAATTTTACAGGTGCGCTCGGAACAGGCACAGGAATCCTGCTTACTGTTATGATTGTATACAACCTCTATGAGCAGATATCAATGCGCTACACAGAGGACATGCACCCTGCACTAAGAAAATTCTTCAGGTAAAGAAACAACAACACCTGGTGGATTCTGGTCAGGTAAAAACTGCTTATGATATTGCCCATTAACAATATTGTAACAAATCAGAGCGTCATGACATTTTTCACATCCCCCTGATCCACCTTCTTGATATTTTTTGTAGGCCTCTTCATATTCGCGTAATTCATCCACTGTATAATAACGCGGGTATCTCTCATATTCTTTGAGCGCGTGTTTCTGAATAGCCTCTAATATAATTTTACTTATATATTCTCTAATCATTGAAATCAACTTTACTGCGAATCAGTTAATTTTTGCTGATATAATCCCCACGCTCCATGTTCTTATCAATTATTACTTCTAGCTTCTTACTGATTTTCAGTTCTGGCAATTGCATTAGATTCTGCAGATTGGTTTCGATTGTTTCAAATCCTAAAGGATAGCCAGGATTGCTTCTTGTGTTGGCGACCAGAGCATTTACGACATAAGGACAGGGAAGAGAAAAAGTCCCTTCATAAGGCTCAGTTCCACTTATCCTAAACCTTTTTTCAGTGATGTTATTCTTTAGACGCCCGATATATCCGCGAAAGGACATTTCAATAACATGGGAGCAAAATTCTTAAAACTTTTAATTCCTGATGGTTAAGTAATCTTATGCGTCGGTAGTCTAACGGTTAGGACCTCAGCCTTCCAACAGCCCTTTCTTAAAAAGAAAGCGCTGGCGGAAAGAAGAAAGCTGATGATCCGGGTTCGAATCCCGGCTGACGCATTAAAGTAGTGTAGACGTGTAAATTATGAGAACAGCAACTATAGCTGCTTTGTTAATACTGCTGGTGTCCTTTGCTATAGGCATCTACCTGTATCCGCAGATGCCGGATAGGATAGCTTCTCACTGGAATGCCCAGGGCATTGTTGACGGCTACATGTCGAAGTTCTGGGGGCTGTTCCTGATGCCGTTTATCTCCGTAGGAGTCCTTTTACTCTTCCTGTTAATTCCAAGAATAGATCCGTTAAAGCGGAACATAGCGAAATTCAGGAGATACTTTGATACTTTTATAATAATTATAATAGGCTTTTTCCTTTACATCTATCTCCTGACTCTGCTCTGGAGCCTTGGGCATGTGTTTGACATGGTGCAAATGATGATACCGGCATTTGCTGTAATGTTTTATTATGCAGGCATTCTCGTCGAGAATGCAAAGAGGAACTGGTTTATCGGAATAAGAACGCCTTGGACGCTCAGCAGCAATACTGTTTGGAGAAAGACGCACAAGCTTGGTGGAAGGCTCTTCAAGCTGGCAGGCATAATTGCTGTATTCGGGCTATTGTTTGATGAATACGCAATATGGTTCGTTATCCTGCCTGTTATTGCTGTTTCTGTATATACTATTGTCTATTCATACGCTGAATACCAGAAGGAGAAATAATCTCTAGCTTAATTCTACGTCTTGATGCCAGCTTGTGCATATAGTCAACTGGGTTTTCAAGGTCTTCTTTTTCATGAAGCTGGAAAACATGAAATCCATTATCCTGATACCAACTTGAGGCCTTTTCTGTTGTCTGGTATCTATCAAGAACCCCTGTTACAAATCTTATAATAGAATTAGGATTGCCTGTTAGCCTGACTTTGTATTCCCCCATATACTATTATACTGACGCCTGCATTTATAGGTTACGGTTATAAAATCCCGAGAAGGTTGAAAACTGTCAGCAACGACAGAACCCCGATTATGTCCGCTATGTTTGTCACTATTGGTATCATGACATTGTCAGGGTCTATGTTGAACTTGAAAGCTATTATCGATATGAATAAGACGACAAAGGAGAGGATAAATATAACACCAAACCCGGCAATTATTACCGGGATTATGGTATCTATAAGGCCTATTGTCTGGATGCCGACAATGGACGAGAATAAGAAAGTGAGCAGGCTTATAGCAGGGAATACAAAAGCAGAAAGAACAAATGAGTTGAGGAATTCCGCACCTGTCTGTCTGTTAAACCTGAATCTTGGGTGTATAACACCCAGATGAAACAGTGTAGAGATCCTTGACGAGGCTATATTCCCAATGTTGCCGCACTGCCCTATGAACGCAGGCAGCAGCACAAGAAGAGACGGAATAAGAACCAGGGTCTTGATGTTGCTCTCTATGATAATGCCGGAAAAGGATGCCATTAAAACTGTGAGAGACAGGACAGGAAGGCTCTGTAAGACAATGCTCTTGCATCCCCCTTTTTTAATTGAAATAAAGAACAGGCTTGAAACCGCAGCTATTATTATGAGGTAGGATATTATCGGAACAATATCTTCTATTGACATGACAATGAAGGCTGAGAGCAGCAGTGAAGGTATTGTGAAGAAGTCGCCGGCTGTTGTTATGATGGGCGCTACTATATTGTCAGGGTCCCAGCCCCTGTTGAAAGACTTGAATGTTACTATGAACGTCATTACAAGGAGAAAACCCCCGGATATCAGTCCGGCAAGAACGGATATGAATACGAAAGCATGGAAGGATATGCTCTCCATGCCGAGTAGAGGCGACAAGACATACGCAAACATCCCCAGCATGACCGAGAGCGATAGGCTCAGTGCCAATGAAGCAAATATATTGTCCCTTATTATGCGGTTCTTTATCCTGAACTTATCAACAAGGCCCAGATGCAAATTAGAGCTTAACCTAGATCCCATGGCTCCGAATATAGAGCCCCTCATCTCAAGCGCACCTGGCAAGAGTATTATCAAACCAGGAAGAAGAAGCAACAGATTACGTGAATAACCGAGAAGCAAACCAGCAATCACCGCAGTGGTGGAAGATAGCAGCAGTACAATGATACTCTGTTTAAGTGTTGAAGAATAGGAACGCAGGTAATTGATAAAGTAATCAAGCTTCAGGCGGTAGTATATCTGGAGGCTCATCTAGACACCTCATATACTCTTCACCTTCCCTATAGCAATCTTCCGTAATTTTTCACAGCTGTATGATGGCCCGACGCATATCATGATGTCCCCTTCTTTCATGTCTGTTTGCTTCTTCGGGTCAAATATCCACCTTTCACCCCTTCTTATAGCCAGTATGTTCAAACCCATCTCTGTCCTCAGCCTCAGCTCGCCGATGGTCTTGTTGCACAGGATGGAACTCCTTGTTATTATGGCCTTTGTTATGCTTTCATCACTATCCTTAAGAGCCTCTTTTATCACAGGGTGCAGCGCTGATCCTTCTAAAACCATGTTGCTGAGGTTCTTGGCTGCGAACGCAACCCATTTTGCACTCTCGACAATATCTATTACAGATATCATCCTCTTTGCAAGCTTGCCCCTTGAGGCAGCAAAGAGATGCAGGTAGGTCTTTTCCTCCATCTCCTCAAGCCTCTGATGAAGCAGCTTGACCTCTTTGGCAATGTCCTTGCTCTCAAAGAGCACTGACGAATAAGCAAGATCCAGCATGAGTTCTGACATGTTCTTTATCTCTTCTACCAATTCCTTCACATTTTCCTGCATACAACCACCAATAGATATTTGCCTTTTAAGTATATAAATAATTTAAACTAATCAGTGAAACTATAGAAAGTGCCAGGATGACAGAACGGCTATGTGCCCGCCTGCAGACGCCCTTTCTCTTTTTGAAAAAGAGAAAGCCTGTGGGGAAAGAGAAAAATAATATCTTTTCCTGGGGGAGATCAGGAGTACCCTAGAACTGAGAGGGGTCCTCCCCTCGCGGGTTGGTAGCGGGTTAAGGGAGTTCAACTCTCCCTCCTGGCTCTTAGGTTATAGTTCTTAAGCTGGATAATACGTTTTCAAAAAGAAAAATATACGAGTCCGTCTTCACTTATGCTAAAACTAGCTGCTGTGTTCTCAGGCCATCTTCTCATGTTATAAAACATGCTTCTAATGGCACCTTTCTCAGTTTTACCTTTTCCAAAATGAATCCCTTTTTTGCCATTGTGGACTCCTTCACATTCTGCCATATAATATTTTACCCAATGGCGTGGCTCCCCTGGAAGTGGTACATCATTTTGACTTCCAAAAATCGGATCATTATAAACTGGCGCTACTCTTATTGAACTTCTTCTTAGAACTTTTCCTGATCTACCAAAGATTCTTTCCACATACGCCATTGGATGTATTTCAGGCATATTTATCACTATCCAAGGAATTTATTTAAATTTATTATTCTACAGAGGCTAAT
>CAZRDV010000003.1:0-9394 GCA_964599215.1 uncultured archaeon | reverse complement strand
ATCCAGGATTGCCAGACAGGATGGTTGTTATAAAGGGATAGACTTCTATTGTGATAGATAATATGCCTGAATACGAGATAACATATAGAAAACCAATAGCCAAAGGAGCAAAGAGACAATTGACATGGTACCTTGAGAGCGAGGATTATATAGTTAACTACGAACCGAGGGAGGATAATCGTTCAGCAGTTTTTACTACTGACAGACCTTTAGATGGAATATCATTTGATAGAATTCGTACTTCACATCATGCAACAGGTTTAAAGCAGCTGGAATAAACATTACATGAACTCCTCATTAGCTATCTGCGCATTTTTATTCTTTCATAAATAACATTTTTCATGCTGAAGCTGTTCAACACCATGAAAAGGAAGAAAGAGGCAGTGCTGACAAAGAGAGAGGTCGGCATCTACTTCTGCGGCCCTACTGTTTATGATTACGCGCACATAGGCAATTTTCGTTCTTACGTATTCTCAGATCTGCTGAGACGTTATATTGAATATCTTGGCTATAAAGTAAAAATTGTAATGAACATAACTGACGTGGATGATAAAACAATAGCGCGGTCGCAGGATAGGGAAATGAGCCTTAAGGAGTTCACCAGCATGTACACAAATGCTTTTTTCGAGGACATCAACGCGTTAAGAATAAAGGTAGCTGATGTCTATCCAAAGGCAACAGACCACATAAAGGATATCGTGAGCCTGATAAAGAAATTAATGAAAAAAGGCCTTGCCTACAAGGCTGAGGACGGCTCTGTGTATTTTGACATCTCAAAATTCAAGAAATACGGAAGACTTTCGCATTCCAGATTCAAGAAACAGAAATCCAGGATAAAGCATGATGAGTATACTAAGGACGAGGCGCAGGATTTTGCCTTGTGGAAGGCCTGGAGCGAGGAGGACGGAAGCGTTGCCTGGGAAACCCCGCTTGGCAGGGGCAGGCCGGGCTGGCATATCGAGTGTTCTGTCATGTCAAAGAAATACCTGAAAACAGTAGACATCCACGGCGGCGGGGTTGACCTTATATTTCCCCATCATGAGAACGAGATTGCACAGAGCGAGGGAGCAGGCAATGAATTTGCAAGGCACTGGGTGCACTGCGAGCACCTGCTGGTCAATGGCAGGAAGATGTCAAAGAGCCTTGGGAATTTCTACACGCTAAGGGACCTTCTCAAAAAGGGCTATGACCCTGTGGCGATAAGGTTCCTGCTGATGAACTCACACTACAGGAGCCAGTTAAATTTCACTTTAAAAGAGCTGGATAGTGCAAAGAAGACAGTTGATAATCTAAATGATTTTGTATCAAGGCTGAAAGACTATACGGAGATAACAAAGGCAGGGAAAAATGAAGAACTCAATCTGCTTGTGGACGAGACAAAAAACAGGTTCAAGAAGAGCATGGATGATGACCTTAATGTGCCTCAGGCACTTTCTTACGTCTTTGATATGATAAACGTGTTCAACCGGCAAATAGGCAGCGCAGACAAAGAGTCCCTGAAGAAGGCCTATGATTTCATGATAGGCATCAATAAGATATTTGATTTCCTCGAAGGAAAGAAAAAAATAACTGCTGAGGAGCAGCAGTTGATTAACGAAAGAGAGAGGCTGAGAAAGGAGAAGAGGTTCAAGGAAGCAGACGAGATAAGAGACAAGCTGAAAAAGAGAGGCGTGCTTCTGGAAGACACGCTTTATGGTATTCGCTGGAAGAAGCTTTGATTAAATATGGCCTGATAAATATGCCAAGGAAGCCTGAAGTTCAAATAAAGATAGCAAAGGAAAGGATAGAACTACTGTGCAAGGAGGCAGAAAAAACTGCAAGAGAAAGGCCTGACCTTGCAAAGAGGTACGTGAGGCTTGCAAAAAAGATAGGGATGAGGTACAATGTCAGGCTTGGAAACCTGAAAAGGAGGTTCTGTAGGCACTGCTTTTCCTATTTCATACCTGGGAAAACATGCTCCCAGAGGCTGAGAAACGGAAAAGTAACAATTAAATGCTTTTCCTGCAATAAGACAATTCGTTATCCTTATAAGATTAAAAAAACAAGGGAAAAGAATGACATCAGCAAGAGACGTTGATACAAGGCTGTTGCTAGAAAAGACGGCAAAAGAGCTAGAAAGCAGAATGAAAATGCCAGAATGGGCAGTTTATGTGAAAACCGGTGTTAGCAGGGAGCGCCCGCCTGAACAGAGCAACTGGTTTTTTCTAAGAGCAGCATCCATATTAAGAAGGATTTATATTGAAGGGCCTGTCGGGGTTTCCCGCCTGCGAAGCTATTACAGCTCAAGGCACAGGAGAGGACACAAGCCTGCTCGCAGCGAAAAGGCAGGTGGAAAGATAATAAGAACAGTACTGCAGGAGCTGGAGAAAACAAATCTTATTGAAAAAGATGAGAGCAAGAAGGGCAGGAGAATAACCAAGGAAGGGCAGAGTTTTCTGGACAAGGTCGCCAAGACTGTAAAATAGATGGTTTTATGGATACAGAGGACGACATAAAGAAAAAGCTGCTGCAGAGAAAGCTTCAGGAAGCCCAGGCAGAGCAGATGCAGCAGGAACAGCTGGCAGATGCTGTCAAGAAAATTACATCACAGATACTGGATGACAAGGCAAGGGAGAGGCTGTCGAACCTTAAGCTGGTCAAGCCTGATCTTGCAATGCAGCTGGAGGTCTATCTTGCCCAGTTGTATGAAACAGGGCAGATAAAGGGAAAGGTAACAGAAGAGCATATAATAACAATACTTAAAAAAATGCAATCAAAGGATTTTAAGATAACGAGGAAGTGAATATGGCTACAAGAAAGAAAAGCGGCAAGAAGACAAAGCTTATTGCCCTACGCAAAAGAAACGCTCCGAGATGGGCTGATATCAAGAAGTACAGCCTGAAGAGGGCAAGAACAAGAAGAATACGCGTTTCAGCAAAACACTGGAGAAGGGGCAGAAACAAGGTGTGATAAATGGCAGAAGAAGTAAAGAAAGAGGTAGTAAAGGAAGAGAAAAAAGAAGTAAAAGAGGCAATGCCTGAGAAGAAGGAGGCAAAGCCGAAAGAGGAGGCAGTAAAGAAAGAAGAAATCAAAACAGAAAAAGCCCCTGTCAAAAAAGAGGAAGCCAAAGAAGAAAAGAAAGAGGCAAGGCCTGTAGAAGGCCAGGTTTTTACGATACCTCTGAGAAAGGCCTTCAGGAAGTCGGAAAAAAAGAGAAAGAATTATGCTATTTCCATAATAAGGAGTTTTCTGCTTCGGCACACCAAAGCAGATGAGTTAAAGATTGGTCCTGAGCTTCATAAGGCTGTCTGGGAAAAAGGAAAGCCTCCAAGAAAGGTAAGGATAAAGGCTGTCAGGGAAGGGCCTGTTATCAAGGCAGAGCTTCTTGGTTTTGAGTACAAGGACTTCAGAGCATTACCAAAACAGGAGAAGAAAGGCATGAAAGAAAAGCTGCTCGGAAGGCTGGGGCCAAAGGCTGCCAGGAAAGAAGAAGAGGAAAAGATGATAAAGGAGAAGATCAAGCCCCAGAAGCCAGAGAAATTCGAAAAGTACGACACATCTGAGGACTAAAGCTCCTATTCAACTTTTATTGTATTTAAACGGTCAATAAAATGTCAAGAGCACCTTTTTATTTAGAGCGTTTTGAGGAAATGATTACTGACGATGATATCCCAGAAATACTGGAAAGAGCAACAAAACAGGCTTTAGAGGACGGAGTCATAAATGAAAGAGATTATACAGTTTTTCAATACAGGACCCCGTTTCCAGGTTACGAACGTGAAACACAAAGACAAACAGGAAAAAGGCTGGAAGTTGATCATAAAAGAATTCTTCAGCTGGAATGGAAGACCTTCAGAAAAATAATGCCGTATGTAGAAAAGCTCCTTTAGGTCACAGAGCCACTTTTTATACTCTTCCCATAATAAAAATATTATGAAATTGCAGGGAAAGATAATGTCAGGCGTTCTTAGAGGAGAACCGCTGATAAGCATATACTATCACAGGCTTGTCGGCATACTCGGCTTTGAGCCTTTCAGGGGCACCATGAACGTGGAGCTTGAAAAGGACATAGACATAAAGATGTACTCCACAAAGGCAATTGACCAGTTCCTGATGGACGGAACACGAAAGGTGGATGCTTTTTTGGCGCCTATTATATTCTCTGTAAAGAGACAGGATTACGAATGCTGGGCAATGAGGCATAACCGCCACCCCTACGAGCTGAGTATGATAGAGATACTTGCCAAGGACAACCTTAAGGAAAAATTCTCCCTCAATGACGGAGACGCAGTTGAGATAACCTTCTTTGAGCAGGAGGTTAAGAAAGGCGTTCCCGGTCTTGGCATATTTAGGAGATTGTTCGGAAGACAACGACAGCTCATGAAAAGCTGAGGCGTTAAGATGAATATTCTCAGAACTAATTTTTATGGCGACCCGAACCTCGGGTTATACGGGTTTGCCACGGACAAATACTGCCTGCTGGGGTTCAGGTCAAAGCTGACAAAGAGGATTAACAAGGCGCTGAAAACGCCTGTCCACAGCTGCAACGTCCTTAATACCTACCTGCTTGGGATATTCCTGGCTGGAAACTCCTCTGGTGTTATCCTGCCTAATGTACTGGAGGATGAAGAGATAAATGAATTAAAGGATATAACAAATACCCTGATATTAAACAGCAGATACACAGCTCTCGGCAACCTCATTTTGATGAACGACAGAGGCATAATTCTTTCCCCACTACTCAGAAAGGAGAGAGGCAGGATAAGCAAATTCTTCGGAGTACCGTGCGAGGTAATGACCATAGGGAAATCGAGTATTGTAGGTGCGCTCGCATTGGCAACAAACAAGGGATGCCTTGCTGACACCAGGATAAAAGACAGTGAGATGGAAGTACTGAAAAAGGTCTTAAAGGTTGATGTTGATATTGGGACTGTGAACTTTGGCTCGCCTTTTGTAAAGGCAGGGCTGATAGGAAACAGCAAAGGTCTTGTGGTCTCAACCATGACAAGCGGATATGAGCTTGGAAAGATAACCGAGGCCCTGAAAATGTTTTAGGTGGTTTTATGCAGGAACTGCAAAGAAAGTACGCCCAGCTGCAACTGCTGAAACAGCAGTTGAATACACTACTGGAAGAGAAAATGATGATTGATGAAAGGGTAGCAGAAATAGTCAATAGCATGGATGCGCTTAAGAACCTGGAAAAGGTCAAAGAGGGCGACGAGATATGGTCCGGCCTCGGATCAGGGTCATTTCTGAATTCTGCTGTAAAAGATACAGCCAAGGTGCTGGTCTCTGTCGGAGCAGGCATACTGATAAAGGAGGACAGGGCTAGGGCAATAGAAATACTGCAAAGCAGGCTGGACGAGCTGAATAAAATAGATAAAGAGCTTGTGGCTGAGATAAACAAGTTCAGCGATCAGGCCAGTAAGACAGAAAGCGAACTCCAGAAACTTGCTGAAGATGAAGAAAAGAAAAAGCCAAAGCAGTAAAGTGATGCTTATGTTTGGTTCTCTTAAAAAGAAGCTAAAGAGCGCTATAGAGAAGGTTTCTAAGAAGCTAAGCGAGGAAAAGCCTGAGCCAGTGCCTGAAATAAAGGAAGAGGCAGTGCCTGAAAAGAAAGAAGAAATAATAGAAGAAAAACCAGTAGAAGAGACCAAGAAAGAGGAAAAGGCAGTAAAGAAAGAGGAAGTAAAAGAAAAACCAGTAGAAGAAGAGATAGAGCCAGAAGAAAAAGAAGAAATAAAAGAAGAAAAGAAAGAAGAAGAGGAGCCAGAGGAAGTAAAAGAGCCTGAAAAAGAGGAAATAGAGGAAGAGGAAAAAAAGGAAGAAAAGCCTGAGCCAGAAAAAGAAGAAATATCAGAGGCAGTAAAGGAAGAAAAAGAGGAAGTAAAGAAAGAAGCCCCAATTATAGTAGAGGAAAAGGAAGAGGTCAGAGAAGAGATCAAGGAAGAAAAGCCAGAGAAGGTATCAAGGCTAGGCAGGCTCAAAAAGGGCCTGGTTGAGAAATTCGTAAAAAAGGTCAAGGAGAAGAGCCTTACAGAGTCTGATATTGAGGATGTTGTCAAGGAGCTCCAGGTTGTTCTGCTGGAAAATGACGTGGCGTTTTCTGTTGTAGAGAAGATATGCGATGACCTGAAAAAGGACCTTGTCGGCAAAAGCGTTGGCAGGAGCAAGATAGAAGGCGCAATAAAGGAGAGCCTCAAGAAAGCAATGCTGGATGTCATGAGCCAGGAAAAGATTGACATAGAAGAAAGGATTGAGAAGAAGTACTCAGAAACAAAAGAACCATTACTGATAATATTTCTAGGTTTCAACGGAACCGGCAAGACAACGAATCTCTGCAAGCTGGCATACAGGCTGAAGAAGCATAAGCCTGTCTTGGCTGCTGGCGATACCTTTAGAACAGCAAGTATAGAGCAATTAGAAGAGCATGCAAAGCGGCTGGGGATAGAAATAGTGAAACACAAATACGGTGCTGATTCTGCTGCTGTTATCTTCGATGCAGTAAAGCACGCAAAAGCAACTGGCAGTAAGCTCGTACTGGCAGATACAGCTGGCAGGTCCCATTCTAATGTCAATCTAATGGATGAGCTGAAAAAGGTATGCAGGGTCAACAAGCCGGACATGAAAATGCTTGTCCTGGATTCTGTGACAGGCAATGACATATATGACCAGAGCAGGCTTTTCAACGAGGCTGTAGGAGTGGACGCAATGATACTCACAAAGGCTGATGTCTACGAAAAGGGAGGAGCAGCGCTTTCTGCTTCGTACACCATAGAAAAACCGATTCTGTTCCTTGGAACAGGACAGGAATATGAAGACCTGAAAGAATTCATGCCTGAAGAGATAGTTAATTCATTATTAGAATAGGGATTGAAACAAGAAAGAAAAAAATCATTTAAAGGATATGGGACTTTCGCTGACAAGTTTTCTCACAGCATCACGAACTGCCTCGGAACGGTTTGGATATGAACCCTTCCTTACAAATGAATCTATCAGCTTTATCTGCTTCGGGGTCAATCTTATCTGCACTGTCGACATAACCATTGAAACACCATCACTGTGTAGTAGTTAATAATCATAACCTTTAAATAGCTTACTGGGGTCGGCCTTTTAGAATTCTTTCTGTGCCAGTTATGTTAAAAACATGCTCTACAACACGAATCAATTTCACAAGAATTACAATTTGCCGTTTTTACCCAGTTTTTTACCATACTATTTATAAGAATATAATTATTAGGACTAGGCATGACAGACCCCTTCCTCAGGCTTTTCGAAGACCCTGTTAAGAAAGAGGTAGAGCGGGAAGTAATACAGACCTTCCTGCCGGAGACCGTAGAGATACTAAGAAACCCGATAAGGGCAGGCATCATTCATCTGCTCGTAAACTCTCCAAACACAGGGCATTCGATGAAAGTGGAACAGCTTGCTTATAAGTTTGGAACATATCACAGGATAATAATTTATCATCTTGAAAAATTACAGAACTGGAAACTGGTTACTGTCAAGAAGAGCAGCAGCTACGGAAATAAAACAAAAAGAAGCATATGGGGCCTTGACCTCAAATATCCGAACTGGGTGCTTGAGGTTTATTCCTCGATACAGCAGGCATTTGAAAAAGATAATATAGAAAGGATATACAACAGAAACATCAACATCCGCGGTGATACCAGCCACGTTGAAAAGGGAGTTGGCAAGGGCGTAGGTGGAAGAAGGCCTGTGTTCCTTTCATAAGCCAAAAATTCTCAGCAAAAAGATAATCCCCTGCCAATTACGGAAAAATTACGTTAACAATACTGCAATGGAACAATTCTGGAAATTCTGGAACAATAATGGAATAGAGGCTGATTTTATACTTATATTTTGACAACATAACTATGCCTTTTGGGGTGTTACTCAGACGTCGTGATTATCTTCCACGCGCCAAACTATCAAATTTATTCAACAATTATCCTAATACTCATTTCTCAACGAATGGGAGCACCGAGGAGGGGTGCTATAACAAGGCAGCTTCGCAAGCCTTGCTTCAAAGCAGCAGCTTGGTCGTAAATACCCAAAATAACGGTGAAAGAAAATGAAACATATAGCAGGAATGTTAGTAGCATTGATGGCTCTAACAATGGCAGCACCAGCATTAGCAGCTGACTCAACTGTTCCTGTAACACCTGATCCATTGGGTCCTGGTACATCTGCACCTGAGGTCTTCCTGGCATACAGGGCTTTTGACCTTGGTATTGATGTAGACGGTAGCGGATCAACAATAAACCCGACAGACATTAGAAACGAAAACTATGCATTCGAGGGTGAGAAACTTATCTACTACGCTCTTGTAAGGGATCTCAACGGAAGGCAGGATATAGAGACAGTAAAGTGGGTCAAGGAAATGGGCGAAGGAATGCAAGACCAGATGGGTCCTTGTGATACAGTATTCTCCGGGCTAACTATATCAGAGATATACGAATACTGTGAAACAGAGGGCGCTCAATTCTGTAATTGCTTCACAGGAATGGTCGACTACATTACATCTGCATTAACCAATCTTGACTACGATTACCAGACAGACGAGGTATACATGTGTGTACTTACTGTCGAGTCAATCGAAGCAGGATGGGATGAGTGCGACATAACAATAGAGGCAGAAGACACAGCTGGCGAGACAGGCAGGATGTTGCCTGAGGACTGGACATTCAACCCTCCTTTGTCAATAGACATTGACACAAATGACGGTTATTCATTGTCATTCGGAGACAGAATGGAAGACCAGGCACCATTGTGCGTACTTGAACCAGACTGTACACGATGCATAAGCGAAGACCAGACATACAGAAACTGTATGCTATACAAAGACTGCGCACCTGGCGAGAAGCTCTGTGACATATCCTTCTCAGAGAACAAGCTTGTTGTAAGAAACGTCGGTATTGCTGACCTATGGCCTTTCATAGCAGCATCTGACTTTTATGACTCAAGCGGAATGGCAAAGTGTCCAACAACAAATGAGTTGGAGGCAGAGCAGTTTGAGTACAGGGCAACACAGGGAACATGGGACAGCGGCTGGAGAATAATGCCAAGATACTCACCAAACCTTGGCTGCAACGGTCCAATGATATGGAACCAGTGTAGAGGTGGCTGTAGGATAACCGAGGGTTGTCCAATTGACGTGCTATCACCAACACACAAGATAGAGATAGCATTCAAGGTAATATGGCCAACACCTTGTATCGGTACATTCGATACAGGTAACATCTACATAATTGTCCGAGCTGTCTAAGTGCCATCAGAGAAACCTTTTTGATTTTTTTCTTTTATTTTCCAAAAATTATGATTGTAATGCCTTTGTAATTAGAATGTAATTATTTTGCTGAAAATTTTGATTTTGATTTTAAAGCCTTTCCTATAATAGACTCTAACGGCGAAT
>CAZRDV010000002.1:2504-114247 GCA_964599215.1 uncultured archaeon | reverse complement strand
TATGGCGTTAGTCTTTTCCTGTCCCTTGGGAAGAGCATGCACTCCCTTATGTTGCTCATGCCTGCTATTGCCATTGTTAGTCTTTCTAAGCCGAAGCTCCAGCCAGCATGCGGCGGCATCCCGTAACGGAATGCGTTCAAGTAGAAAGAAAAGTTATCAGGGTTCATCCCCCTCTTCCTCATCTGCTTTACAAGTTCTTCATAATCATGAATTCTCTGTGCACCTGAGCAGACCTCTAATCCGTCTATAATCATGTCATACGCTCTACAGATTTTGTCGTTGCCTGGCTCTGGCATTGAATAGAATGCACGAAGCTTGGTAGGCCATTTTGTTGTTATCAGGGGATTGTATTTCTTGTTTAGCAGTCTCTGTGCCTCTGGTGTGAAATCCTCACCCCATTCCATGTCTATCTTCTTTTTAACAATTTTCAATGCCTCATCATAAGTCATTTGCCTAATCTCTTTAGGCACCTTCAGCTCCCTACCAAGCAGCTTGAGCTCTTCTTTGCACTCCTTGCTCACCTGCTTGTAGATAAAGCATACAACATCGCTCATATATTTTAGTACATCTTGTTCATTCTCAACAAAGGCCGCCTCAATGTCCAGCTGTGTTGTTTCGTTGAGGTGGAAGCTCGTGTCATGCTCCTCTGCACGGAAAACAGGCACAAGAATCATGACCTTGTCAAAGCCAGATGCCATCATCATCTGCTTGTAGAGCTGCGGGCTCTGGCCAAGAAAAGCCTCTTTATCGAAATATGATATTGGAAAAAGATTCGTTCCTCCCTCTGTTGCTGCAGCCACTATAACAGGCGTATTCAGCAGCACAAAGCCCTGGTTCTCCATGTAGCTCACAAAGGACCTTTGGATGACGTCTTTTATCCTGAATATTGCCCGGACATCAGGCTTCCTCATGTCAAGGAACCTGAAATCCAGCCTTGTGTCAAGATTGGATTTTATCCTTGGGTCTGTTTCCAGCGGCAGCGGTGTCTCTGCTTTGGCAAGTATTTTCATGCTTTTTGGCATCAGCTCTCTACTGCCTGGAGCTGCACTGTTTTTCTTGACAATGCCTGAGAAAGAAACAACATCCTCTCTTCCGAGCTTCTTAATCTTATCAACTATCTTATCATCTGTTTCTCCTTTCTTAACAGTTACCTGAATTTCCCCTGACTGGTCAGAGATAATCAGGAATTTCATCTTTCCCATGTCCCTTACAGACCTTATCCAGCCAGCTATAGCTACCTTCTTCCCTTCTAGCTTCTCTGTAACCTCAGAAGAATAGTGAGTCCTAAACATCTAACCCACTTATACTATCTTTGTATTGTAGAATATTGTCCATACAACCAGCCACACAAACAGGAAGATTACTATTGCATTGCTGATCCACCACTTGCGCTCTTTTTTTATCTCCCAGATTTTCTTAAGAATAAAGCATGTTGCTGTCAGTACAACCAGCGCAAGAACCAGGTTTGTTAAAGGCTCGTTTATCAGGAAAGAGATGTAGCCAGCTATCCCGCCTATTGCTGCGTTTACAAGAGTGGTCCTTAGCTCCAGATCAAAATAGTTTTTGACTCTACCCATCTCATCACCTGTTCATCAAAAAATCCATCAACCTGCTCTGTTCTTTTTCCTCTTTTATCAGCTGGGCAGTTATCCAGCTTCTTCTTACAAAGTCCGGGAACTCTTTATTCCTTTTAATCCAATTCTTTAAAAACCTTATAGTCCTCTCGTCAGAGGGGTAGCCTGTACCGAAAAAGCCGTGTTTCTTGTGCAGTTTTTTGATTTCGCTGTCCCTGTGGACCTTTGCCATTATAGAGGCAGCTGCCACTTCTATGTGATTTTTGTCAGCAAAGTTCTCGGCAACTATCTTCTTTACAGTGATTCCCTTGCAGACCTTGCAGGAGAATTTCTTTGTGTTTACCTCAGGCGAGTCTATTATCACCTTGTCAGGCTCGAACATCTTTATCATGTGCTGCATCCTTTCTATTTCTATCTTGTTTAGGTTGCTCACATCCCTGAGCTTGTCTATCTCCCCTGCTTTTATGCTCAGTATGATAAAATCATCACATATTTTTTTTAATTCAGGCATCAAAGCCTCTCTTTTCTTGGCTGTCAGTAGTTTCGAATCCTTTACATTGAGCTTCTTCAGCTTAGGCAGATTTTTGTTGTCAACCAGATAGCCGCACATAACAAGCGGACCAATTACAGGACCGCGACCTGCTTCATCAATACCGAGAATTTTCAGAGAACCACCTTAGCTTTATTGCTTATAAATAAACTATTTAAGAATGAAACAATTAAAGGTTAAGATAGCGGGGTAGAGCAGCCAGGAGTGCTCGCGAGGCCCATAACCTCGAGGTCGTTGGTTCAAATCCAGCCCCCGCTACTTTTTAACTCCTCCTGACAATAGTAATTCATGCTTACAGCTGAGGAAGGGACTTTTCTGCTGAAGCTTGCAAGGAGCACAATAAAAGAATTCGTTAATAACGAAAGAGCAGAAAAACCAACCAGATACCCAAAAACACTGGACGAGAAGAGAGGCGTGTTCTGTACAATAACAGAGGACGGAGAACTCCGCGGCTGCATAGGCCTGCCGTATCCTCTTGAGTCTCTTATAAATGCGGTTATGAGTGCCTCTCAGTCTGCCTGCGAGGATCCTAGGTTTGAAAAACTTAGCAAAGACGAATTAGGCATGGTAAAAATAGAGGTTTCAGTCCTAACAGAGCCAGTGCTGATTAAAATAGAGAAGCCGGAAGACTATCTTAAAGAAATAAATGTAGGCAAGGACGGCTTGATAATCCAGTGCGGTCCCTACTCAGGGCTGCTTCTTCCGCAGGTAGCTACTGAATATAACTGGAGCGCAGAGGAATTCCTGAACAACCTCTGCCTAAAAGCAGGACTGCTACCAAAGGAATGGAAGAACCCCGAAGCAAGGATTTATAAGTTTCATGCACAAATCTTTAGGGAGTGAGCGCATGGATATATTGAAAAAAGCCCAGAAAATCCTTAGCCAGCCAGTGTGCGACCATTGCCTAGGCAGGCAATTTGCCCAGTTATTGCACGGATACAGCAACGAGGAAAGGGGAAAGATAATAAGAACAGCAGTAGCAATGAGCATTGACAAAGAAGAGGCCTCCTTGCCAGACATGTCAAATTTCGCTGGTTTTAATTTTCATAATCTTGATGCAAAGGTAACAAAGAAAAAGAAATGCAGCCTTTGCAACAACTTCTTTGAAAGCCTTGATACCTGGGTAGACAGAATTGCAAAGGCAAAGAAAATCCAGTTCAGAACATTCCTTATCGGAACAAGGCTTTCCTCGGAACTTGTAAGAAAGGAAGAGGATCTCTGGGAAAGGACAGGCATAGAATACTGCGAGCCTATAAAGGCCGAGATAAACAGGGAAACAGGAAAACTTGTAGAAAAAAGACTCGGTCTGAGATGCAATCTAAAAAGGCCTGATGTAAACTTTATTCTTGATATATCTTCAAAGAAAGTTACAGCAGACATAAATCCATTGTTCATTTACGGCGAATACCAGAAACTCGTTCGCGGTATTCCCCAGACAAAGTGGCCTTCTGGCAAATACAAGACCTCTGTAGAGCAGATAATTGCAAAGCCCGTTATGAAGGCAACCCGCGGAAGCGGGCATAAGTTTCACGGCCTTGGCAGGGAGGATATAGATGCGAGATGCCTTGCCTGGCGGCCGTTTGTACTTGAGATAATAGAACCAAAAATCAGGCAGGTTGATCTGAAAAAAGCAGCAAAAAAGATAAAGAAGAGCATTAGGGTCAGAAAGCTAAGGCATTCTGATATAACAGAGGTCAGAAAGATAAAGGAGGCGCGGCTCGATAAGACCTATACCTGCCAGGTGGTATGCGAAAAACCCATAGTAAAGAGAGAACTAAGAAAGCTCTCCGGCCTTGTTGGCGAGATAAGGCAGAGAACCCCGAAAAGGGTCCTGCACAGAAGAGCGGACAAGCTGAGAAAAAGAAGGGTCAGGAGAATCACCACAAGAATAATCAGCAAGAAAGCCTTTAGGTTAACTGTAAAAGGGGAAGCAGGACTTTACATAAAAGAGCTTGTTAACGGCGATGACAGCAGAACAAGACCCAGTGTATCTTCTTTGCTGGGCATTGGCTGTGCCTGCAAGAATTTAGACGTAGTAAAGATACATACTAAGAACTAGAATTTTCTTCTCGGCGACGTAAATAAACAGTATTTTTCATTGCCATTAAGTTCATCCATGACCCTTCTTGCTATTATCTTTACAGGATCCGGGAACAGCTTCACCCTTTCAGAAAGATCGGCAAATGAACCGAAAGGCTTTTTCTTTCTCTCGTCAAGTATGTCTATCATATGCTTCCTTCCTATGCCAGGCAACAGCTGGAACTGGTGCATCCTCGGGGTTATTATTGTTGCCTTGTTGAAAAAATCAACAAAAGTCTTCTCATTCTGCCTGACAATCTTCTCAACTATATCCGGCAGTATGTTTGAAGCGTAGTTGGTAAGGTTCCTCATCTCCAGCTGGCCCTTTATGAACCTTATCTTATCCCTTTTTCCCTCCCCGACATAGACCTCTTCCTCGCTGTTAAGAGAGGTATTCTCCCTGGGAACAAGCTCAAGTAATGTAAAGAAATTAGTTCCGATAGCCTGGGCTATTGGTTCTGCGTGCCTTCTGTCCGCATACCCGCTGGGTAAGAAATCCAATATTATACATTTCTCTTCCTTCGTCATCTATAACCAACCCCAAGTCCATATAATCGTCGTTAAAGAATATTTATACCGATGATTTTAAAAAGGGAATACAGAAGCTGATTAAGAATCAGAATAAGCCTTATTTGTATTTCTTCACGATGTCAACAATCTGCTTTATCTCCTCTTTCTTGAGGTTGGTCCTCTCCTTGCTGAATAATACACCAACCTCTTCTTCTGTGTCCGGAAGCATATTGACTATCAGCGCTATGTATCTCGGCTTCAGTATGGCTATCTTGGAAAGGTCATCTAACATGCTTTTGAGTTTTGTCGCAGGCATCTTGCACACTTTCTCTAGATACTCAAGGCAGATTTTTTGCTCGTAAACAAGATCCCCTACTTTCTTCCGCTCTTCCATTATCTTCTTGGCATCTGATATGCTTATGTCTTCCTCATTAAGAACTTCCATAAAAACACCTGTTACTTCAAAATCCTCAATTGCTCTGGCCTGAGTACTATCTTCTTCACAGCCTTTTTATTCCTTACGGCGACCAGGTAGTTCCTGCCCTGTTTCTCAATTATCTTGCCAGCAGAGCCGTGGAACTTAGGGTGGGTTGTTTTTCCCGGATTAAGGACAACGCGAACCATGTTACCTAATTCAAACCTTTTCATGTATACGTTAATCCCGGGTGTTTCCCTTGTCATCAGCTTTTTTCTGGTACCCCTCATCTTTCCGTAACTCTTCCTTACCATGAAAACACCTTTTATCTCACTGGTATCTAATGCTTTTAAACCTTATTTGCCTAGAAAAATATTGGTCCGATTATGTTGAAAACCAGCAGGAACAGCATGATGCCAGATACAACTCTTACAATCACCTTGCTCTTCTTGGTAAATTTCTTGGTTATTTCTTCAAACACAAGGCCGCCATCCAGCGGTTTTATCGGAAGAAGGTTTATAAGACCGATACCAAGATTGAATATGTATATCCACAAGAAGACTATGAATATTGTGGAATAAAGCACTATATCAACAGATGTAGAATATGTGGGAACAAGGTTCGTTACACCCAGAAACGCTTTTCCGTCTTTACTGCCCAGGGTAACGGCCTTCTCTTCTGTCTCATTTAAGGTAGTCACTACCATCAGGGTGGGTATAAAAGAATCCAGGTCGCCTGTGAAACGGAACGTTGGGGCAATGAAATTATTCTTTGCAGTCTCCACGTATATAATGTCACCTGGTTCGTGCTCGGACAGAATGCCGGACAGGCCCTCAGCAGAGTTGACAGGAATATTATTTATGTTTATTATCGAGCCTGACAGGCCTGAAAGATTAGCTGATGAGTTCTCGATTGCCTGGAAGTTCACACCAGCTGGCTGGAACAATGCACCTGACAGTAAAGTGAATACTGCTAATACTGTAAAGGCAATCATTATGTTTGCAAATGAGCCAGCAGAATAGACCTTTAACTTGGTTGACCTCTTTGCTTTTTTCAGCTGTTTCTCATCAGGCTCCACGAAAGCTCCTGGAATGAACAGCAGTAGTATCCATCCAACAGCCTTTATCCTTATTTTTTCCAGCCTGCAGACAATACCGTGCGATATCTCATGCGGGAACATGACACTCATAACGCCTATGACCCATATCCACCACGGAACAATAAACACGCCAGGCGCGGTTATAGGCGTAGAAACAGGACCTGGCAGCAGGAATCTGACCCCGCCTTCTTCATGCCCTTCCAATATGCTCAGCGAATTAGTAAAAAGGAATACTGATACAAAAATAAGTGCTGGTATTGCGACCATGACGCCTAATATATACACCTTCTTCCAGAACCATGGATTTTTCCTAGCGATTCTGTCTATTAAACTTCTGCCTTTTTTCGTCCGCCTGATGAGTATAATTCCCTCCAGCTTCACTTTCTTCCTGTCAGTGTAGACTACAAAAGCCAGAATCAGGATAAACATCGCAAATGCTGTTATATCAATGGAAATATTGCCTATGAAGAAATGAAGCAGTGTCATAAATGTAAGAAAGGCAAGTACCAGATAACCTAACATGCTCTATACATAGAAGGGAAGCTTAATAAAAGTTTTTATCTCTCGGAATTAATAAGCAACTATGTTGTGGGTTTACCTGACACTATTGGCAGTTGCTATCTGGGGGATTTCTAACATAATAGATAAGCATGTCATAAGTTTAAGGGTTAAGGATCCGTTAGTCCCTCTCGTTATCGACGGATTTGTGGTGCTTTTTTACAGTTTAGCCATCTTCGTTGTCCATGGTATATCGATTCCTAATACGTTCTTTATACTCGGTTCTATAGTTTTGGGTTTGCTCTATTTTATGGTATTATTATTCTATTACAAAAGCATGAAACTCGAAGAAGTTTCGAGGGCTATTCCCCTGATGGGTCTGCACCCGATTATAACGCTCCTTTTTGCTACAATATTTCTTGGTGAGATATTTTCAGGAATCAAATATATTGGAATATTCTTTCTTGTTGCAGGAGGCTTCATGTTGGTTGTTAAGAAGGGGGTAAGGTTGACTATAACAAAGGCTCTTCCTTGGTTGATACTCTTCAACTTATTTATTGCGATTTATTACGTATTTATGAAATATCTCCTGGGTTTTTCCGATTTCTGGAGTGTGTTTGCTTTGGCACAAATAGGATTTTTTATAGGTTTCTTGTTTCTGCTGCCTTTTCATTTTAAAGAAACTAAAAGAATAATAAAGACTGCTAAAAAAACTGTCGGGTTTGTTTTAGTTAGTCAGGTGTTTAATTTCATTGGTGTGCTACTCTATATGGCAGCTGCTTCAATCGGCTTCATCTCTTTGGTAGCTGCGCTGGAGCAAACGCAGAACATAATCGTTTTATTTTACGCAATAATACTCAGCATTTTCATGCCGAAAATCCTCAAGGAAGAAATAAAAGGCTCTGTAATCTTATTAAAAATTATAGCAATAGTATGTATGTTTATTGGAGCATACCTGATAATATAGTGGTTTTATGGAAAAACAAAAAATTGAGTATTACACCTGGCCCGATAAGATAGCCGGCATGCTTGCTCGCAGTAAGAAAAATGTGCTTCACGGCATGTGGACCCCTTCAGGTTACTTCCATATAGGAAATGCGCGTAGCGAGCTGATTACACCAGTGCTCGTGAAAAAGGCCTTGGCAGATAAAGGCATAAATGCTGTACAGAATCTTTTTGTTGATGACTTTGATGACTTTGACAAGATACCCGCTGGCCTTGGTGTTAACAAAGAATTCTTTCAATACCTTGGTTTGCCTCTAAGAGAGGTTCCATCGCCTTTTCCTGGATATAATTCATGGGCAGAATATTTCACAGCTGACCTGAAATCAGCACTTGATAAATTCGGATTTGACCTGAATGTCATTTCTTCCTACGACAACTACAAATCAGGCAAGTACGATGAGGCAATTAAAACCGTGCTTGATAATGCAAGAAAAATCCGTGACCTTTGGGTAAAAATAACAGGTGGTGACAAGCCTGAAGACTGGATACCTGTAATGCCTGTCTGCGAGAAATGCGGCCGTGCATCCACGACCGTGGCAAAGGAGTGGAATGGCACTTCACTTAGATACGAATGCAGTAATGATAGAAAATACTGCAAGTCTTGTGGATACAAAGGCGAATTAAAACCAGGCAACGGCAACGTGAAACTGCCATGGCGTGTTCACTGGGTAGTTGGCTGGTATGTCTATGGCACTACCTTTGAGATAGCTGGAAAAGACCATTTCACAAAAGGCGGGTCTGTTGACACGTGCCAGGCAATGCTGCGCGAGGTATTTAAGAAAGAACCGCCTCTTCAGATGCCAGGCGAATTCATCCAGATTAACGGGGAGAAGATGTCAGGCTCCAGGGGAAATTCAATAACAATGCACAATTGGCTTGAAATTGCTGAACCCGAGCTTCTAAGCTTCCTGATTCTGTCCTATCAGCCAAACACAGTAATAGATTTTGATTTACAGTCTAATAAACTATTCTTGCTGCACGACAGATACGATAGGGCAGAAAGGGTATATTTCGGATATGAAAAATCAGAGAATGAAAAAAAGACAAATCAATTAAAAAGGGAGTATGAGCTCTCACAAATATCTAAGCCTCGAAAAGGTGTGCAACCAGTGTATTCAACACTTGTTATGATATCTCAGGTATGTCCTAACAGAGATATTAATGAAATAATTGATTTATTGAAGAAGATGCAGGTTGTGAAAAAAATAAGCAATGCTGATAAAGAAAAAATCTCCAAGCGGCTGGATTTAGCAAAGAACTGGGCAGAGAAATACGCACCTGAGGAGATGAAGATAAAACTAAATGAGGAGTTACCAGCCATAGAATTAAGTAACAGCGAGAAGAAAGCAATTGCTTCTCTTGTTGGTAATCTTGATAAAAAGGATTTGCAGACAGTTATCTACCAAACAGCAAAAGAAAATAACATTGAGCCAAAGCGTTTCTTCCAGATTCTTTACAATATTATGATTAACCGTGACAGCGGTCCAAGGCTGGGACCGTTTATAATTGCAGTTGGCATAGACAGAGTAAGAAAACTGCTAGAGAAGGTTTGATCAGAACTCCCTTGGTTTTGCCAGTATCTCTTTTATCTTCAGGTCAAGAAACCGCTTTGATGCTGCTGATTTTATTATACATACTGTGTCTGAACCGCCATGCGTGCCTGCTACTGCTATAACGTCTTTGCCCTCTTCTATAAGTCCTGCATCACATGCCTCCATTACAATCTCTGCACACACTTTGATGCCTTGGCCAAGCGTACGGAGCGTGTCAGCAATTATCATGCTCGGATACGTGCCTTGATACTTTTCAGCAAATCCCCTTTCAAGGGAGGACGTTAATGTAGTGCCTGTGAATACCCTGCCGCCAAGCTCTGTTATCTTTTTTCTTGTTTCACCGCTTATTTCTGATTTGTTAGGGTCCCATAAGCCGTGGCTGAGTGTTACTACAACGAGGTTCTTCTTACCAAGCTTCTCAGCAAAAAGCAGCCCTGTCTTTCCTGATGAGGACGCAACTACAATGTCTTGGTAGCTGTCTGCTATTTTTTCTACCACAGCTAGGCACTCTTTTGTATTTTCTTTTCCTTCTTTATCGAAATAGATAACCTCCCGCTTCATACTATCAGAAATCCCCTAATCTTTTTAAAGCGTGAAGCCTTCGGCATAACCGGTTTTATGCATACTAATAGATAAAACAAAAAAATTTTATTCCTTACTGTTCTTGAAAAAGATTGACATCCCGATACCTGAATTAAAATAAGGGCTATCATTCAAGGGATTTTTTCTTATTTCATATTCCCTATTTTTTAATCCGCATACAACAGCAATGCCTAATCCATTTCTTACCTTATTGGCATATATTTCCTCATATTCTTTCCCAGGTAAGCACCTTGCCAGAACATCGCCATCGCATACAATACCTTTGTAGTTACCGCAGATAATCACTTCAGAGCCTTTATATTCAGCAGGCAGGTTAGTTATGATTTTCTCTAGAAGTTGTCGTGTCTTAATATCTTCCTTACTCTCTTCCAACATTTAATATTATTGCAGCCAAGTTTTATAAAGTTATTCTCAACTGACAACTAAAGAAAAAAGCTTATAATAAAAAGAAAAAAACAAAAAATCTAAAAATTTATTCTGTAGGTTCTCCTTCGCCTTCAGGCGCTGGTTCTGGAGCTGGCTCAGGTCCTGCTTCAGGTTCGCCTTCAGGCTCTTCGTAATTTATTCTCATTATTTTTTATTGTCGCAAAAGACTTATAAATAGATTGATTTCAGAAAAAACCAGTAATAAAATCACAAGAATCCTATTTTCTTTAACATTCTTTTTACACTCGGATGATTTAATTCTATTTTATTAAGCTCATTTTTAGAAAACCACTTAACTTCTACGGAATCACTTCCAGCTTTCAGTTCACCAGCAACTGCTTTACATAAGTAATTTAAAAAGATGTAGTGCTTTTCTTCACCAACAATTCCTTCGTCCACGTCTATAAGTTTTACAACCTCTACATCAAGGTCTGTTTCTTCCTTTGCTTCCCTCTTGACTGCATCTTCTATTTTTTCGCCATATTCGACTTTGCCGCCCGGCACTGTCCACTTGCCTGACCAAGACCCTTTGTTATCGCCCCATCTTATCAGAAGAACCTTATCGTTATCTATTATAAAACTGCCGGTTACTGCTTTCGGATAATCCATATATCTTGATTATAAGGAATGTTTTTATATTTTGGGATGAAATATTAGCTAGTGATAAAATGGTAATTGTCCCTTTAATTCAATCAGTAAAGGTAGACCCATCCAAAGCTGTAGATATCATAATCGAATCTGAATTAAACCATAGGATTTTCAAGGGTTTACTTAATTTTTATCAGGAAGAAAAGAAAAAGGATGCAGTAGAACCCCCGGAAGGTTTGAGACCAGATGAATATCCGAGGGATTTGACTGTAGAAAAATATTTTGAATACTATCGAGATTTAAATGAAGCTACCGTAAGACGGATGGTTAAGTATATAGAAAGGGGTGTTCACGGTCCAGACGAAATAACATTAAGAGAAATAGGTGAGCTTGCTGGAGAGCCTGATTTGGGAATATTGAAAAAAAGCTTAAGATTATTTGAGAATGTTTATCTAATAACAAAAGTAACAGATGATATCTATTCCTATCCTGTTTATGGAGCTTTCTTTATAGAAGATTATAGAAAGCTATTTGGCTTTGATGAATATCTAGATATTATACAAGAGCGCATAAAATTATTTTCCCAAGTGGCAAAGTATTTAGGTTTAGAAAAATAATCAGATTATCTCTTCTCGAGTCTTGCTACTAACAATTTTGTCTGGATAGCTACGTCAGGATTGATTGATATGGAATCAATCCCACAGTCTATCAGGAATTTGGTGAATTCAGGATAATCGCTTGGCGCCTGGCCGCATATTCCTACAGGTGTCTTGTTCTTATGTGCTGTTTTCAGCAGGTCAGAAATCATTCGTTTTACAGCAAGATTGCGCTCGTCGAACTCCCGGGCAAGCATATCATTATCGCGGTCAAGCCCGAGAACCATCTGCGTTAGGTCGTTGCTGCCTATAGAAAAGAAATCAAAGAGCTTGGAGAATTTATCAGCAAGTATTACGTTGGAAGGGATTTCTGCCATAACACCTACACTGCATCTTACTTTTTCCTCCTTTACTATTTTTAAAACGGATTTGGCCTCTTCTATAGTACGGCAGAAGGGTATCATCATCTTTACATTTGTAAGACCCATATCAAATACTTTGTTGAATGCCTTGCACTCAAGCCTGAAGGCCGGCGCATAGCTGCCACTAATGTAACGAGACGCGCCACGCCATCCTATCATTGGATTATCTTCTATAGGCTCGTATTCATGGCCGCCTTTTAATGAGCGGTATTCATTTGTTTTGAAATCGCTTGTCCTCACTATAACCGGTCTTGGATAGAACGAGGCTGCAATCTTTGCTATGCCGAATGCGAGTTTTTCTACGAATTCGTTGCCTCTTTTCTGCTTTATCATTGCAAGCGGGTGTTCCCCGATTGCAGTTATTATAAACTCTTCACGAGCAAGGCCGACTCCGTCAACCGGCAGCAGGGAAACATTAGAAGCCTCTTCTGGCATGCCCACATTAGCCAGTATCTTTGTTTTTGTCTTCGGCAGTTTTTTTATGCTTCTTTCTGTTGCAGAGAACTTGAGGCTACCTTTCCATACCCTGCCTGTTTCATCTGTACAGTCGATTGTAACTGCCTGATTATTCTTCAGTTTTTTTATTGCGTCAGGCGCACCAACTATGCACGGTACGCCCAATTCTCGAGAAACTATGGCTGCATGGCTTGTACGCCCGCCCTCTTCAGTTATGATGCCAGCAGCTATCTTCATTATGGGTTCCCAGTCCGGGTCAGTTCTTTTCGTTGCAAGGATCTGGCCCTTCTTGAATTTGTGGATATCCTTTACATCATTTATTATGCTAACAGGACCTGATGCAATTTTTTTCCCTACCGAAAGTCCCTCTACAATCACAGTGCTCTTTTCTTTGAGCCTGAATTCCTGATAAACATTGCTGTTCTTGGTTGCATGTACTGTTTCTGGCCTTGCCTGGAGTATGTATAATTTATTGCCTGTTTTTGCCCATTCTATATCCATTGTCATTTTATAATGCTGTTCAATAGTTTTGGCGTACTTGGCAAGTTTTTCTGCATCACTATCGCTTATGGAGAATTTTTTCTGCAGGGCCTTTGAAACTTTCTTGCCTTTCACGCCTGTTGGTGATCGCACCTCCATTATATGCTTCTTGCCAAGCTTTTTGTCAACTACCTTGCACTTCTCCTTGAATATCCAGAACTCATCCGGGGTTACGTTTCCCTGGACGATGTAGTCACCAAGGCCGTAGCTGCTGTTGATTACTATAAAATTATTATGCCCTGAATCAGGGTCAATAGTAAACATAACGCCTGAGGACTCCGAGAATACCTGACGCTGCACAGCAACGGACAGATATATACGGAAATGATTAAAGCCCTTGTCCTCCCTGTACGAAATAGCGCGGTTGGTGAACAGCGATGCAAAGCAGTCGCGAACACGTGCCAGAAGATATTTTTCAGAAACATTCAGGAAGCTTTCCTGCTGGCCTGCAAAGCTTGCATCTGGCAGATCCTCTGCTGTTGCTGAGGAGCGTGCAGCAACATACCTGGAGCCCAGCTTCTTGAAAGCAGCCATGATATGGCTCTCAAGGTCTTTTGGGAATTCTGCTTTCTTTATTAATGAACGGACTTCTGAGCCAGCCCTTTTCAATTCATTTATATTGTGAAGATTAGCTGATTTTATGATATTCCTTATTCTTTTGTCCAGCTTATTCTCTTTTATGAAGTATCTGTACGCTTCGGCTGTAATTGCAAAGCCATCAGGAACAGGCATGCCTATTGATACAAGCTCGCCTAGTGATGATGTCTTGCCGCCAACCAGCGAGACGTCTTTCTTTCTTAGATGCTTGAAGAATATGATGTGCTTTTTCATAATACAAACACTGTTCTTTATATATACTTTATAGCTCTTTAAAAAGATTTTTACAATTCAGTAGCCGGCTTTATCAACTCTTCAGCTGCTTCTATATGTATCAGTGGGGATTTTTTAAGTATCTCAAGGAAGATATCCCTGCCTGCTTTTTCTTTTATTGCGTCAAAACTAGTTCTATCTGCCTCTGCTAGCTTGTCGCTAATGACGAATCCTACATCTTCCATGATAAGTTCGCCAGGATCTGAAAGGCAATCACATCTTTCTGTTATGTTGTTAATGACATTAACATAATAGGCTTTCTTGAAGTTTTTGTTGGCAGTTACTGCTCCATCTGCAAGCAGTTTATCAAATAACTCCAGTTTTGGTTTTATTGCACCAAACTTACATACCCTGGCGCAGTTCGAGCAGCCACAACACCAGCTCTTATCGAAAAAAGGCCTGTCCTCATATCTTATGTTATCTGTAGGACAGTTCTTTGAGCACTCTTTACACAAGGTACAACCACCAACATAGTCTGGTTCACCGCCTTCATGTATCATTCCTTTTGTTTCCTTGGTCAATGCGCCCATTCCCAGATTCTTTATAGAAGCTCCAAAGCCTGAGCATATATGTCCTTTTACATGGGTAAGGACAAGAACCCCATCAGCATCTACAAGATCCTTGCACACACCATATGTTGCATATTTTCCCTTTAGCTGCACTGCATTGTTAGACACGATTATTGGGCAACCAGCTGCTTCCCAGCCTTCTCCTTTGGCTGCTTTTATGTAACCTTCTTCTGTGCTCCTTGGACTAGTATATCTAACAGGGCTGTCGAAAAGAAACGGCTTTGTTCCTAATTTAGAAAGAATATCAACAATCTTTCTTACAAACGGTATTGATAACCTTGTTTTATTGCCTGGTTCACCCATGTGCAGCTTAATAGCTATTTTCTCGCCTGAAGAGAATCTTTTTCCTAACTCTTTTTCAAGAGTTTTCAGGAACTCATCTTCCTTATCAACAGGAAAGAATCGCGCAACCATGGATTAAAAACCTACCCTATAAAATTGAATTTGAGGTAATGCGAGGAGGAGGATTCGAACCCCCGAAGGCACTAAGCCACTAGGTTTCTTACACTAGGTCCTGATCCTAGCCCCTTTAGCCGGCTAGCGCCCTAAGCCTAGCCCCTTTGACCGCTTGGGTATCCTCGCATCTTTAGATATACTCCTTAAAGATAATTTAAAAAACTTATCTTTGCCTCATTATTAGTATTGCTCCTGTAGTCTAGCCCGGTTAAGGATGCGGCCCTCTCGAGGCCGAGACCTGGGTTCAAATCCCAGCAGGAGCATAGCATGTGGTGTTATAATAATGAAATTTCTATTTGGAGCCTTGGCAAGATTTATCAGGACAATACCGATAGGTACTATTGTATATCTAGGTATGATATTCTCATACAGTTTACCATTTAATCTGTACCTGCTTATATTCATAATAATAATCGATCTGATTGACTCCTGGGTACATGCCTAAAGAAGAGGAATAAGATGTTCAAAAAAAGAAACATTAGTTTACTTGCTGTCTCCTTTGTTCTAGGCTACGCATTTTTCTACCTGCTTGGCGGACATGTTCTTGCAGCTATTTTTGCAGTTCTGTGGTTTGACAAGATAATAATAGGGCTTTCAGGCATAGTCCACAAGTTCGGTATAGAATTCACAACAATAGCAACAATCCTAATGGGTATAATCTACGGCCCTGTTATTGCTTTTGCAATGATTATAATAATTGTGCCAATACTCTACGGGTTAAGATACATGCTTCTACCGCTAGTGCCGCCTGAATGGCCGTTGTTCGTGCCCTCGCCGCAGAATCTTGTAGAAGCATTAGGAGCTGCTGTTGCAGGCCTTCTTGCTGGTTTTCCACTGCTGACCATCTTCCTTGCAGTTTTTATGGTAAAGGAAATAGCGTATGTTGTTACTGACAGAATAATTGGAAAGCCGCCAGATCTAATCTACCCTGTGGTAAATTTCATATTCAATCTCCTGATAATAATTAATCTGGGAGGGTTCTTCCTGGGTCTGGTAGGTCTATAATCTTTTTGCATGCCTGCATCTTCCTGCTAAAGGACATTCTCTGCATAAAGGCTCTTTTTTACAGTGCCTTTTTGCCAGCTCGACTATAAGTGCGTGAAATTCCTTGTAGACACTGATGCTTTTCGGCAGTTTTGATTCAAAGTAGTTTCTGACATACTCATAGTCTTGCGTTTTGATTAGACCAAGCCTAGAGAATATTCTCTTAGTGTATGCATCTACTACAAAGTACGGCTTATTGTAGGCATAGAGCATAATAGAATCAGCAGTTTCATAACCAATACCCCATATTGAGAGTAAAGACGCTCTTGTTATCTTTCCGTTGTATTTGACAAATGCTTTCAGCTTCTTTGCCTTCTGGTTGTAGTACCCAGCTGGCTTTATTAATGCAGAAAGCCTGCTGATTGGAATTTTCTTGATTTTATTCTTTGAGAGCATTTTGTTTTTTATCAGATTATCAAGTGCCTTATCAACGTTTTTCCAGTTGGTGTTCTGTGTTAGTATTGCCCCTACAATTATTTCGAAACGATCTCCGGTTCTACACGGCCACCATTTCTGTTTGCCAAAATGGTTAAGAAGAATCTGATAGATTTCTATCATGTTATCAAATGGGCCTGGAGGGATTCGAACCCCCGATCTACCGGTATCTTCTAATAACCGAAGCCGGTCGTTCTATCCTGGCTAAACTACAGACCCGTAAGCATAATCAAAAACAGAAAAATTTAAAGCTTGATGAGACTAATTATTAACAGGGTAGGATCAGTAAATGATCTATATTTTCTTTGAGGAAACACCTGGTTTATGTTCTCGTTATTCTACTGAAGATCTTTCATCTTCTTTAGAAATGGCTACAGAAGAAATGGGTTGGAGGTATCAATCTAAAAATAAAAACGGTAAAACAAGTATTCATATAACTAAGAGTAAATGGCCCTTTTCTGACATATTAAAGCTTGATTTAGCTGTAGATGAGGAAATGGAACTTTTTTCTTTTAGATCTAAATATCTAGAATCAAACATGGTAGAAGAATATAGGTTTTCTGATAAAATAGTTGAAAAGCTAAAGTTAGTTGCTCAGCCTCTTCCTCAGTAGCTTCCTTATGGTTTCTGAGTCACCCCTGCCCTTGGTTTTTCTCATTACCTGGCCAACCAGGAAGTGGAAAGCCTCTTTCTTGCCTGATTTATAATCTATAATGGCAGTAGGATTCTCTTCCATTGCTTCTTTGATAATAGGCTCCAGTACCTTCTCGTCGAATATTCTGGAAACGCCTCTTATCCTCAAGACCTCGTCGGGCTCTTTCTTTATCATCTCCCTCAGCATCATCTCGCCTGTTCTTTCTGTTATGACCTTCTGGCTTATTAAGTCCAGTAGATCTACGAGGTGTTTGGGCATTATGCTGGTATCTTTTATGGTGACCTTGCTGTAATTCAGAGTTTTCAATAACTCCTTTGCAAAGAACCTGGCTGCGAGCATCGGGTCAATGTTTTTTATTACTTCTTCAAAGCATTCTGCAATATCAGGGTCAATCGTTATCGGGAAGGACAGGTTCTTGGGAATAGAGAACTGTTTCTTGTATCTTGCTACCTTCTGCGAGGCGAATTCAGGCAATGATTTCTTTATCCCAGCTACCTTTTTCCTGTCAATCGTAATCCTTGGAAGGTCAGGTTCAAATATATAGCCATAATCCTCTTCTGCCTCTTTCACCCGCAGTGACCTTGTAACGCCTGCCAGCGCATCCCAGGCCCTTGTCTCACGAATAATCTTTCCACCTCTTCTCAGAATATTCTTCTGCCTTATTATCTCGTAGTTAAGAGCGCGTTCAACATCCTTGAAGCCTGAAATGTTCTTTATCTCTACACGCGTCTCTCCGATAGACACGTTGCTATCAACTCTCATCGAGCCTTCTATATCAGGGTCAAATACATCCAGGTACTGTAGCACCGTGGATAGCTCCTGCAGGATTAACCTGGCTTCTTTTGGTGATTTTATGTCAGGCTCTGTAACAATCTCGCACAACGGGGTGCCTGAACGGTTATAATCCACAAGGACATACTTAGCCTCTGTAATTGTTCCGAGATGAACGATTCTTGCAGGGTCTTCTTCCAGATTGATTCTTGTTATTCTGACCTTTTTGTTGTTTGTTTTGATAAAACCATTTCTGGCCAGGGGTATCTCGAACTGTGTTATCTGGAAATTCTTTGACATATCCGGGTAGAAATATGCTTTCCTGGAAAAGAAGGCCTCTTGCGGAAGCCTGCAGTTGAGCGCAAGAGCAATCTTTATGCCGTAGTCTATTGCACTCCTGTTTATAACGGGCTTTGACCCAGGCATGCCTAAGCAAGTAGGACAGCAAAGGCTGTTCGGATTCTTTTCCATCCTATTTGAACAGCTGCAGAACAGCTTTGTTTTTGTTGTCAGCTGCGTGTGGATCTCCAGTCCTATCTTCATTTAACCGCCTCTATGACATTATATGCGATGGTGTCAGGATTTTCGCTGTATTTTGTTTTTCTCGGCTCGATAAATATCACGTCTTCCAGTGCAACATAGGCATGTGCGATATTGGGGTCTATAACAAGTTCAAAAGGCGATTCCAGTTCAAGCTCATCTTTCTCGCCGGTGCTTATGTTCTTGGCAATGAATCTTATCTTTCCTTTCAGGAAGAATATCAACTCAGGGTTCTTTGAACTATCCCTGCCGGTATGGTAATGATTGCCGAAAACAACGCCCTTCTTCCTGTAAAAAACAGGTATCTCTATAACAGGTCCGGCCTCTATATTGAAAATCCCGCCTTTTTCATCCCCGATGTTCTCCATCTTCTTTGTTTCTATACCTTTCATGATTATAACCCATTCTCCCTTTCCATCTTCCTGATATGGCCTATACCTAAATCAGACAACCTGTATTCACGTTTGAAGCCTCCTATTACAGTCTTGTCTACATAAAGATACCACCATAATCTATCTAGCCGTTCAAATAATTCATTAGAATAATATTTTACATACCCTTCTTCCCAGTCAGAAAGGATGCCATTTTCTTTTAGAGGAACTGCTATCGAGCCGTATGAAATAAAATCTCCAGTGTGGCTATAGAGTATTTTCATTATTTCTTCATCTGTTGCATCCGGCATCCAAGGTTCTGGAGGAGTGCCGGTTACATAACTGACTATTCTATCTAAAAGTTTAGTCGTCATCTCATTACCTCGTAGGCGCTAGCTGCTCGCAGGATTTTATCTTCGTTAAGGTGATTTCCTATCAGATGCAGGCCGATTGGTTTCTTTTCTTCAGCTGGCATGGATATCATCGGCATGCCAGCAAGGTTAGCAGGCACAGTTAAAACGTCCATCTGATACTGCTCTATTGGAGAGAGCTTTGCTATCGCAGATAACTTTGGTGGAAGTATTGGCATTGTCGGAGCAGCCAGAACGTCGAATCTCTTAAAGGCTTTTCTGAAATCGTTTATTATCAGCGTTCTGACGCGCATTGCCTTTAGATAGTATGCGTCTCTGTAGCCGCTCATGCGGGCGAATGTGCCCAGGATCACGCGCCGCTTTGCCTCATCGCCAAAACCCTTGGAGCGCACACGAGAAAAGTACTCATCAAAATTACCTTCTAGCTTCAGGTGCAGGCCGTAACGCATCCCGCAATAGCGTGCCAGGTTGGTCGAGGCCTCAGCTGTTGCAATTATGTAGTAGGCTGAAAGCGCGTATTTCGTGTTAGGCAGTAATACTTTCTCGTATTTCGCTCCGTTAGCCTCCAGCTTTTTTATAGCTGCCCAGACAGTTTTTTCTATTTTACTGTCAACTGATTTGAAATATTCTTTTGGAACCCCTATTTTCATGCCTTTGACATCATTGCTCATGCACTTTGTATAATCTTTTTTTGCAACCTGCAGAGAGGTTGAATCCCTAGGGTCATTGCCTGCTATTACTGAGAGCAGCAGAGCAGTGTCATAAACATATCTTCCAATAGGTCCTATCTTGTCCAGGGAATTTGCAAAATCTATCAACCCGTATCTTGATACCAGGCCGTAAGTAGGTGTTAGGCCTATAACAGAACAGAATGCAGCAGGACAGGATATCGAGCCGCCTGTGCTTTCTGCCAGTGCTACATGCGGCATGTCCAGTGCCTGGGTTAGGCCTGCTGCCCCGCCTGAGGAGCCGCCGCAGCTTCTTGCTGGATCCAATGGATTCTTTGGCACACCATAGGCAGAGTTCACGGAAAATGTCCCGAAACCGAATTCATCCTGGTTTGTCTTACCTATGATCATTCCGCATGCTTCTTTGATTCTCTTTACAGATGTTGCGTCAAAAGGCGGCAGGTAACCATCCAGGATGCTAGAGCCAGCAGAGCTCTGCAAGCCTTTGGTGCAGATGTTATCCTTTACTGATACTGGCAGACCGAACAGCTCCGGCCCTTTTTTTGCTTTGCCCTTGGCAATGCACTGCAAGAGGCTGTACTTCTTATTCAGTTTCTCTGCTTCTTTGAACAGCCTGAAAGAGAAATCTGAATAATCTATATTTCCTGCTTTTGCTTCTTCCAGGAATTCCTTAACAGTTATATTATAATTCATCTCAAACAGCTCTCGGGCCCTTGAAGAATCCCCTTTCCTTGTGCTTTGTGTTTGCCAGAGCCTCTTCCCTGCTCAGGCATTTTTCTTCTTTGTCTTCTCTGGTGACGTCTTTGATTGGCAGGGGCTGAAAACTTGCCTGGCATTTTGGTCTTGCTTTGTCAAGCTCCTTGAATGCCAGAAGAATATCATCCAGGTCTTTCTGGAATTTTTTTAGTTCCTCTTCCGTGAGCTCCAGCCTGGACAACTTAGCTACATGCTTGATTGTTTCCAGGGATATCTTTTCCTTAGGCATAAAATTAATTATAAATCAAATCTTATTAAAGTACTGTTTGCCGAAGCTCATTTTAATGATCTAAGCACTGACTCAAGGAATAACTTTGATTTTTTTAGCTGTTCCCTGCCGCTGGCTGTAATCTTGTAATATCTCTTCTTGTCTTTCTTGCTTGAGACGTAGCCGCCTCTCTCTAGTAAATAAAGAACCTTGTAGGCTGTTACACTGCCGGAAAGGAATCCGAACCTCTTTTTTATCAGCTCCCTTAACTCATAGCCGTACCTGTCCTTTTTGTTAAGCAGGCTGAGTATGAACAGCCAGAGGTTCTCTTTCTGGACCTTTTTCTTAAGCCTTTCAGCAGGTTTCTGCATAAATTTTACTGTACGATAAAACTTATATACTTGGAGAACCATTATTTTATAGTATCGTAAAAGTGATATCATGGAAAAGATAAGGATAGCTGTACTGGGCGTGGGTAATTGCGCCTCATCGCTTATACAGGGCCTTTTTTTCTACAGAGACCCGGAAACCACAGGCCTGATGCATAGTTCTCTTGGTGGGTACAGGATATCTGATATCGTTCCTGTAGCAGCCTTTGATGTTGATAAAAGAAAGGTCGGGAAGGACCTTTCAGAGGCAATATTCTCAAAGCCCAACAACACCACAGTATTCTGTAAAGATATTCCCAAGCTTGATGTTGTTGTTAAAAAATTTCCTGTGATGGACGGCATATCACCGCATATGCAGGATTACTCAGAAGACAACACCTTCCTAGTGGATGATTCAGAGCCAGTCAATATGGCAGAAGAGCTGAAGAGCTCCAAAGCAGACATGCTGATAAACTACCTGCCTGTTGGCAGTGAGGAAGCAGCAAGACACGTAGCTGAGCAATGCCTAGAAGCAGGTGTTGCATTCATAAATGCCATACCTGTTTTTATAGCTTCTAACACTGCCTGGCAAAAGAGATTTGAAGAAAAAGGCCTGCCTGTGGTAGGCGATGATATCAAATCAGAGCTAGGCGCAACCATTGTCCACAGGGTTCTTACAAAACTGTTTGTTGACCGCGGCGTAAAAGTAGATAGAACCTATCAGCTGAATGTCGGCGGCAACACAGACTTTATGAATATGCTTGCTATGGACCGACTTAAGAGCAAGCGAATAAGCAAGTCGCAGAGCGTGCAGTCACAGCTGCCGGTACCTTTGGAAAAGGAAAATATTCATATAAGCCCCAGCGACTACGTGCCCTGGCTTAAGGACAGGAAGCTGTGCTTCCTGAGAATAGAAGGCAGGATCTTTGGCAATGCCCCTATTAATATAGAAGCCAGGCTAGATGTTGAAGACTCACCGAACTCAGCTGGCTGCATGATTGATGCGATAAGGGCATGCAAGCTTGCCCTGGACAGGAAGATAGCAGGGCCTCTGACCTCAATATCTTCTTACACCATGAAGTCGCCGCCAGAGCAGTTTTCTGACAGCAGGGCAAAGCAGATGGTAGAGGAATTCATAGCAGGAACACGAGAGAGATGATAATTGACTTTTTTTATCTAACTTCTAATCAAGAATTTCATAGACTTTTTCTGAAAAGAAAAAGTCGGGCAGTTGGGATTAAATCATGAAGATCGGGTGAGCATCGATCTTGATCATCATCTAACATCCAACTGCCCTAACTTTTTGGGGTGTGGTCAGCATGATTCTAAACCGCGAGAACCTAAGGTTCTCTCAGTTTTAAGTTCTTCCTGATCTCTCCTATGGAATTCATATTAAAGACGAAACAGTACAATGTCCCGTCTTCTCATCTTTTATCTAATAATCTCAATACCCAGTTCGCTGCCTCTGGCTTTGGCTATCTCTTCTTTCTGCATAGGGCCCAGTATGAACGGGGACCTAACGCCTGTTATTATTGTTATAACCTGGATCTTTTCCTTATACTCTGGGAGTATTCTTGCTCCCCAGATTACCTGTGCCTCTGGACTCAGGTCTTTCTGTATTCTTTCGCCTATTGCATTTATCTCGTCTAACCTCATGTTCTCCCCGCCAATGACCTGGATAAGAGCGCCAGTAGCGCCTGTGTATTCCACATCCAGCAGCGGGTGATTCATGGCCTTTGCAACAGCCTCTATTGCCCTGTCCTCTGAGTCGCTTTCGCCTACTCCGATAGAGGCAACTCCTCCAGACCGCATAATAGCCCTCACATCTGCATAGTCAAGGTTGACAAGCGAAGGTTCTGCTATTGTTTCTGTTATGCCTTTTATCATGGTTGCAAACAGCTCGTCTGCTACACCAAAGGCCTTTTTCAGGGGCATGTCTCCTGCAAATTCCAGCAGCCTCTGGTTCTCAACAACAACGACCGTGTCGCAAGAGGTTCTCAGCTCTGTCAGGCCCTCTTCAGCCTTTACAATCCTGGAGCCTTCCAGCTTGAAAGGCAATGTAACCGCACCGATAACAATTGCGCCCTGGTCTTTGGCAGTCTTCGCTATCACGGGTGCAGCGCCTGTTCCAGTGCCGCCTCCTAATCCACAGGTAAGAAAAACAAGGTCTATGTCCTTCAAAAGCTCTTTTATATCATCCTTGCTTTCAAAGGCCGCATTCTTGCCTACATCAGGGTATCCGCCTGCTCCAAGGCCCTTTGTAAGGTTTTTGCCTATCAGAACCTTCTGATGAGCCTTGCTTACGCCAAGGTGCTTTGCATCGGTATTGACAGCAACCGTGGTCGCGCCCTTTATACCCATCTCTGTCAGAGCTGTTACAGTATTGTTACCAGCTCCTCCAGCCCCAATTACAAGAATCCTTGCTCTATGAGCAGAAAAATCCTCTTTCACATTGTTGAATTGCTTTCCAGTCATGCCCCACTACCTCCTTTTAAACCTTTTGAATCATCGAAAATATATTTCCGATGAGCGAAATCCTTTTTAGATTGTTTTTTCATACTTTTACAGTCCGAGAAAAAGTTTATGGTCTACGATGTAGGTCATTCCAAATTCCGCGTCCAAGAAATTATTGCACCTTGTCCAAGGGTGTAATGTATTTCTCTTTCTTGTGGCTTTATAAAACCTTTTCTATTCTCAAAAAGATATGTTAAACTAACGAGTGTTTTGGCTTTGCACAAAAACTTTGTAGGTTAATAAGCAGCTTTCTGACGAAAAACGCCAGTTTCCACGCCAAAACCAGCTGACCAATCGAGTGTCTGCACGACTATGCCCTAAAATGCCACAGGGCACGCCATCGTCACTCTGGAAATGACTATGAAGTATGGCATTAGACTATTCATTTTACAGAATCTGCCATCTTATTAGCTTCAGCTTGACGCTCTAAAATTCCATACACCCCAACAACAATTTCAAACATAGGCTGATGGAGTTCTCGAGGGTATTTTCCGATTTGAGATTCTATAAATTCTTTCAATACTGGGTCTTCTGTTACTAACCTTCTTTGTACCCCTGTAAGAAAGTTACCATAATCTGTATTATTTGGCTGTTCCCTACCACTATACCTACCAAAAAGTGCATCTCTTGTTACCTGGGATATTTTTGGTAGACCCTTTGATGTATACTGAGGTTCAGTTGATGCCATTCTTATTCACCTTGTCAATACCATCACCAAAAACTTCTTAAACCTTGTTTTCCGGCAAAAATTCAAATAAAAACATGGTGTAACAGTATTTGAGTATGAAACTAACGCTTATTCTGGTTTCTCTTTGCGTTCTAGGCTTCCTGTTGCCTATATTCTTTGTAGAAGACCGGAATGCATTTGTCGCTGATTACGGTTTTTCCGGTGAGAACCTTCTTACGAAGCCATGGGTTCTCATAACATCCATCTTTCTGCATGCAGATATTGTGCACCTGCTAAGCAATTTATTTATCCTGCTTTTTTTCGGCATGGCTGTAGAGGCAGAACTAGGCAGGAAGATGCTTATTATATTTTTCCTGGGTGCAGTAGCAGGTGATTTGTTATCCCTGCTTATTTACCCGTTTGGTTCGCTATCCATAGGCGCTTCAGCAGGCATATTTGCATTGATAGGAGTAGGAATGCTTGTAAGGCCGTTTGACTTTTCCTTTTATCCTTTCATAATGCCGATTCCCCTTGCTTTCTTGGGAATCCTCTACGCCGTATATAATGTATACGGTTTTATCATGGAGCCTGCTTCGCAGATATCATACATTGCGCATTTCGGCGGCTTGAGTGTAGGCATGTACTATGGCTTCAGAAAAGTGGGCATGAAGAAAGGCCTAAAAATAATGCTCCTTGCGCTCTCTGTACTTATCCTGATATCTGTAATCTGGATGCTGGTTTCTTAAGCAGCAATAAAATGAATTTAAATAATTAAGGCTTCGAATAGTGATTATATGGCAAAGGATAAGCAGTACCTGCCGCAATCAACAGCAGGCCTTATTAGATACTTTGATGAAGAAACCAGCGTAAAGATGAAGCCAGAGCACGTTATCTGGATAACTGTTGTCTTCACTGCTGTAGTACTTATCATGAAATTCATGGCCTGATTCTTTTTAATCAACAGAAACAATAATCATATTATGAAAATCTTCCTTGGGCCTGCTGGCACCCCTGCCAAATCCACAATAGAGGGCTTGTCAGCTGTTAGGCAGCTAGGACTGCAGGCCATGGAGGTCCAGTTCAGCCATGGCATTGGCATGGGCCTTCCCCTTGCAAAGCAGATTGGACAAGAAAATAAGAAGCACGGCGTTATTCTAAGCATCCATGCACCTTATTACATAAACCTGACCTCTTCTGAGAAAAGAAAGATAAAAGAGAGCAAGCAGCGCATACTGAATTCATGTGAACGAGGCCACCTGATGGGTGCAGGCAACATCGTCTTCCATGCTGCTTACTACGGAAAACAGGGCAAAGAAGAGATATACAGGCATGTCAAAGAAGAAATACTGGATATGATCAAGGTAATAAAAAAGAAGAAATGGGATGTTCAGCTATGCCCGGAAACAACAGGCAAGCACACGCAATTCGGAGACCTGGATGAGCTAATGCGCCTTTCAGGCGAGACTAACTGCAATCTCTGTGTTGATTTTGCCCATATCTACGCAAGGAACAACGGTAAAATAAACTACAAAGAGATCTTTAGGAAACTAAAGCCATTCCGGCAGCTGCATTGTCACTTCTCCAATATCAACTTCTCTGCAAAAGGAGAGCTTAACCACCTGAACATGGACCATAAACCGTCATTCGAGCCACTTGCCAGGCAGATATTAAGAATAAAGAAAAATATCACGATAATAAGCGAGACTCCAATAACCTGGAAAGATTCGCTGAAGATGAAAAAGATATTTGAGGGCCTTGGATACAAGTTTTAGTTCGCGGTTCAATTAATTTTTAAACATTATCTACAATTTATTCCCTATGAAGGTGCTTGTTACAGGTGGCTGCGGTTTTATTGGCTCGCATCTGTCCAATATCCTGGTAAAAAGAGGATATGAAGTAGCTGTACTTGATAACTTAATATCAGGAAACAGGGGGAGATTGGATTCTAATATAGAATTCATCCTAGGCGATGTCTGTAATCAGACCGCTGTTAAAAAGGCAGTTAATGGCTGTTCTGTTGTCTTTCATCTGGCTGCCCTGACAGACCTGAGAACAGCAACTGAAGAGAAAATAAGAGAGGTCAATTTTTCTGGTTCAAAAAATGTTTTTTCTGCTGCTGAAGAAAACAATGCAAAGGTTATCTTCACATCCTCAGCAGCTGTTTACGGGGATTCAGAGGCAACAGAAGAAAAAGCCTGTAGCCCGTTGTCTTATTACGGTAAGAATAAGCTGGAAACAGAAGAACTCCTTTCCGAAGCCTTTATTGCAAGGCTTTTCAATGTCTACGGTCCGTATGGAAAGAGCTTTGTCAATACGCTATGCAAGAAAATACCTGAAGGCAAAGAAATTACTGTCTACGGTAACGGGTCAAAGACAAGGGACTACATATATGTGGATGATGTTGTTTCTGCACTCCTGCTTGGTATTGACAATAAAGGCATTTTTAATGTTGGCAGCGGCACAGAAACATCCGTTCTGAATCTAATAAAGAAGGTTGAAAACGTGCTGGGAAAGAAGGCAGTAGTTAAGCATGCAGGAGACAACAAAAACGAAATCAGGAGCAGCAGGGCAGACATAGGCAAAATCAAGCAGCTTGGATGGAAGGCAGTAATCAGCCTGGAAGAAGGAATAAAAAAGGTCCTGGAATTATAGCCTCTTCTTCAGTACGTACCTAAAGTCTTCTTTGTAGCTTTCCCATGTTCTCTCTCTTCTGCGGAACAGGAAGAAAAAGTTCCTGAAACCGTCTATTACACCAACGCCTTTGATATACATCGGAACCTTTATCGGGATGTTCTTTGTTTTAAGGTTATTCCTGCCTGCCTCAAATGCTATTTCAACAGCTATTTCATATCTTCTTGCCTTGAGGCACAACCTCTTCAGAGCGTTTCTTTTGAATGCTCTGAAGCCTGATTCTGTATCCTTCAGATTCGTGCCTGATACAAAATTGGTCACCAGGTTAAGGAAGAAATTACCGAATTTCTTTCTGAGCGGGTATTTCCTGAGATCCCGATTACCGAGAACAAAGTCATAACCATTGCTGAGTGCTGATATGAACCGCGGTATGTCTCCTGGGTTATGCTGGCCATCCCCATCGAGTGTTATTATTATATCTGCCTTCATCTCAAGTGCTTTTTTAAAACCGCTTCTGAGGGAAGACCCCAGACCCTGGTTATGGGCATGCTTGATGACAAGAGCACCTGCTTTCTTAGCAAGCATGGCGGTATCGTCTCTGGAACAGTCGTCAACCACGACAACCCTTCCATATCTCTTTGCCCTTTCAACTACCCAGCTTACTGTCTTCTCTTCATTAAATGCAGGTATTACAATCGCTATCATAGGCATCGTCTAAAAGGTTTTAACATTAAAGAATTTAAATTGTTTATAACAAGTTTATTAACTGGTATCTATGATTGAGATACGTATCCATGGTCGCGGAGGCCAGGGAGCTGTAACTGCTTCAGAGATTCTTGCCATAGCATCATTCAGGGATGGCAAGTTCTCACAGGCCTTTCCATCGTTTGGCCCTGAAAGGTCAGGCGCGCCTGTGGAGGCATACTGCCGTATTGACAAGAAATTTATCAATCTCAGAACCCACGTATACGAGCCTGATATTTTGTTAGTACTGGACGCATCACTTATCAAGACTGTTGATATTACAAAGGGCCTTAAGAAGAACGGTACTGTGGTTATCAACTCAGAAAAAAAACCAAGACTGTTTTATAAAAGCTACAACATAGACGCAACCAAGATAGCTATAGATACTATTGGCAAGCCTATAGTCAATACAGCCATGCTTGGTGCTTTTGCAAAGGCAACAGGCCTAGTATCAATAAAAAGCATAGAAGAGGCATTGAAAGAAAAGTTCTCCGGCAGTATTTTAGAGAAGAATCTCCAGGCAGTCAGAAAAGCTTATGACGAGGTGAAGTAACATGCCGAAAGAAAAAATAGAATACGGTATTAGCAAAAACACAGCAGGAAAGAAAACAGGATCATGGCGGTCTTTCCGCCCAGTGATTACTGAAAAATGCACAGGCTGCTCTGTCTGTGTTGCTATCTGCCCTGAAGGCGTCATCAAACTAAATCCGAAAACCAAGAAAGCAGAGGTCGATTATAACTACTGCAAAGGATGTTTAATCTGCCTGAACGAATGCCCGTTCAAAGCAATTAAAAAAGAGGAAGAGAAAAAATAATATGGTCTAGACTACTCACGAAGTGAGGAGGGTAGAAATGAGGAAACTTATCGAAGGTAGCCATGCTATAGCAGAGGCTGTTAGGCTTTGCGCGCCTAAGGTGATAGCTGCTTACCCTATCACCCCGCAGACTCACATAGTTGAGAAGATATCAGAGATGGTTGCTAATGGATTGCTTGACAGCGAATACCTGCGTGTAGAGAGCGAGCATTCAGCAATGGCTGCCTGCATAGGAGCGCAGGCAACCGGCGTACGTACTTATACAGCAACAGCCTCGCAAGGACTTGCTTTGATGTGGGAGTTATTGTATGTAGCCTCTGGCATGAGGCTGCCAACAGTCATGACAGTAGTAAACAGAAGCCTTTCAGCTCCGCTGAGCATATGGAACGACTGGTCTGACTCTATGGGCTGCCGGGATTCTGGCTGGATACAGCTCTACTGTGAAACTGCTCAAGAGGCACTGGACACAACAATACAGGCATACAAAATAGCTGAGGACAAGAATGTCCTTTTACCGGTCATGGTCTGCATAGATGGTTTTTATCTGTCTCATACCTACGAGCCTGTAGATGTGCCTAAGTCAGTAAGCAAGTTTCTTGGCGATTACAAGCCGCACATCACACTGGATACTGACAATCCAGTAACACAAGGAGCGTATGCCACGCCTGATTATTACCAAGAATTCAAAGAAGAACAGGAGATAGCAATGCAGAAATCAAAGGACGTCATTAAGAAAGCAAACAATGAGTTTGCCTCTGTGTTTAATAGAAAATATGGGAACGGTTTGTTTGAGGCATACAACATGGAAAAGGCAAAACACGCGATAATAACAATGGGAACCCTGGCAGGCACGATAAAACACGTTCTTAAGGAACAGAAGATAAAGGATATCGGTCTAGTCAGGCTGAGATCATTTAGACCATTCCCTGCAAAAGAATTAAAAAAAGAGCTGAGCAGCGTTGACTCAATAGGCGTACTGGAAAAAGACATCTCCTTTGGTCTGGGCGGTGCACTGCACAGTGAATTGAAATTTATCAGAAAGCCCATAGCAGGATTTATCGGCGGCCTGGGTGGAAGGGATATTACATCAAAAGAGATTATGGATATTTTTGATAAAATAAGGGAAAAAAAGGAAGGCGTTGAATGGGTAGGGTCAAAAAGGTGATAAAAAGGTGATAAAATGAGTGAATTGCTTTGTCAGGGCCACAGCAGTTGTGCAGGCTGTCCTCTGGCTATTGCACTGAGGTCGATACTTAATGCAACTGGAAAGGACGTTATAATCTCCAATGCAACATCCTGCAGCGAAATAACAACAACCCAATACCCAACAACAGCATGGGGCGTGCCATACATACATGTTGCCTTTGAAACAGCTGCTTCTGTTGCCTCAGGCATTGAGGCTGCTCTGAAGAAGTTAGGCAAGAAGACGAAAGTCGTGGCATTGGCAGGCGATGGGGGCACCTATGACATAGGGCTGCAGGCGCTTTCAGGCATGGTTGACCGCGGTCATGACGTTTTGTACATCTGCTATGATAATGAGTGTTATGCCAATACAGGCATTCAGAGAAGCTCTGCAACGCCGTATGCAGCATGGACCACTACGTCGCCGTCCGGTTGCGTGTCCATCGGCAACGAAACATTCAAGAAGCCGATAGCAGAAATGATGGCTGTGCAGGGTGCAGTCTATGTAGCTACCTCGTCTGTTGGCTACCCAAAGGATATTGAACAAAAAATAAAGAAGGCGATCTTGATAAAAGGCCCCAAGTTCATTGTTATCCATGCTCCGTGCCCGCTGGCATGGAGGTTTTCTGTTGGCGAGACTGTTAAGATTGCAAAGCTGGCTGTTGAAACAGGTCTGTGGGTGCTTTATGAAATAGAGAACGGACGGCTGAAGGTAACAAAAGAGCCATCCGGCAAAAAGGTTAACGAATATCTGAAAGCGCAGGGCAGGTTCAAGCACATAACAGAAAAAGAGATAAACTTAATACAGCAGCACGTCGACGAAGACTGGAAAAGATACAAGGCACTCCAAGACAGCGGCATAAAGATATAATCAGCCTCAAGAATAAAACTTTAAAAAACTTGTTGATAATGATGATAGGAAGATGGTGAGATATGGCAATTAAAAAACAATGGTATGAGATAATCGCGCCAAAGATGTTTGATGAGAAAAAGATAGGCGACACGCTGACGTCTGATCCCAAGCATCTTGTAGGCAGGACCATTTCCGTGAGCCTGGCTGACCTGACAGGCGATTACTCAAAGTTCTATACCAAGCTGCTTTTTAGAATAGAAAGCATTGATGACAAGGCCTATGTAAAATTCATTGGCCATGAATGCATGCAAGAGCGCATCTATAGAATGGTGCATAGGTACATGAGGCGCGTAGACTGTGTAGAGGATGTTGTTACAAAGGATAATAATAAGGTAAGGATTAAAGTAATCTTCATTCTCCTAAAAAGGGTAAACACGTCAATAAAGGATTCTGCAAGGCGTAAGACAAGGGAGCTTCTGAATAAGATTGCAGCAGAGAATACGTTCAATGATTTTATAAATATGATACTAAAAGACGAGCTACAAAACACCATAAGAAAGGAGGTAAGCAAGATATACCCAGTAGGCAACATAGAGATAAGGAAGAGCGAGTTAATGGAGGAAAAAACAGACAAGATAGCTGAGCTTATACAGAAGAAGCCTGAGACAAAAGCCAAGAAAGAATTCAAGAAAGAGGCAACGAAACCTAAGAAAGACTCGACGAAGCCTAAGAAAGATACTAGGAAGGAAGCTAAGCAAGAAGCTAAGCCAAAAGATACAGAAGACAAGATAGAAGATAAACCAAAGCCTGATAATAAAACAAAGGATACAGAGACAAATAAAGAAGAAAAGAAAGAATAATTTCTATTCGCCTATCTCATTTCCTGCCTTGCGTTCACAGCAGATGATATCCAGCAAAGGCCTGCTACAAGGAACATGACAAATGCCAGCAATACCGAGAATCCGAAGCTGAACTCTGTTGTGCCCTCTACCCATTCAATGTTGCCTGCTATCATTCCGCCTAAGAACATGAATACGGCTCCAAGTATCCAGAGGCCGTGAACGTGAAAATCGAACGTCATTGCTACCACCAAAAGCTATCATCAATCAGTAGTGAAAAGCTTAAAAAGCTATCGCTTCCCTTTTTTCTTTTTTCTGGCTGCTGCCTTTTTCGGCTTTTTAGCTGGTTTTTTACAAGCCTTTTTCTCTTTTGCCTCTAGAACAGGGGCCAGGTCGCGGACAAACCTTCTTACGTACTCCCTGGTAAGTTCTATGTCCCTTTGCGGGACCTCGTTTATCTTGTCCTCATCAAGAAGCTTCCTCATTGTGACAACCTTCTTGAGAACCTCGCCATAATACGGGTCTATCTTGCCAGGTCCTATAAGGTAGTCCTTTATAGCCTTTGGCAGGTCCTTCGGGTCTGGCGGTAATTTGTCTATCTTCTTTAGAGTGGCAACAGCTGCCTTTATCATTACTTCATAATTTTTCTGGACGATATTCTCCTTCTTCTTTTTCTGCAGCTGCATCAGCAACTGCTCCATGCGGTTGACAAAGCGCTTTGCCTTGTCTATCATTGCGTCTAAATCATGGCCAGTAATTTCCTTAATCTCTTTGTGCTCCACCTTTTTCCTGAATTCTATAACGCTTTCAAGGTCCCTCAGGTACTCTGCCTCCAGAAGGTTGGCAGTAATAAGATGCTCCTTTACCTCCAGTGGCGTGTGCTTTGGCGATGGCGGGTTCTGCCCCAGATACATCAGCACTGCTTGGGATGAGTTAAGCATGGCATAGTATAAATCCTCTGCAATCATGTAGAGCTTGGCTGTTTCCACGCGGTTTATCTTCTGTGGAGCTGTTTCCATGAATTTCTCAACAGCCTCCAGCGTGGTTGGAATCCTGCCTGCTTCGAGCAGCTTCCTTACAGGTATGAAGAAACCAGTATCATACAGGGCCCAGCCGTCCCTTACTATGGTATAGAGCAGCGGATGACCAATCCTGGCCATCTCCCAGAACTCAGTCAGTGTCCATGCCGGCTGAACTATTATATTTTCATCTATAGACTTGCCGATTCTGTAAATCCTCTCGTCAAACTCTTCCTTCATCTCTGGCGTAAATCTTGCGAGGGTGTCGTCTATGACAACCAGCAGGTCAATATCACTCTTGCTGTGGAAGTCCCCTCTTATAAGAGAGCCGAACAATACAACTGCCTTCACGACATTCTTGTATTTCTTCAGGACCTCGTCCTTGAACTTGTTGGCAATATCAATCTGCTTCTTCCTGAGTTTTTCCATCTTCTTTTTGTCTGTATCACTGGCTTTCTTTTCTTGCATTGTATCACTGTAAGTTGTTGAACCAAAAACTTAATAAACATATGCATTGCAGGCCGCGTGTAACCCTGTTCTTCAGGAGATATGAACTACCTGAGCTTCCTCTTTTCCCATTCCTCCCTCTTGCCCTTTTCAACAGCAACCTTGCTGAGGAAGGTATGCTTCTCCTCTGGTATTTCTAGTACGCCTTCTAACGGGTCCCAGGCATGGTCTCTTACAGTGACCAGCTGCCGTGCAAAGGTCTCCTTGGTCTGCTCTGATATTCCGTAGAACTCCGGTGGCAGTTTATCAAAAGGAACATCCTGTTCAAGGTATTTTACCATCTGCCTCATTACCCAGACCACATTCTGCATAACATCCCAGGCAGTTTTTCCACCCCCTCTTTCATAGATTATGTAACCGTCTCTGAAGCCCTTTTTCCTTAAGGCAAATATCCACTGGTATACTATTTCCTGTGCCCTGGACCCGATGGGTATGGGCGTATGCGCAGAACCGAAGTACGGTATTGGCTTGCCTACGTGCAGGGCAATTATATCCTTGCCCCCGCCTGAAGGCAGTTTGTTTATCATATTCTCTACATTCAGCTTATGGGAAAGCATGTGCTCGAAATCTATGCATAGTTTCAATATTGGAGACCTGAGTTTCCTTATCAGGACATGCCCCTGCAGAGGATCTATAAGCCTTAGAAGGCCTTCATAACCCTCGTGCGCCTCAGGTATTTCAAGTGCGAGTATTATCTTATGCTTTTCTAACCACTCTAAAACGCTCATGCCGTTCAGGTATTTTTTATTGTATTCGTTGTTCTTTACAGTCAGATGACCCTCCAGGTATTTGGCAGCAAGTGCTGCGTTGAACTCTGCATGATGATCAACGTAAGTACGTTCTACATCCCCGTTCTTGCATATATTGCTCCATAAGGGGTCGCCTGTTTCCTTCATATAACGTGCGACTATTGTATATGCAGCTATTTCTGCTGTATCAAGGTTATAGCGTGCATTTACAGATTCTTTCCATGCATAGTATACCTGATCTGGCAGCTCCCTATTGACAATAGACCTTGCATTTCCCTTTCCCCTCTCAGTTGCCTGGGCCTGTAAGACCCTTTGTAGAGAAAGGTCCCCAGATCCTTTAGCAGTTTCATACTCAGGACTTGATTCTAGCTCATCAAGCTCTTTTCTGACCTCCCTTTCTTCAATACTCGATTGCCATTCAAGGATTTTTTCATAACCATCTTGGTTATCATCAAAGACAACCCTTTCAACACCACGGATATGTTTTTTTGCAGCCTCTTTCACCTTTTCATTCTCTTCACATATTGTCCATATCGGCCTTCCATCATAACTTACAACAGGATAGAAATAACCAGTTACCCTGTACTGTGCCTCTAGAAACAGTAATTGTGGTTTGTTCGACAGGTGTATGTTGATATATTTCATACCGAGCTCAGCAGAGTACTTGACTGTTTCGACCAATCTTATATGCGACTGGTCCCATAACCTCCTCTCTGCGCTTTCCAGGGCCATCAGCTCGCCGACCTCAGCATGCAGGCCGAAATCCATGCCCATTTTATGCCTTATCCTATTTATCTGCTCCTTTAGCCTTGGCTCAAAGAACTCGCTCGTCGTGTCTAAATCTGCCTGTATGAACTGCACGCCAGCTGTGCCGCCAAATGATCCGACCTTTGTTGCCAAGCCCAGCAGATCAGGCGGTCTGTCTATCTTCCACCAACCGCTTGAAACACCTACTGTATACGGCATCTACATCCCCATTCCCATCTTGCTTTTTAGGAAACCAACTACAGGAGCATACCTGAGTGTGGCCATCTGCCTGCACCAGAACAGAGAGATCCTGTCGTAGAAATCCTTTTCATAAGGACCTCTCTTGAGGAACTGGAACGGCATTGAGAAGTATGCGAAGAAGTTCTTTGCAGGCTCCAGAGTTTTCCTGCCTTTCTTTACCTCCTCTTGAGGCAGCTCTTTTGCTACGCCGATAAGGCCATCAACATAACGGTTAAGATCCTCCTGCATCGCCCTCATCTCCAATAATTTAACAAACATAACATTCTGGCTCATGAGTGCAGCCTGTACATCAAAGACCCCGTCTTCCAGCTCATCGCCGTCTGGCGTTCTTATATTGATTTTGTTCAGGGTTATAGGCAGGAAAGAATAATACATCTTGTTCTCTTCCAGCCAATTTTTTTGCATCATCCAGTCCTTTTGGTCTGTAACCCATTTGTCGTCTATCCACGGATATTTTACAACCAGCCCGTGCTTTGGATGGAATATAAGATTCTCCTTTGTCCAGTCGTCGTCGCATTTAACAACGCCCTCGCCCAGCTCCCTTCCAAGCCTTTCACCGCCACCCTTGTGGAATTCCGGCAGTGTTAGCTCCCTCCATGCCCATATTGTTACCTTGCTCATTGAGGTTGCCTGCCCGCCGTGCAGTACAAATGTTGTTCTGAGCATGCCTCGTCTGCCAGCGTTTCCCATACCCTCCTCCAGCATCTTATGTCTTGCTATGAAAGGAGCAAGCCAGTTTCTGTATTGCTTGACTGATTCCTCCCTGCTTTTGACAAGCTCGCTTACCCTCCTGTAGCGTTCTTTCAGCTGCGGCTCAAACATCTTCTTCCACTGATGATAGAGCTTGTTCTTTGTTACCAGGACAACAGCTTCTGCATTGGATACATTCATTTTATTCTTGACCTTGTCAATATCAGTTTCATCATCCAGTCTGATGAAATCTGTTATCAGGGTAGGCCATCTTGTAACTATGGATCTCATGGATATGCCCTCGCCTGTATGGACATCCACCAGGTCAACGAACATGGCTTTTATCGAATGCTCATCCCGATTGCCGGTTTCCTCGAATTCATTGCCTGTGAACTCATAACCGAAGTATTCCAGAAACTCTTTGTATTTTCTCTGGTCATGCTTTATTAATTCCAGGTCTGCGACAGCCTGTGCAGCAGATGCAAGGCCTGACTTTATCCTTACCTCTAACTCTTCCTTCTGCTTATGCGTTAGCTCGTAATAGGCCCTGTGGGACGGGGATACCTCAATCCACTCATCACCCTTCTGGACCTGGTATTCCCATTTCCTGAGCTGGAAGCACAGGGAGTAATATAACTTTGATATAGCACCTGGGGGCGCTGTAAAGTCTATCTCAACCTGCGTCTCCCTTGGAAAAGCAATCAGGGAATGCCCTGCCCTTGGCCCGAAGCACCATTTCTCTATTCTTTGGTCAATTGCCTCTCCTGTTACCCTGTTCCTTGCAAAATTTTCATCATCCAGGATAAACGGGGCTATGCCCTTCTCCCCTTCTCCAGGCTTTTTTAACAACAGGTATACGATAACCACGATAAAAGCTACTAAAATGACTAGAAGAATCTCCAGCATAATTCTCTTTTATCCCTCCTGATATATTAAGTTAACTAAGATTTCTTTTGACACCGTCTAAATAACGATGGTTGTCTATTGACAACCATCTTTCATGGGCTATTGACAACAGTCAATAGCCCTTATTTAGACGGTGTCATTTCTTTTGATACCCTCTAAATAAGTGATACGCCTAGAAAAACAGCAGATAGATGCCTATTACAAGTAGAATAAGCCCGATAAAGACTCCTGCCTTGCTCATATCAAAACTCTGATAATCCTTAACATCAGGGAACCCTATTACAATGAACAGGCCAATACCTGCCAGTGCCAGCCCAGCCAGCTTTTTCACTATAAGCATGAGCGTCAGGCTTGATATAAGCAGCCATGCCCCAGCTACTATGCAGGCTGCCCCGAGAAACAGTATGAACATAAGCTTCGGGTCCTTGGTCCCGGATTCTATTGAAAAGTATATTGACAGGATTCCGAATGCAATCAGCACAGCAGCCAGTATTATCTCGATCATTTCAGAGCACTTTATAATTTTTTTTGAACGGCACACAAAGGCTTATTATAATAATTTATAAACGGAGATATAAATATATAGTAGACCTGAACAAGTATAATAACATCGGTGCTGATCCATGGTATGGGCTAGGACGAAATTATTGATATGGGACTATATCTTCGAGCCAGTAAAGGAGATAAAAATAAGCTACGTGGGCAGGAACCCGGAACGTTTCTACCCAAAGATAAATGAGTTGATAAGAACTGTATTCAATGTGCCTGATGCCTACATCCAGGAGAAGGATTACACCTGGGAAAAGGCCAAGGGAGCAGAACGCTTTGACATCCTCTGGGAAGTCACGAAAATACTGGACATGTTCTCTTATATCAACATTGAGATAGACCTGAGGGGAACCTCCACCGAGGGCGAGGGCAGGCTGTTTGTCAGGATAAGGCCAAGGCTTATAACCGAATACCCCCAGGATACGATATGGCAACAGAATATTATATACGAGATGTTCAGAAGGTTCTGGCACAGGATGTTCTATCAGCATAGAAGGATGGAATTCCTTGCTATGGGAAAGGAGCTTGTAATAAATTTTGAAAGGGCAATAAAATCCTTTGCAGAGACATTGAAAACAGCATAGGGTGTATGAATGCCAGAGATTACTATTGCAGATGACCTGCTTGCGCCAAGGGATTTCCTAGAGGTAAAATTCCAGGGAAAGGAGCCGTTCAAAGTCTGTACACTGTTTCAAAAGCTACTAATAGAGGTTATGAAGATAAGCGGCAAGGACACCTTTGAGACTGATATAAGGTGGGATGTTACAACAGAACCCAGGGAGTTCTACGGTATATGGAGAGGCAAACGTGGCGAGGACAACTGGACAAACACCAGGATAAAAATAAGGGCACAGGGAGCCCAGTCCAGCAAGGACAAGATGGGTTGGATCGCGATTGTTCTGAAAGGAAATGTTGAGACAAAGTACGAGTATACTAATTTCATACAGAAAAGCTTCTGGTGGTTTTTCAACTACATGTTCTATTACAAGCAGAGAAGGAAATACATAGACTTCGGCAAGGATAACGTATACAGGCTGAAGGAAAGGATACTTGATATACTCGGCATACCCAAGGAGGAGCAGGTGCCGTAAAAATAATTTAAACCGCAGAATCAATAATATATGAAGTGATGACATGGGAATATTCAGCGCAATAAAAAACAGGTTCCTGGGCAGAAAAGAAGAGCTCGGTGACATAAGAAGCCATGTTCTTAGTGAAAACGAATATCCTGAAAGAGGCTATCCTGAAAGGGAAGAAGGTCGAATGCAAGAGGTTCCGGATCTTCCAGAACTTCCAGAGCCACCAAGAAGAAGGTTCGGAGAGCAACCTGAACCACCGCGTTTTGCTGAACCAGGATTAAGCAGCAGGCTTGAAGAACCGAGCTTTGGAAGGGAACCGCTATCCATGGATGAGCCGACACCAGGAGGAGAGGGCAACTACGAGCTGAGGGACAGGCTAAACATAATAGAAGCCCAGCTGTCAGCAATAAGAAGCCAGACAGAGACAATCAACGAAAGACTAAAGAACATGGAAATGCGCATGGGCAGACGATACTGATTCTTCGTATAAGGTTTATGAATAGAAATTACGAATAGAAATACTCTCCTTTTTCTTTCTGCTCCCTGTCCTTGACGCTGTCAGGCTTGTTTGCCCTTGGCCTTTTTGTCTCGGAATCGCGCCGAAAGGTCACATCAACTGATTTAAGGAATTCGTTGAAACCATCCTGCAGCTGCATGCATTTTGCAAAGCCGTTTCTGCCGGGATTGCCGGAGAAAAGCATTGCCCTGTCAGCGATGTAGCTAAGAAAGAGCAGGTCATGGTCAATAACTATTGCATTATTATTCCTTATGAGCTTTGCAGCAACAAGCCTCTGGTCAACATCTAGATAAGCAGAAGGTTCATCCAAAAGATATAAATCACAGTCTCGTGAAAGGCACAGAGCAATAGCAGTTCTTTGTAATTCACCGCCTGACAGCTCGCTGACGTTCTTTTCCATCAGCTTTTCAAGTCCAAGCTGGTGAGAGAGATAAGCAAGACGCTCTTCATCCTTTACCGTAGCTAACAGCTCTCTTACAGTCATAGAGGCCTTGGTTTTCAGGAACTGCGGCTTGTATGAAATCTTCAGCTTTCTGCTTATTTTTCCGTTGAACTCAATCTCACCTGCAAGTATTTTTGCGAATGTGGTTTTTCCTAGGGCGTTTGAACCGAATATGCCTAGGATCTCGTCTTTGTAGATACTGCCTTCTTTTATGCCCAGCTCAAATCCTTCATATTTCTTGCTGATATTGGAAAACGATACCATCTCCTGGGTCCCCTTTATCTTCCTAGCTGCCATCTCCTCAAATATTGTTGGTTCTCTTATTCTTACATTGTCCTCTGGTATGTACCCACGCAAGAATGTATTAATCCCGTTTCTTGTTGAGTAAGGCTTTGACACCACTCCGAATGCGCCTGGCACGCCGTAGAATATGTGAATCCTGTCTGCCAGGAAATCCAGCGTTGCCAGGTCATGCTCAACAACAATAACGCTCTTGTTCTCTGAAAGCTCCCTTATGGTCCTGGCCATGTTGAGCCTTTGCTTTACATCAAGGAATGATGAAGGCTCATCAAAGTAGTATACATCAGCTTCCTTGCTCATGCTGATTGCTATGGCAGTTCTTTGTAATTCACCGCCTGATAATTCATCTAATTTTCTGTCTAAACAGTTCTTTAGATCAAGCTTTTCTATTAAAGAATCATCAACCAGCTCTTTTACAGTGCCTTTGAAAAGCTTTGGCAGAAGATTGACCTGCTGTTCCTTGTAAACAGCTCTTATGGTTTTTTTGGACAATTCTTCTAAATAGTCCTGGAGTTCTGTTCCCCTATGCATTTTGATTATATCTTTCCAGGTTTCTGTTTCACCAGTCTTTCCAATATTTGGTTTGAGATTGCCTGATAATATCTGCAGAGCAGTTGTCTTTCCTATGCCGTTTGCTCCTATCAGGCCGACAACTCCTTTGACAGGGATTGGCAGCCTGAAAAGCACAAAGCCGTTTACACCAAACCTGTGGATCGGATTTTCTTTTAATGCCTCTGGCAGATTAACAATAGAGATGGCCTTGAACGGACACTTCTTTACGCAGATAGAACAGCCGATACATAAGCCTTCGTCTATAACAGAACTGCCAGCTATTTTTACGCACTCCTCCCCTTTTCTGTTTACAGGGCAGAACTTCTGGCACTCATGGCCGCACTTATGCGGCTTGCACAGTTCTTTATCAAGAACAGCTATCCTCATGTTATCACAATCTATTATTCATTTATTATTAATTTTATAAGTATTTCATAGAAAGTGATAATAATGTTAATTGGCATTGCCGGCAAGACAAATACAGGGAAAACCACCTTTTTCTCTGCTTCCACCCTCGTGGATGCGGAGATAAGCAACCGTGTTTTTACAACAATCGAACCCAATAAGGGGGTTACCTACGTAAGAAAAGAGTGCCCGTGCAAGCAGCTCGGTGTGAAATGCAATCCTGTGAACTCAAAATGTATAGACAGTGTGCGATTTGTCCCTGTTAAGGCTGTTGACATAGCAGGGCTTGTGCCTGATGCACACCTTGGCCGAGGCCTAGGAAACCAGTTCCTTTCGGAAATAATGGAGGCAACAGTACTGATAAATGTTGTTGACATATCAGGCAGTACAGACAGCAATGGAAATGCAGTAGAGCCAGGCACCCATAATCCGAAAGAGGATATAGAATTCTTTTTCAAAGAAATCGATTACTGGATGCTCGGAATTCTTATGAGAAACTGGAACCAGGTTAAAAAGGGCAACCATCTTAATGAAATGATTTCTAAACAACTCACTGGCTTAGGCATAAGAATTGAGGAGATAGAAGACGCAGTAAACGAAACAGGCATTAGCAGCAGCTCTCAAGAAGACGAGCTACTAAACTTCATCCGTATACTAAGAGAAAAGAGCAAACCAATAATAATTGCTGCAAATAAGATAGATGTGCAAGGAGCAGACGATATATACAAAAAACTGAAAGAAGAATTCCAAGCTGTTGCATGCTCAGCAGAATCAGAGCTTGCCCTGAGGCGCGCAGCTGAAAAGGGTCTGATTAACTACATGCCAGGCGATTCTGACTTCAAAATAACCGGAGATATGGACAAGAAGCATGAGGATGCTTTATTGTTCATCAAGGAAAAGGTTCTCAAAAGGCATGGTTCAACTGGTGTCCAAAAAATAATAGACACAGCCGTTTTCGAGCTTCTGGACATGATAGTTGTTTATCCTGTTGAAAATGAACATAAATACAGCGACAAAAAAGGGAACGTATTGCCGGATGCCTTCCTGATGAAAAGGGGCTCAACTGCACATGATCTTGCCTATCGTGTGCACGAGGATATAGGCAAGAAATTCATAGCAGCTGTCGATGCCAGGACAGGCAAGCATGTTTCTGCTCATTATGAACTAAAAGACGGAGACATAATTTCTATAAAATCAGGAAAATAGCTATAAATAATCTTTTATGTGAGTGTTATTATGGTTTTCAAGACCTACAAAACATTAACACAACCATAGACTTCTTCTTAGTAGTTGATAATATGACCTATGTAAAAGACTTTAGATGGAACCGCGGTATGAGCGTGGATGATTTTGTTAGCTCCTTTTCTGGAATAGGCTTCCAGAGCATTGAGCTTGACAAGGCAGTCAAAACAATAGTAAAGATGAAAGAGACAGGCGCCAAGATCTTCTTGACCTTTACCTCTAACATGGTTACCTCAGGGCTACGCGGCTTCTTTGCACAGCTCATAGAACTGAAGCTACCTGACAATGTTGTCACTACTGTAGGAGGCATAGAAGAGGACATCATGAGAGCAATGGGAGAGAAATTCCTGGTAGGCGATTTCAATGCAGATGATTTTGCATTATACGAAGAAGGGGTTAACAGAGTAGGCAATTTGTTTATACCAAACAAGAGCTACGAGAAGTTCGAGAGCAGGATGAAAAATATACTTAATGAGCTCTACAAAAAGAAAAAGAACTGGCCTGTTTCTGAGATGCTTCGTGAGATCGGATTAATGCTGGAAGATAAAAACTCAATTCTCTATCAGGCAGCAAAGAACAATATCCCGATATTCTGCCCTGCTATTACAGATGGTGCTTTCGGCTTTCACCTGTTTATGTTCCAGCAGGACCATCCGGACTTCGCTGTGGATGTTGTGAAGGACTTTGCAAATATCCTGTTCTCAACAAGCCAGGATGACAAGAAAGGTGCTATCTGCCTTGGTGGCGGTGTCTCGAAGCATTATGCAATATTTTCCTGCTTACTAAACGGGGGACTGGATTATGCTGTCTACATGACAACTGCTCATCACACATCAGGTAGCATGAGCGGTGCAACCACAAAAGAGGCAAAGAGCTGGGGAAAGATAAAAGACAATTCAGATATTGCAACAGTTATCGGAGATGTTACAATAACATTTCCCCTAGCCATGGTGAAAGTACTTGATGAGCTGGCAAAAAAAGGCATTATCAAAGGTGATAAGAATTAAGGCCAGATTCGTCCTAAGTAAGTCAAAGGCACTAGAACAATATAGAATGGTAAAGGAATTGGCTGACGAGATCTCATACAGCCTGAAGACAAACCCTGCTCTTGTAAGCATACTGGAAGAAAGCACTGAAGCAAGGTTCAGTGTGCATTTCATCAATTCCCTGAAATACGTAAACGACAAGAAGCGCATATGGTTTCTCGCCCAGTCATGGAGCAGTGATGATATTGATATTCTGGTTAAGGAGGGCATAGACTCTTTCATAGTTGACAACGAGAATGACCTAAGATTACTTATTGATTATTTGAATGGCAGTAAACATGAAATAAATCTGCTACTTAGAATGCGCCTGAAAGAGAGAACAATACACACTGAAAGGCATTTTGTTTTTGGCATGTACTCGCATCAGATAAATTCACTAATGCCGGAGCTTAGAAAGAACAAGCAGATTAAAAAGCTAGGTATACACTTTCACAGGAAGTCAGAAAACATCGGCGAATGGGACCTTAGGCAGGATTTAGAGCAGGTTTTAAGCAAAGAGACGCTGGAGAAAATAGACCTGGTAAATATAGGTGGCGGGCTTCCTATAAAATACAAGAATCATAAGGTTGATACGCTGCCATACATATTTAGGCAGATAGGAGAATTAAGAGAATGGCTAAGCAGCTATGGAATAAAAATGATCATAGAGCCTGGAAGGTTCATCGCAGGTCCGGCAATACAGCTCGAAGCAGAGATAGAGAATATCTACGACAATAACATCGTGATTAACTGCTCTGTCTATAACTCAGCAATGGATACCTTTGTCGTGCCAATAAGACTGCTGATTGAGAACGAAAAGGAAAGCGGAAAGTCTTATACGATAAAGGGCTGTACGCCCGATTCTACAGATGTTTTCAGATACAGAGTGTATTTAGAAAATCCGAAAGTAGGGGACAAGCTAGTTTTTCTCAATGCAGGTGCATATACCTATTCAACAAACTTCTGCAATCTTGAAAAACTGGAGACAGTTATAGTAGACTAGCTTTTTTAAGAACAGTTGCATATGATTATTATGAGCTTTCAGAAATTCCAGGAAGAATGCCAAAAGCTTGTGAAAGAATACGGTGTTTTGGAGAGGCCGCCAAAAGATATTGGTGCTGATCTGGCTCTGCCGTGCTTTACTTTAGCGAAGAAATTAAAGAAAAATCCGACAGAGATAGCAAAGGATATTGCAGGAAAAATATGGCCAGGCATTTTAATCGAGAAAATCGAGGCATTGGGCCCTTATGTCAATTTCTATGCCAACTGGAAGAAATTGGGAAAAACAGTTATCGAAGAGGTAATTAGGCACGACAGCTATGGCTCTTCTGATAACAAAGGAACAGTAATGGTGGAATACTCCTCGCCTAATTCCAACAAACCACTGCATGTCGGCCACCTGAGAAACGACAGCATCGGGATGAGCATTAGTAATATTCTGGAATTCTTCGGGTTTAAGGTGGTGAAAGCGAATCTTGTTAACGACCGCGGAATCCATATATGCAAATCAATGCTTGCTTACAAGAAATGGGGTAAGGGCATGCCTAATAAAAAGGGTGACCACTTTGTCGGCGACTTCTATGTAATGTTTGAAAAGAAAAAGACTCCAGAAATGGAAAAAGAGATACAAGTCATGCTGAAAAACTGGGAGCAGAAGGATAAAGAGACTAGGGAACTCTGGAAAAAGATGAATAAATGGGCAATTGACGGTTTTAAAGAGACTTACAAAGAGTTTGGTTCAGAATTTGATGTATTCTTTTTTGAAAGCCAGTTCTATGACAAGGCAAAGGCAATAGTAGAAGAGGGCTTGAAAAAGAAGGTCTTCTTCAGGGATGAAAAAGGCGCGGTAGTGGCGAAGATAGATCCTTTGCCGAAAAAGATTATTTTGAGAGAGGATGGAACATCAATCTACATAACAAATGATCTTGCTTTAACAGAGCACAAGTTCAAGAAATATAGGCTTAATAAATCAATCTGGTGCGTTGGCTCTGAACAGAACCTGTACTTCAGGCAGTTATTCAAAATATTCGAGTTGCTTGGCTATAAATGGGCAAAGAATTGTTATCATCTTTCTTATGGAATGGTTCTGCTGCCTGGGGGCAAGATGAAAACAAGGGAGGGCACTGTTATAGACGCAGATGACCTAATAGAGGAGGTAAGGCAATTGGCAGAAAAAGAGGTAAAGAAAAGGTATCCCGGCATAAGCAAGGCTGAGCTAGAAGACAGGTCAAAGCATATTGCACTAGGTGCGATAAAATATTATCTGCTTAAGATGGAGCCGGTAAGGGATTTGCTGTTTGACAGCAAGAAGGCAGTAAGCTTTGAAGGAGATACTGGCCCGTACCTGCAATACACCTATGCAAGGGCAAAATCAATCCTGAGAAAAAGCAAGAAGAAACCAGCAATAAAAGATAATTTCACTGAAAAAGAAACAGAAATAATAAAGAAAATATCGTTATTTCCGGAGATAATTGACAAATGTGCAAGGGAGCTTAAACCGCACCACCTTGCTAATTACCTTTCAGAATTAGCTGCTGTTTTTAATGAATTCTACCATTCCCAGAAGGTTATTGACTCTGAAAAAGAGCCAGAGTTGCTTGCACTTATACAGTCTGTTGCAGTAGTGATGAAAAACGGACTGCGCCTTCTTGGAATCAAGACACTTGAGAAGATGTAGTTTTTCTTGCCAGAACAAAGTATTCGTTTTCCTTGCCTTCTATCTCAAATTCATCTACAATTTCAAAATCTTTTATTTTATCTTTCAACATCTTCTTTTTTTCCTCATAATTCTGTTTGTTAAAAAACAATGAGAAAAGAATAAACCCATTATCCTTCAGAACCCTTTTGAAATCATTGGTCTTTATCAAATGCATGGTATCTATGGAAATTATAAAATCAAAGGCTGAATCCTTTATTGGCAGCTCGTTTCCATCAGCAAGTATGAATGGGACATTATCTACCTTCTTTTCAATATCAATCGCAGTTATATCTGCCTTGATGCCCTTCTTCATCAGGAATTTCTCCAAGTAAAAGTTTCCAGAGCCTATATCCAGGATTTTCTTGTTCTCTAGATCAACCTTACCGATTATTTTCTCGTATTTCTTTTCCTGGATATCTTCCCAGCTGCTGTATATTTTTGAAAAGAACATAGGATAATTAGAGATAAAACAGATTAAAGCCTTACGAACCCTGCCGCCTTAATAACGATTCCTCTTTCTTGTCTGTTATTTTTCCTGTCAACGCATCTATATCAAAGCTTGTTATAATCATGTCCTGGGTTATCATGCTTACGGTCCATACAACCTTATCTTTCTTATGCAGCGATATCATTGAACTCACTGTTTTCTTCTCAAAACCCTTTCCAGCGATTTTGATTGCTCTGTCAGATGACACTTTTACCTTTTTTGCATCCAGCTTTTCCATCTCCTTTATTGCTGGCGTTTCATCGCCTATGTTTACTGCGCTACCAACAATGCAGTCAACCATCTTCTTGCTTTCAGGAGAGAAGTAATGAAGTACCCACTCATTTACGCTGTCATCCTTTATGAAAGCAAAGGCCGAGCATAGAAAATGGTTTTTTGACAGTTTTCTGACTAGCCTGTCTTTCTCAGCCTTCCTTATGGCGTCTATCAATAACATAACAACAAAAATAATAAAATTTGTTAAAATAAAAAGCTTATTCTTTACCAAGTTCTTTCAGCTTATCTGCTACAAAGTTTATTACAGCTTCGTCTATAGGTACAGAGAAGGATTTCCTATACCTTTTCTCTCCAGTCTGTGTAACAAAACCCCTGCTTATGGACAGGAATATGTTTTCTCCCTGCTCAGAAATAGCCTTCTTTTTTGCTACTTCTATGAAGTTATTGTTACCAAAACTTAGCTCGTCGCTGTTTATTGTCTCGAATTCTACCATTTTAAATCCTCCTTTTGTTTTTTTCTTTTATTCTGTTGACACCAACCTTTTTAAAGCTAATTCCCTCAGCCACACTGAACAGTATCATATTATTTTTCTGGTTCTGATTATAATAAAATCAAAAGAATTAGGATTAAAGAAAAATTAAAAAATTATCTCCTTCTCCTTCTCCTTGCCTTTGCCTTTCTCCTTGGCCTTGGAGCAGGTCTCTTTCTTTCTGTTTTCTTTTCTTTCATTTCCCACTTGAGATCTTCGTACTCAATCCAGGCTATTATCAATCCCAGGAATATCAGGAACAAACCGAACAATCCTGCGAAGACGGTCTTCAATGCCATGAATGTAGATGTTACACCGAGAACCACTGCAACGCCTGGCATTCCTAGTACTTCAGCAACGTACCAGTATATTCCTGCTACGAAGATCAGCAGACCAATAATAAGTTTTGCGGCCGAATGCACTAAATCACCTCTTGTTATTAATTTGCCTAAATTTAAATAGTTATTCTCTTGTAACTATTTAAGTATTGTTTTTAATTATAGTGATTCTATGGTTACAAGAAAATCCTCAAAGAGCAATGTAATCAAATGGAACAAAGAGGCAGTTGTCAAAAGAATAGAGAGGCCCACCAATCTTGGCAGGGCAAGGGCTCTTGGTTACAGGGCAAAGCAGGGATTTGTACTGGCCAGGACCAGGATAAAGAAAGGTGGCAGAAAGAGGCCTAAGATAAGAAAGGGGAGGAGACCGAAGAGGGCAGGAAGATTCTTCACAACTGCTCAGAGCCTGCAGGTAATAGCTGAAAAGAGGGTCTCAAGGAAATTCCCGAATCTCGAAGTGCTCAATTCTTACTATGTCGGGGAAAGCGGAACACACAAGTTTTATGAAATCATTTTAGTAGATACCTCTCATCCTGTAATAAAGTCTGACAGGAAGATAAAATGGATATGCAATCAGCGAAGGCGCGTGTTTCGCGGTCTGACCTCTGCTGCAAAAAAATCGAGATCACGTAAATAGGCAATCTTGGACTGTTAACATTACATTTTTGCTACTTTTTAAAAGCTTTCCTTTGAAATATTAGATTAAAGGTGGGAAGATGCCATTTTATGATTTGCACGTTCACACGACCCTTTCAATAGGAGAGAATTCGGTAGAAGAAGTAGTTGACATGGCTGGTCGGCTGGGATTAACAGGGCTTGGGGTAGTAAGATATTATACAGGAAGGATAGAAAAAATCCCAGAGATAAAGGGCACTGATATTGTGTCGGCTGTAATGATAAAGCCTGACAATAAAGAGGATTTAGACGCTACAGCAAAGAAGATAAGGAATAAGGTTGAGCTCCTGATGGTCCATGGAGGGAATTATGATGTCAACAGGGCAGCTTGCGAGAATTCAATGATTGATATCCTGTGCCATCCAGAACTCGGCAGAAGAGATTCTGGCCTGGATCATATCTGCGTCAAGGCTGCGCAGGAAAATGACGTGGCAATAGAAATAAACTTCCGTGAGATACTGGAAAGCTACAAGAGGCAGAGGGTTTATATTATATCCTCGATGATGAAGAACATAAAACTGTGTAGAAAGTATAATGCAAACGTAATCACGACGTCCGGGGCCATAACCAAGTGGGGAATGCGGGGAGGAAGAGAGCTTGCCGCAATAACGCACGTACTGGGTCTTGATCTCGGGGATGCAATATCATCTCTATCCATGTTACCGATAGAACTTGTGAAAAAGAACAGGGAAAAGCTTGCAAACAGGAGATGGGAAGGAGTTAAGGTGGTTGATTGATATGGCAGAACCAAGATTTTTGCCCCCGAGCCTGAGGTCGCATAAGAGGTACATTGTTTTCGAGATAATATCAGACGAGCCTGTAGTTTATAACGACCTTGTGAATACGATATGGAATTCCACTCTTAATTTCCTGGGAGAACTGGAAACCAGCAATGTGATGTTATGGTCAATCCAGAACCTCTACGATGAAAAGAGCCAGAGAGGCATTATAAAGTGCAGGCATGATTTTGTCGAAAACATGCGTGTCATTCTTTCGCTAATACAGACAGTAGGCGAGACAAAAGTAATAATCAAGGTTCTTGGTGTTACAGGAACTATAAAGAGCGCGAGGAACAAGTATCTATTATCAACAGACCTTAGGAATTTTACTGAGGAGAAGCGATGATTATGGATTATAACTATTCTGAGCTGCTGAAAAAAGCCAAGAAGGGCCTGCCTGAAGTTAAGAAAGAAAGCAGCAGGTTTGAATTTCCCAAGGCAGTTGTAGAAGTGATAGGCAGGCAGACGACAATAAGAAACCTTTCTGACATAGCCAAGGCATTAAGAAGGGATCCCAAGCATATTGTAAAATTCCTGCTGAAGGAGCTTGCCATACCAGGCAACATGACAGGCAGTGAGCTGGTTCTTCAGGGCAAGATATACGAAAGCATGGTAAAGAAAAAACTGGAAGACTACATAAAGGAATTTGTGCTTTGCAAGGAATGCGGAAAAGCAGACACTGTGGTTGAAAAAAAGGCAGACGCTCTCATGGTGAAATGTGAAGCATGCGGTGCAAGCAGGCCTTTACAGGCGATATGATGTTTTCATACAGGCTATTCAAGCAGGGCAATGACGTTTTATTGGCTATCTCTGATTCAGCTATCATAGGAAAGACCCTCCGGAAAGACGATGTTGAAATTGAAGTAAGTGAAGCTTTCTATTCAGGAGAATCCTGCGATGAGACAGCAGCAATAGAACTGATACAGAAAGCAACCATAGTCAACGCCATTGGTAAGGAAGTAATAAACCTTATGTTAAAGAAAAGATTCATAGAAAAGGATAAGATAATGGAAATAGAAGGTGTCCCTCATGCTCAGATTATCACAATCAGGTAGGAAAAAAGGCCAGTGGTTTCTGGTATCTGCTGTAGTCATAAGCGGGGCATTCCTGTTAATATCCATACTCTTCAAGGGCTACCTGGTCCTGGACCAGTCTGCTGTAGCCAGGATGAACGAGGATTTCTATTTCCATAACATAGAAGAACAGCTGAATGGCATTGTTAATACATACGGCTATGCTGATTGCAGTAATCTCAATGAAAAGCTGGATGAATTTGCGTTCTTCTCCAAAGAGAGAATGGCAGAGAAAGGCTATTATCTCTACGTCAGTAAGAATATCAACTGTGCCCAGCAGACAAGCAGCTTCGACATACTGCTTGCTTCTGACAGAATGGTTATCTATGAGAATGTTAATCCAGAAGACATTCTTTCTTAATCTATCTCTTCAATATCGTTTTCATCAAAGCCAAGCTCCTTTGCTATATCTGTGTTTTTCATGAGGCCCTTTATTAGTGGCAGTTCTTCACTTGCTTCTTTTCTTGATACGTGCAGTTTCTTTGCTACCTTCTCTGCAATGGTTTTATTGTTCTTCCTTGCATACATTCTGGGGTACTGGTACCGGAAAACAGAGCCCTTGCTCAGAACAAAGCCAGCTACAGAAAGGTCAATAAAATATTTCTGCAGGGACCATGCCTGCCTCTTTAGTATTCGCGCTGCAAAAACATCTGCTTTGGAAAGATAGTTATAAGCCCTGGCAATATCCTCTATGCTCCTGTACTCTCCTGCATTCTCCTCCAGCCAGATAACTAATTCTTCAGCTTTTTTATCGGAATTTTTTACTGCCATCTTTGCGCTATCCAGTTTTTTGCTTGAGAATATCGCCTTCAGTGTATCGAATACATTATCTTCGCTCTCCCTGTAGCCAGTTCTGATATGTTCCATATCGACATGTCTGAGCGTCTCCAAATCAAGCAAAGCTGCACGAATGTCACCGTTGCTCATCTTTGCAATCTGGAACAGGGACCTGTCTTCGCAGTCAATTTTTTCTTTTTTGCAGACATCTTTCAGAAACCTTGCTATGATATCAGGTCTTATCTTATCGAACCTCACAAGGCTGCATCGCTTTCTTAACGCTGTTATGCTGCTCTTGTAGGGATTTATTGATATGAATATTACTGGAAAATTGCTTTTCTTTATAAGCTCTATCACTGCCTTACCAGGCGACAGCTCTATTTCATCCACCAGTATCAGCTTCTTCTTGAAAAAAAGGCTCCTCTGTTCTGACGCCTTTAATATCTCAGGCACTGACCTCTCGCTGGCAGTGCTCTCCAGTATCTCGTAACCAAGCTCTTTGGCCAGCAGCTTTACAGAAAGTGTCTTGCCGGAGCCAGTTGGGCCGTATACAAAAAGCGCTCTGCCCTTTTTCCAGCTCTTCAGCCAGTTTCTTATTTCGACTGCCGGCCTGCTGTTTATTATATCCGTAGAAGATTTTGGCTCGTATTTCTTAAGAAGCATTATAATAATTGGAAAGAAAGGTTTTAAGCCAAAACCATTTTAATATTTTCCCTGCTAATAGTTATCATGTTCCAGTGCGTCCGTTGCAAGCAAAAGTTCAAAACGATAAAGGCATTAAAGAACCACGGAAAAACGCACCTGAAAAAGGAGGTTCTTGACGAACTGCTTCTGCTGGAAAAAGGTCATCTGCCAAAGAAGAACAAGCTCGGGTCAGACTTCAAAGGCAAGAACAAGATAATCATAAGTTAGCATTGTACAACTCTCTCACTTCTTTTAGTTCAAGCTGGTGGACTTTTTTTCTCTTCAGGTGGTCAGGGCAGCTCTCAACTACATTTACAACATCCTTGTTCCTGTGCCTGAATATATCGTTTAGAAAGGACCAAAAATTTTCATCCATAAGTTTTTCCTGCCTTAACACTATCAAGGAGGACTCAAGCGCAGCTGGATAGAAAGCATCGCCTGGTATGTTTCTGGCTATCTTCAATGTACAGCAATCTTTTACAAGTAAAGAGAGCCTTGAATTGCCGGATAGCTTTTCAGCAAACTCCTTCTGGACAACTAATACAGCTACTTCCCAGGGATGTTTCAATATCTCAAGTATTATTTTCTTTGATAAAGAGTATGGAATATTGGAAACTATCTTATTGAAATGAAAGGTTTTGTTTTCCCTGTTATTCTTAAGTACGCTCAATGCATTGCCCTGTATTGCTTTAACGTTCTTTATTTTTCTAAGATACTGCAGGAATCTCTTATCCTTCTCTATTGCAATTACGCAGGCTTTTTTTGCAAGCTTCTCTGTAAGGTTGCCAAAACCTGCTCCGATTTCCAGGACAGAGTCGTTGTTGCTGAGTTCTGCAAGCCCAGCCTCTTCTTCCAGTATGGATTCGTTCTGCAGGAACAGTTGGTCCCGGCTTTTTCTCGGTTCTAGGTTCTGCTCAATAAGAAATTTTTTTGCATCCATGGTATTACCCCGATAAACAGAAAATAATTATGCCTTGAATCTTGCAACCCTTTTCAGTACATCAACATGGGTCAGAAACAAAGCCCTGCAGCAATACCTGTCAATACCAAGGTCATCCAGTACGCTCTTGGGGTTTTCACCCTTTTCTACCCTTTTCTTGAATTTTTCCCAGAGACCGCCTACTGGTTTTCCGCAACTAATACACCTTGGTGGTACCAACATAATATCACATGAGTTCCATTCTTTTTATCTCTTACTCTGCTGCTTGCTTCTCCTTGGTCCGGCGCTGCTTCGGGATGGCTTGTGAGGCTCTGTTCTTCTGGCATCAGAGATTAGCAGCGACCTATCATATTCAAGATAGATTTTTTTCAGGTTATCATCCTTGCTGAAGGCAATCATAGCATTGGCTATGGCTGTCCTTACAGCATCAGCCTGGCCCCATACTCCGCCTCCTGACACCTTAATATCTATATCAACCTTGTCTGCAAGGTCGCCTGCAAGTATCAATGCCTCCTGTATCCTCATCTTATTGTATCTTGGTTCCAGTAGGTCAAGCAGAACAGAATTTACCCTGACCTTGCCAGAGCCCTTTCTGATAGTTGCCCTGGCTATTGCCTTCTTTCTCTTGCCAACTCCCTGAATAACCTTTTTCATGCCTATCAGCCTTTCCAGCCAAGTGATTTTGCCAGCTCCCCTACACGGATAAAACTTACTTTAACCTTCTTTATTGCTATTTTCTCCATCTTCTTATCCTTATGTTCAGAAGGCACTAAAATGTGCACCCTGAGCTTCCTGAAAGAAGCCCTGCCTTTTTTTGTCTTTGGCATCATTCCCCTTACTGCCCTCCTGACTATCAGGTCAGGGTTTTTAGGGAAAAATGGTCCATGATGAGCAGAACCCCCTCTCCTGCGCTTGAGGTATTTGCTAACAATTTGCCTAGGGTTGCCTGTTATCACTACCTCAGCTGAATTAACTATAATGACTTCCTCGCCTTTCAAAAGCTGCTTTGCAGTGTACGTAGCCATCCTGCCAAGTATTGCATTCTTTCCGTCTATTATCATTTTCAAAACACCTTTGTTTTGAATTGAGATGCAAACGAAGTTTAGCATCTCATTATACCGACCATTCAACAACTTTTTGATTATTTAATCCGTGCATCAGGTTTCTAGTTGGAACAGGCACGCTATCTATACTCATAAATGCTGGAAGATATCTGGCCATTGTATAATCAGGTGTTGGTGGCCTACGATCTCCTACACTACCTATAAGCTTCAATCTTATTGTTTTTTCTTCATCATCCATAGCGAAGTTTTTAGGCAGTGCTATAGTTCCATGGACTTCGCATATTGCTGTACCATTGCCATTTTCATAAGTATATCTACCGCTGCACCTAACTAGGGACATGCTATAGCCGCAAAAAGTACTGTCAGCGTACTTATTACTGTTTATTATTGCTATTTTATATGGACAACCAAACCTGTGCTTTGACATCTATGATCAGACCTTTTTCACCGTTTTTCAGTTTCTTCTCTCATTTTTAATATTTATAAGTTTATGCAGGGGATGAGATTCGAACTCACGAAGGCACTAAGCCACAGGATTTCTTATTTTCACAGCTTGCGCTCGAAACTTAAGACAACAAACCGACGCACAGCATCGGAATTCTTAAGTCCTGCCCCTTTGACCACTCGGGAACCCCTGCGCTAAAAAATCTTATCTCAGAGTTTTTAAATAGTTCTGGAGCAGACAGAAAGAGCTATTTGACAATTCTTCTTAACTCCTTGATGAAATTGCCTGATTCGGTTTCCAGGGCATCTAAGGCTTTTTCAAAAACCTCCGTCGCATTTAACCCTGATATTGACTCTATGTCGAAGATGAATGCTGATTCGTCCTTTGATACCTTTACAGCATCAGAGACCTCGGTGCAGCGCATGCATAGAACACATTTCATCGCATTCACCTTGACCCGTCCGCCTTCTTTCTTGAAAACACCCGCAGGGCAGACATCTATATATTTACTATCGCCACTGCTTACCCTGACTATAGGAAGGTTCTGATAGCCAGCTATAGAAGCCTGCCATTTTGCATGGTCCCTGCCGAAACCCAGCTGTGCTGTAGCAAAAAGCTTTATTGACTGGTTTTTCAGCAGCTCAACTATAGGAACATCTTTATCTACGGGAGAGACCTTATCGTCGTTGCTTACAAGCTCGCCTGACATTACAGTGCATGGTCCCTTCTTCTCTAGTGAAAATATAACCTCGCATCTTGAACAGCCCTTACCGTTGCATTTGCACTCATCCTTGAGATTGTAGGTGTTTGGGAATTTCAGCGGTATAAGGCCCAGCCTATGTGCAACAGCCTCGTCAAAGAGGCCTGAAGAATTCTCCTCTATATCAACAATCTCAATAGCCATGGTAGGTATCTCGCTCGTCATTGTTCTCCTAAGGGCATTGGCAAATGCAAAATCAATACCCTCCAGAAGCAGCCTTAATTTCCTGCTGCTCTTCTCAAGAACAGATACCTTCATCATAGTAATCACACTCTGCGGCCTCTTCTCCCGCCTTTCTTTCTGCAGCCGTCATGCGGAATAGGGGTCACGTCCTCTATTGAGCCGATCCTGAAGCCTGCCCTTGCCAGAGCCCTTACAGCTGGTTGTGCTCCCTGGCCTGGCATCTTTGATTTTATGCCCCCTATTGCCCTTATCTTTATATGCAGGTTGGTTATGCCGCTTTCCATGGCCTTTTCAGCTGCTTTCCTTGCTGCCTTCATTGCTGTAAAAGGCTTTCCCTTGTTCATGTCCCTGTCGCATACCATGCCGCCAGAGACAAATGCAAGGGTCTCGCTGCCTGTCACGTCAGTAATATGAATTATTGTATTATTCAAAGAAGAATATATATGCGCAATTCCCCATCTTTCTTTCATCTAAACACCCTTTGCCTGTATTTTTTCCTTTATCTTGTTCCTGAGTTCAATCTCGCCTTCCAGGCCTGTTGGAACAAGGTAACCAGGCCACAGCACCTTTCTTTTATTTACCGTGACATGGCCATGAACTATGTATTGCCTAGCCTCTTTTATGCTGTTGGCAAGGTTCTTCTTATAGACTATATGCTGCAGCCTCCTGGAAAGCAGGTCTTCCAGCTTTAGGCTGAGTACATCATCCAGTTTTGAGCAGCTCAGGCCAAGCTTATTCAGTTTTTCCAGAAGCTTTTTCTCCTCCTCTTTGTCTGGTTCAGCCTGCAGGCTTCTGGCTCTTCTACGGAAGTTCCTTACTATGCTCTCTGCCCTTAGTATCTCTTTCTTTCTTCTCAGGCCGTAATCCCTCCTGACTTTTTCTTCTCTTTCTAGTCTCTCCTTGTCAAACGGCCTCTTTGGCTTTTCAAATTTTTTTCTCTGTTTCTTAGGATGCCCCATAAATATCACTGCTTCTTTTTTGCCTGTTGCTGTCTTGCAGCCTTTTTGGATACACCAACTGTCTTCTGGGTTCTGAAAGTGCTTCTTGTTCTCTGGCCGCGTACTGGCTGGCCGAGCTCGTGCCTTATTCCCCTGTAGGCTCGTATTCTCTTCAGGAGGTTTATGTCCTCCCTTTTCTTAAGGTCAATAGAAGCACCAACAATATGCATATCTTCCCCGGTTTCCCTGTCTTTTCTCCTGTTCAGCATCCATTTTGGAACCTCTGCTGCCTTTATGCACTCTTCCAGCTTCTTTAGCTCGCCGTCATCCAACGACCCTATCTTTTTATCAGGATCTATGCCGCTGACATTAGTAATTGCCTTGCTAAACATTACTCCAATTCCCTTTACATTTCTCAAGGCCCTCTCAACACTCAGTTCCCCGTTCATATCTGTTGCCAGGAGCCTTACTATCTTTTTGACAGCCATGAAATCACATCTACGAAAGACAATCAAAAACTATTCTAACTTTAAGTTTTTAAGCTTTAATTCCTTTGATTTTTTGTTGATACCGTCTAAATAACGGTATCATCTTGTCATTAAATCTTTTTATCTCACGGTGAGAATATCTTTCTATGCTTGTAAGAGACATAATGACCAGGGATATCCTGACAGCAAAACCAGAGGATACCCTGGAAAGGGTTCTGGACCTCTTTGCTAAGAAAAGGGTTTCTGGCTGCCCTGTTGTATCCGGCAAAAGAGTTGTCGGGATTATAACACAGACCGATATTCTGAAGTTAATAGACGTTCATTCCAAGATACAGTCAGCTGAATCAGGCCTGTTTCCGCTTATCTTGGCAGCTATAAAATCAGAGCAGTACGACAGGCTCAGGGATGCACTGAAGAGCGTTCTGGGCCTAAGGGTAAAGGAATTCATGTCAAAGGCAGTTGTAACCGTGGATGCAGACGAGGACATATACAAGGCTGCAAGGCTGATGAACAAGAACGATGTAAACCGCCTTCCTGTTCTCGATAAAAAGAAGCTTGTCGGCATAGTCGCAAGGGAGGATATAATACAGGCACTTGAGGAGCTGGAAAAATAGTTTAAGGTGCTTTAATTTCTAAGAAAAAGAGCTACTTCTTCTTTGTCCACTTGAAATGCCTGCTGTCCCTGCCAAGCTTGAACATGTTCTTTTCGCACTTCTTGGAATCAAAATAGAATATCTTGCCGTTCCTCTCGATAAACATTAGCCCTGTGCCGTGCTCTATCGACTTTCCACAAAAACTACATTTCGGCATAATCACACCCTGTACTCATCGCCTTCCGTAGCGTCCGCTGCTCTCCATCTCAGTCTCTTTTAACATCACAACATCGCCAACCCTGATAGGCCCCATAACGTTTCTGGTGAGGACCTTGCCCTTGTCCCTTCCGTCAGTAACCCTGCATTTGACCACAAGCACGCCTTTAGTCCCAGCCCTATTTAAAATGCTTATTACCTCAGCTGGTGTCGCATCCTGCATCTAATCACGAAACTATTCTTTCATGTATTCCTTTAGCTTAGCCTTTGCATCCCCTGCATCTGTAACTGCAATAGCCGCAGAAGACACGTCTATGCCTGCAGCCCTGCCAAGCTCTGATTTGCTAGGCACCTTTACCAATGGAATCTTCTTTTCATTGCACAAGGGATCCAAGTGCATTATTATCTCAGGCGGATCAACATCCTCTGCCACAACGACAAGTTTCGCTATTCCTCTCTCAACTGCCTTTGTTGCCTCATTGACACCTTTTCTTATCTTTCCGGTATCTCTTGAGATCTCTATGATCTCCAATACATCTTCAGGCTTCTTCATAGGATTCACCTACTAAATAGTTTTAACAAAATTATTTAAGTTGCTTTTACGGTATCATGTTTGGATACCGTCTAAATAAGGGTTATTGACTGTTGTCAATAACCCATGAAAGATGGTTGTCAACAGACAACCATCGTCATTTAGACGGTATCATGCTTAGGTAACTAAATTATTTAAAATTTTAAAAGGGATAGAAATACTGTTTATCTGATAAAAGGCGATGTTATGGAAAGCAAGTTTCTGAAGGTAAAATGCAAGAAATGCAAGAACGAGCAGGTAGTTTTCAACAAGGCAGCCATGAAGGTCAAGTGCCTTGTCTGCGGCAGCATACTTGTCGAGCCCAAGGGCGGTAAAGCAGATATAAAAACAAGGGTTCTTCAGGTAATGAATAAATAAGCTTGTGGTGAAAATGGCAAGAAAAAGGGGAGTTCCCTCTCCAGGCGAGCTGGTAATCTGTAAAATAAGCAAGGTCAACCCTAATTCTGCATTTGCAGTCCTGGAAGAATACAAGAAAGAGGGGATGATACACATCTCCGAGATAAGCTCTGGCTGGGTCAGGGACATAAGGAACCACATAAAAGCAGGCCAGACAGGCGTTGCAAAAGTTCTGAGAGTCGAAGGAGGCCATATCAGCCTTTCCATGAAAAGAGTTGATAGAAAACAGGAAAACGAAAGAATGAGGGAGTACAACCTTGACCAGAGAGCAGAGAAAATGCTGGAGATGGCTGCTAAGGAGTTCGGAAAAACCCTTGATGATGCTTATGAGCTGGTTGGCTTCTACCTGCAGGAGAATTTTGGGTCATTGCACAAGGGATTCGAGCTTGCGATTAAAAAGCCTGAGAAGTTAGAGATACCGAAAGATTGGATAGATGTAATGTCTGACATTGCCAAAAAGAACATAGAACAGAAGGAGTTTATATTCAAGGCAAAGCTGCTGATAAAGAGTTATAAAGGAGATGGTGTAAATATAATAAAAGCATTGCTGAAAAAGGCAGCTGAAAACGGCCTGGATGTCAAGTACATCGCTGCGCCGGAGTACATGGTTACCTACAAGACAAAGGAGGCAAAGAAGGGGGAGAGGGAATTTTTATCAGCACTGGAAAACATCAAATCACCAGACGTGGAATCTAGCTACAAGGTATTGAAATGATGCTGAAAAAATGCAGGAAGTGCGGGCGTTACTCCCTCTCGGATATGTGCTGTTCAGCAAAAACAAAGACCTCGCATCCGCCGAAGTTTTCGCTGCCTGACAAATACGGCAAATACCGAAGAGCTGCAAAAACGACAGAAACCAACTAAAGGGAAGATAATAGAGAATAAAGGGAAGATAATAGAAAAAGAAACCGAAGGTGTCTTGTCTATGGATACAAGAATAAATGTCACTGAAAAGGTGAAGCTCAAGAGCCCTATACTTATAGAAGGACTGCCAGGAATAGGCAACGTAGGCAGGGTTGCAGCTGGCTATCTTGTCAGCGAGATGAAGATGAAGAGATTTGCAGAGTTATATTCCCAGCATTTCCTGCCGCTGGTTATATTACATGAGGACGCTGTTGCTCACTTGCTGAAATGCGAGTTTTATTATTATAAGGGCAAGAAGAACGATATAATAGTCCTGACAGGCGATACACAAAGCATTTCTCCTGAAGGCCATTATGACGTCTGCGAGTGCATCCTGGATTTTGCTGAAAAGCTCGGTGTCAAGGAGATTATAACGCTTGGCGGTTTTGCTGAAGCGCGGGAGGTATCAGAACCCCGTGTAATAGGCGCTGTTAATAACAAGAAACTTATGAAGAAATATGATAACTACGGCATTGATTTCAAGGAAAAGGCAGTCGGCACTGTAGTTGGTGCATCCGGCTTGCTCCTTGGCCTGGGAGATGTAAGAGGCATTAATGGATTATGTCTGATGGGGGAGACGCTCGGGCTGCCGCTTATAACAGACCCGAGAGCAGCTGACAAGGTTTTGCAGGTCCTGACCAAGATACTGGAGCTCAAGCTTGATTTAAGTAAGTTAGAGACAATAGTAAACGAGATGGAGGAAAAGATTAAGAGGGCTGAGACCATCCATAAAAAGGTTTTGCGGGATTTCCCAAAGACAAAGGAGGATATTCGCTATATAGGTTAATTCTGGGTGTCAAGATGTACTATGAGAATACCACGAGATTCGAGAGAACAAGGATAATATCAGCAAGGGCATTGCAGATATCAATGGGCGCTCCAATCCTCATCAGTACAACTGAACACGACCCAAAGGCGATAGCAAGGCTGGAATTCGAGCAGGACGTGCTGCCGATAACCGTCAAGAGGACAATGCCCCAGAAGACCTAGTGTTCTGAAATAATTTATATACCCTGTCCAATAATTAATGGTATGAAGGTCAAAAAGATACATGCCAGACAGGTATTTGATTCCCGGGGCGTTCCTACAATTGAATGTGAGGTCAATGATGACGCCAGGGCAATTGTACCGTCAGGAGCAAGCACAGGCATTCACGAAGCAACAGAGCTGAGAGATGGTGGTAATGCCTACGGCGGCATGGGGGTTGCCAAGGCAGTTGACAATGTGAATAAAATAATAGCAAAGGAAATTATTGATAAAGGTGTAAGAGAACAGGGGACACTGGACAACCTGATGATAGACCTGGACGGAACTGATAATAAAGGAAAGCTCGGTGCAAACGCTATTTTATCTGTCAGTATTGCTCTATGCAAGGCTGGTGCCCTTGATTCTAAGGCCCCTTTGTACGAATACATAGGAAAACTAAGTGAAACTAACGAATTTGTCCTGCCGATACCCTTGATGGTTATGATCGAGGGGGGCAAACACGCCTTTAATTCTACGGATTTGCAGGAATTCATGATAATGCCTTTTAGAAAATCTTTTTCAGAATCCCTTCAATGTGGATTTGAGGTTTACCAGATTATTAAGAAATCCCTAGAAGCAAAGAACATGAAGACAGCTGTTGGATATGAGGGTGCATTTGCCCCTGAGCTCGGCACCAACGAAAAGGCGCTGGAAATCATATCAGACGCAATTAACGAATCAGGCTACGGCTCGAGCGTGACTATTGCAATTGATGCAGCTGCTTCTGAATTCTATGAAAACGGAAAATATACGCTGAAAAAAGAGAATAAGGAATTATCTTCAGCAGACCTTATAGAATACTATGCTGATATGGCTTCTAAATACCCGATTTCTTCACTGGAAGATGGCCTTGCTGAGGATGACTGGAAAGGATGGGCAGAGCTGAACAAAAAACTGGGTAATAAGATTCAAATTATCGGAGATGACCTCACTGTAACCAATATAGAGCGCTTGAAAAAGGCAGTAAAGCTCAAGGCTATTAATTCTGTTCTGGTGAAGCCGAACCAGATTGGCACTGTTACTGAGACCATAAAGTTTGTCAAGCTGGCAAAAAAGAACAATCTGGCAACGATACTGTCCCACAGGGGCGGTGATACTGAGGATACTTTCCTGGCTGATTTTGCTGTCGGCACAGGTGTGGACCAGTTCAAGGTCGGTCCTTCGAGAAGCGAAAGGATTGCAAAGTACAACCAGCTCCTGAGGATAGAGGAGGCATTGGGAAAAGACGCAAAGCTTGCAAGGTCCGATACCACCTAAGTTTATGATATTTTTCTCATCAAAGATAATTTTAAGTATTTAATTTTTTAATGTTGAATGATAAAGGATATCGTTAACTTAACTAGGATTAGCATCTGTTGATGCTAATCCTATATCGTGGGGTATCAACGCAAAGCCGTTGATACCCATTAAGTTGACAGTAAATAAAGGTGTTTTAATGGTCAAAGAGAAACTGGTTATCCCAAGGGAGAAGTACCTTTCAGCAGGCGTGCATATAGGTATGACTACCAAGACAGCTGACATGCAGAGGTTCATCTATAAGATAAGGCCGTCTGGCCTTGCGGTCCTAAATATAGGAGAGCTGGACAGGCGGATAAGGTATGCAGCTGATATGCTGGCTGGCAAAAAGAAAATACTTGTCGTCTCAAAAAAGGATATAGGCAGGGATGCCATCAAGCAGTTCAGCAAGGCAGTGAAGGCAAAGTGCATTGTTGGAAGATTCATGCCAGGGTCCCTTACAAATCCCTCCTACAAAAGGTTCTTCGAGCCTGATATAATTATTGTAACCGACCCGATGGTTGACAAGCAGGCGATGAAAGAGGCAGTAAGCATGAGGATACCGATAATAGGGCTTGCAGACACGTTCAACGAAACATCCTATATCGACCTAGTTATACCGTGCAACAACAAAGGCAAGAAGTCACTGGCTCTTGTCTACTGGGCCCTTGCAAAGCTGATATGCGACAAGAGGAAAGAAAAATTTGAGATGGAACTGACGGATTTCGGTTTCGAATAAGACTAAAACCTTTTCTACTCAATTCTTATAATGAGGCCGCCTGTTGCTCTTGGTTTCTATCCGTTTCGTAAAGAAGAACTCGAAGAGCAGCTGAGAAAATATCTTGTTTCCGATAAGAGCGTGAATGCCTCAGGCATTGTAGTGCCTCATGCAGGCTACCAGTTTTCCGGATCAGTAGCAGGAGCAGCATTTGCAACAGCAAAGACGGACAAGAGAAAATTCATACTGCTCGGGCCCAACCATACTGGCTATGGTCCTGCTGTCGCTCTTAGCAGCGAAGAATGGAAAACTCCGCTGGGAACAGTGAAACCAGATACAGAATTAATCAGCAGACTAAGCCTCAAGACAGACGAGTCTGGCCACAGGTATGAGCACTCTTTAGAAGTGCAGCTGCCATTTTTGCAGGCACTTTACAGGCAATTCACCATACTGCCTGTTTGCCTTGCTAACCTGCCGTTCAGCGAAATAGAAAAGCTCTCAGAGCTACTGGCATTTAAAGACTGCTTTTATGTTACCTCTTCTGACTTTATCCATTTCGGTCCAGCTTATGGATACGCCCCTGTTGGAGGCACCATAGAAGACAAGCTGAGATGGGTTGAGAACAGGGACAAAGAGCTGGCAAACATGATATGCAGCCTAGATGCAGAGCAATTCTACACCTCTGTCATAGAGAATGGATACACTGTGTGCGGGTTTGTGCCCATAACACTGATGATGCTTATAATGAAGAGGCTTGGTGTACGGCACGGCAGCATGGTCAGCTACAAAACCAGCTATGATGTTCATCCTGAGTCATCTTTTGTCAGCTACGTAAGCATTGTTTTCTAGTTATCTCAACTATCTCAGCATCTTTATTGTCAGATAGGCAAAGCCTATCAGTGCTATTATTATCAGAACTATGCCTGTTAGGTTGGTATCCTCCGCTGCCTCTGCTCCTACTGCATACTGTTCATTATAATCCTGTGCACTAGGCGCTTTCAGTAATTCTGAAGTGTCCCCAAGGTACATCTGATTAATACCAAAAACAAGTGCAAGTACTGATAATGACAGGATAATTACCCATGAATAGTATGCTGGCTTGAAAAGCTTCTCACCCTTTCCAGTGAGTTCGTAGTAGATCCACTTGTTGGTGGAGTCCTTCTTTGATATAAGGCCTGATTTTTCCAATCTGACCAAATGCTCGCTTACAGTTGTAACATGCTTGTTGAGTTTTTTCGAGAGCTCAGAAGCAGTATAAGGCCTTTTCTCCAGTAATTTTATTATATCCTGTCGCGTGCCTGCACTGAGCGCTTTCAATGAATCCCTGTCTAGGACTTCAGCCATAACAAATAGAACAATATCAAATTATTAAACATTTTGTTTTCTTAGGGCGAACGCCCTAAAGATTATTCAAAAACAACCTTGCATTGGCCTGGAAGCTTGTAGCGTGCCTTGTTGAGCGCACTCTTTGCAGCACCTACGTCTGCATTATTGACTTGTATTTCCATTAGCTTCTGGTTTTTCTTCACCTTGGCTGCTGTTCCTATAGGCTTTCCAAAGCTCATCCTCATACCCTGCTGGAACCTGTCTGCTCCTGCGCCTGTTGCCAATGGATTCTCCCTTATAACCTGGTGCGGGAACACCCTGATTTTGAAAAAGTACGAACCACCCCTGCTGAGGTTCTTTTCAATTGTCTGGACAACTATTACCCTTGCTGATTCCAGGGCGTTATGCCGTATCTGGATGTCACTGCCGGATATCAGGAATACTGATTTATCGTATTTTCCCTTTTTCCCGAGCTCGTATTCAGTTATCTTCGCTCTTGGCACACCCTTTACGTAGCCTTTCTTAGGCACCTTTATGGACTGACGTGTATATGCCCTGTGCGGCCTTGTGTAACATCTCCCAGGTCTTAGTGCCATATGAATCACAATTAATTTGATAGTAAAACTTTTAAGCATTAGATTCTAGCAGCGCCGAGAGCAGGATTCGAACCTGCGAGAGCATAATGCTCACATGCTATCCGTTAATATGGCACTCGACTTTTTGCATCAGCAAAAAGGGGAGTTCCAGGCATGCGCGTTAGACCACTCCGCCATCTCGGCAGAAGAGCAGAAACCTAAGGTTTCTCTCTTTCTAATCTCATTTCCTATGCAAGGATATTATCTTCTTATCAACTTCCTCTCCTATTTAAAAATATTAAAACCTTAGAGAATTAGAACTTTTCTGCCTCCTCTATGAGCATGTTTGGGATGCCATCAATAATCCTGTACCTCAGCCTGCACCTGTTGCATACCAGCTTGTTATTTTTATGCTGCAAAATGCCCTTGCATTTCGGGCAGGCCAGTATTTCCAACAAATCTTTTGAGAGCATGAAAAGAATTGAATGCAAATTTTTAAATCATCTTCGGATACGTGTCTTTCATTATAACCCTGTCTGTCTTGGCAGCAAGGCCTTTCTTCAGCATGTCCCTGCTTTTCATGTTGGCCCTGGCTAGTGCTATTAATTCCCCTTTCAGCGAAAGCAGCGCAACCATATCGTTTTTTTCTATGCCCTTCTGGATTCTTGAGATGCCCCCTGTGTACAGAGGCGAGCCGCTTGCTATAGAGCGTACAGAAGAATCCTTTACTATTATTTTCTTGAGATGTTCTATAGCCGCCTCTACAGGCAGGACGAACTCTCTGATTGACTCGTCTTTATTCTCTTTCCAGTAATGGTATGAATCAGCAAGGTCCTGGATCTTCACTGCCTTTGACTCGTCAAACCGACCTACTCTTGTCCTTCTCAGCTCGCTCATGTGCGCGCCGCCAATTTTACTCCCAACGTCACTGACTAATTTTCTGATATATGTTCCTGCCTCACAATTAACACGGAAAGCAACATCCCTTTCTTTTTTATCTATTATTTCAAAGGAATATACTCTTCTTTTTCTCTCTATCCTTGCAACAGCTGACCGTACTGGCGGTTTTTGTAGAATACTGCCTGTGAACTTCTTTATAGCCTTTTCCAGTTCTTTGTCACTAACGTCCTTGTGTAGATGCATCACACCAACGTATTCTTTCTCCAGTTTCTGGAGTGCCGGTATTACTTTACAGGCATTCTCAAGTGTTACAGGCAGCACACCAGAGACATTTGGGTCCAGGGTACCGGAATGCCCGACCTTATCCAGGCATAGCAGTTCTTTTAAGCAGGCAGCAACAGAATGCGAAGTAGGGCCTGCCCACTTGTCCAGGATTATAAACCCGTTATGCAGAAGCTCGTCCACTGTTCTGGAACCCGGGTATTTGCCATAATCAGGATTAGGGATTTCCTCTGATTTCAAAAGAAATTCGTCATTCATACGCTTATCTTTAGAGCTCTTCTTATTATCAAAGCCACTGGTATCGAGAGTATGAGGTACCAGCCAAGCCACCCAAAATCATTGCCAAAGAACGGAAGCGTTACAGGCAGGAATGCAACAACCCTTGCAAATTTCATCTGCTCTGGATGGGTAAGTATAAAGCCGCCTGCCTCTTCGTAGGATATTACATACCAGGCTTCATCTATCTCTAATCTACGGTCGTCCTCGCTTGCTGTTGTCATGGCGCTAAAAATAGTTGTGCCGCCTTTCATTACTAACAGGTCTTCATAGCTCTTTTCTACTGTATAAAGTGAATTTCCTAGGGTTATGTTTCCTTTGTTGTCTTGGAGATTTATCATCTTATCTCCGTAGTTGCCTGACAGCCATGGAAGAATAAGTATTATCACTACAAAAGAAACCAGCATCGGCTTCATGGTCATGCCCATCATCTTGCTGTTCTTGCTCATCATCTCCTTCATCAGTTCAGTGGCTTTTGTTGCATTTCCCTGCTTCTGCTCTTCCTTCATCCTGTTGCCGAGTTCTTTGACCTCTTCCTTTATCCTCTTTGCTTCTTCCTGGTTTACCAGGAGTTTCTGCAAGATATTGATTATGAAAATAACCAGGAGTGAGAATATCATCACTACTAGTATAGGGTTTACTGCTAGTAACGGGTTGAACAGAAAGTCGAGCATTAAAGCACCATTACTTCTTGACCTCAAATTTCTTTATCCTGAAGCCGCGTCCAAGTGTATGGCTCTTTTTGCACTCCTTGCACTTGTACCTGAGATCCATCTTTCTTGTCGGCTTCTCCCTTCCCTTCGGGTTTTCCTTTGGAAAGGACCCATAACCCTTTAGTTTTCTTAGGAAGCGGCGCTGGCTCTTGCTGGCCTTTCTTCTTGGCTTCCTCTTTGCCTCTGCTATTGTGTGTTCAGTGTGCTTCTGGCAGAATGGGCAGTATCTCCTCTGGATTTTCGGTATAAGCATAATCAATCAACCTTCTCGATAACGCCTTTTTTTAACAAAAGCTCATTGAGCTCTTTGGGCATTTTTGTTACGTCTATTACTTCATTTTCGGATAGCTTATATTCTTTTAGGTCAGGCCCCAGTACTGCAGGAATGCCCTCCTTGACCCTGTAAAGTTCTTTTTTTTCTGCTGCTGGCTTTTTAACAGGGACCTGCCTGAATTTCTTTAATTCTTCCAGAAGCCTGTTGAAGAACTCCTGTTCCTTTGTAGTCAGGTTCTCTACAGGCATGCCTGTCCTGGCAGTGTAGAGCACGAATTCAAATATCTTGTTTTCCCTGAGCTCAAATAACCTTTCTACCACATTCTTTATATTTGTAACCTCCCTTTTGTCAGCCATGGTCTCTTTCTTTTTTAAGTAATCGCCTAGCTCAGTAAAAAAGTCGTCTGGAAGCTTCTGCAGTTTGTTTTCTTCCCTCTCTTTTCTTTCCAGCTCCCTTATCTTTTCAAACGTAAGCATAGAAATAGAGTATACTGAAAATATTAAAAGTGAATTTATTATACATAATCAATGGTTAGGCGTAATTGAGCTTCGGCCAGCAGAATGAGTTAAATTTTTATAGAAACTACTATATTGTATCCACATGATAAAAGTAATAGGATTTGATTTAGGAGGAGTCTATTTAACTGATTGTTGGAGTAAAATTGTTCGAGAAAAAATTAGTGAGAAATTTAATATTTCAAAAGAAAAATTAGAAGAAAAAAATATAGAATTTGAACAGGATATCACAGAAGGAAAAATATCTGAAGCTGATTTCTTGAAAAACCTGATTAATGATGATGAAAAAACTATTGAGGGTGTTAAACAACTGATAAGAAGTTTGAATAAGGCAATTTTTCCTGAAATACTTGAATTAATGAAGAAATTAAAACAAAATTATAAGTTAGTTTTAGTAAATAATGAAGGAAAAGAATGGAATGATTTTAGAGTTAAAAGATTTGATTTATATGAAGTTTTCGATGAAATCCTGACTTCTTGTATAATCAAAGATTCAAAACCAAAAATTAGTTATTTTGAGAAAGTCTTAAAAAAGTTGAATCTAGATTCACAGCAAGTTCTATTTATTGATGACAAGTTAGAAAATGTAGAATCAGCCCGTAAAATAGGAATAATGAGTATTCACTTCAAAAATCCTATTCAATTGAAAGAAGAACTTTCTAGATTGAAAATTAAATTTTAAGCGCCATATCCCAAATAATACTTAGCTTTACTGGCCATGTGTTCTTGATTTGTGCGCATTGAGGGAACGCATGTTCTTGAATTCCTTGTTGCAGATGCCGCAGGAAAAGCCGCGGTATCTCTTTTTAACCCTCATCTTCCTAAATGGATAGTTTATCGGGTTCTTTATCATTTTTCTTCCTTTGCAGGTTTCATCTGGCTTGCAGATGCCAATGCCTTTATAGAACAGCTCAGTATCGCAATTTGCAGGATTCATCTGGTTTGACTGGTTCCATCTCAGCTGGCCAAGAACAATGTTCCTAGGAAGCTCCTGCGTGTTCTTCTTGTTGCACTCCATGACCTTCTCTTCTATCTCAGGCCATGACCAGTTCATCATCCTTAGGAAATTGGTTATAGTGAAGATGCTTCTTTTCCTGCCGTCAGGCAGCCCTGCAAGTATAAGCTTCATGCAGGGCGGGAAGAATTCTTCCGGCACTCGTTTTTCCCAGTTTATCCTCTTCTTTTCTTTTTTAGGCAGCTCCTTTTCCTGCAGCGCGTTCCAGTCAAGCGCTTCTATAAGCAGGGTTTCTGCTTCGTTTTCCTTGCTCTTGAAAAACTCTGCACCTGTTTTTACTTTCTCTGGCCTTGCAAGCTCTGTGGAAAAGTTCTTCAGCTGGCTTTCATTTATCGGTAGCGATGCAAGCCAGGTCTTCTCATTGAGCGAATAGGGCGCGCGAAACATGTGCCTGCTGCCCCAGTCCTTCTCCACCTCGACGAAATAAAAAGGATCCAAGCTCTCAGGAGGCTCTTCCAGTATATCAATAAGCTGTTTTGCACCCTTCCTCTTTATCAGTTCTTTCATTAGGCTTTCCGATATCTTTTCCCTTATAAATCCTGCAAGTATCCTGGGTGCCTTTGGATAAAGCTTGGCCAGAGGCTTGTAATCTATCTCTTTCGGAAAAGATCCCCAGGGCAGGCAGATATGAAAGCCCCGGCGACCTGAGAACTTTATACCGTAATTCTTTATTCCGTAGTTTCTTAGCAACGAGCATATCATCTCGGCCGCAATGCCGGCCTCTTCTATGCCGAGCTTGCTGTCTATGTCTATTACAAAGTCAAACCCGGTTCTCAGCTCTTCGTATCTCTCCCTTGCCAGCTGCATAGGGTTGCTCCAGTGCTCAACAGAGTAGTGGAAAGAGGTGACGCCCTTCCTGACCATCTGGACTATATCATTGGGGAACTGGATTATATTGGGCCTCTGGTCATACGAACCATCAGCAAAGGCGCCTGCCACCTCCCTCTCCTTTGTGTTTTTTATAATAGCACTTATTATATCATCTCTTGAATAGTATTCCAGTATCTGCTGCCTGTTCATCTGACCACTTAGATTAATAAGAAAAAATTCTTTTTAAGGCTTAGGCGAGCAGATGAAAAGTGGAAATAAAAGGTTTTACAGCTTAGTTCTTAATATGATATATTGGGATCCGCCTCTTGAGTATTGGAAGCCTGCCCTTTTAGTACTCGGTTATGCTGTAGGTGCAGGTTTGGTTTTTTACGGGTCTTATCAGATTTACAAAAAGACAGCATCAAAAATTAGGCGGCATGATAAAAAAGACAGAATTGATAATCTAAAGAGATACCCTCTGAATTAATTACTTAACAAGCAGCTTGGCCTTGTCTATGCTGTATTTCCAGTCTTTTGGGATTCTTCCTTTTCTGGAATAGTACTTGCCCAGCCTTCGTATCTTGGACTCTACCAGCTCTAAACCGTGCTTTGATTTTGCATCCTTCTTGTTCTCCTGCAGATGCCTGTGCAGGTTAACTGCCTTGGTCATGAGGTTGTACATGTCCTCAGGCATCTCTTTCTTCTCAATGAGCTTTGAGATTCTCATGCCTAATGAACGGACATCTGGAATTCCGTACTGGTCTCTTAATATGATGCCTATCATGCTGGCTGTCTTGCCCTCTTTCTCCATTTTCTTGATGAGATTCTCTATCTCATCCTTGTCATAAGCCAGCCAGTCTATTTCTTTCCTTGGTTTTCTTGAACCATGCTTGCCGTGTTTTCTTGAATGCATTCTTGCCATATAAACCACTTTTTCAGATTATTATCTTTTCCTGTATCTGCCTCTCTTTTCTATCTCGCCTAAGGTTTTAATAACTTTCCTTGCTTCATTGCACTTTTCCTCGTAAACCTTTAGTATTATCTCCCATACCTCTTTTAAGATGTCAAAGTGCGTTGATTCCAGTGCCTGGTGAAGGAGGTACATGTCTACAGCCCTGTCCTCAATCCTGCTGCTGTAGAAGCCGAGCCCGAAATCTATGAGGTACAGTTCATTGTCTTTCAGTATCATGTTCGATGTTGTGAGGTCACCGTGGATAATACCGTTTTCATGCAGCAGAGCTACTGTACTTGCAATCTTCCTGCCTATATCGCGGTAATTCTCTTTACAGAGAGCATCCTTTACCTTCTTGCCATCGATAAAATCCATCTTTATGCAGAAATCTGATTCGTCACGGATATTCGGTACTTCCACGCCTATCCGCCTTGCCTCTCTTAACAGCTTGGCTTCTGACCTTGTTCTTGATTTCCTCAGTTTTTTATCCAGCTCCTCGATTCTGTAGCCCTTCTTTATCCTATCTTTTTTCAGTTCATTATCCTCTCGAGAGAGCACAGCCTCTGCTCCCTGGGCAATTACAGGACTCATATATCAATTTCTTGGACAAAACTTTTTATTGATATTTATATTGGCCGAAAACAATAGATAATTAATCAGGTGCGCTGATGAAAAAAAACCTTAGGCTAAAAGACCTGCCCTTTGAGTCCAGGGCATATAAGATATACAAGGAGGAAGAAAGGTTTGCAACCCTGCAAAGGACCTTGTATGAAAAGGCATGCTCTTTTGCAACCAGAATATTCACCATAAAGCCTGACAAGAGATCCAGGAAGAAATTTACAGAAGCAATAGAATTCTCCCATCTAAAAATCACTCCTGAGGGCGTTGCCTCCCTTACAATACTCATTGCCCTGCTAATATGCATTCCTACCCTTGCTCTGCTGGCAATGAGCCTGTCTGGCCTGCCTGGCCTGTCCTTTGGCTCTGCCATGATAATACTCATTCTGGGGCTTCCATTCGTATTTTACATATACATCTATCCGTTGCATATGAAGAAGAGGTATGAGATGCAGGCTGGCTCCGAAATCGTGACAATGATACTTTACATAGCCATATACATGAGAAATTATCCAAACCTTGAGAGGGCAGTTAGGTTTGCCTCTGAAAACTTAACAGGCCCGCTGGCTTATGAACTCAGGAAACTGGTGTGGGACCTTGAAACCGGCACATACTTAACAATAGAAGAGGCCTTCATGGATTACATGAAAAAATGGTCCATGAACAAGGAGTTTCTAGAATCAATAGAAATTATTATAGAATCAAGAAGGCAGAAGGGCGAGAGAAGGATTGCGATGTTAAATGAGGCTGTCGATATAATACTCGAGGGCAACAGGGAAAACGCAAAGCATTTTAACCAGAAATTAAAGACGCCTGTAATGATAGTCCATGCCATGGGAATAGTATTGCCTCTGCTGGGCCTTGTTTTGTTCCCTATAGTTGCAGTCTTTCTCGGGGTTAAGGGAATATTCCTTTTCATAGGCTATGATATACTGCTCCCGATATTCTTATTCTTCATAATATCGAATATACTGGAGAAAAGACCGTCAACCTTCAGCAAGGTGGATATAAGCGAAAGCCCGAATATACCGCCCAAGGGAAGGTTCGCCCTGGGCAAGAAGTATGTACCGGCCTGGCCGTTCGCATTGCTTTTCTTCACTGTTGCAGCTATCTTTTCCTACCTGCTCTTTATGCTAGAGGGGGAAAACGGCCTGTTATCGCCCATCCTGCTGTCAGGCGGGATAGCATGCAGCATTGCCTTATACTATTTCCTGCTTACAAAAGACAGAGTAGAAATAAGAGAGAGCACCAGAGAGATAGAAAAGGAATTTACCGAGGCCATATACCAGATAGGCAACCAGGTATATACAGGAGTTCCTATTGAACTTTCCATGGAAAGATCAATACGACGGGTGGGTTCACTGAGGATAAAGGACCTGTTTCAAAAAGCTCTGAGCAACATGCGGACAATGGGCATGACATTCACAGCTGCCCTGTTTGACAAGGGCTACGGTGCAGTAAGGTTCTATCCGTCAAAGATGGTAAAGACCGTAATGAAGATAATAGCTGAATCAAGCATAAAGGGAATGAAAACAGCATCAATAGCAATGCTCTCTGTGAGCAAGTACCTCAAGGGCATTCATAGAACACAGGAAGAGGTCAGGGACGAGCTCAACGATGCGCTCTCCTCTATGCGATTCCAGTCGTTCTTCCTGTCGCCGCTTATATCCGGCGTTGTTGTTACACTGGCTATAATAATTATTACCATACTCACTCAACTCTCAGAGACGATAGAAGGCACTACTATTGCCCTGCCGATACTGTCCATGCAAGAAACATCTATAACGCCTTTCCAGTTCGTCCTTGTGGTTGCGATATACCTTGTAGAGACATCTCTTATACTATCGTCCTTTGTAAATGGTATTGAAAACGGTGAGGATCCAATAGGAAGGCAGAGCCTTACTGCCAGCTCACTTGTTGTATCGTTTATAACCTTTGTTATAGTCCTGACAGTGACCCTGGTAATGTTTGGCCCGCTGATAATGGTTGTTCTTCCTGTCTAAAGAGTCGAAAGAATAAAAGATTTTATCTTCATCTCTAAATAAGGATAAGAATGAAAATAGCATTTTTCACTGACACGTACGAACCACAGGTAAACGGGGTTGTAACATCGATAAAAAGCTTTGCCAAAGAGCTCAGAAGAAGAGGGCATACTGTATACATATTCTCGCCTTCTTCACCAGGAGCTAGGCATGATAAATTTGTCAAGACCTTTAAATCCATCCCCTTCAGCAGATACCCTGGGTACAGGATTGGGGTTCCTGTAGCAGGTCTGAAAGAAAAATTCGATGTTATTCATGTGCATACTCCAGCTACTGTTGGCCTGTACGGTGCACTGCTGGCCAGGCACTACAAACTGCCGCTGGTCGGTACATACCACACGCTTCTGCCGGAGTACACACATTACCTTGTAAAAGGAGGCATAGAGAAAATAACAAAAAAGGCGCTCTGGAAATACACCTCATTATTCTACAACAAGTGTGACTGTGTTATTGCACCGTCTGAAGAGACAAAAAAAGAGCTGATAAAACACGGCATACGGCAGGTAAAAGTAATTCCTACAGGCATTTCACTCAAAGGAAGGCCAGTGAAACATAAAGGCAGAACAATCCTGCATGTTGGCAGGCTGTGCAAAGAAAAAAACATCCAGTTTATTATGAAGGCGCTGAAGAATATTCTAAACGGCGATACAAAACTAGTTATAACCTCAGACGGGCCGTATAAAGAGGAGTTAATGAAGCTTGCAAAGAAGCTGAAAATAGAAAAAAACGTAACCTTTACAGGCTATCTGTCAAAAAAAGAGCTGGCAAAAGTATACGCAAGGTCTGATTTATTTGTAATGGCATCACTCAGTGAAACGCAAGGCATTGTATTGACAGAGGCAATGGCCTTCTCACTGCCGGTTGTTGTTTTGGATTCGCCAGTAACAGGCAATTTCGTCCGGCAAAACAAAATAGGCCTTGTTGCCGGCAGAAAGAATTTTGCCAGCTGCGTAAAGAAGCTGCTCAATTGCAGGAAAAAACTCAGAAAAATTGCACTGAACGAATACAGCATAAAGAGATGCACAGACAAGTTGCTGGATATATATAAACGTATAAGATAGGATTCACTGCCAGTATTCTGCCAAGGACCTGTGAAACAGGAAGTAGAACATTGTTGCTTTTATGTGCAGCTTTAGGAATTTCAAAACACCCAGTCTCTTCATTCTTCTTACTGACGTATAAACAGGAATATCAAAGAACCTGAATTTCTTATATCTCGAAACCCTTATTGCTAGGTCATGGTCCTCGTTTGTAAGCAGCTTTGGATTAAAGCGGCCAGCCTGCCTGAATACTTTTTTCTCAAAAACAAAGCAGCTGCCATTTGTTATGACAAGACCGCACCTTATCAGTGTCTTTATTATTCTGTTCCATACTCGGAAGAAAAACAGGTCGCTGAAACTGCCTGGGTCAAAGAAGGTGAGGTTGAATATCCCGCCGCCTGCATCATCAAACTGCATCTTCAGCTCTGTAAGAAAGTTACTGTCAAATCTGGTGTCAGCATCAGGGAACACAAGTATTCTGCCTTTTGCTATTCTTGAGCCTGTGTTCCTGGCAACACCAGGCCCCTTCCTGCCCTCGAAGACTACTTTGCCGTACTTTCTTGCTATCTTGATTGTATTGTCCTTGCTGTAGCTGTCAACAACTATTATTTCATGGCTTTCTTTCTGACGTTTTATAGAGCGCAGGCATTTTTCTATATATTTTCCTTCATTGAGCGTTGGAATAATAAAAGAGAATTCTGGATTCATGTTCTTACCTAGATAGACCAAAGACACCAACCAGTATCAGAGCTATGCCAAGCCATTTCAATTCTGATATATCCTCAGCTAGAAAAACAGCAGCCAGAAAAACGGACACCAAAATAACAACGCCTGTTATCATTGGTATGACAACAGAGACATAGTTTTGCAATGCCTTCTGCATCAGCAGAAAACCAACAACAGCCAGCAGCGCTGTAATCCAGGCATACGGCGAATAGATTATGTTCGTTGAAATACCGCCTGACAGAGTCAGCTTTAGGAAAAACGCACCCAACCCAAGCAGCAGCCCTGCAATTACAGCTGTTATATTATGGTTAAGCATATTCCCACCAGAATCATGCAAACGCATATCCATTCGCGAACTTCCAGCCTCTCTTTTAAGAGAGAAGCACCAACAAGTATCGGTATGATTATTGAAAGCGACAGAAAAACTTGCACTGTTGAAAGCGGAGCAATCTTTACAGCAAGTAAGTAAGACAAAGTCCCTACCAGGCCAACAAGCAATGATGCAAGCCATCTCTTGTTTCTAAATAATCGCCTAAAGGAGAAACTCTCCATTTTGGATATTGCATACTTCTGCATTGCTGCAGATATGCCATAGCATACAGCCACGATCAACGACAGCAATACCCCGAGCATAATAGATTATCCCCGGTATTATATAAAAAGTAGCTATAGGTCTTTAATTGTATCTATCATTATACCATGATAAACTGGAAAACCTGGTCTATCTCTATTCCCAAGTTGTAATCGTTTCTGATCTCCAAATTCATAGTACGATGCAACTGGACGAGATTCACCTTCTACACGAATTGAGGCGTCATTGGTTTTTCTGCCAGAAGGCATTACTATATCTTCATAAAAAAACCCAGTTTCTTCTAGAGCAAGTCGTACTAGCTCAGGGTCATGAACTTTGTATTCTGGAACACACCCTTTTGGTACATTAACTTCTTCAACAGCATTGGACATGGTCTTGTACCTCCTGAAATTTATTTCTTTTTCTTCTTCGGATTGTTATCAAGGCTGACCGGATGATAGATTTCTCCGCGTCTTAAAATCCTGTGCACATAATCCATGCCAAAGTATTTGTCCAAGCTTCCGTGTTTTTCTCTAAGCCCTTCAAAGTATTCTTTCAGTGATGTTATATGAGCTATTCTTTCCAGGTTTTTCCTCATTTGCTCAGGAACCTGTTCATGGTTTCTCAATGCTTCTGAGAAAGAAACCCAGAAGTTGAATGCCTTCTGGGGATTTATAGTCACGAGTTTGTCGGTTTTTGTTTCAGCACGGACCAGATAACCGTTATCATATTCTATATATGTATGATACAAATTATCGTCACGGATAGTGACTCTTGTATCATGAACCTGATAACCCCGTTTTTTGGATTCTGTTTCAACTTCATCTAATGGTATCGACCATAGGTCTCCACCTGCAAAGAAATCGCCCTGAAATGTGAAACTAATAGATTTAGGATTAAGCATATGTAAGAATGCCCCGTACTTCTCCTCTTTATGGTCAAACAATACATACGATTCTTCCATATCAACACCTTACCCAATACCATCACAGAAAACTTCTTAAACCTTCCAGAAACCGCTTTTCTAATTATATGCCCCCATCGGGAATCGAACCCGAACTAAAAGGTGTTTACCGTGAAAGGCGCTTTTTCTAAAAGGGCCGTCCGCAACCTTTCGTCCTATCCATTAGACTATAGGGGCATTACCGTATGGTACGAATAACATTCTTTGGATTCTTCCACAGGTTCCATGCGATTATTTTTCTTGTTGAACTGTTTGAGGCTATGTTCAAGAAAAGCTCTTTTAGTGCGCTCTTGCTCTTCCAGCTATCAAGGAACATATTGTAGCCTTTGTTAACTGCCTGATAGAGATAATCTTTTGTAAGGTTATCAGAGTATTCATATATCCTGTGGTTGCTTTTCCAATCATCTTTTCTGATACGTCCGTTTTTCTCGAATTCCTGCCAGAGCTCTGTGCCTGGCGAGAGGTCAAGTATGTTAAGCTGAACGCCGTGCAGCCTTAGCGAGCTTGCAAACCTAAGAGTGTGCATTATTTCTTCTTTACTCTCAACAGGAGCGCCCAGTATAAACGATCCTATTATGTTCATTCTTGCCTTCTTTGCATTCTCTACTGCATCTTTTATCTGCTCCACAGTAGTTCCTTTTCTATAGTAGTCAAGAACTTTCTGGGACCCGCTTTCTATACCGAAGTATATTGTTGAGAAGCCTGCTTTTTTCATTTTTTCCATTAACTGCAGTGAGGCGGAATTAACCCTGCCCTCGCAGTGAAGCTCCATGTCTACTCCCCTTTTTCTCAGGCCCTCACATATCTTCATTACTCTTTTCTCGTTCATGGTAAAGTTATCATCAACAACTATACAGGTCTTGTAACCCTGGGAGTATATCTCCTCGAATTCATCAAGAACATTTTCAACGCTTCTTTCTCTGTAAAGCTTAGTAAAAGCAGCACAGGAGCAATACCTGCATCTGTAAGGGCAGCCCCTAGACGTTAGTATGGTTGTGAACTTCCCGAAAGTCAGTCTTATATTATTCCAGTGATGACTGTATTCGTTCTTGCTTACAAGCCCTCGATCAGGAAAAGGCAGCGCATCAAGCTCTTTTATAACCTCTGGCTCATTGTTTACAAACTTCCTGTCAAAATAAGCAAGGCCTTTTATTTTCTTCTTGCTCTTCTTGCTTCGCTTTGACAGGCATTCTATAAGCTCCAAGAAAGACCTCTCGCCCTCGCCCTTTATGACATAGTCAACGAATTTGTAGCTGCTGAGAATCTTCTCTGCATTGAAAGTTGCCTGATAACCGCCCAAAACAATCTTTGCATTGGGAAGTGCCTCTTTTATCTTTTTTGTTGCAGACATCGCGTCTATGAACGTATGAGCAGTGGAGTTCATGCCTACTACATCAGGAGCTTCTTTTTTTACTGCACTCACGAGTTCAGCTTCAGTCATGTTGCAGGAGAACGCATCTATCACACGTGCGTCATAGTTCTCTGCCTTCAGACAAGCCGCTATGTACAACAGCCCTATAGGCGGCCACCTCTCTGTTGATGTGCTTGGCGGTGTGCAGAGAACTATTTTCATTCTAACAATACCTCATAACCACGTGATATACATTATCAATAGAAAAATGCAAAGATATAAAAGTATAAGCAATTGATAATAAGAGTGATACACGAGGCGTTAAAATGAAATGTACATCATGTCATAAGAATCTTATATCAGAGGATAATTTCACGAAATTTCTCTGCCCTGCCTGCTCTAAAGTAGAGGTAATAAGGTGCGATCACTGCAGGAAAAAGAGCAATATCTACAAATGCAGCTGCGGGTTTGAGGGGCCGTGAGTGGTTTTTATGGGTACTGTCGCTGTTACTCTTAATGTCATGCCTGATTCCCCTGAGGCTGACCTAGAGAAAATAAAGTCAGAAATAAGCTCTCTGATCAAAGACGCTGAGATAAAAGGAATAGAAGAAAAGCCTGTTGCCTTTGGTTTGAAGCGGCTTGAGGTACTATTAATGATGCCAGACAGCAAAGGCACGTCTGACATAGAAGAGGCAATCTCTAAGATAGAAGGTGTTGCTTCTGTAGAAGCAGGCGATATTACTCTTCTCTAGCGCGCCTGTAGAAATCATCTTCTAGTTTTCTTCCTGTTTGTTTTTCCCATTCCTGGATCGATACGCCTTGTGATTTCTGGTTCTCATCCCTGTACCACTGGGGGATTACGTTGAAGGCGCAGAACGGGATTATCCTGCCGTCTGTCATTGCATAATGAATGCAGCAGCGCTTGACACGCTCAATATCATAATTGTAGAGATCCTGGAAATGCATCATGCCTATGAACAGGGATTTGTAGTGGATCTTAAGCAGGGAATCATACTTGCCCCTGCCTGATATCATGCTGTATAACAACTTGGCTATGTTGAGTCCGCTCGGTTGCTTGCTCTTGTCAACGAACTTGCCTATATTGGCCAGCAGCTTGAGCGAAGCTATGTATCTGTTCTTGCCGCTTTCTATTTCTACTGCTTTTTCATCTAAGTAGTTCAACAGGCCTTCGACATCTACAAATCTTGTGATTGGTACAAACCTGTCCTTGTCAATGAAAAGATAGGTTGCCATGCCGCAGGCAAAATGCGAAGAGAGCTCATACTTCGGCTTATTGGTTATTGCCTCTATTAATCTTGTTATAGGAGCAACTGTCGGAACAGGGTAGAAATCCTCCTCACCCATCATGCCGTCTGTCTGTTCCTCCAGTTTTTTTATGACATCAGGTATGGTTATTCGCATATTCTGCCGTTCTGCATTTGTTATCCTGCCCACAAGTGAGACCGGCTGGAAGTTGATACCGCTTACAACATCTATATTCTTTGCACCGAACCTTACAATATCACCAAGCTCATGATCATTTCTGCCCTTTATGATTGTTGGAACAAGAACTGATCTTAGACCAACCTTCCTGCAGTTGTCAAAGATTTTAGGCACCTCCCAATGGTTTTTTGGATTGGTCTCTCCTGTCATGCCATCAAAGCTCAGGTATAACGTATTTACTCCTGCTTCCCTTATTTTTTTGCACAGCTCTTGGTTTTCTGAAAGCCTTATGCCGTTTGTATTCAGCTGCACGTGATCAAAGCCCTCCTCCTTTGCCATCTTTATTATATCGATTAGATCACTCCTAAGGCAGGGCTCACCCCCTGTAAGCTGTATAGCGTTGCAGGGAACAGGCCTCTCGTTTCTCAGAGTCTTCATCATCTCCCTTATCTGCTCCCGTGTGGGCTCATATACATAACCCATCCTGCCTGCGTAAAAGAAACAGTACCAGCAGCTCAGATCGCAGCGGTTCGTTAATACAATATTAGCCAGTGCAGTATGGCTCTTGTGCTCTTTGCACAGGCCGCAATCTGCAGGGCAGGATATTTTATCTTTTTTTATGCTCGGATTCTCTACGCCTCTGCCATCCTTTGCAAATTTTTTTGCTTTTTTGTACATATCATAAGAGCCCCAGTAGAGCTCTTCAAAAGAACCGTGCTTAGGGCATTCTTTTCTTATGAAGACCTTGCCATCCCGCTCAAATATTTCAGCATCTATTGTAATCAGGCATTCAGGACAAAGAGATTTTGTTTTTTCTATTAGCTGCATGCTATCATTTAATACTTTTTAAATCTTCTAAAACTTATAAAGCTTATTGTTATAAATTAACCATGGAAGCAGATGATAAGATAACCTCCATGTTTACTTCTGTAGTAAAGTCAATGGGCTACAGCGAGGTCCACGGCAGAGTTATTTCAATACTCTTCGTGGCTGACAAGGAGCTCTCTCTGCACGATCTTGCCAAGAGAACAGGCTACTCTATACCTTCGATATCAATATCCCTGGATCTTCTGGAGCTGATAGGAATAATCAAGAAAAAGAAGAGGGTTGGTGACAGAAAGCTTTATGTGAAGTTAAATGGGGACCTGCTTGAGGGCCTGAGAAGGGCACTGCTTCTGAAAGTGCAGAAAGAACTGATAATTACGCTGAACGAGCTGGAAAACTGTAAAGGCAAGAGCAAGGGAGTAAAGAAACTAGAAAAGGAGATAAAACGGCTTGAGAACTACATAAACAGCCTGGCAGCAGTGAAAATACCAGAAAAGGTCTGATTTTTTCTAGCATTATCTTTAAGTTCAATCCTGGAAAATATCTATTATTGGAGGATAAAATGCTTAGGTGCATTGCCTTTTTGTTAGTCATTACATTGTTTTTCATAGTCCTTATACCCGTTTCATTGGCTATAGAGAACCTTACAATAATGCCTGTAAAGGCCTATACCATAAACGACCTTTCCTGTAGATTTGTTGTGACAGGTTCCAATTCTAGTTATGGAGCAAATGTCAGCTGGTACGTCACAACAAACGGGTCCTGGAGTTTCAACAGCCAGGATAACCTGTCCTGCAGCAACAACACCCTATGCTCCTCAGTGATGCCTTACTCAGGCACAGTGAAAGGTCAAACATGGAACTGTTCGATAATTGCCTACAACACAACGCAGGAATACAACTCAACAACAAGAGCGATAAGCAACTCGCCTCCTGATTTTGATCCTACTGCCACGTACTTTGACGTCAATGAGAGCCAGTTCTTCAGCAGGATGTTCTCTGCAAGCGATTATGATAGCGACGGCCTGACTTATTTCATAAACAGCGGCGATATAAACAAGACAGGGTCGTTTTCCTGCTTCGGTGGCTCTGCAGGCACTGGGACAGCCACCTTTAATATTGATTCATCAGGCAACCTTACGATAAACGCAAGCAGGGACGAAGTCGGAAACTACAGCGTGGGCATAAGCGTGCAGGACAATGATACAAGCCCGATAACAACAACGCTCTTCGTGAACTTTTCCATAAACTGCCTTTATATCCAGCCAACACTCGGCAATATAAACAACCAGACAGTGGAGTTCAACGAATCCTTTTCCCTGCAGGTTAACTATGAACTAAATGATGCAGACAACCTTACGTTCCAGGATAATGCAACGTTCTTTAACATAAGCTCTTCAGGCCTGATAAGCTTTACAACCGAGAGCATAGAAGATATAGGCGAACACATTGTAAACATCTCGATGAACGATGGCGAAGACGAGCACGACCCAGGCAATTATTCATATTCCAGGATCGTGTACTTTACAATAGTCAAGCCGCCTGTAATAAACTGGACAAACGTAACTGTTACAGACAAGACAACAGGCAATGAAACCTCGATAAATACCACAGACATAAACCTAGCTGAGAGCACGATGTCAGTTCTTTTTAACGCCTCTGCTTATGACGACCCTGACAACGAAAACCTGACAGGCTACGGAAGTATCTCTTACGCATGGAAGCTTAACGGAACAATCATGTCCAACAACCAGTCCTGGCTTTTTGAGCCGAGCTATGGCATCGGGGGATCTTACATAGTTTTACTCGAGGTCAACAGCTCCTACAACATAAGCGCCTCGAGTTCATGGAATATGACTGTAAATAAGACATACAGGTACCCTCTTTTCAAACCTTACCTGAGGCCGAAGCTTAATATAAGCTATGACAACCAGACATTGACTCTGCAGGCAAGTAATGATACCTACATCTACGATGAGACTAATTACGGAAGCAACGAGTTGCTTGTTGTCGACAATAACACCAATTCTATGATTCGCTTTGATTTATCATCAGTGCCAGGCAGCATAAACATAACAGAGGCGGTATTGTTCTTGTACCTGCTGGGTGGGGAAAATACAACAGCAAATGTAAGTGTATACAGACTAACCTCCGGCTGGGAAGAAAATGAAACCACCTGGGCAAACAGGTCTCAGAATACGACATGGACCACCAGCGGTGGTGATTATGACAATGGCACTGCCTACACAGGCACAGTTAACGCTGTACACAGCTGGTATAACTGGACTGTGACAGAGCTTGTAAGGGCGTGGTACAACGGAACATATAATAACAGCGGCATGATACTTACAGGTTCTGTTCAGAAGGAATTCGCATCTTTTGATTACAAGGAACCCATACCAGATATAACATTGCCAGAGAACGTTGACAACCAGACCGACATATACCTAGATCAATACTTTTTAGATCTGGATAACGAGGGGCTTACATACAACTATTCAACAGACCCGACCTACCTCACTATCTCAATAACAAACACCTCCAGGGTTATATACAAGCCGCTCTATGTCGGCACCACCACTGTGGTATTCTCAGCAATGAACCCGGGAAACAAGACAGCAGATAGCAACACCGTGACAGTTGTAATAGAGCCCCTGGCAGGGCAGGACACACCGGTAATTACTACACCGTCTTATCAGACAACCACAGTAGAACACCTGAAGAAGGCATCGCTTGATATAGTAATATCGCCTATTGTTTCTGCAGATCCATCTGACGAGATAGCTGTTCCATTCAAGCTGGAGAACAGCGGAGAGGTTGTTCTAAGAACTATAGAACTCAGCCTTGTATCAGCCATACCGAACGCTTCTATCAGCCTGACAAAAACTAACATCGATCAAATGCTTGTTGACGAGGTCGTGGATATCAACCTCACCCTTTTAACAAGAAACATAGAGGCAGGCAGATACAACATAACCATAACAGCAAATGCCACAGACCCAGGCATTAAACAGTCTACAATGGTTTACATAGATATACTCGAAGTAGGAAAGGAGGTACAGAAGGAGGTGATGTTTGCAAGAGACCTTTTTGAGGAGAACCCAGAGTGTTATGAGCTGATGGATACATTAGACAGGGTACAGGACTACATAGATGAAAAGGATTATGCTAGGGCACAGAACCTGGTAAGGTCTTCGATAGAGAACTGCAAGGCTCTTATAACATACAAGGAGGCTGAAGTGCCTTTTGCACTGACCCCTGACCTCATCAGGAACATTATACTGATTATGTTATCTGCCGGAGTCTTATTCTATATAGTATTGAGGGTCAGTCATTTCAAGCTGCACGGAAAGAGTTAGCCAGGAAGGACTCTGAACCTTGTGCTCTGAAGGCCCCAGTCAGCTATGAGCAGCGCCAGTGATATTATTAGGAATGGAATGGAAAGATGTATCGGAATCTTCTGCGTGCTTGAAGTTGCAAGCCTCTGGTACACAGAGGCCAGCTCTGTGGCATTGCCTGCCCTGTAATATTTTCCGCTGGTCTGGTTTGCTATCTGCATCAGGCTTTCTTCATCAAGAGGAAGCACCTCTTCAACTGCTGTACCTATGCCTATGGCATGGACTGTTATCTGGTTCTCATTGGCATAGTCTATTGCGTCTTCCAGTGCAACACCCACATTGCTCTGGCCGTCTGTCAGTAAGATAACGACTTTCGGGTTTTCTGAGCCCTCCAGCACATTTGAAGCTGTTATTATTGCATCGCCGATTGCTGTTCCTGCTGTGGGCCTGACCTTGGTATTTTTTATCGCCTCCTTTGCCTTTTCAGCATCATCTGTCAGGGACTGTTCGATAAACGGCAGGCCTGAGAAGGAGACAACACCTATTTCTGCCTTGGATAGCAGGTCGACAAAAAGCGTGGCTGCACTCTTTGCTGCCTCCAGCCTGTTAGGCTTGTAGTCGTCTGTTAGCATTGAGCCGGATGAATCGATAGCAAGTACAACGTCAAAATCGCTCCTCTCGCCTGTATACCAAAGGATTGTGCCTGAGAGCGATAGTATCAGCAGCGCAACAGTAGTCGACCTTATGAGCAGCATAAAAGAGTTCTTTCTTAACAGCTGGCCGCCCATAACCTTTCTGACAGCCTCGAAATTGGAAAATTTCATAGCCCTTGTTCTCGAATACCTGAATCCGAGAAAATGCAGCAGGATGACTAAAGGAACAGCGAACAAAAACCAAAGGTATATCGGATCTGCGAAAGTTATCTCCATTTTCTATGCCTCCTTAGAAAGAAATTCAGGACAGGTGCCATGAAAGGCCTGTCCGTTGATAATGGTAGTACGTCAATGCCTGCTTTTGTAAAGAGTCTCTTTATCCTGTCTTCCTCTTCTTTTACATACCTTTCGTATTTCTCTCCTATGAGGTTGGGGTCTATGATAAATTCCTCACCTGAGTAGGGATCTGAGATAAGGACCTGCTGTGAGCCCTTTGGCAGTGTTCTGTCTCTCGGGTCCCTTAGCATTATCGATACCATGTCGAATTTCTTCCCTGCTATCTTGAGGTCCTTCTCGAACCCCTTCTTAAGGCCTATAAAATCAGACACAAGTATGACCAGGCTGTTTCTCGGAATAAATGATGACAGGAACCTCAGGGCACTGCCAAGGTCAAACCTCCCGCCGTAGGCTTTTGGGTCAACAATGGCTCTTGAGAAACCGATGAACTGCTTCATCCCCATCTCTGGCTTGGATTTCTTCACTAGCTTGTCTGAAAAGAGTGCAAAACCCACACTGTCGCCAGCTTCTATTATGGCGTAGCACAGGGAAACAGCAAGTTCAGCAGCGTATTCGTTTTTTAATTTTTCAGTTGACCCGAAAACCATGCTGGAGCTGACATCTACCAGGAAGAATACGTTCAGGTTTCTTTCTTCCACGAATTCTTTTATCAGGAGCTTGTTTGATCTTATGGATGCCCTCCAGTCTATAAGCCTTGCATCGTCGTTGGGCGTATACTCCCTGTGGCCTGCAAACTCAAGCCCAACGCCTTTGAATGCACTCTGATACCCGCCGATAAAACTGGTTTCCATTACCCTTTTTGTAAATAATTCAAACTTTTTGATTTTGGGTTTAAGGTTGATTTCAAACTCCATTGTATTACCTTTAACTGCTAAGCAAAAACAAAACTAAGGCACAGGGACCTTTGATATTATCTCTTTTATTATTTCATCGGTCTTTATGTCCTCTGCCTCGCCCTCGTAATTCAGGATGATCCTGTGCCTCATTACATCGTGTGCAACATCCTTGACGCACTGAGGCGTTACGAAATTCTCGCCTTTCATCAGTGCATCAGCCTTGGATCCTATAAACAGGCCGATGGACATTCTTGGCGAACCCCCGTACTCTACGTATTTACCCAGTTCTATCCCGTATTTTTTAGGGTTCCTGGTTGCATCAACCAGCTTTATGATGTAATCCTCTATCTCCTTGCTCATGTAGACATCCTTGACAATATCCTGCATTTCTATAATCCTTTCCGGCGTAAGAACTTTTTTGATGTCGTAGTCGTCAAACTTCTTCAGCGTTATGTTTTGTTTCAGAACAATCCTCTCCTCTTCTGGTTTTGGATAGGAGATGTATATCTTGAATAGAAACCTGTCAGACTGCGCAACCGGCAATGGATAAACGCCTAGCGACTCTATTGGATTCTGGGAGGCCATGACAAAGAACGGGCTGAACAGCTGAAAGGTATCCTTGCCTATGGTTACCTGCCTCTCCTGCATTGCCTCTAGCGTTGCTGACTGGGTCTTTGGCGAGGCCCTGTTTATCTCGTCAGCAATAACAAAATTGGAAAATATCGGGCCCTTGACAATGTAGAATCCGCTTCTTGCATCATACGCAGTGAAGCCTATTATATCGCTCGGCATAAGGTCGACAGTAAACTGGATTCTGCTGAAGGAGCAGCCGCTTATCCTTGCCAGTGTTTTTATTAACAGGGTTTTTGCAACACCAGGAACACCTTCTACAAGGCAGTGGCCATTGCATACAAGGCCCCTTAGTAAAGCGTCTACAACCTCCTCCTGGCCAACAATTACCTTTGCTATCTCGTTCTTGGCATCACGTATATTTTCACTGAATTTTTTAATAATACCAGGCTCTATTCTTTTCATCTCTTAGAACACCCTATACTACTATAATCTTATTATTCTGGTTATATAAAATTTCTTTTGTATAGGCAGAATCAGATACCGTCTAAATAAGGACTATTGACTATTGTCAATAGCCCATTAACGATGGTTATCAACGGATAACCATCGTTATTTAGACGGTATCCCAGAATCATAAAAAGAGTTTTTTAAATAACAGGAAACAAATTATAAATGATAAAATGGCTATAGGCTTCTTTGGAACCAGTATTGAGTTCATCCTGCTGCTGCTTCTGTTAGCTGCAGTATTAGTCTGGTTATACATCTATCTGTTCCGGTACAGCAGGGTAAACAAAGGCTTTCTCCAGGCATTGCATAGGCATAAAAAGAAAGAGAAGGATCCGCTGCTTGTTTTGAAGAATTTCTTTTTTGACAACCTGATAACATTCCAGGGAAAAATCAACAACGAAAACAAAAAAGGCATTTTTAAAGAATTTACTTTACTGGTGAGAAAATTCTTTGCTGATTTCTACAAAATAAACTACAGGTTTACCTATGATGAACTTATAAGGGAGATTGAAAAGGCAAAAATCAGGGAAAAGGACAATGTAATAAAATTCCTGAAGACCTTGTCAAGGATGGGGTATTCTGGCCACGAACCCTCGCTTTCTGATATCAAGAGCCTTCTGATAGAATCGCGGAATATAGTAAACATACTCACGACATCTGAGAAGATTGTTATCAAGGAAAAGCCTGTGATAAAGCTCTTAAAAACAAAGAAGCAGCCGCTGCTTACAAAGAACATTCCTGACCAGTCGTGGAAGAAAGGGGAAAGCCTGTCTGGCATAAACCTGAATAATTTCTTCTCCGGCGAAGGCCTTGTATATAGGGCACTCCAGCCGAGTTATATAAAAATAGAGATAAAGAACGGTATTGTAACATTAACGCCGGACCCTGCTTTTACAGGAACGAAGTACACGGTCTTCCTGGCGAGCAACAAATACGGCGAAAGCTGCAGCAACATAGTAAACCTGACCGTAGTTGAGTAATCCTGTCATCATTGCCTTCATTATCATGATACCTGTCGATACCTCGATATATAAGCATAGCTATATGACAAAGTATTTATATAGGGATATCTAAATATATCTAGGAGGGGACACCGTGGAAAACAAGGTAGATAGACTAATCCGGGATATTCTCAAGAAGGAGAAAAGCCTCTCGACCTATGAAATAGCCAAGAAGATCGGCATTTCATGGAGCACTGCAAATTCTCATTGCTACAAGCTGAAATCATTCGGAATAATCGACTGCAAGGACGAGGAGACCAAGCTCGGGATGAGGAGGATTTTATGGTGGCTGAAATGAAGAGGATAATAGGAATCGTATCCGGCAAAGGCGGTGTAGGAAAGACAGTTTCCACTGTAAACCTTGGTATTGCCATGAGCAAGTTCAATAAAAAGGTCACTTTAATTGATGCGGATGTAACTGCCTCTAATCTCGGGCTTCAGCTGGGTTTATACTCCTTCCCCAAGACACTTCAGGATGTTTTGTCAGGCAAGGCCAGAATAGAAAATGCAATATACGAGCACCGCGGCTTGAAGATAGTCCCGTCTTCTATCTCCATAGGCAGTATAGACACGAATATGAGGCGGTTGAAGAATATTGTAAAGGACCTGGATGGTATTATTTTGATAGATTCCCCGCCTGGCCTGAGTTCAGATTCCCTGGCAGTCATGGATGCCTGCGACGAGATACTGGTCATAGCCACGCCTGAGATCCAGACAATGGCAAATGCTGTAAAAGTAATCCATCTTGCAAAGGAAAAGAAAAAGCGCGTACTCGGTATAGTTATTAATCGCTATGAAGAAGACCGTTACGAACTGTCAGACGAAGATATGATAACAATGGCTGAGGTTTCTATAATGGGAAAGGTACCAGAGGATCATGCTGTCAGAAAGAGCCTTTTTGAGAAGATACCGCTGCTGGATTATGAGCCCAGCAGCAAAGCAGCAATAGAGTTCAAAAGGCTGGCTGCGCATCTGCTTAACGAAAAATATGAGCCGCCAAGATTTGCATTCCTGAGCAGGCTGCTTGACAGGTTTAGGTGATATGATGAAAAAAATATTAATTTTTGTTCTTGCGCTTCTGCCAACTGCTGTATTAGCCGCAGACTGTACTCTGTATCCGGAAGAATTCTGGATAGGCAATGACGTCTTTCTCACAAGGGATTATATCAACATAACATGCAACTTCACCTGCAACAGCATAGCAACTGCACAGATAGGGTCATACCCTCCGATAGAACTGGAAAAGATAGGCAGTGTGTTCAACAGTTATATGCTGCTACCAAACGACATCGAAGCTGGTGTCTATGCTGTCATAATGCAGTGCGGTGCTGAGTTCGAAACAAAGAACATGACTGTAAACAGGCTGCAGCTGTCGTTGCTCCCTTCGTCGCCGTCTTACAGTGTACTCTATCCAAGAGACACGATAACAATCTTCGCTGACTTCAGGCTTAACGGCGCAATGATAACATCGAATACCAGAACGTCGTTTAAAGTCTTCCTTGGCGAGGAACTGGATATAGTGGAAGCAAAGTACGGGACCGATTACTGGAGAATAATAGCAAAGATACCTGATAGCTTCAGCTCTTTTGGAATGAAGAACCTCAAGGTAAATGCAAGCTATGGCAGCTATAGCGTTGCAATAACAAAATATGACTATGCAAATGTCAAGGAGCTGCTTTCTGTAAAGATAACAGACCCGTCCCCGCTTAATACATACAGGCTGACAGATGCTACTGACATCAATGTAACAGTAAACCTGTTGTACAAATCAGTGCCTCTCGGACCTTCAAGTGTGATTAATTTTGCAGCTGAACTAGACGGTACACTAGCAATAAGGAATGTAAAATACATTGACCCCAGCCACTGGGTACTTACGATTAACGTGCCTGAGCTTACCCCAAGCAATGATAAATACCAGCTCGATATATTTGCTACCTATGACGATGTTACGAGAAAGGCCACTCTTGAAATGCAGTCTGTTCTGTTGTTCGAAGGCAATGTGGTCAATGCAGACAATTCAGCTGTAAAAGCAGAAATAAGGCTTAAGGGCAACAACATAGAGGAAATCATACTGACAGACAGCAGCGGTAATTATCAGGCAGAGGTTCTGCCAGGAGAGTACGAGGTCGAGCTTTTATTCCCTGATATGAGGGCAAGGCTGTCAGACGTAGTTATATCAGGCTCTGAAGACCTGTTCAGTATTACCAATAATGTTATAAGATACGATTCCTTCTCTGACGATACAAAGAAATTTTTCCTGGAATTCAACCTACCGTTCAATAATATATACATTGTAATACCCTACCAGGATTCAGATTTTGTTAATGAGAATGAGATATTTGTCTACAAGTGTGACAACTGGAACTTCTTCCAGAGGTTATGCAGCGGGGAATGGAAAAAGATAGGAGCAGATATAGACGAGGTAAAGAACCTGATATCGTTTACTTTGAACTCGCTTTCTGCTTTTTCAGTAGGCGAGACAGGCTCCCTGAAAATAGACGCTTCATTGGAAGAGTATTATGCTGGTGATGACATCATCCTGACCGGAAAGACCTTGGATAATAAAGACAACATAATAGGCAACGTTAAGATAAATTATACAGGCACAGCATCTGGTTCTGTTGTATCAGATCAGTCTGGCAGGTTCACCATAATATTCAAGGCCCCGGACACCGAGGGAGAGCATTACCTGACACTGGAGGCAGGAAAAAACGCCTACATCCCTGCAATGAAAACATTAACCTTTAGCGTGGTAAAGAAAAAATCACTGGCTTTGACAGTGCCGGGCAGCATCAGCCTTGATATGGGTTCAGCGTCATCCCTGGAAATTACTGTCAAAAACAACGGCCAAGTTGATTTAGAGGATATAGACATTATTATAGAGAATATACCAACGAGATGGTATAACCTGAGCAAGAATAGGATAGAAAAACTTGGTAGTGGCGAGGAAGCTGTAATATCTATGAGCCTTCTGGTAGATGACTGCGGAAACTGCAAGAATCAGTATTATGCCACTGTTAAGGCAGAGAGCAGCGTGAGCGCCACAGCCTCATTTGTAATAAATCTAGGCATTCCTAAACAGGCACCAGTAACAGGCTTTGCTATTGATTCCCCTGGCCAGTATCTTCTGATAATAGCAGTTATTGCTGCTGTTCTTGCATACTGGAAATTTAAATTTAATACAAGAACATCAAGAAACCAGTCTGTCATGACAGACCTAAGAGTGATAAGAGAAGAGGCTCTTAGAAAGCAGGAGCTGCCAGAAAAAGAAAGAACTGACAAGAAAACAAGAAAAATCAGGGATATACTGAAGAATCCCTTTAGTAATTAGAAGAACAGGAAGGGTAGAAAGTAGATTAATGGAGGGAACATCTCCTAACCAACCACACCCTTCCCAATATTTATAAAGAAAAAATCTTTTTAAGGCTTTCCTTTCTGCCTTTTTCCAGAATGATTCTCTTCGACAAACTAAAATATCAAGGCCCTTAATAAGCTTTTTGAGCAACAGAAATCTTTATATATGGGTCGCTTGGTATTATATTTGTAAACGGAGGGAACATATGAACAAAGGATTCGTAGGTGCTATTGCACTTGCTTCAGTTACATTACTGGTAGCCATGATAGCGCTGTTGCTGTTATCACCAATGGTACTGGCAGATGTTTACAATGACAACCTTACCACAACTGTTGACATATCCAGCGTTGCGCCATCTATAGGCACGATAACGTGCGACCCTGCTACACTTACACCAGTAGCAGGAATCAATACAACCATACGCTGTTACGCTACCATAACTGACCAGAACGGATACGACGACATAGACCAGAGCGGATTGAATGTAACACTATGGCAAGATTCTGCAGACCGCCGTGATGACGACGACCTGAATACTCATTATTCAAACGGCAGCAGCTCATTCAGGGGAACTGACTGTACCTGGGGAAGCGGCTCTGGAACAGATATAGATGTAAGCTGCAATTTCACAACCAGGTTCTTCATAACACCTGGTACAGGCACCTGGAATGTAAACATGTCAATAAACGACACATCCGGCAATTTCAACAGCTCCGAGAAGGATGATTATAACGTGAACACGCATCTTGGTCTGAATGTTGTCGAGAATACCTTAGACTTCGGTGCAGCAGCACTTGGAGAAGAGAAGAATCAATCAGTAACTGTCGAGAACTGGTGCAACCAGATAATAGACCTTAACCTGGCTGAGACAAACACCACCGGGGCTGGAGTTGGGTATCTCGACTGCGCACTTGGTTCTATACAGACAGATGAGGGCTCCACTGAGGGTATAAAATACAACAAGACTGCAACTGCCATATGGGACAATACTATGGTCCCGCTCACAGCAGGTCCTGGAGGCACTGATTACAATGACTGGACACAGGCTTATACTAACCCCCCAGATACCCAGGACACTATTCAGCAGGATACCCTTTACTTCACGCTGCGCGTACCTAGCTCTGGTGTTTCAGGGGTATGTACAGGAACTACAAGGGTTACAGTAAAAATCGATGAGTAATAGTTTTTATTTCTGTATCTTAATTCGTTAGTTTTTACAGTATGATACCGTCTAAATAATATCAGAAAGATTAATATAGAAAGCCTGATAATTAATAACTGTCAGGTGAAATCTTTGTTAGGAAAACTTGCTATTATTACAATATTGTCCTTTCTATGCCTTGTAAGCACTGCTCATGCCATTGGTATAGGTGTCTCTCCATCCCAGATAAACATTTCCAATGTTCTGAGAGGGGGTTATGGCGAAGCCACTATAAGGGTGACGAACCCAAACGAGTTTTCGCTTTTAGTTGATTTAACAGCAGAAGGCCAGATAGTTGACTGGCTGATTTTTGCCCCCAAGCTGGCAGATACAATCATACTTACATCTGGCCAGATAGTAACCATGGCTATTGAGTCTTTTACAGTGCCTCCGAATTCTTTCTACGAATTCAGGGTTATTGTACAACCGCCAGCTGATATGCCAACTGGAACATACAGCAGCTATATTAATGTCGATACAACACCAATAGGCAACATAACCAACCCAGAGCAGACAGGAACAACTATAATTACTGGCGCCAAGCTGAAGGCATCAATAGGCATAACAGGCGATCAGATCCTGGATTACGTTGTGCAAGGTATAACAATAAAGGATACAGAAGAAGGTTATCCAATAGAGCTCACTGTTACTGGCGAGAATCGTGGCAACGTTAGAGTCTCCCCGCTTGTTTATGTAGATATCTGGAACAGGGACATGACAGAGATTGTAAAGTCTGTGGAGCTTATTGGCAGCGAGGTCCTGCCAACAACCACAGAAACGCACGAGTTTTCAATATCCTCTGATAACATGAGCATTGGCCAGTACTGGGCAAACGTTACTGTCTCTGCCGGAGGCGAAATTATTCATGAAGAAGTTCTCACATTCGACCTGATGGCCAGGGGCTCGCTTAGCATAAAGGGAGAGTTTATAGGGCTTATAAAAAAGGTCTGGGCAACTGTTGGCGAGGTTGTAAAGATTGACGCACTATTCAAGAATATCGGCGAACTGCCTACATCTGCCAAGTACAAGGGCGAGGTCTATCTTGGCGATGAGATTATGGCTGTTCTGGAGAGCGAAGAATTACTGGTTCCAGTAGAAGAAACTACAAACCTTACAACTTATTTTACACCAGATAGGCCAGGCAGATATGTAATCAGGGGAGCTGTGTATTACGATAAAAAGGTCACGTTTACAAAGGAAGGGATACTGAATGTTACTGAGGCGGAATCGCTGCTGAGTGCCATCCTAAGCAACAATCTCTTCTATATAGGCATAATAATCCTGCTTTTCATCATACTGGTAAGGGTGCTGCCAAGAAAAAGCAGTGCACGGTATCAGAAACTTGACGACCGGCTGAACAAATCAATAAAGGATAGTGAAGAGCTGCAGAAGAGAATCAGGGAATCAAAGAAAAGATTCAGAAAATAGCCATTAATCAGAAATTTTTATATTCTATCCAGACGAAAGAATATTAACAGTTGTTAGAAGTTGTTAGATATGAATGCCGAAAAACGATGCAGGGAACTGGAGGAAAAAACAGAGAAGCTTGCTGCACTGTTGGACAGCATAAAAAGGGAATTCGATGAGTTGCAGAATCTGATGAGTGAGCCGTGCTGCCTTCCGAATACAAGGATTACGATGAACAGGTCAAAGAAAGAGGACGAGCTCCTTGTTACTGGGTGGCATGCCTCTGAAAAGGGCTTCAGATGGGGCGGAAAAGACAGGGAGCATCCGACCATAGCCTTCAACGTCTCTCCAAACAGGTCCTACAGGCTTGACATGAAAATATTTGTGCCTGATGCAATAGCAGGCAGCACAATAAAAATAGTTGCAAATGACACGGAAATAGACAGCTTTGTATCAGAAGGGCAGATAAAGAAGAGCGTCTGCATACCGCCTGAGCTGCTGAAATCAGGCAGGCTCAGAATAGTTTTCGAATCGGATTTCTGGGATCCGAATAAAATAGACAAAAACCTTGAAAGCAGAACCCTTTCAATGGCTTTCAACCATATCGAGCTTATAGAATCCTGAGTTTATGAAAGGCAATTAAAGATGATACTGGAAATTTTCTTACTGGCAATAGGATTAATTATACTTGTGAAATCCAGCGACATCGTTATAGACAGGTCAGTTAAGCTCTCCCAGCTTACAGGTATAAGCAACCTGACAGTAGGCTTTATCTTTTTGGCTGTTGCAACCTCCCTGCCAGAATTTGCTGTTACTGTCATGTCCGGCTTAAAAGGAGAGGGCATACTTGGCGTTGCAACCCTGTTTGGTGCCAACATATCAGACCTGGCCTTTGTCTTTGCCCTGATGACCCTCTTTGGTTCGTTCATAATAGCTGGCAAGGACTTTGAAAGGATAATGCACGCAATTCTCATAACATCCGTCATTGCTGTACTTGCCCTGGCCCTGGGTACCATAGGCCTTACATTCGGCGTATTTGCACTATTTATTTTCTATTTATTTTCCTCTTCCATTGTAAAGGAGGGCTTTCCTATAGGAAGAAAAGAGGAACCGCGGCTTATCACACTACAGGTGGTGAACTGCATATTGATTATAATAGCAGGAATCACGATAATCATTATAAGTGCACGGATAGTTACTGACGCAGCAATAGCATTGGCGAATTTCTTTAATATATATGAAAGCCTGATAGGCGCGACAATACTGCCAATAGGCACAACCCTGCCAGAGGCTGCTGTCTGCATTGCAGCAATCAAGAAGATGAATATAGAACTGGCAATAGGGAACATAATCGGCTCGTTAGTAGCGAACTTAGCGCTTATACTTGGCATAGGAGCAGTTATATCCGTAATAGTACTCGACCCTATTGTCAAAACCAGCATAATATTCCTGCTGCTGACCAATATAGTGTTCCTTCTAATGGCCAGAAGGGAGAAGTTTGGCCTGACCCAAGGAGCAATCCTGATGATTATATATCTCATCTACCTGGCTTCGATATTCTTCCTCGGCACCACGTGAAAAACAATAAATTAATATAAACACTATAAATAGAGTTATGGGACTGAGGAAAGCCATTGGCAAAAAGACCCTGATGTTCATAGTCATAAACGCGATTCTTGGAACAGGCATATTCTTCCTGCCTGCGCTTGGTGCCCTGTACGCGGGCCCTGCTTCTATACTCTCATGGATGGCGATGTCTTTTATCGCAGTGCTGATAGCATGCTACTTTGCAGAGCTTGTCTCGATGTTTCCCAAGTCAGGCGGCATATATGAGTACACGAAGATATTCGGCAAGTTTCCGTCCTTTATGGTGGGTTGGCTGTCGTGGATAATCGCCAACATAACAATAGCAATGCTTATCGTAGGCTCTCTGCTTTACTTATTCCCTTCCAGTTCAATGCTTTTCTATGCTGCTGCTTCTGTCTCAGCCATAGTTTTCTTCAACGCAGTCAGCTATATGGGGATAAAGAACAGCGCAAGGCTGCTTTTATTCTTCGGGATAATGACCGTTGCAACGCTACTGATACTGATATTGCCAGGTTCTTTTTTTGTTGACCTGACAAATTTCTCACCGTTTGTTATCTCCCCGCTTATGATATTCCTGGCAATGTACATCATATCAGAAACCTTCTTCGGCTGGGAGAGCTCGATATACCTCGCAGAGGAGGTAAAAGATGCAAGAAGGGTTCTTCCTAGAGTACTTGTAACTGCAACTGTGATAATAGCGCTAATAAGCATTGCACTGGTTTTTGTATACCTGGGCCTTGTTAGTCAGTCTGGCACGGCGCCTCTAGTCACGCTAGCCGCCCATATCTTCGGCTCTGAGTTCTCAAAGACATTTGCAATAATAATATTCATACCGCTGATAGGAACAGCTGCCACATGGATAATAGCCTCGCCAAGGCTGCTGTTTGCAATGTCCCGGGACAAGGTTATGATACCAGGCTTCCATAAGATACATAAAAAATACAAAACTCCCTATAACGCCATAATATTCCAGACCATTGTAACGTCCGTAATAACAATAGCTGCCTTTGCAAACTACGGCTTCCTGCTGAAACTGCTTGTGCCCCTTGTAATAATAACCTACTCCTTTATGCTTCTTGCTGTCACCAAGCTCCGGCTAAAGAAACCAGGGATAAAGAGGTACTTCACTGCGCCTTTCGGCAAAGTCGGACCTGTGCTGATAATACTGTTTAACCTGTCCCTGTTGTCAGTATGGATAACGCAGCCAGGCTCCTTGTCGATATTTGCAATGAGCCTGCTCCTGATTTCATTTGGCATCCCGCTCTATGTAATGATAATGCTTCAGACCGACAAGAGGTTCATAGAGAAGTTTTTCGACAAAATCTCCTTCTTGTGGGACAGGCTGTTTCCAATATGGTACGGGCGGCAGGAAGTAAGGAAGGTTATCAGTAAGCTGAAAATAAAGAAGGGCCATGTACTTGATTTCGGCTGCGGTTCAGGCATAACCACCCTGGAGCTTGCCAGGAGAGGCAACACAGTAATCGCTGTTGACCTCAGCAAAAAGCAGCTGACCAGGGCTGTCAGTAAAATAGATAAAGCCATGAAGCTCAGTAACGTCATATTCATAAAGGAAAGGGGGCTTGCGCCTTTTGAAAAGAATTCATTCGATGCAATAGTGGCTGTCGGCGTTCTCAGCCACTTAGACAACCCGAAAAATACGCTGAAAAAGCTGTTTGGATTCCTGAAGCCAGGTGGCTATTTCTCCTTCCTGACCTTTGGCAAGAGCTTCGGCATAACAGGCTCTGACTGCCTCTGCAGCAGGAATAATATAAATAATATTTTCAAAGAACTGAAGATAAAGGCAAACATAAAGCGGGAGAAAAAAAGAATGTCAGAATACTGGTACATCTGGGGCCAGAAACCAACAAGATGGAAAATTTAAGCCTGGAAAATAAATAATAAGTGATATCATGATGAAGGTAACGCCATGGGAGGTATCAGGCCACATAGACTATGACAAGCTGGTAAAACAGTTCGGCACAAAGCACCTGACTGAAGGCATATTAAAGAGGATAGAAAAGAATGCAGGAGAGCTGCATCTAATGCTCAGGCGAAAGCTTTTCTTCTCGCATAGGGACATGGACTGGATACTGGATAAATACGAGAAAGGCGAGAAATTCGTTCTTTATACAGGCCGCGGGCCTTCAGGCGACACGCATCTCGGCCATCTTATGCCATGGATATTCACCAAGTGGCTGCAGGACAAATTTGATGCAGAGCTATACTTCCAGCTAACAGATGACGAGAAGTTCCTGCATGATGACGAGCTCTCGTTAGAGGATACACGCAAATTCTCCATGGAAAACGCACTTGACATAATAGCTGTGGGCTTTGATTCAGACAGAACAAAGCTGTTTCTGAATACTGATTACGCAAAAACACTGTATAAGATTGCGATAAGGGTTGCCAAGCTGACCACGTTCTCAACAGCCAAAGCAGTATTCGGCTTTGAAAACAGCACCAACATAGGAATGTCATTCTTTCCAGCAATGCAGGCTGCACCATGCTTCTTACCAAGCGAGCTAAAGAAAAAGAAGGTGCCTGTATTAATTCCTGCTGCTATTGACCAGGACCCATACTGGCGAATATCTCGTGATGTAGCTGACAGGCTTGGCTATTACAAGCCAGCGCAGATCCACAGCATGTTTTTGCCTGGACTAGAAGGGCCTGACAGCAAGATGAGTGCGTCAAAGCCCAACTCAGCTATCTTTACTACAGACTCGCCGAAAGAGGCAAGAAAAAAGATAATGAAATCATTCAGCGGCGGGGCTGGCAGCCTTGAAGAGCACAGGAAAAGCGGCGGAAGGCCTGAAGTCGATACAGCCTGCCAGTACTTATATTATCTGTTCGAAGATGATGACGAGAAGATAAAGGAGATCTTCTCTGGCTACAGGAGCGGGGCAATAACAAGCGGTGAGGTCAAGAATCTGCTTGCTGACAAAGTAGAGAAATTCCTGCGAGAGCACCAGTCAAGAAAGGAAAAGGCAAGAAAACACCTCGACAGGTTCCTAGTGAAGGACTAGAATAAACTATTTTTAAATACTCTTCCATATCTATTACAGGTGAAACGGTGGTTAAGCTAAAAGAAAAATTTTACATAACAACTGCGATTCCTTATGTGAACTCAGAGCCACACATAGGCCATGCACTGGAATTCGTGCAGACCGATACTATAAAACGGTTCCATGAGCTGCTTAAAGAAAATGCATTCTTAACAACAGGCGCTGACGAGAACAGCCTGAAGAATGTCCAGGCAGCTGAGGAAGAAGGCATCAGCATCAAACAGCTCTGCGACAAGTACTCAGGCAAATTCAAAACAACCATGAAGTTACTTGATCTGTCATTCAACAGCTTTATGAGATCATCCAGCAAAGAGCACGTTGCAGGCTCGCAAAAGCTCTGGAAGCTCTGCAGCAAGGACATCTACAAGAAGATGTACAAAGGATTGTACTGCATTGGCTGCGAGGCATTCCTGACAGAAAGCGAACTTGTCGATGGCAGGTGCCTTGAGCATAACAAAGCGCCTGACTTAATCGAAGAAGAGAATTATTTCTTCCGCCTGTCTAATTATCAAAAGCAGTTAGAGGAACTGATAGAAAGCGATAAGCTGAAAATAGTGCCGGAGTCAAGGAAGAATGAGGTGCTGAGCCTGGTAAAAGGCGGGCTTGAGGATTTCTCCATCTCCCGCTCAAGAAAGCGTGCAAAGGGCTGGGGCGTTCCTGTGCCAGGCGACGATTCCCAGATAATGTATGTCTGGTTTGATGCCCTGAACGTATATCAGACAGCTGTAGGCTTTGGCAAAGACGAGCGGCTATACAAGCGCTGGTGGCCTGCTGATGTCCATGTTATTGGCAAAGGCATCCTGAGATTTCATGCAGTATACTGGCCTGCTATTCTGCTGTCTGCGGGCTTGCAGCTGCCGAAGGCATTGTTTGTCCATGGCTACATAACCATAAATGGCAACAAGATATCAAAATCCCTTGGCAATGTGATAAACCCAGACAGCATGGTGGAGAAATACGGCATTGACCAGTTCAGGTACTACCTTATCAGGAACGTCTCTCCTTTCAATGATGGTGATTTTTCAGAGCAGCAGCTAGTAGAGAGGGTGAATGAGGAATTGGTCTCTAACTACAGCAATCTTTTCTACAGGGTTACGTCTTTTATAGAGAAAAACTTCTCAGGCAAAGTGCCTAAATCAGAGTTAGATAATGAAATATCAGAGCTGATAAAGGAAAAAACCAATGAATACAAGAAGAAATTAAGTGAATTCAGACTAAACGAGGCACTGGAGGCAGCAATATCCCTGTCAGGCGAGGGCAATAACTATTTCCAGCAGAACAAGCCCTGGGCGACAGTTAAGAGCAACAAGAAGTTATGTGAGAAGACACTTTTTAATGCAGCACAGCTAATAGCCGCTGTATCATCGCTGCTTTATCCGTTCATACCATCCTCAGCAGAAAAGGCGTTAAAGGCCCTTGGTATTAAACCATCGCTTGATGCAAAAGTAAAAGCAGGGGAAAAGATAAAAGCAATAATGCTATTTAAGAATATAGAAGCTGATATTAGAAAAGAGGCAGAGCCGATTGAGAAAATAAACCTGGCTGATAACATGATACCGTTCAAGGAGTTCCAGAAAGTGGATTTAAGAATCGGAACAATAACCAATGTAGATGATCACCCTGACGCTGACAAACTCTTTGTATTGCAAGTAGATTTAGGCAGCGAGAAGCGCCAGTTGGTTGCCGGATTAAAGGGAATATACAAAAAAGAGGCATTGATGAACAAGCAGGTGATAGTCGTCTGCAACCTTGAAAGCAAGGAGATGCGCGGCGTGAAGAGCGAGGGCATGCTTCTGGCTGCAGAAGACGGCACAATACTAGAACCCGGCAAGCAGGTAAAAAACGGCAGCAGGGTCATGTAGCCTCTGCATTATTAGATTTACTTTAAGAACTTTTCTATTATCTATTAGGGTTGATATTAATGATAACCGAATATAAAATACCAGAAATTAATTTAGATAGACTAGCTAACCCAACAGAGCAGAGTTTCGCTACACATTTAAAGCAACAGGCCAAAGAATGCGGCTCTGAACGATGTGAATACCTATGTGAACAGGCTATACGTGACGGAACCCGATACATCTGCGGTTCGCCTGGACATCCTAAACCAAGGCTACCAAACATGGATGAAATAGACCACCGCGAGATTAACATAACACTTTATCTTCCGATTTGTATGGGCTTTAGAGACAACAGAAAATGCTATTATCTTCCAGAAGCAGAAAGAGAATAAAGTAGGTGAATAATATGCAGAGAATTACTTTCCCTGGGGAGACTTCTGACATAGGCATAATAGAAAAAGACAGGACTATAGTATTGAGCAGGACTGGCAACGAAAGCTGCACTTTATGCCAGGATTTATTGATGTCATGCTTGAGTGACGTGGGTATTTACCCTAATAATACAACAGAAAACACTATTAAGTATAGACTAAAACACGCACGATATAAGGAAGCCATAGCGATAATCAAGACATCTGATTTCTATATTTCCGATTAGAAATGGGCCCGACGCGATTTGAACGCGCGACATCCTGCTGACCTTTTTAGAAAAAAGGTCAATCAAAAACCTTCTTTCTGGATTAAGAGGTTCACCGAATTTTTATTCTCAGGCGCTCTAACCAGACTGAGCTACGGGCCCTTTAGATTCTTATTGTAATGCTAATTTATAAAAGTTGCCAGTATCAGTACTTGACCAGATGCGTTGCTCCTGCGTAGACGAGAACGAAGATGGCAAGTAAAATAATTATAGGAAACGGCAGTATATCTTTTATATTGAGATAAATAAATACCGACACAATCAGTGCCACGAATCCACAGAAGAATATTTTCCAAAGCTCTCTCATAATTATAATTAGTAGAAAGAATTAAGAAATTTTATTTCTTCTTCTTGCCCATGCGGGCTGTCTTGACCTTCATGTGTTTTATCTTGAGGTCTTCTCTTTTCTTCCTGTTCCAGCTCTTCCATCGCCAGGCTTCCTTCCTGATCTTGCTTCTTGGATAGCCGCATGCGCTGCAGTGCTTCTTCTGTATGTGATAGGTATGCCTACCGCATCTCCTGCAACGGATATGCGTTATTCTCTGATGCCTTCCAAAGGATGGAGTCCCCTTTCCCATACAAACACCTTTGTAAAAGGGAATGTCTAAATTTCATACGATTTCCATATGAAATCAGAAATGCCCTTTTTACTCTCCCTTTTCAGGAGAAACGTAGAGGATGTTATCTCCGCGAACAAGTATGGTTCCGAGCTTTGTTTTGCTCTCGTCTGTTGTCTGCTCTGCGTCCTCAAGCCACATGTTAAGATGCAAATCCATGGCCTGTAAAATTCCTGCGATCTCTGTACCTCTCTTCAGTTTTATCAAAACCCTCTTTCCTTTGGCGTTGTTCAAAACGTCTATTGGTCTTTCCATAAAAAATTCCCTTCAAACTAAACAATTCAAATCTATTATAAGCTAAATAGACTTAAATAGTTGTTTAAATCTTTTGACAGTAAATATATTGAGGGGTTTTTCAATGACAAAATGGCAGTTGCGTTCAAAGAGAAAGCCAACAGGCAAACTTAGGAAGAAGCTAAGGAAGAGAAAGAAGTACCAGCGAGGGCGTGACTACTCTCCAACGCACCTTGGGGAGAAGAAGGTCGTTAAGCTCCGAACAAAGGGTGGCTCGAGAAAACTGCTGGCTTTGTCAGCCAATATAGCCAATGTTACATCAGGCAGCAAATCACAGAAAACAAAGATAATCTCTGTTATGGAAAACCCTGCCAATCCGCAGCTTGTCAGAAGGAGCATAATAACTAAGGGCACGATTATAAACACAGAGCTAGGGAAAGCAAGGGTAACCAGCAGGCCAGGCAGGGACGGCGTTGTTAATGCCGTCATTATAGAAGCTAAATAATTTTCTTTCTTAATTGGATTATGAAAGCATCTGAAGTATTATGTAAATCGCTCTTGAACAAGAGCGGAATACTTGATTACTGCATCAACCCGTATACAGGCTGCCAGCACGCCTGCAGCTACTGCTATGCCCGCTTCATGAAAAGATATACAAAGCACAAGGAGGAATGGGGAGAGTTCGTCGATGCCAAGGCAAACGCGCCAGCTGTATTGGAAAAAGAGCTCAAAACAGCCAAGAAGGGATCAGTCTATATCAGCTCTGTTACCGACCCGTACCAGCCCCTGGAGAAGAAATACGAACTTACAAGAAGAATACTCGAAATATTATCCAAACATGATTTTCCTGTAACTATACAGACAAAATCATCCCTTGTTCTCAGAGACCTTGATCTAATAAAGAAATTCTCTGATATAGAAATCGGTTTTACGATAACAAGCCTTGATGATGAGGTAAGGAAGCGCTTCGAGCCCAAGGCATCTCCTGTAGGCGAGAGGATAGAGGCATTGAGGGTCCTGAGAGAAAACAATGTAAGAACTTATGTATTCTTTGGTCCTATGCTTCCCATGCTTTCAGACAAGGGCATAGAAGAGACAATAAGAAGATTCTCCACGCTAGCTGATATGATATATTTCGACAAGCTAAACATAAAATCCGGCAACTGGACACTCATAAAGAAGACGCTTGAAAGATTTTATCCAGATCTTGTAAAGAGTTATGAGGAGATACTGTTCACAAGAAACGATTACTACGACCGCCTTAAAGAACGGATAAAAAAAGAGTGCAAGGCAAGCAGGGTGAAATGCATTTTATGCTACTAACTTACATCTCAATTACAAGCCAATCACAAATTCTGGAAATTTTGGGAAATTTTTGGAAATTTTTATAAGGATTTGCTCTGGAATTAGATGTATGTTTATTTCGGTGTGACCTATGAGTGAAGAATCTACATCTATGAAGAGCATACTGGTAGTCTCGCCTCACCCTGATGACGAGACCCATGGCATGGGCGGCACCATATTCAAGATGAAGAAGCAAGGCTATGCTGTACACTTGCTGATAATCAGTTTCGGGGAAAAGAGCAGGCATCCTGATTATACAGAGGAAGAATTAAAAGAAGTCCGGAAAAAGGAAGTTCTGGTAGCCTCTAAAAAGCTGGGCATTAACTCTGTCAGGTTTGCAGGGTTACCTGATACAGAGGTCAGCAAGGAAGAATCCTACAATGTAATAAAGCAGACCATACAGGAAATAAAACCAGAGAGGGTATACCTGCCATCCAATCCTGACAGGCATCAGGACCATCTGAATGTTGCACAGGCAGGCATACTGGCTGCGCTGCAGGAAGGCGTAAAAGGGATATTATGTTATGAGCCGTTCAGGGAGCTGGAAGCTGTTACCTATTATGAGGACATATCTGAATTTCTTGAAAAGAAGCTTGAGGTGTGGGAAATCTTCCAGAGCCAGCTGATAAAAGACTTCTTTGGTGCAGATAAAGTAAGGGCAAGGGCAGTTGTCAGGGGCTCTGAGATAAGCAGGAAAGCTGCAGAGGCTTTCAAGATTGTAAGGATGATAAGCTGACACGGTGATAGTATGAAAGCAGCTATTCACCAGCCTAACTATCTTCCCTACACCGCATTCTTCCATAAGATGATGTTTTCAGATGTCTTCGTGATATTTGATAATGCAAAATTCAGCAAGGGCAGGGATAACTTCCATGCAAGAAACAAAATCCGCACCGAGAATGGGTGGAGATTCCTCACAATCCCGGTTCCAAAGGAATACAATGATTCAAGGATAAACAAAGTCAGGCTTGCTGACAGCAGGTTCAAGCAAAAGCACATCAATTTGGTTCGTCATCACTATTGCAAGGCGCCTTGCTACAAGGAATATGGGAAAGGATTTGAAAACTTATACAAAAACAAGACACTCTGCCTGAGCGAGTTCAATATACAAATAATCAAGTTCTTGATAAAGGCTTTTGGAATCAAGACAAAAATAGTCTTGTCAAGCGAGCTGGATATTGACCTGTCGCTGCAGAAAACAGACATTGTCATCGAAATACTGAAGGCTGTTGGTGCTGATTCCTACATATCCGGCACTGGCGGGCGGCATTATCTAGATGAAGAGAAATTCAGGGAAGCTGGCATAAGCCTTGAGTATCAGGATTTCCAGCCAAAGCCTTACAGCCAGGTATATCCTGGATTCGAGCCCTTCATGAGCTCTATAGACCTTCTTTTCAACTGCGGAGAAAAGGGCCTGGAGGCGATTTTATGATAGACCTTATAATAATCGGGATTATACTGTTTACCTTCTCGCTTCTTTTCCTGGGCATATTACTCATCGCCCTTTCAGGCTTCCATAGGTTGAGGTTCCGGCAGTACATTTTAGATGATAACTACAGACCGAAGATATCCCTTATAACCCCTGCATACAACGAGGACAATGTAATAGAGAGAACCATAAAGAAATTCCTGCAAACCACTTATCCTGATGACAAGAAAGAGATGATTATTGTAAACGACGGTTCAGGCGATAATACAAAGAAGATAGTGGAAAAATACGCCTCGAGAATAATATACCCTGAGATAGGCATGGAATTAAGAAACCCCAATAATAAGGGAAATATAATCCTGATAGACAGGGTTAAGGGAGGCACTGGCAAATCTTATGCCCTGAATGATGGGAAGAAATACGCAAGCGGTGACATACTGTTTTTCATAGATGCTGATGTGCAGCTGGGCAGGGATGCTCTTGAAAACGCAGCAAGGCATTTTATTGACAACGGAGTGGGTGCAGTTGCAGGTTATATTGCGCTCTCAGAAAACAAAAGCATGCTGAACAAATTCATTGATTTTGAATTTCTTATTGGCCAGAAACTGATGAGAAGGGGATTCAATGTGCTTGGTGTACATTATGTTATACCAGGCGGCTGCGGCATCTTCAGCAGGACTACAATGGACAAAATAGGTGATTATCATAACGACACCCTGGCAGAAGACACTGACGTGACCTGGCGGGTTGTAACAGAAGCAAGGTCAAAGGCTCATTTTGACCCGAGCATCCATGCAAAGGTTGACGAGCCGACGACACTGCAGGCTTTGTGGAACCAGAGAATCAGGTGGGCAAGGGGAAGCCTTGAGGTAACCTGGAAACACAGAGGCAAAGTGGGCAAGCTCGAATACGGACGAGCAGTAAACTCATGCTACCCGTTCTGGATAAGCTCCATGATACTGCCGTTTGCACTTATAATGGGAGCAGTTGCCCTGCTTATTGCGAATATGATTAACATCAACATGGACCTGCTCCCGATTCTCACAAGAATACTGGCAATAGGGTTTTTCACGACCTGGACAGTAGGGTCAATCCTCAACAAAGGCAAGGCAATCTGGGCTGGGCTGCTTACGCCAGGCATTGTAATATTAATCACTATTACATCGATGTTCATATGGGAAAATGGTATTATCGGCCTTGTGAATTATCTGGGATTCCCTCAATTCTCTTTTATAGTAGGCTCTATCGTTGTGGGCTGGATACTGCTAGCTATGCCTGCAACATACCTCTGCATCAGGCTAGAGAAGCATCGTCCTAGACTGGCAAGATTTATACAGCTCGGGCTTGTTGGTTACTGGATGTTCCTGATAACAGCCCTGTTCCACGGCTATATAGCTGAGCTTAGAAAAGAAAAACATGTATGGGTAAGGACAGTTAGATAAGCAGCGACTGGTAATACTCCTCAATTGTCATGAATACATAACCACTGCTCTTGAACGCATCCAGCAGAGCAGCAAACTCTTCAAACTTCTCTTCATTCAGTTCTCCTGTATCCTCTACAACAAAGTCATGCACATAATATGAAATAGTAACGAAGCCCCTCTCTTTTATGAAGGCATCTGCCTCTTTCATCAGTTCCTCTGCTGATTTCAATTCCCCTGCTGATGCTGGCTCTTTGTCAGCCCAAGGACCCTGACCCAAGACTAATATAGACGTATCATCCCTTGTATCAGACGGGTCAGAATCTATAATAGTGTGGAATCCTAGCTCTTCTAAATACAGTGTTGTGTTCCACTCGACCTTGCCATATGGCGGTGCCCAGGAATAATGCCTTATGCCCCATGAGTAGAACAGGTCACGACCCTCTTTAATATAATCTATTCTATAGTCTTCAGTTGTGTGGTTATAGCCTTGCTGCGATATCTCTATCACATTACTGTGATTGGCATACCAGTTCTGCAGTAAGTGAATCATGGAATCAGTCATCTTGGAATCATCAGTCATACCGCACGGAATAACACCAACTGTTAGATCAATCTCTTTCTCTATATGTAATTCTACTAACTCTTGGGTTATATCTTCCAGCCATCCGCCCCATACATCATCTGCATAGAATATGACAATGCCTTTTTCTGCTTCATCTGCCGTTTCAATTATGCCCTCCCTATTTATCTCCATCGCGTAGTTTACAGCACTGATCACAGCTGCAAACATAATAATAGCTGTGAAAATTGAAACTATGAGTAATATCCTTGAATTCATTTATAATCACAGTTTACAGCAACGACTGATAAAGCTCTTCAGCAGTCATGAACTGGTATCCGCTGCTCTTGAACGCATCCAGCAAAGCAGAGAATCGGTCAAATTTATCTTCATACAATTCTTCTGTGTCCTCTATGATAAAGTCATGTATGTAATATGAAATAACAGCAAACCCTTTATCTTCTATGTAATCATCTGCTTCAGCCATCAGATCCTCTGCTGATCTCAATTCTCCTGATATTAATGGCTCTTTGTCAGTCCACAGGCCATCCCCTACTATAAGCACGGATGTATCGTCTCTTGTTGGCAGGAAGTCAGAATCTATAATAGTATGGAATCCCAGCTCTTCTAAATACAATGTTGTGTTCCACTCGACCTTGCCATATGGCGGTGCCCAGGAATAGTGATGTATGCCCCATGAGTAGAACAGGTCGCGCCCCATCTTCAGGTACTCCGGTGTGTAATCCTCAGTGCTATGATTGTAGCCTTGCTGGGATATTTCTATTACATCGCTGTGATTGGCATACCAGTCCTGCAGTAATTTAAGCATAGAATCAGTCATCTCAGTATCATCCATACCTCTTGGAACAACCCCGATAGTTAGATCCACGTTCTTCTCTATGTGCAGTTCTACTAAATCCTGGGATATATCTTCCAGCCATCCGCCCCATACATCATCTGCATAGAATATGACAATGCCTTTTTCTGCTTCAGTTAAGGTAGTGGTTGTGGTTTCTTCTGAAGTGTTTGTACTTTCATTCGTGTTGATCGTTGCTGCATACAACACAGCAGTTATAACGAGTAATATAACAAGTACCATTATCATTGTTAGATTTGATATTCTCACGTAAACCACCTGTCTTGTTATTTTCATAGTGAAAGATTCTTAAACTAATATTAAAAATCCCTAAAAATAACCGAAAAACAATTACAAGCGTAATGCGCAGAAATTACCAAATTAAAGAGTTATTAGTGCAAGCAGGGTTAGGATGACCAGAATAGCAACAGCAAAGATGAATATCTTGGCCTGGCCCTTGAATATCCTGAAAAGCGCGTATATTATAAGACCGAGTATCAAGACTGCTATAAAAATCGCCAGCGGAGAAAGGCTGCCGAGATTTGCGTTGAGGATTCTGAAAAGCTCGAAAAGCCCGCCAAGAACAGCAATCGTTGTGTTTACTATAGACGAGATTATAGCATAAATCATGCCTACAATGATTTCCCCGAATGTTGCCATAAATACCTTAAGTATTAATTATTTTAATTGGTTAAAATTATTTGTGGTATGGTGAATCTAAAAGAAAAGAAAGAGCACCTGATAGATCTGCTTATAAAGGAGGGGTTCCTGATAACCCCTGACATTATAAGGGCTTTCAGGAAGGTCCCGAGAGAGAATTTTGTCCTTGAAAGATATAGGGAGCACGCCTACGACAACATACCACTGCCAATACCGGAAAACCAGACAATCTCCCAGCCACTGACAATTGCAGCGATGACAGAGGCTCTTCGTCCGACAAAGAACCAGAAAATACTGGAAATAGGCACAGGCTCTGGTTATCAGGCAGCACTGCTTGCTGAAATAGTGGGCAACGGAACTGTTATCACAACAGAAAGGATAAAGAAACTTGTTGATTTTTCAGTTAGTAACCTAAAAGGCTACAGGAATATCACTGTTGTTAAGCATGATGGTTCAACAGGCTATGAAAAAGAAGCTCCTTATGACCGGATAATCGTAACTGCCTCTGCGCCAGACATACCTGAGGCACTGATAAACCAGCTAAAAGAAGGGGGCAGGCTTGTCATTCCGGTAAAGGATGAGATGCTCCTGGTAGAAAAAAATAAAGAGCTAAAGAAGACCATGCTCGGTTATTATGTCTTTGTGCCGTTGATCGGCAAATACGGATATAATGAATAGATAATGAATAGAAATCATTTAAATTTTCAATCTTAATCTTTTTTATGATAGACATACATTGCCACCTGGAATACATGAAAGACCCTGAGAGCATCGTAGCAGAAGCAAGGCAAAAGATGAAGGCAGTTATTAGTTCTGTTGCTGACATGAAGGACAAGGACAAGATACTTGAATTGCAGGAAAAAAACAAAGGCTTTGTTTTTGTTTCGCTTGGCCTGCATCCTGAGAGGGTAGGCAAATATAGCGACGACGAAATAAACAAATATTTAGATTTCATAAAGTCCAACAAAGAAAAAATAGTAGGCATAGGCGAATGCGGCCTGGATTATACACAAGTGCCTGATGACAAGAAAAAAAGAGCTGAAGACGTGTTTATTAGATTCATTAAGCTTGCCAAGGAGATGAAGAAGCCTCTGGTGATTCACAGCAGGAACGAGCCAGGCAGCAGTACCTGCATTGACAACGTCCTTAAACTGCTCTCTGATAATAATGCAGAGTCTGTTGTTCTGCACTGCTTTTCCGGCAACGAGAGCAATCTGAACTATGCTTTAGAGCAGAACTACTGGGTCTCTTTCGCAACAATTATCTGCAAGAGCGAGAAGCACCAGAGACTGGCAGGAAAAACACCGCTGGAAAGCATGCTTCTGGAGACAGACTCACCATGGCTTCATCCAACAAGCAGGGAGATGATAAACAGGCCGTGGATGATAGCTGAATCAGCAAAGGTAATAGCAGCAATAAAGAATATCACTAGAAATGAGGTTATAGATAAAACAACTGAGAACGCAAAGAACGTATTCAAGATAGTTTAATAAACAGAAAAACAATAATTATTATGCGTGTTTTCTATTCTCCAAAGTGCCTCAGATACTGGCAGGAGGGACATGCTGAAAGCCCTGACAGGGTCAGAGAGGCATACAATTTTCTGAAGAAATATTTTGATTTCTATGATGCAAAGCCCTGCTCTGATGATGACCTGCTGGCTGTACACTCATCCAAGCTTGTCAATAAGATAAAGCAGGGAAAATTCTACGATTCTGAGACACCGAATCTCAAGGGCATGTATGACTATGCGAAGCTGGCAGCAGGCTCTGCAATACTTGCTCTGCGTACTGCTGTTGGAGGAGAAAATTCCTTTTCTCTTATGAGGCCGCCTGGCCACCATGCTGGCAGGAACTTCCTAGGAGGCTTCTGCTATTTCAATAACATGGCAATAGCTGTTGAGAAGGCGTTGAAGATATTGAACAAGATAGCAATATTAGACATAGACGGGCACCATGGCAACGGAACCCAGGATATATTCCTCGGCAGAAAAGATGTTTTGTATGTCTCCCTGCACCAGAAGAATGTATACCCTCTGACAGGCTTCATATCCGAGAGGAACTGCATAAACTATCCGCTTCTTCCAGGAATAAATGAAGATGAATACTTAGAGGTGGTGGAAAAGGCACTGGAGAAAATAGAGATATTCAAGCCAGACCTGATAGCAGTGTCTGCCGGCTTCGATACGTACAAGAAAGACCCGTTAGTGGAGCTGGAACTCAGCTACAAGACCTATTGGCATATCGGGGGAATGATATCTTTCCTTGGAAAGCCTGTAGCTGCTGTGCTCGAAGGCGGTTACCACAAGGACATGGGAAAATGCATCCAGAGATTTCTGAGTGGCCTGGAGTAGAATTAGATTCTGTATCTCAATATCGCGCCGATTCCGCCCAATTCAAAGAACTGCCGTCCTTCGCGGGTATCTGAAGATACGACTTCCAGTTTGGAGCTGAATTGCTTTACTTTCTCTTCAAATGCCTCTATTATGTCCCTTTCACCGAGTTTTTGCAGCACCTGGTTGCAGCGTTCGCAGATTTCCTTTGCCTCTTTGGTAACGAATTTCTTCTTAGTGCCGCACTGGCACTCTAACTCTATCTCCTTTGAGGTTGTATCCTCGCTTATTATAACAGTATCAACAGAACCGCTCTCCAGCGCAGTTATCACTTCATTCAATCCATAGGCAACAAGCCCGTGCGGCTTCTGAAGCTCTTCAAAAAACTTCTGCAGTATCTTCTTCTCTTTTATGACAGACGCCTCCTTTAACAGTGACTCGCCCTTCTCGATTGTCTCGTGCAGGCCATGATCTCCTGTATAGCTGGTATCAACCATCCCTAGTATTTTCTTCTCAACTCTGTCCTGAAGGTACTTCTCCTTCAGAAAGATTTCTTTTATCGGCCCTGGCCCGCTTAACAGTATTCCGATAATCTCTCTTTCAGCAAAAGCCTTGTTTGCTGCATCAGCCACCTGCTTTAGCCAATCATTCAGTAAACCTTCTCTTACACGGGCGAACCTTGCAGAGCTCTGGCCTCCAGCCCGGGTTTTGCCAGGCACTATCGACTCGAAATGAACAAGGCTCTCAACCTTCTTTCCGCTTAACAGCCCTATATCTGCCTCGCTCTTGTCCAGGCATATTATTCCGTATATCTCCTTCTCCTTTATCATTTCCATTAGTGGATCCAGGACGAATCGCTGGTCGCACCAGTACAGCTTTACTTTAACAGGGTCAGGCGGTTCTATTGCAAACAGCTCTATGTCTGATTTGTCTGTTTTTGAGATGTTGCCGCAGAATAATGCCAGGCCATGCTCCGGATTTTTCTTGTACAGCTGCAGGTGCCTCATTATCTTCTCCAGCGAAGTGGTAACGTTCTTTCTGACGGTCTTTGACTTTATGTTTTCAGCAGTGCCCTGCTCCTGCCTCAGCTGGTTTGTTATCTCGTGGAGCGAATAGCCTGTAGGAATGTATACGCTCACTAACTCGGTATGACGCCCTTTTATATCTCCCAGCATCTTTATCAGCTTCTTTAGCTTGTACTTGCCTTCGCTCATAAGAATCACTTTGTGATAGAGAGTTTCATACCACTCTCCGTTTCTATGCCGTCTGCCTTGCCTATGGCTATATTTTCTATCTTCATTGTGGATTTTATGTCGTTAAGCAGTGTACTAACGCCTTTATTGTCTATAACAACTTTCTTCAAAGGCTCGTTCATTGACATGTTGTTGTCAGTCTTGAATTTCCTGATAGCGGCTATTATCGCTACTGCCATATCCCCGGCTTTCTCCTCCTTTTCATACAGCTTTCCTGGCTCTGGCCAGCATGAGCTGTGTACGCTCTTTGACTTCTCGAACTCCCTGAAGTAGTTTTGATACAATTCCTCTGTTATATGAGGCATTATAGGGGCAAATAATTTCACTATGCTTAGGAGTGCCTTGTAAAGGGTATACCTTGCAGAAGCCACCGCTACTTTAGAGTAATTGCCTGGATTGTAGAGCCTGTCCTTTACCATTTCAATATAATAGTCAGTGAATACATGCCAGAAGAATACCTCCACCTCGCTCTTTGCTTTTGAGTATTCGTATCTTTCAAATGAATCAGTGCATGCTTTTATAACTCTGCTTAATTTTGCCAGCAGCCACCTGTCTATAAGCTCCGGTTTTGGCTCCTTTTCCCTGCCTTTGAGATTCATTATAACGAACCTGGCAGCATTCCACATCTTTGTCATTGTTTTCGTTCCTGTTACAAGGTCCTTTTCCTGATACGGCATGTCGTCTCCAAGCTTCGAGTCAGCTGCCCAGAATCTCATGGCATCTGCAGAATACTTTTCCAGAACATCTCTAGGCTCTACTACATTGCCTTTGGATTTGGACATCTTCTTTCCGTGGGGATCCAGTGCCCAGCCTGATATCATGACATCCCTCCATGGATTGATGTTATTGTGCAGCTGAGACTTGACAAGCGTGTTGAAAAGCCAGAATGATATGATGTCGTGTGCCTGCGGCCTTAAAGTCATTGGATACAGTTTCTTGTATAAAGGCCTGAAAAGCTCTGCTGCTATCTGCGGGGTAAGCGAAGAGGTAGCCCATGTATCAAGAACATCCTTTTCCGGCACGAACTCGTCAGAGCCACAGGAACATTTTTTTCCTGGCTCTGCTTCCGTAGGATCTACAGGCAGCTGGGACTCATCTGGCAGGCAGACTTTACCGCATGCTTTGCAGTACCATACAGGAATAGGAACGCCAAATGACCTCTGCCGTGATATGCACCAGTCCCATTGCAGACCCTTGATCCAGTTATCAAGCCTGTTTTTCATATGGCCAGGATACCATTTCAGTTTACTGCCTGCCTTGAGGAAATTCTCCCTTAGGTCGAGGTATTTTATGAACCACTGTGTTGTGTGCAGTATCTCTATCTCTGTCTTGCACCTCTCATGGACATTAACAGTGTGCATTATCTCTTCCTGTTTTTTCAACAGGCCCTCGTTCTTCAGGTCTTCGATGATTTTTTTCCGTGCCTCTGATATTTTCATGCCCTCGTATTTCCCGCTTAGCTTGTTCATTCTTCCGTCTGTTGTGATTGATATCCTTAGCGGAAGCTTGTGTGCAAAATACCATTCCATGTCTGTCTGGTCACCGAATGTACAGCACATAACAATGCCCGTGCCTTTTTCAGGGTCAGACCTCTTGTCTTCAAGTATCGGAACCTTATGCCCGAATAACGGGACAACAGCCTTCTTGCCCTTGAGTTTCTTGTACCTCTTGTCAGACGGATGGTAGAAAACAGCAACGCATGACGGCAAAAGCTCCGGCCTTGTGGTTGCTATCATGAGATCCTTTCCATCGACACGGAATACAATATCATTCATGGTGCTCTTCATCTGCTTGTCTTCCAGTTCGACTTGTGCAAGTGCCATATGGCATTCAGGGCACCAGAGCGTAGGAGACTCTTTTCTGTATTCTCTGCCTTTCTTGTACAGCTCGATGAAGCTTCTCTGCGATATCCTTCTGCAGTGCTCGTCTATTGTGGTGTAGCTTACAGAGTAGTCAGCAGAGAAACCGATTCTTTTCCAGTCGCGTATGTATTCCGGCACGACCCTGTCCAGCGTCTTGATGCAGAGCTTTCTGAATTCATCCCTGCTCATCTCACTTTCCTTCACTCTGTTTATCCTTTCAACCAGCCTCTCTGTTGCTAATCCATTGTCATCCGTGCCAAAAGGGCAGAACACGTTCTTTCCCAGCATTCTCTGGAAACGCATAACAAAATCCTGCTGTGAATATGAGAAAGCATGGCCTATGTGCATTTTGCCGGAGACAGTTGGCGGCGGATTATCTACAGAGAATACAGGCTTTTTGGAATCAGGCTCGAATTTGTATATGCCTTCGTCTTCCCAGAACTGCTGCCATCTTGCCTCGCTGCTTTTGGGATCATATCTTTTTGGTAGCTCCATGTTAATTACCTATCCTTGATTAAATAAAAAGAATTAGATTGT
>CAZRDV010000002.1:0-2404 GCA_964599215.1 uncultured archaeon | reverse complement strand
TTGGTAGCTCCATGTTAATTACCTATCCTTGATTAAATAAAAAGAATTAGATTGTCAGACATTCTTAAGTAGCATATATTTTATCATCTTTATCAGATAATTTCTTTATATCTAAATTATTTAAATCAACTTCCATGAAATCCTCTGCAGGCACTGTTTTAATGCCTGTTGCCTTTTCGATGATTCTTGCCTGCGACCGCGGATTTGCACGAAGCATCCAGAATGAGAAATGGTTTAACAGTATAAGCTTAGGTTTTTTCTTTATTTTCTTGACCAGTTCTATTCCCTGCTCAATACTCATGTGCTTTTTCTGCTCTGCTTTCTTTCCCTTAGGCACCAGTATGTTCAGTATAAGTATATCACAGTCGTAGTTCTTTTCCTGGCCTTTATAGTAGCTGCCATCTGTTGGATAGCCGATGGTTTTTGAGCCTGCAATAGTGAAGCCAACAGCAGGAGAATAGTGGTCTGCCCTGTTCACCCTGATTTCTACACCCTTCACTTTTATTTTTTTGCCATGTTTTGCAATTTGTGTGTCTGATGTTTCCTGATGGTATTTGGTTATGCATGGATAATAATCATCCTTCGGCACCAGGCAATGCTCTTCTGCTATCAGTACTGGGTTCTTCATCCCGTCTAACAGAGCGTTGGCGTCTGTAGAATGATCAGGATGCAGATGTGACAGCAGTAATGCATTCAAACCTTGCGGATTCAGCTTCAGCTTCTGCGAATAAACAAGCGAGCCAGGCCCTGGGTCTATGACAAGCCTTGTGCTGTCTAGATCGATAAATATTCCTCCGGTCTTCCTTATCTGGGTAAACATAACGCTCTTGCTGCCGCCTGTTCCGAGGAAAACAATACGATTCCTTGTTTTTTTCATACAAATCAAAAATTGTTTCTAAAAGTTTAAATAAAATTGAACTCAACTAGAACTATGGTTGTAATTGTCATATCAGGCATGCCTGGCTGCGGGTCTACAACAACCGGCGCCTTGCTGGCAGAGAAGCTAGGCCTAAAGTTCTTTTCAGCAGGCAATTACACAAAACAGCTTGCCAGGGATGAGGAAAAAATAGACGGTAAAGAAACCGAACGCATAGTCAATTTCTGGGATACCCTCCGGGGCAAGAGCAAAGATCACCATATGAGCGTGGAAGAATTACAGCAGAAGCTTGTAAAAGAAGGGGATATAATAATCGAAAGCAAGCTTGGAATACACTTTCTGAAGGCAGACTTTAGGGTGTGGCTAAAGGCGCCTAAAGAGATTCGGGCGCTTCGTTATGTAAAGCGTGATAGTATATCCTTAGCAGATGCAGTCAGCTTCCTGCGGAAAAAAGAGGCTGCTGAAAGAGATAACTGGAGGCGGATTTATAGTTTTGACTACTTCGACCAGGAAAAAGAGGCAGACATCGTTATAGACACATCTGATAAGACGCCGGAAGAGATAGTAGAAATTATAATAAAGGCTATTGGTAATAAAAAATGAACTGGACAAAACTTGCTGTAAAGTCTGTTAAGGATGTTTTTTCTGCAGTTGACTCTGTTCTTGGAACAGGCAATGAAGGAGAGATCATCGGAACTAATCCGAAAGGCGATAAGTCATATAAGATAGACAAGGTGGCTGAGGCTGCTTATCTAAGCAACCTGCCAGACGATGTTACAATAGTTTCAGAGGAATCAGAAAAAAAGCCCGGCACAGAATTTATAGTCTTTCTGGACCCGGTGTGCGGCTCAATCCTGGCAAAACGCGGCTCCAGGCATTTTACAACAGGCATATCTATATACTCTTCTCAATTAGAACCAGTCTGCGAGGCAATAGGGATATTCGAGACAGGCGATGTATACCATGCTGATGAAAATGGTGCGTACAAGAATGGTAAAGCAATACATGCCTCAAAAAATAAAGAGATAGAAGAATCAATAATAAACTTCGAAGCTTATAACGTCAATGAAAGAATCGGCATGGCTAAGGCTGAATTAATAAAAAAACCCACTGTTATATTCTGTCCTGGTTCTCTAAAACTTTCGTTGGCAATGCTCTCAGAAGGAATTATAGACGGCTTTGTATGCGCTGCTGAGGAATATCCCTCAACAGAGCTTATCGGCACCTTCATGGTCAAGAAGGCAGGCGGCATTGCAACTGATATTAAAGGAAGGCAGCTTAAAATACACCCTGATCTTAATCACCGGGCAAGCCTGGTCTGTGCATCTACAAAAGAACTGCATGCTGCTATCCTAAAATTGTTATAGTTAAAAACTTTCTTCTAATAATATGGTCTAGACTAACCGAAGGTTAGGGTAGGGGCCTGTAGATCAACGGTAGATCGCTGCCCTCGCACGGCAGAGGTTGCGCGTTCGAAACCGATGGACGACGTAAGTCGTCAGGCGAAATTCGCGCCGGGTCCATTCT
>CAZRDV010000001.1:120084-147778 GCA_964599215.1 uncultured archaeon | reverse complement strand
AATGCTGTCAGTCCTATAGCTCCGCCGATAAGAAAAGCAGAACGCATCTTTTCAGGCAGTACCAAGAATGCAACAGCAATCAGATAAAATATCAGTAAAGGTACTGGATTGTAAAATGCCATGATGTCGTTGACTCCGAACATTACTGCTATTATAAAGATACTAATTGCTGATATGGCACAGTACTTGTATCTATGTTCTAATTTTCCGAATAAATCAGTAATGTATTTTGAGGCTATTATGAAAATAGGAGGAAGTGCTATTGAAAAATATCTCTGTTTTTCCGTGGCGTACGGCAAAAAGTATATGAAGAACATAAATAATATCCACGCAGTCAGTATGATGTAGCTGCTGTTTTTCTTTACATTAAGCAGCGCCAACAGAAGCAGTATTGCAATAAACGGTGTTAGCTGCCAGGTAATCTGTGATATAAAGAATAGTTTATCAAAAGTAAGTTCTGCTAAACCATATTCCGTGGGGATTATGCCTGCTGCATGGCTGAATATTTCAGAAAAGTAGTCATAAGAGCCTGTCATTGCATACGTTGCCAGAAAAATAGAGCATACTGCCAGGATTGCCGTGACTGCAAAGAATGCCCCTTCTCTTAATGTTTTCTTGAGATTTCTGTCTGCATAAAATGAGTAGATAAGTATTGGAATTATTATGAGTATGCCTGACAGCTTTGTGTTAACAGCCAAGAAGATAAATAATAACGATGCCAAGAAATAGCTCGTTCTGCCTCTTTTCTTGAACATCACAAAAAACAATACAGAGGCTGTTGCAAAGAACGTCAGAATTGCGCCGTCAATATCAATTGCCTGGGAAGCAATTATATGATACCTGGAAAATGCCATAAGTAATGCAGCAACAAGCCCGACCTTTTTTGAGTACATCTCATTACCAAGAAGAAAAGTCGCAAGTATTGTTAGTAATCCGAAAAACACGGGAACTACTCTAAATGCAAAATTCTCAATACCAAATATGTGTAGTGAAGATAGATAAGAAAGTGTACCAAGCGGTGGATGCGCATACCACAAAAGCAGACTGCCATATTCTGTATCAATATGGGCATGGACGGTATTAGCATCAGCTATATAATAATCCACCAGTCCGTTTCCAAGAAAATAGTTCTTAATACCTGTTGCCCAGTCAACCTCGTCAAATATAAGGTTTCTATCCATTCCAACGGTTCTGAGAGAAACAGCCAGCAATATGATTAGCAATAGAAAAACTATTTCTCTTTTGTGCTTTAACATACTATCGCTATATTTCTTTTACCAAGCCCTTTTGTTTCAGTTCATCTAGAGCAACATCAGTTAGGTCCTTTGCTTCTACACCCTCTCCCCATGCTGCAAGTGCTTTAATCCCGTCTTTAAAGGGTATCTTTGGTTCAAATCCGATTTTCCTTATTTTAGAAATATCTGCAAAACAATGTCTTGTATCACCTTCTCTGAATTTATTTACAATCTCTGGCTTGATATTTTTCCCGTATAATTTTATCAGGATATCTGCTATGCCTTTTATCGATATGCCTTTGCCAGAGCCGACGTTAAAAACATCATAATCTGACTTTGAATTCTCCATGACAAGAATATTCGCATCAACTATGTCATGAACAGAGATGAAGTCCCTTGTCTGAAGGCCATCCTCGAAGATTACAGGCGGGTTGTTGTTTTTTATTCTTGAAGAAAATATGGCGCACACCCCAGTATATGGATTGTTAAGGCTCTGCCGTGGTCCGTACACATTGAAAAAGCGCAGCGCAGTCGTGGGTATTCCATAGGCTCTTCCAACAGACAAAAACAGCTCTTCCTGGTCCCTTTTTGTTACTGCGTAGACAGATGTGGGATTAAGCGGCTTGTCTTCTTTTGTGGGTATTGGTCTTGCAGGCTTGCCGCAGCTCGGGCATTTCATCTCCCATTCCTTTTTTTCTAGCTGCTGTCTTGGTCTTGGTTTCGGATAAACCATGCCGCATTCTTCACATTCGTAGGCACCCTCGCCATAAATACTCATCGAAGAGGCAACAACCATTTTCTTGATAGGGTACTTCCCGTTAATTATGCAATCCAAGATGTTTGCTGTTCCTGTAGCATTTACATCAGTGTATTTCTTGATCTGGTACATAGACTGGCCGATGCCCACGGCAGCTGCAAAATGAAATATCACATCTGTATCTTTCAGTGCATCTTTTATTTTATCGTCCCTGATATCGTTGTAGATATATTCTGCCTTGTTGTTCAGGTAGGTCGGTTTGCTCTTGTGGACCTGCTGGTCAAGACTGTCAAAAACCCTCACATCATGACCTTTTTCTATTAATTTATCCACAAGATGAGACCCGATAAAGCCGCATCCGCCAGTAACTAGAATTCTCATTTCAAAAACCTCTTTTTACTTATCACTTACAATTAAATTAAAAAGCTTAAATATCATTATCCTTTTTTGATTCTTTTAAATAAGGATTTTATAATAAAAAGAAGTTTTTTTGGTTTTAGAAATCTCAGGTTTGCCAGATAATACATCTTGAGCCTTTCTCCTTGCCTGTATTTGCCGGTTTCGAAAACAGGTTTTGGTAGAAATCCTATATGGAAACCTCCTTTCCAGTTTCTTAGTATTTTAACATCCCTGTTCTTCTTTGTCCATTTCCAGACAGGCGTGCCTGGATATGGAACCAAGAGACCGAATGAGGCAGAATCAAGTCCAAGCTTCTTTGCAAAGGCAATTGACTGCTTATCCCTTATATAGGTAGAGCTTGGCAGCCCTATTATGAAAAAGCCGTCAACCTTTATGCCTGCCCTATTTGCCATTGAAACCGCGCTCTTGATATGCTCCAGCTTTTCACCCTTGGCTATTTTGTTGAACACGGGTTTGCATCCGCTTTCAATTCCTAATGCTATTGTATGACAACCGCTGTCTTTCATAAGCTGCAGCAATTCCATGTCCAGCCTGTCTGCTCTTATTCCGTTTGGGCAGCTCCAGCTGAAATTAAGTTTTTCGTTTATCAGCATCTGGCAGAGCTCCTTTGCTCTCTTTATATCCATGGTAAAGTTATCATCCAGTACCTTGAATTCCATGCTTTTGTATTTTTTCCTGGCGTTTAACAGCTCATTGATTATGTTTCTCGGTTTTCTTGCTCTCCATCTCTTTCCTATAAGATTTCCTACAGAACAATAAGAGCAGTTATACGGACAGCCACGGCTTGTCACAAGCGGATAATATTCTATCCTTCCTTTGTCCTGTACGGAATCAAAATTATCATATTTTGGAAACGGAAGTTTGTTTAGATCCTTTATCCATTCTCTTTTTTCGTTAACAATTATTTCATCTCCTTTTCTAAACGCTATACCTCTTATCCTGCCTAAAGATGATTTCTTTACCAGCTCCAAGAAAGTTTTCTCCCCTTCTCCGACAACGGCTATGTCGAATTTGTTATTTCTAAGAAAGTTTTGTGAATCAAGGCTAACATGCGGGCCTCCTGCAATAAGTGTTGCCTTAGTTTTCGTTGCCTTTATTGTTTTCAAAAGAGATAGAGAGTTTTCCAGTGTATAGGATTTTATTGATATACCTATCATATCAGAGTTGCGTATGCCTGATATTCTTTTTTGTGTGTTGCCTGCCTTGTTATTCATGTCAATAACAGAGACGTTATATCCAGTCCTGTCTAAAACGGCGCTTAGGTACCCTAGTCCTGTATTTAGACCGTCTGAAAACCCCTGCGGATCGATTAGTGTTATTTTCATAGTCAGATAATCTATTGCTTTAAATTTTTAAAGTTTTTAATTAGAGCAACTATGCTCCATATTATCCATTAAAAAGGGGTCTTAATGAAGATAGCACTCTGTACTGAAACCCTGTATCCGGTATACGGCGTTGAGAAAAGGTGTTTAGAAATGGCACGCCGGCTGCCGAAGTATGGTTATGATGTTACTGTATACACCTCAACAAAGGCATCTCATTTCCCTGATCTGAAAATAAAACAGGTTTCACATCCTACAATAATAAGTCCGCCAGAGCGGAACTATGCTATATGTACTGATTATTGGTTTAATCTGTTCAGGAATCTTCTGAAAGATAAATATGATATTATAGATGCAAACGGGCACCTATCACTGCTGCCATGCTCTTTTGCTGGCCTGCTTAAGAGAAAACCAGTTATAGCTACTATCCATGATCTATACCTTAGTGAATGGGGAACAATGGGTTTTGGCTTTACAGGTCTTCCTTTTGAACTGGCTTCTGCAAAAACCAGATTTAGGAAGATAATAACACTGAACTCGTCTTTAAAGAGCAAGATGGTAGAGATACTGAAGATGAAGAAAAAGAAAATAGAAATTATTCCAAGCGGAATAGATGTAAATTATATAAATAAAATAAAAGTAGGCAAAAAAAATAGAACAATCCTGTATGCTGGAAGGCTTGTTCCGCAGAAGAAGGTTGACATTCTCTTAAAGGCATTTGCCCTGTCTGGTGTTGATGCAGAGCTAAAGATAATCGGGGAGGGAAAAGAGTACAACAGGCTTGTTAATCTGTCTAAATCACTAGGCATAGAAAACAGGGTTCATTTTACTGGCCAGTTAAAAAGGCATGAGGATGTAATAAAGGAGATGAAAAAAGCTAGTTTATTCGTTCTGCCTTCACAGAGGGAGTGCTTTGGTATTACAGTATTAGAGGCGATGTGCTCCGGAACCGCTGTTATATCAACAGCAACAGAAGGCCCAAAGGATATAATAAAAAATGGTGTAGATGGTTTTGTAATAGAACTTGGGAATGAGAAAGAGCTGTCTGAAAAAATAAAACTGGTGATTGAAGACACGAAAAAAAGGAGAAAAATAGAAAGCAATGCCAGGAAAAAAGCAAAAAAATACGACTGGGATAATATTGTAAAGCGTATAGCAAAAATATACCGTATGGTTTAGGTATACCAGATGCCGTCAACATCTGTATAAACATTTTCCCAGGCAGTATATGGATTTATAAAATTGGATTGGACAAGAAAGCCTGAGATCGGTTCCTTATTTTCATCTAAGATTATTCCGCAGTGTACGTTTTTTCTGCACTGTTCTAATCGCTCGTCTGTGTTGTTTTTGTTTATGCCTAATTTATAGACAGTAATGCGCTTGGACATCCATGGATAAGGTGGATCATAAGGCAGTTCATACGTTCTGTATGGCTCTATCTCAAAATTTTCATAAACATTTTCATGCTCTGAAATCATTATTGAATTGCTTGTTATAAATGCCCCCTGATTATTAACGAACTCAGATATGTTATCAACAGTCGTGTTGATATTAGAATCAAGCACAAGCTTATTGATAAACAGGTTTAGGTGATCTATGTCTGCACCGTGAAACAGTAAACTGTTTTCCGGCAGGTTGCTGTCAGCCCACACTGCAAAAAGCTCGTATGGGTTTTTCTTGCCTGACAAGAAGTAACCTATTGGTGTAAGTGCAATACTTGTTATGAACAGGCTAAGAATTACAACAAATGCCAGAAACCTCATGGATATTCTAAATCTTTTTGAGAGTTGCTCAATAGCAAAAGCAGAGAGCAAAGCTACAGCAGTATAAGCAGGCAGTAGCAAGACGTAAACATCAAGCATATCAAAGAAGAATGAAACCAGGAAGGACAGTACCCATATCCACAATAGTTTTATCCTGGTATCTTTTAGATAGAGTATAGATACTGGCAGCAGGAATAATGTAAATGAAAGCGGGATTATCACTGTAACTAATTTATTGCCCAATGTGGATGCATTTAGGTTCATGATACCATCTATTATTGTAGCAGCTGCGTTACTATGAACCCCGAATAGATTGCTCTCTAAGAAAAGAGCAGCAGTTAATAGGGAAAAAATAATTACCCCTATAAAAATACATTTCTTTTCTTTCAGAACATATTTTCTGTTTTTCAAAGCAATGTAGCATATTGCCGGTGCAAGCAGGATAGATATAAGATGGAAGTGAAGTGAAAGTCCGAAGAATATAAAACCCAGATAAATGTATGATGTTCTTTTTTTCTCGAACCCGGTTAAGAATAATAAAACAGAAGCTGCAACAAAAAAAGCTGCTATGTTATAGACCTCTATAGTTATTGCATGGAACCAGAACATAGGCAGAAACATCAGAATGAATGCAGCTATCATTCCTACGTTCTTAGAAAAGAGCCTTTTTCCGATGAAGTAAGTCGTAATTACTGCCAGTATGCTGAATACGTAAGATAATAGTCTTAGGCTGAAAACAGGCCCCAGTACGCCTTTCAGCAAATAAGCAGAGAAAATGTAAGTAGGGTATCCTGTAGAATGGTGGCAGGGCTCTAGTGTGGCTGCAGACTTTATGAAGCATGCAGAATCCATAGTAGCTGGTGTTTGATTTAAACTAAGGAAAACTATAGAAGAAAATAATAGTAGTATCAAAGCTCTCTTGTCAATTCCTTTATTCATTAAAAAACAACTTTAAAGAGTTTTACTTCCCCGCCCCAGTTGTTAACAAACTCGAAATGCTTCAGGCCCTGGCCATGGAAAAAGAACATTCTTGTAAATAAACTGTTCTCAAGTTCAGGCGGTATATGCAACAAAAGCTGTTTTCCATTCAGCAGTAGAACCGTTCCTCCTATATCTGCTCCTTCAGTTACGAATTCACTACCTGTATCCATGCTTATAACCCTGCCTATATCAAAGAACTGGTTGCCTACCTGATACCTCGGTATCAATGTATCATCCTTTTCATAAATAACATAGAAGTGGTTCATGCCGTTTTTGTCAGTGCCTGCATAGTACCTGTAGGCTATTGCGTTCTCGTTAAGCAGCGGCTGTGCTTCTGACAGCCCTACCTGAACGTAATTGTACATTGTTCCTGATGCAGCTACCTTGTCCCATGTTGAAAAGTATGTCCACCAAAGGCTTTTCGATATGAGGTCAGCTGATGCTATGTAGTACATTTCATCGCAGCCAGGCATCATGTATTTTTTTAGGATGTCTGCTGCCAAATCCTCATCATCTGTATACAGCGTGGTTGCAATGTCCTGGATTCTCGAGGTTGTTACGTTTGTTCCGTTTACCTCCACAGTTATAGTGGCTCCTTGGGATGCGCCGTCAAATACAACAGGCCTTCTGGCTATTCCTGTAATAAAATGCCCTGGATCCCAGTAGGTTGCAATAACTGCGCACTCAGCTGTATTGTTTTTTATCCAGTTCAGGGCCTCCCACCAATTATCAGACAGGACAGTACCGTGACCTTTAGCTATCTGAACAGTCGGCTCGTAATAGAAGTAATTCATTATGAAGAATATGAATATCAAAAACGCTACAGCCAGAATTTCTTTATTCCCAACGCGCATACTAATCCTCCGGTTTTTCTTTTTGTGTAATCATCCTGAACAGCTTTGACAACAGGATTGCAGAACCGATAGCTATCGGTGCTGAAAACAATATTGAAAACCTTACTGAAATTAATGTAGCAGCAAAAGGTCCCAAGAACCATATCAGCAATAAGATGATTGTATCCAGATGCTGCCTCTTTCTTATGTAAGAATAAGCAAGGTAAAGCAACGAATATATCATCAGGAAGAACGGCGATATGAGCATTGCTATCGGATTGCTATTGAAATCTATTGCCGAAGTCTTCTGTATTATGTCCCTTGCATCGCTTGGTGACTGCATCTCCTGCACAGAAACATAGACATTCGGAAATTCCCTGCCGGTTTCCTCCTTTATCTCCCATATGTTGAATGTATTAAGAAATGTACCTTGAATATATCCTATACCGAAAAATGGAATCGTGATCGAAGAGAAAACCAGTATCATGGTAATGTAAGAAAATATCTGATATTTCATGTCATGCCATACATGCTTTATTTTCCTGCTGGATATGAAGCTTATCAGAAGCTTCATTATAACGAACCCTGTTATAAGCCAGATAACGAACCAGTATCCTCCCCATGTGTGACCCCAGACACCGAGAAATATGCCCGTGATGACGGAATATAGCAAAGCTCTCTTGTTGAATGCTTTTTTTGCATCTATGAATTTGTAAGTTATTAGAAAAGCTGCCATTATTATTATTGGTATCAGGAGCACGATGCAGTCAGAATCAGGATCCCCGCCCAGTGATCTTGAAACAATAGAGATATCAAATACATAGAAGAACGCAGCTAAGATGCCTGCTCTTCTGTCAAAGAGTATCTTGCCGATAAAATACATTGGTATGGCTGCTAAAGATATGAGCAATGGTGGGAACCAGATAAGGAACTGCCATAAGAGCATGTCTGGAAAGAAGATATGGAAGAACATGTATGAGTATGCTCCGACGTATACATAGAAGAACTGGCCGCCAACCCTGGACGTACCGTCTGGCGCAACAACGAGGTTATCATATTCTGGCAGCACTCCGTTGTTTTGGATTATCTCGTCCATCTGCCTGTAGAATGTATATGAGTCAATGTTACGGAGATAAGGCCACCTGTAATCAATGAGCCTTGTTGTAAAACTAAGGGATATTATGAATATAAGCGCGATAACAGGCCAGTAACGCCTCAGCAATAAAAAGAGCCTTTCCTTCTTCATTCTACCACATTATAGATAAAGAGAATATTTTTTAAAGTTTAAAAAAGGATTTGATTAGCATGGCGAAGAGACTCCTGTTAATATGCCTGAGCATTGCAATCCTAATAGGAATCATATTCTATGCAGACCCGGTTCTGCTGTTTTCTACGCTTTCAAAGAGCGATCTTAGATACGTTGCACTGGCCTTTGTTATAACGAACATCTCCATGTCTATAAGAGTATTGAAATGGCGTGTTCTTCTGAAAGGTGTTAGTTTTTCAGAGCTGTTCCCTGTCCAGTTATTTGGAATAACAGTAAGCAATTTCACGCCCGGCAAAGTCGCGGAGCCGACAAAGGCAGTTATTCTTAAACTGAGGAAAGGGATAGCAGTATCAAAAACCCTGCCCACTGTTATCTGGGAAAGAATAATGGACCTTATTGTTATTATAATGTTCTCGCTTATTGTTATCCCTATTTTAGGTGGGTATTTTTTCTTATTGTCCTTTGCTTCTATATCAGTATTTCTTGCTTTAATTGCATTTTTTTTGATAATTTTATACAGGAGGAGTCTTGGCATAAAAGTATTCAACTTTATTAGAAGGTTTCCTATCCTGAAGAGAATATCAAAGAATTTCATAGAAACCTTTTACAAAAAGAGAGTAGAAAAGAAGAGACTGCTTGCGTGCTTCTTACTGACCATAATTCCGTGGTTCCTAGAGGGTCTTATTCTGTATCTGGCTCTGCTAGCACTTGGTGTGCAGTCAGAACCTTTGATACTTGCTGGTGTGGTTGCGCTGTCTATCCTGATTGGTATAGCCTCGTCACTGCCAGGCGGTCTTGGGTCAACAGAAGCTGTTATGATTATATTGATAGGTCTGATAGGGATTGATAGCACAGCAGGTATAGCTGGCATAATGCTGGCAAGGGGTCTGACCTTCTGGTACGGCGCATTTATCGGCGCGCTTAGCTTTGTTTACCTGAGCAGGAAGATAAATCTTTCAGGCATTAAAATCTGATCAAAACAACAAGTTTAGCTTTGAGATTATAAATTTAAAAAGTCCCCACTTGGGCATTTTTCTCCAGCTATTGCTGAAATGGTCGTAGTCAAAATCATCCAGTCTTTCAATGTGCGGGCCAAACTGTTTAAAAAGGCCGTCGATTTCCTTGTTTGTCAGGTTCCTGTAGATTTTCCTGAAGATCATCTGCCTTTTAATCTCACTGCCAAAATCCTTTTTCCACGCTTTTTCATACTGCTTCAGAAAAGACTGATTAAACTTTCCATTGTCAAATGCTTTTTCTATTGCCTTTTTTGCATGATTGCAGGCTGTTAGTGAGAAGATTATTCCGCCGCCTGTTAGTGGCTTTGTCATGCCGCAGCTGTCCCCTATTAGAATTGTCCTGTGATAATAGGATTTTGTATAGCCAAACGGGATCAGCGATGAATACAAACGCCCTTCTGGAAGGCCCAGTTTAGTCTTAAAATAATCCATGTACTCTCTCGGCCTTATGGATGTTATGAGTCCGTATTCACCCGGTAGTTTCCAGGAAAAGAAATCCGGCGAGAAATATTTGTTCATGTATATCTTTACCTCGCTTTCTATCCTGGCTCTTACAAGCATTCCCAGGCATAGGCCTGGGTCTTTAATTTCAGCTGTTTTTCTGACAACAGAGCTGGCGCCGTCAGCTCCTACAAGCATAGCGCACTTATAATCATTATCATCCGTGTATACGATAACAGAGTCTTCTAGATACTCTATACTACGTACAGTTTCATATCTGATCTTGCTGTTCTTTTTTGCCTCTTTTCTGAGCAGGCATGAGAAATCCTTCTTGAGAAAGTATGCAAACGGCCTTTCTCTTTTTAAGGAGAACTCAAGCCCAGAAGGTGAGACGAACTTCATCTCTTTTATCTCCCTATCCAGAAACTTTTTCGGTAGGAATTTAGAAATTTTACTTGAAACAATACCGCTGTCTGTCTTGGTTTTCCTGTCCTTTTCCAGAACAAGTATGTCCATATCTTTTAGCCTGCTTGTAAGAAAAGAGCCAGCTACACCTGACCCGACAACGATGAGATCATGCATTTAAATTCTTAAGCTTTAAAACCTTAAATCGTTGTGAGTAAATATGCCTGCGTTGCTTGAAAGGTATTGGAAATTTCTGTTGTTCATACCCATAGTTTTCTTAGTGGTTTCTCTAGGCATCATCATGAACAACTATACTGCTACCGGATCCTTTATTGAAAGGGACATAGAACTGACAGGTGGCAACATGATTACAGTAGAGCTTAGTGGTGATGTTGACCTTGACAAGATAAAAACTGCGCTGCCCTATGCAAGAATTCGCCTGACTACCGGCATCACCAGCTCTTTGTTGGTAGAAACATCATATGATGTAGAGCCTGAAAAAATACTTGATGATCTTTCAGCTGTTGGTGTTGATGGCAGCTCATCCATAAAGACAGTCGGGCCTGTGCTTGGTGAGATTTTCTGGCAACAGGCACAGCTGGCAATAGTAATCGCGTTCGTGCTTATAACTATAGTCATTTTCCTGCTGTTCAGGGCGCCTGTACCCTGCTCTATAGTTATCTTTTCTCTCATAACTGATATTGTTATTACAGTTGCTTTGATGAATCTGATAGGTATAAAATTATCACTTCCAACACTGGCAGCCCTGTTAATGCTTATAGGCTACAGCATTGACACTGACATACTTCTGACAACAGAGCTGTTAAAAAGAAAGGAGAGAGAAATACCCGAATCCGTAAGAACAGCTATGAAAACCGGCTTAACAATGTCGTTAACAACCATAGGAGCTTTGGTCGCATTATACTTTGTTGGGACATTTATTCTTGAGCAGATTGCATTGGTATTGATGATAGGAATAGTTGCTGATATATTCGTGACCTGGTTCACAAATGCAGGCATACTCAGGTTGTGGTTGAGGCGAGGCTGAATGCTATTGAAGAATCCTAGGATAATGATACTTATATTTTTTGTAGTCATATCATTGCTCCTCATAAGCCCCAATCCTAACCCAAGGGGTTATGTTGTAGAATACATACAAAAGAACTCTACTGTTTCTGGAATAAATATAGGCGATGTGCTATACAAAATAAACGATCAGGATGTATTAGCTGCTCTGGAAAAAGAATACTATGACACGATAAAAATAGAGACCTCAGCCGGCACCAGGTACGTAAGTGTAAACGGCTCGTTAGGCATAAGCGTCGAGCCGGAACCATTCTCTAACCTAAAGTTCGGCCTTGATCTTAAAGGTGGTGTAAGGGCGTTAGTAGAACCTAACGTCACTGACAATGAAACCATAAATCAAATTATATCTACTTTGCAGACAAGGATAAATGTCTACGGCCTGCGGGAAAGCATATTCAGGCCTGTATACTATGAAGGAAAGGGTTTCATAGAGATATCAATGGCAGGAGGAACACAGGAAGAGCTAAAAGAGCTTCTGGAGCACCAGGGAAAATTCGAGGCAAAAATCCCAGTTATTCTTGAGATTGTTGATAGTGGCTGTCTACTAAAGCTGGATAAAGAATATTCAGTAGCTGTTGATAATAACTCAATAAGCATTAATGGTGTTAGTGCAGGTATTGGCGATTCATTTACCCTAGCAGGAGTTAAATTCAGCATCGAAAGTATTGATAATGAACTTAACCTGACGTCAACTGTATTTACAGGCAGCGATATTGTAACAGTTTTCTTTGATCCGCAAAAATCAAGAATAGAGCAGTCTGGTGACGGCTACAACTGGTTCTTCTCTGTTAAGTTATCCAATAATGGTGCTGAAAAATTTGCCTTGGTTACCCAAAACGTACCAGTAGCAAAGATGCAGGTCGGCACAGGGGACCGTTACCTGGAAAGCAGAATATATCTTTATCTTGACGGGAATCTTATAGACGACCTTAACATAGCTGCTGAGCTTAAGGGCAAGGTGGTAACCGAAGTAATGATAACAGGCTGGTCAAATTCACTTGACCAGGCATCAAAAACAAAAGCCCAGCTGCAGTCGATTTTAAGATCAGGCGCGCTGCCTGCTTCCATAGAGATTGTACAGATGGATACTGTATCGCCGACGCTTGGAATGGGCTTCCTGCGCTCTGCAATAATAGCAGGTGGCATAGCAATTCTTGTCGTCTCCTTAATCGCCTTTATCAGATACAGGAAAATAAAATTCATGGTTCCCATGATTGCGGTGTCTCTGAGCGAGGTTATCATCATACTCGGAATTGCGTCACTGATAAACTGGACAATTGACCTTGCTGCAATAGCAGGTATAATAGCAGCTATTGGAACAGGTATTGATGCCCAGATAATCATACTTGACCAGTCGCTCAGAAAGGAGCGGCTAATAGTCACGCTGAAGGAGAGGGTAGAGCGTGCATTTTTCATAATATTCGGTGCAGGCGGTACAACAATAGCAGCAATGCTTCCCCTGATGACAATCGGTTTCGGCCTGCTCAGGGGCTTTGCAATAACAACGATAATCGGCGTGTTGGCAGGCATCCTCATAGCAAGGCCTGCATTCGGCGTTATTGTCAGGAGCATGCTCAAGGAGTAGATTTAAGTAAACTAATGCTGTTTTATTCTAATAGGTGTGATGTTACGGAAAGTATTAGAGAAAAATGCGGTATCGGCGTTGCATATACTATTTCTGATGCATGCAAAATGAAGACATCTCTTGATCACCGCGGACCTGACACAGAGGGTTTGGGAAGGCGCAACAGCAGTGGTGTAGACGTTGTCAGAAGCTATAACAATGCACTTACTGAACAGGCATACAAATCAATATTTGGTGGTAGCGGCGGCTTTGTTGATAACGGCTTTCCAATAGTCCTGCACAAAAAATATACAACAATGGGCCAGAGAGACCCTGAAAGAATACTGTTTGCATCTCATCCTCATAAGATAGGTGGGGATGATACGGTGTATAGTTCTGTAATAAACGGCAAAACCTATACATCTCATATAGTCACACGAAATGCAAGCAGAGCCCTAGTTCATAACGGCCAGATAAATCCGGATAATGCACCATGCAAGGTTCAGTCTAAGACAGGCTGCGACAGTGAGATTCTTATGCTAAATGAGGATATGATTGGTTCTGAAAAACTTATTTCAGAACTAGAAGATACCTATTGCATAGCATCCATTAATGACAAAGATGAGTTCGTGACTGTATACCGCGACCGCCACGGCAGAATGCCGCTATGGCTAGGAAGGGACAGCGAAGGGAATTTCGTAGCAGCCTCAGAAGATTATGCAATACGCCAGATAGGTGGCATGCCGTTGAGAGAAGTAAGACCAGGTGAATTAATACGCATGTACAGGGATCAGATGGAAACAAAACAGGTTGTTAAGCCTGACCCCCTCTTCTGTTTTGTTCAGCTTAATTACATGGGAAGGAAAGAATCGTTCTTGCTTGACTCATTGCGAGATGCTGGAATCGATCTAAAGGCATTGCGATCTAAATTAGGTGAAATGCTCGCGATGGAAAGCCCGCCTGAAAGTTGGGTCAAGTTTGTAACGTACATACCTAACACGCCTCTTGACGCTGCAAAAGCGTATGCTAGATATCTTGAACTCCCTTTTATAGAGCTTTTCTACAAGACAAAGCAGGTCAGGGCATTCATGCAGCCTGACCAAGAAGAAAGATATCGTGTTATATCGTCTGTTATGCACATAAGCGACATAATAACACCAGAAGAATTCGGTTATGATTACTTAGATGTAGACGATTCAACTATAAGAGGAACGAACGCTGAAGTTGGGGCAACAAAGGCGCGTGATCGCGGGTTTAGGAGAATAGGTCACAAGAGCTACTCTCCTATGTTTGGTGGTGAGGAGGAAGGGGTCTTATTGGGTTGCAGAAGCGGTGTTGATATACCTCCGTCAGATAATTTTCTAGCCAAGCGTGGAAATAGAGACCCAGTAAGGATGGCTGAACTCGTTGGTGTTGATTATATGGACTTCCTTTCAATAGAAAAAATGCTTGACGTCTACGAAGAGTGCGGCATAAACCGAAACAAGGTGTGCCTGGGATGCGTGTCAGCTGTTCCAAGAAGTGCGCCTTCTAAGCTATTGGAATCGAGAAACAGTTAGTTACTTCTCCTTGAGCTCCATGATGGTCTTTGCCAGATCATTATTGAGCTCCTCTAACTTCTGCACGACTGTTTCCCTGTCCTTGCCTGTCCTGTCCATTATAAGCTTTATGTCCTCTTCCTTCAGGCTCTCTGCCTCGCTGACCACGCCCGATATCTGGTAAACCTCCTTGCCCATCATGTCAGCTATCATAACCTCTGGCTTGGAGATTATTATGTTCTTGTCCCTGCACTTGATTATGACCTCTTCTGCAGGCAGTTCCTTGACCTTCATGTTCATCTTCTTCATTATTTCCTGGACCTTTTTTGGGTCCATCTTCCCGATTCCAAGCATAATATCAAAAATATATTTTTTCCCACCTTTTAATAATTATGTTTGAAATCCTTTTCTTCATTGCACTGGGTATTTTCTTCGGCGTTATTACAGGCCTTATACCAGGTGTCCACCCCAACCTGATTGTACTTTCTGTTCCCCTGCTGATGGCCTTTAGTATAGATTCACTGGCTCTGCTGGCTTTTATTGTTTCACTGGCAGTTACGAACTCAATAACAGATTTCATTCCATCCATACTAACAGGCGCGCCAGACTCAGGCAACGAATTATCAATACTTCCTGGTCATAGGCTACTTATGAAAGGCTATGGCTACCAGGCAGTAAAATTAACTGTTGTCGGTGGTGTTGGCTCTGTTATTCTTTGCATACTTTTTCTGCCTGTATTGGTTTTATTCCTGCCGTCTCTCTATGCCTTCATAAGCCCTTATATATGGCTTTTGCTGGTTTTGATTGTTCTTATAATGATACTTACAGAAAAAGGCAGTAAGAAGGCTGTAGCAGCAGCCTGCTTCTTTCTTGCCGGATTTATCGGCCTTCTTAGTGGCAGGCTACCGATAGACAGTACCTTGGTTCTGTTTCCTGTTCTTTCAAGCCTGTTTGGTATGAGTTTTCTGGTTCTGCAGCTAAAGAAAAGGGTTTCAGTGCCGTTTCAGAAAAAGAGTGAGATATTCGTATCCAGGAAATTAACCAATCGCTCTGTTCTGCTAGGAACGCTTGGAGGCATTGTATCCGGCTTCCTGCCAGGAGTAGGCTCAAGCCAGATAGCGACGCTTGCTACTGTAGATAAGAATGACTACTCATTTCTGACAACCATGGGTGCAATAACAACCTCCAACATAATTTTGTCGATACTGTCGCTGTTCCTTATCGGAAGAATAAGAAGCGGTGTTGCTGTTGTTATTGACCAGTTCGTTGTCCTAAGCCTGAGCGAGGTCGTGTTCGTGGCCTTTGTTGCGCTTGTATCATGCGGAGCTGCTGCAATAATCACTTTGCTTCTGACAAAGAAGTTTCTGAAGCTTATCGAAAAAGTGGATTATTCCAAAATAAGCCTGTTTATCCTCTTGCTACTCACGTTGCTGATAATCTTCTTCACCGGCATCTACGGCCTGTTTCTTGCTACAATTTGTTGCTCACTTGGTATATTTGCAAACCTCGCTGGGATAAAGCGTGGTAACCTGATGGGTGTACTGATACTGCCGGTTATTCTGTTTTATATTGGTGTTTAATGATTATTTTCCTGTCCAGTGTCTCCAATATCTAGCTGATTCGCTTTCTGAGAAAAAGCTGAACTCCTTGCCTTTGAATGCCATAACAGCGAGAACTACAAAGAACATATCAATTATTATTGTAGTTGCTGTATTTAGATAGGAATCTTCTTGTAAAATTGTTAATGATCCTGTTATTGCAAAAAAGGAACCAAATAGTATTAATGATATGAAACTGACTCCAACCCCCAAAATAAACGCTTGCTTTGCATGTGTCTTTGCATAACTGTCTTTTGTTATGAAATAAATTACAAGGGCTGGCAAAACTCCCAAAAATATGAATAGTAAATATGATAATCCAGCCAATACTGTATTTTTTTCTTTCATGTTTGATTATTGTTTATTTAAAAATTTAAAGTGTGCTTAATAGCTAGTTAGTAATCGCATCTGCCGAACGTATCGGCTCGGTATTCTCTTGCCTCAGGGCTTGGATTATAATTCACATATAATTATCGGGCAATATACTGCTTTACATACCAAAGAAGTTGTATTAGGATCGGCGAGCTGGTTTGCTTCTGGTTCTCCTATGATTGTTTTTCCTCTTCCAAACTCACAATTAACTGTCTTACCTGTGAATGTGTTCATTTTTATCGCTTATATCTTGATAGTTAGTTTTATAAGCTTTGGTTTGAAAATTTATGTGAATATAAAAGAGGTGGGAAAATGGCAGAAATGCTTGTTGTTAAGAGTAAAGTAAGGGACTATGCAAAAAAGAAGAAGATGAGCTTTGGCGGTGACGCTGCTGATGCCCTTAGCAAGGCAGTTGCCTGTATGATAGACAGGGCAATAGAAAGGGCAAAAGCCAACCGAAGAAGCACAGTAAAGGGAAGAGACATATAAATTTCTGGTTCTTTTTGTTTTTTATTGTTTGTTTTTCTAAATCTAGCTATAAACAAATAAAAAGAAAATTTAGCCAATATAACAGTCTTCTGGCAGAACAAGGTCTTCTTCTGTTATCTCTTTTCTCTTGAGCCTGACTGGTTCTTCCACAGGGCCTATGTACTTGCTTGTTACTTTTTTGCCCTTTCTTATGGATTCATAATAGTACTTTCTTCCGTTTATCTTCTTTACATGCCTGTTGACCATACCCTAAATATTGTTTTTGGTGGTATATAAAATTTTGTAGGCACGTAGAAAAGAAAAATTTTAAAAAGGGGGGTCACCTCTTTACCTTGTTTCCGAGGGTACCGTGATAGCTTATCATCAGGTCACCGCCGCACTCGCAGGCCCCGCTAAGCGGCATCCTTCTGTAGGATTTGTTGCACCTCTTGCATACAAAGGATTCCCAGCCCTTCAGCACAGCAGGCTTTTTTTTAGAGTTTTTAGAAAATACCTCTTTCATGCTGGCCTGCCTGCCGTTGCCGAGCAGCTCGCTCTTGCTTATGCCTACGGCACTAAGAATCCTCTCTATTGGCGGAAAGAGCTGGGAATATATGTAATAATCAGAGTCTATCTGGAGGTTGTGTTCCCTTGCGTACCTTGGGTCTTCTGACCTCTTTGACAGCAGGAGGTTTCCCCTTATTATGACAAAGCCTATCCTGTCTCCGACAACAGGCGCCTCTGACGGGTTCCTTTTTGCAATCTTCTTTGCCAGCTCTATGTGTGGAAGCATCCCCTCGTAGCTCTCCAGGCTCTTGGTTATTCCCTTTATTATGGTTAATTTCTCTAACGGAACCTCGTTGTTTTTGAGGCTTGTCATAACAGTCCTTACCCTGCTGATGGCCTTTTGAATATCGCCCTCCTTTAGGATTATTTTGATGACTTCTTCCATTGTCTCTGAGACAAGGGTGCACCAGTCCCTTCTTATTGTTTCAATGCCCTTCATCTCTATCTTGTCTACCCAGCCGTCGCCAGAAGGCTCGAATTCCCAGCCAGCATACCTTTTCTTCGTCAGTATAAGGAAGGTTTTGTATATCTTTTCGAATTCTAATTCAAGGTAGCCAGGCAGCTTGTCGCTTACGAACTTTGCTATTTTGCTGCCCTCTTTTTTTGCCTCGTCCAGATCCTTTATGTTGGTTTTCAGGAAAACAGAATCAGTATCTGCATACAACACCTCAACAGCAAAGTTATCCTCTATCAGTTTTTTTGTTTTCTCAAGGTTTTTCCTGCCATGGGCAGTTATTGTATTAGCCACGTCTATCATGTAAAGCCTGGCTCTGATATAGCCAGTGTAACCATAAAAGGAATTGGACATGTCCTTCAGTGCCAGCTGCTTGGCGTTCAGTATTCGTTTCTCCTCGTCCTTTGCAGATTTCATCATTTTCTTGATCCTGCCCCTGGCACTTATAAGCTCCTTTAGTAGGCTTGGGAAGATCCCCTCCCGTACAGCCTGATTAACAAAATAAGCCCCGGTTGGTGATTTGGTAGCAGGTACGTTTTCTTTTTTCAGTAACACAGTATCCGGAGACACGTTGTAGGTTCTCATTATAGATGGGTACAGGGACCTGAAATCAAGCACAAGGATGCATCCCTCTGTATGCAGACCCTTTTTTGGCTCAAGAACTGTTGCTCCCTTCAGCTCCTTTTTCTCCCTTTCCCTTGTTCTTTTTAAGAGCTCTTCTTTTGATGGGCGTGATGGCATGACAAAGTTCTTTTTTCTGAACTCGTGCAGCAGCATTGTCTCCACTCTACTAGACTGGCCACCAAAAGTATCCTGCAAGAGCAGGCCGGATATTTTAGAAAGCTCGAAAAACCTGTCAAGCATGCCCTTTTCAAGAACCAGCCGTATGGCGAGCTCAGAATCCTTTCTGCAGTACTCTATAAACTTGTTTAGGCCCTCTCTGCCTCCGTTCCAGAGATCAGGCATTTCCGTGTGCTCTACATCAATTTTTTCCTCATTGAGTAGCTCCTTGGCTATTGTATTTAGATTGTAACGGTGGAACTTTACCCACGGATCTCTTTTAAGTATCTGGTATGGGTCTACAACGATTCTTCCAGGTACTATGCACTCCTGCATCATCCCGAATGTTTTCGAGAAAACGTTCTTTTCACACCTGCCGAAATTTGGCTGTATGCCGTGCTTTCTCATCCTGTCCAGCAGATAGGGCAGGTCAAAATTGTTACAGTTATAGCCAATAAGCATGTCCGGGTCGTAGTTTTCTATTACTTTGATGAATTCCTCCAGAAGCTCCTTTTCGCTTCTGAAGCCCTGTACCCCGCTGCTGCTTACTGGTTTTGCAACAAGCACCAGGCTCTTCTGGTTCTTGTGGTCAGGGCTAAATGAGAGTGACACCATTACTATGGGGTCTTTTTTGCTGTCCATGGGCCGCTTTAGATCAGCTGGAAGGCATTCTATGTCAAAGGCAAGAAACTTCAGGTCTGCGTTTTCGTTTTTTTCTATTTTTTTCATCTTGTTTACGTGGTAGCTCGTGACCTTGGCCATTTTTGTAAATGCCTTTGTGCCCTCAAACTCAATCCAGTCCATGCCCTTCACGCCAAAGTCAACCATGAACCTGTACTTAAACATGATGTCGCTGTCAAAATCCTCGAACCCGTTTTGGACGAGCTCGTCTCTTAATTTAGGAACGTTTTGTGGATTGTCAACGGTTATCATCAGAAGGCTTTCTGGCTCCTTTTTATAGCCAAGGGGTATGAATCTTTTTACCTCTTCTATGTTGGTTATCTCCTTCATTGCTTTCAGCGCCGCCACGCTGCCTTTTCCTTGTTTAACATAAAAGTAGGGCTGGAATTTGTCATAGAAGGCGCATATTGCATTTCCGTTCTCTGTCTTGCCGAAAAGCCTTATAACAGGCTTGGCCCCGTTTAGAAAATAATCAGCATCAAGTAACTGAAAGCGCATAGCCCTATTTAGGCGAAAAATTTATTTAATCTTATATCGTTCCAGAAATATATTTTTGGGGCTCACAAAGCAGCCTGTTCTGCTTCCCGGGTAGCAAAATCAATAACAACCGGCCTGAAATCAGCAAGCAGCGAGCCTGAATTCACTATTGTAACTGACTTGTGGTTTATCACCTGCGGCTGGTGTGTGTGGCCGCAGTGCACAATATCAGGCACGCTATCAAGAACAAGATAATCCTCTTTCAGTATCATATCGCTTTTTCCGAGGTATCTTTTCTTCAGCATTGATATATCGAAATCGTGTATAATCAGTATTTTTATCCTGTTCAGCTCTATCATTGCCGGATTGCTCAGTGACACAATGCCTCTGTTTTTAAAATCCAGCGCCAGCTGCGGGTAGTCCGGCGCGTCCATATTGCCTGGTATTATGAATATCTTCTTGTTGAAGCAGTATCGTGCAAGCAGTTTCTCAAGCTCCGCGGTGTTGCCGGTGTCGCCTGCTATGAAAAGATAAGGAATATCCTGCTGTGAGAACCAGGTAAAGAATCTCTCTATATCAGCCGGAGCCGACTCCTCTAGGTGAAGGTCAGATATGAAACACGCCTTGCCTGTTCCTTTCACCGGCTTTCTTAAAGGAATGTCCGGGAACAGCACCTCTTTGCCGTACAGGACATCGCCTGCAGACACCGCACGCACAGCAACAGCATCATCTAGGTCCACGTCAGGGCGTGAGTCATACAATATTGGTTTTGTTGCTGTTGGGTCCTCGAAGTCTATTATAAATTTTCCGTTTTTTTCCCTGATGTCCCTGACAATGCCTATTACATAGACCTCTTTCCTGCTTGTATCCATTCTGTTTAAAGACACAAAATCCTTCTGAAGCCTTTCTGTTATTATGTTTTTCATTTTTTCGTATTTGGATGCAAAAAAATGGGCAAAGTCTTTTGTTTCTATTTCGACGGGCTTTTCGGTAAGGTTTTTTATCACACGTATGCTCTCTTTATCAAACATGCTTTCTGCTAAAACAAGGTCCTGAAAATCCCTTTTCAGAAAGTCTTCTATGCTTTCCTGCTTTTCCAGGAAAGAAACCGCCCCAGGCGTCAGAAGCACGCCCTTTCCAAGGAATTTTTCAACAACCTCTTTTTTGTCCATTATTAACAGCTGCTTAGAAGGCATTCTTAGTAGCCGAACCTTTCTACCAGGAACTTCTTTGTCTTTTCAAGCACAGCCTCGTTTATAGCAAGCGATATCTCACGCGTTCTGCCGTACCTGCCCTTTGAGATAACGCGTGCGTTTATTATGCCCAACATGTCCAGCTCTGTTATAAGGTCTCCTAACCGCCTCTGTGTAAGTGTCTTTATACAGTTCTCCTCACAAATGCTCGTGTATACATTAAACACGTCGCCTGTTAAAACGCGCTTATCAACCCAGCTGCTTTTTTTCTTCATGGTTTCGCTTAGTTTTATTATTGAGAGCAGAACAGCCTGGCTGTGTTTTGGCTGGCTTCTCATGGTCTCTATTACCTTATCCATGTCAATGCTTTGCTCAGCAAGATCAACATGCTCCTCCAGTATCTCCATGTCTCCGCGCCTTTCGGCTATTTCGCCTGCTACCCGCAGCAGGTCAAGCGCCCGCCTTGCGTCGCCGTGCTCCTGAGCAGCAAGTGCTGCACACTTGCTCAGCACACACTCGCTTACAACGCCTGGCATAAAGCCAGCTTCTGCTCTTTTCCTAAGTATGTCTTTAAGCTCAGCTGCGTTATATGGCCTGAAAAGCAGCTCTTCCTCACCAAGCGAGGATTTAACCCGCATATCAAGCCCGTCCCTCATACCAAGGTCGTTTGTTATCCCTATTATGTTCAGGCGTGCCTTTTTCAGCTCCTCGTTAATTCTTGTTAAATTGTATAAGAACGTGTCACCAACCTTCTTGAATAGGTAATCTATCTCATCAAGCATTATCACGACCGCCTGCTCTTTTTCATCCACCTTTTCAAAAAAGCTTCTGTACAGCACGTCTGTTGGGAGCCCGGTATCAGGCACAGCAACACCAAGCTCTCTTAGAAGCTGGGCAAAAAGGCGGTATTCTGTGTCTGCAACCCTTTTCATCTTACAGTTTATGTATATTGTTTTTATTGCCCGGCCGTTATTACTACCCATCTCCTCTAGCTGGTTTAAAACGAACTTGGAGCAGATGGTTTTTCCTGTTCCGCACGTGCCGTATATAAAAACGTTGTTGGTTTGAAAGCCGCGTAAAACCGGGGCTAGAATAGAGCTAAGTCGCATGATCTCGCGGTCCCTGTATGAAATCTTTTCAGGTACAAAAGAATGCAACAGCGCGCCTTTGTTGTTAAAAAGGTTTGGGTTTTTAACATAACTAGAAAAGATATTCTCAGAAAACACAACCACACCCAATAACCCTTATTTCTTATAGAATATAAGCTTATCTCTACCGGAAACTAAGGTAAAAGAAATATATTTTCTAATAAGAAAGACCCCCGGGTTTCCTGTGGAACTGGGTGTTTGTTTTGTTTTTATAATAAAATATGTGTTGTGTGTGTTTTGTTGCGTCTGTTTCTTTTATACTTCCACAAGAAGAAGACGGGCCTTACAAAACCTCGAATTTTGTAGCATATTCAATAACACCAGAGGCACCGTTTTCGAACATTTTTCTAAAAACAGGCATTACTTCAGCACCAATACGAACCTTCTCTAGAGGACCGACAACCTGTGCTGTTACGTTCTCATTACCAACAGCTATAACAGCAACAGCATACGGCGCACAGGACCCGAAACCAGCAGGCGCGGTCCTTATTATTGTAAACGAGAGTATCGTGCCTGTGCCGGCGTGTATTTTTTGGTAGTTTCTCCTGCTTTGCCTCCACTTTAGTGGTACAGAAGACCTGTGCGGCATCAGGCGTCACCACGGAATATGCTTACAACGGCCGTTGCACCGGACCCGCCAAGGTTCTGAGTCATGCCTGTTCTTGCGCCGCGTATCTGGTTTGCTGCGCAACCACGCAGCTGCTTTACAACCTCGTTTATTTGCTTTATTCCTGTGGCTCCGACCGGGTGGCCAAGTTTCAAGCCGCCAGACGGGTTAAACGGTATAGAACCACCAATACAAACCTCACCACTGATTAGGAGCTCTTTTCCCCAACCCTTTTCAGAAAACCCAAGATCCTCATAAGCAAGCAGCTCAGCTATGCTGAAGCAGTCGTGCGCCTCAACAAGGTCTATATCCTTTGGAGCAAGACCCGCCCGAGCATATGCCTCCTTCGAGGCCTGCACAACAGAACCAAGAGTGCACAGGTCTTTCCTGTTCTGTAGTGCAAGGGCGTCTGTTGCTTGCTCGCTTGCAAGTACCCACACCGGGTCTTTGCATTGCCTAGCAAAGGCCTCGCTTGCCAAGACAACAGCAGCAGAGCCGTCGGATATTGGAGAGCAGTCGAGCAGGCGAAGCGGATCAGCAATTAAAGGGGATTTTAATACATCATCTACAGTAACTTCAAAGTTGAACTGGGCGTATGGATTATTAACACCGTTTTTATGGTTTTTAACCGGAATTAACGCAAGCTCCTCCCTGGACAGCTTATACCTGTTCATGTAGAGATTAGCAATCAGCGCGAACACGCCGGAAAAAGTCAGGCCAACCGAGGCCTCCTGCTCTTGGTCGCCTGCTGCCATAAGGCTTGTTACTGCTTCTTCTGTTGGCAGGTCTGTCATCTTTTCAACACCAAGAGCCATCGCAACATCATACCTGCCGCTTGCTATTGCAAGGCAGGCTTTTCTAAAAGCAAGCGCGCCAGACGCACACGCGCCCTCTACCCGGGTTGACGGGACCCGCAAACCGAGCGTATCAGCAACCAAAGCACCCAGATGCTCCTGTCCAGCAAACCTACCAGCAGACATGTTACCGACAAACAGCGCCTGCGGATTAAGCCCGGCGTCCTGCAATGCTGCTTTGCCGGCTTCTTTTGCAAGGTCCCTCAACGAAGAGCCCCAGTGCTCACCAGACTTTGTCTGGCCTATACCAACAACAGCAATTTTCCTCATTTAATCACATCTTAAGTTTTTTTCTTAACCGTACGTAATTGGCATAATCAATATAGCTCTTTTTCTCTACATACGCTTGTAGCAGCGGAGCAAGGCCCCTTTTCTCTTCTATGCACTCTTTAACAGTAAGTGCAAACGAATCAGAGCCCGCTCCTGACCCAAAGCTCGTTAGCAGGATCCTCTGGCCTGGTTTTGCAACATCAAGAACAGAGCACAAACCAAGCAGCGAACAAGCAGAATACGTATTGCCTATAGCCTTTACAATAAGGCCCTGCATGAGTTTTTCTTTGGCAAAACCCAGTTTTTTTGCAGCAGCTAAAGGGAATTTACCATTAGGCATGTGAAAAACAACATAATCAAAGTCTTTTGGCTCCATACCTGTTTTATTTAGCAGCCCCCCTGTTGCCGCTATTACATGCCTGAAGTAAGCAGGCTCACCAGTAAATCGCGCACCGTGTCTTGGATAGCTCTCTCCCTCACGCCTCCAGAAATCAGGCGTGTCCGTTGTATAAGAATAAGTCTCATCTATTGTTGCTAGCGGGTTTTTCCCAATAACAAACGCAGCAGAGCCTGCTGCAGCCGTATATTCAAGCGCATCGCCCGGCTTGCCCTGTGCAGTATCGCTTCCAATAGCTAAACCGTACTCAACCATGCCTGATTTCACAAGACCAAGGCAGCACTGTATAGCAGCTGTTCCTGCTTTGCAGGCAAATTCAAAATCAGCAAGCATCAGCTCAGGCGTTATATTCAATGCCTCAGCAACAACTGTTCCTGATGGCTTTACAACATAGGGATGGCTTTCAGACCCAACAAAAAGTGCACCTATAGCCTGCGGGTCTATTTTTGCCCGGGCTATGGCATTTTTTCCTGATTCAACACTCATTGTTATTGTATCCTCATCTATATCAGGCACGCTCTTTTCCTCGATTACCAGGGAGTTCTTTATGTTTTCAGGGTCTTGACCCCACACCCTTGCTATTTCCTCTGCCTTTATCCTATATCTAGGTACGTACGAGCCATAACCAGCAATACCAATCATTTATTCACCAGTGACTGAAATAGAACTCAAAAATCTTAAATAGCTATACGAAGCAAAAGGATTTAAATAAGAAAGGCTTTTTAGGTTTTTGGTAACCATATTCTTATGCCTGGTACAGAAACGTATGAAATAGTCCCAAGAGACTACGGAACCATATATTATTCAGACCAACCGGTCTTTATAACCCCTGCTAAGTTTGCAATAGGGGATTTTCTCAGAATACCGCCAAAACAAAAGAAGCAGTGGCTAGAAGAGTGGCATTCTGATTTTCTGGAAAGGCATGAAAGAGAAACAAAGCTACCAAAGAAGTATGAGCAGATCCTTGAATCCCCGTCAAAACTAAGAGAGGCCCTGTTAGAAAACCTTCGTAAAACAGAAGGAACTCTAAAGCTATTAAATGTAGGCAAAGAGACCGCAATACGGGAGGGTTATTTTGGTAATGCCACATTAACAGGAAGGGTAAAATCAAGAAGGCACGGAGGCAAGGACAAAATACTGAAGGACTGGTCAGTTACAGTTAATTTGCCAGATTATCGTAATCTTTATTGTCAATGCGATGATTTTGACTGGAACAACAAAAAAGGACTAAAAACAGTCTGTGTGCACATGGGCGCTATTCTTAATCAGGCTGTTGACGACTATCCACTACCAGAAGAGGAAAGAATAATACAATTCGTTGGAGACCAGGCTGTCCCCACGCTGCCATTTGTTCTTAGTTCTTTGGCAAAAACAGACGTTGTAGTAAGGCACCATGTTTTTGACGAGGGCTATTACGAACTTAACAAAGAGCTGCTAGCAAACCGTGAAAATTATAACCCAGGCTATCTTACATTGATAGAAAACAATTCTGTGATGTTCGAGCCCATATCTCAGAGAAGAAAGAAAAGAAAGGTTAATGAGGGCTTTGTAAACGCGCAGAAGTATATCAAGAGAGAGTTTGAAAAACGCGTAAGGGATGTAGGTTTTGAAAGAACTGGTTTTGGTGCAGTAGAGTTCAAGGATACTCCGTATGAGACGTTTTGCGTGAATTATGAAAAGGGAAACCTGTGCGTAAGGCTTGTGCTTAACCCGAATTTTCCACCAATAGCTGTTTTCAGAGAGCTTGGTGATGAAAAACAGCTTTTTAACACACCACAGAAGAGTCACCCGTTTTCTAATCCATACAAAGAAATAGAAGACATAGATGACAGGACAAGAAGGGTATCAAAAACAACAGTATTTATACCTGGTCCGAATATGATAAAAGGCCTAGGGCCAATGAAAGGCATAGGCAATTTCAAAGACGCCTACAAAAAACTGATAGAAGATAACTACAAAGTAGACAGCACCCAGCTTCTCAAATATCTTGGCTTATCCCGCTAAATTCCATTAATACCAAGCATCTCTATTATCTTTGGAATATCTTCCTCTACAACGCCTACTAACGGTTTTTTTATTGTTTTTTCTGGTGTTAAGAGGGTAATATCTTTACCTATATCACCACCGTCTTCGTACCTGCAGGCATTATAATAAGTGTTGTTTTTCTCGTTGCTTTCTCTATAAACAGCAATAAGACAGCCACGCCTGCTATAGGCACCGTTGTTTTTACAAACTTCGCCATTGATAATAGAAAGCCGTATGAAATAAGAATCAGGTCTAAAAACATCAATCATGTAGAATTCTTTCTGCAATAAACCCTCTATTAATTAGATTCGGAATTATTTAAAACTAATTTTCAACTCTTTTATATTCTAGGCTGATTATTTATTATCATGGTTTTGGAGTCAATACTTAACCCGGGCAACGCAGAGGACAAGCCTCTCCATGTTTTCATAATAGCTGCTGTATTCACCATAGTGGCAATATTCTTTGCCAACCAGCTATTCCCGTCCCAGGCATCTATTCTTACCATCGCACTGATAACAATAATTTTTGTTCCCTTCTTCCAGAAGCTGTTCGAGATAGAGGAAGGCAAAGAATGCTCAGCAGCTGAGAAAAAGAGATTTGATAATCTTTTTGTACGACACAAAAAAATAATATTCGTCTTTTCTGCCTTTTTTCTGGGAATAATAATAGCAATGAGCTTTGTATTCATCTTCTTTCCGTCAGAGCAGGTATTTTCTTTGCAGTCTGACACACTTAGAAGCTTCTCAGCAGCTGCCACGTTCGAAGGCGACTTTTCCAGGTTCTTCCTTAACAACACCCAGGTTATGATACTCATGTTCATACTCTCTGCAATGTTCGGGGCAGGAGCAATATTCGTGCTTGCCTGGAACGCCTCTGTAATTGCTGTATACATAGGCCTGATAATAAAATCGCTGATAAGCAGCGGAATAGACGCAGGCGTTGCATACCTGTACGGCGTGCCTGTCGGTCTCGGAACAATAGCACTGCACGGCATACCTGAAATAGCAGCCTACTTTGTGGCCGGCCTTGCAGGCGGCCTGCTCTCTGTTGGCATGATACGTGAAAACGTAATGGGCAAGGAATTCAGGATGATATTCAAGGATTCGTTAATTCTTTTGGTCTTTGCAGAGATCCTGATTATCGGAGCAGCCATGATAGAAGCGATGTTCTGA
>CAZRDV010000001.1:42882-119984 GCA_964599215.1 uncultured archaeon | reverse complement strand
GGTCTTTGCAGAGATCCTGATTATCGGAGCAGCCATGATAGAAGCGATGTTCTGATTACGACAGATCTCATTACTATTCAATTACGAGAATCTTATCATTCCCCTATAAAGTATTTTTAAGAAGTTTTCTTGGATTCTATTTCCCATGAAGCATCGTGAAATACTTGTTAGAATTCCTAGTCTAACAGCCCGGGCACTTTACTACTTTGAAGAGCAAGGATACATACGCCCAAAACACATAAAGCAAGGTTTGAGAAGGCTTCGGGACTACAGTGAAAGAGATGTTGAACTTGCAGAATTAATTCACGGGAACATAAATAAAGGTATGACCCCGAAAGAGGCATATAGATCAGCATTAAGTTATCTGGGATAACCAGACTGATTATGATTTTTTCCCAATCGGATCTAACTTAGCTAGCTGGATATAACTATATTTCGGCAGTAAATGGAATACAACCGTTTTTTATATTTTACCTATATTTCTAATTATGGTTGAAGTACTAGTTGCTTTTGATGACGAATGTGCAGATGTGGTAACTTCCAGAAGATATTTTGACATGCTGGATAAATATGATGCGCTTGGTATTGGTCATTCAGACGGCACATCTAGCATGTTCTTGGCAGATAAAAAAGATTTAACATGTTTAAAACGAGGCCTAGGGGATATAAAAATCCTTGATGTTTACAAATAATAATCCTTTACCTAATCCGTACCCTGATTTTCTTTTTTACAATTATCTTTTTCTTGCGCCTGAAAAGGGTTTTCATAAGTTCCTTTGCTCTTGAGACGCTTATGTCTCTCTCTTTAACAAGCCTTTTCGAGAGTTTTTCTACTGCCGTGCCCTTGGCGCCTGCAATTACTGCGATGTTGCATGCATGAAGCTCCATATGCCCCTTTTGAATGCCCTCTGTTGCCAGTGCCCTAAGCGCAGCAAAGTTTTGTGCAAGCCCGACACTCGCAATTATAGCAGCAAGCTCCTGTGCGTTTTTAACACCCAGTATTTTCAGGGAAATATTGGCAACAGGATGAGTTTTTGTTACACCACCCACGATACCAATGGCCATTGGTATTTCTATGCTTCCTATTAAATTTCCGTGCCAGTCTTTTTTGTATTTGGTCAGGCATTTGTAACCGCCATTAGAAGCATAGGCATGCGCACCTGCCTCTACTGCCCTAAAGTCGTTGCCCGTCGCAATTAAAACAGCATCAATACCGTTCATTATCCCCTTGTTGTGCGTGGTGCATCTGTGCGCATCTGCCTCTGCAAAGGCGTACGCTTTTAAGACACCATCAACAGTCTCTTCGCCTATTATGTCCTTGCTCCAGACAGCCCTTGCCCAGGCCATCCTCTTTGTTGCAAGGTTGGACACGATTCTGAGCCCAATTTTTCCGCCTGTAATGCCAACAAGAAAAGGCGAAACAAATTCGCACATTGTATTTATTATGTTTGCACCCATTGCATCCCTTACATCAACTATTAAGTGCACGATGAGCATTTTTCCGTTCTTAGTTTTTAGTATCCTGGCATCAACATCCTTTACACCGCCGCCAAGATTTACTATCGTCGAGTCGAGACTGTTAGCCATCTCCTTTATTCTGGATTTGTTCTTTAGCACGAGCTTTCTCGCCTTCTTAAGGTTCTTTATTCCTGTCAGCTGTATCTGGCCTATCATCAGCGGCTCGTCACTGCCTGCAACGAATCCACCAGTAGGCCTTGCAAGCTTTGCAGCATGCGAAGCAGCAGCAATCACGCTCGGCTCCTCCAGGGCCATAGGCACCATGTAATCCCTGCCGTTTATAAGAAAGTTAAGACCTAGGCCAAGCGGCAGGTGCGTTGTGCCGACAACATTCTCAACCATCCTGTCAGCTGTTTTCAGAGAAAGTGCAGCACCCTTTAACAATCTCAGATCCTTTTCACTGAGCTTTGCAAACCTCTTTACTATCCTGTGCCTCTTGTTTATATCAAGCTTGTAAAATCCAGCTACAGCTGAGCCATTCTTCATAGAATTCACGATACCTATTTCACTTGACTGTATTTAATTTTTTCTAGTCATGAAAATTTGTCAAATGTTTAAATACTTTAATCAGCAGCTAACTTTTCTATTGTTATAGATTTTTCTTCTAGGAACTTCTTCCCGACATTGCCCTTGTTTTTTACAACGTCATCAAGCCTCAGAAAGAACCAGCCCCTTCTCGAAACTTTGCAGCCGATGTATGCCTTAGCGCCGGCCTTGGTTTTCCATTCCCTGAGTTCATCCAGCTGCTCAGCCGGCACAGTGAATCCGGATTTCCTGGACTTGCATTCTATTACGATAAGCCTGCCTACCTTTGCAGCTATTATGTCCGGCGACGCAAGCCCGATTCTTCCGGATCTAGGAGTCCTCACAACCATGAAACCAAGGCCTGATAGCTTATGTACGAGTTCGCGCTCACCGCGGTAGCCCTTCATATACTTGAACATGCCTATGCACTCTCTATACCTGTATTAAAAACTTTTAATATAATAATAACAATTAAGGCATAGATCATTATGAAGTTCAATGCCCTTGTTAAAGACGTGATGACAAAGAAAATCAGGAGCATAGGTGTGTCAGACCCTATAAAAAAAGCAGCAATGATGATGAAAAAGTACAAAATAGGCTCCGTTCTTGTTATGTCCGGAGGCAGAGTCGTCGGCATACTAAGTACGCGTGATATCGTATACAAGCATATAGCATCAGGCAAGGGCAAAAAAGCAAAGGATGTAATGAGCAAGAGCCTGATAAAGATATCGCCTAAAAAAACAATAGAGCATGCAGCACGGCTTATGGTATCAAAGAGAATAGAGAAACTGCCTGTTTTTGATAAAGACCGGCTTGTTGGAATAATAACCAATAATGACATATTGAGGGTCGAGCCTGCCCTGTTCAACATACTACTGGAGAGGATGAAGATGGGAGCACTGAGAATGCGTGAAGAAACCGGCTTTTCAGGATGCGAGGTATGCGGAAACTACAGTGACGATGTCAAGGAGGTAGACGGTGTCTACAAGTGCGAAGAGTGCAGGGACTAATTAACAAACTTTTTATTCTAACCAGACAAAAAATTAATATGCGTATAACAGAAGAGATATTCTCCGAGAACATCCGGTTATCTACGCCTGACCCGTTTTTACTGTCGCTTAAGATAAAGGAAATAGCAAGTAATTTTGGCGAGCCTGTTGAAAAGAAGAACATCTATGAAACAGACGGACCAAGAAAGAGGATAGAGCTTTCATTTGAATTAAAGAAGAAGATAGACAAATTTACCAGATCAGTGATAATCTTTGACCTGAACGGAGAAAGCACCACAAACGGTTTCTTGGATATAAGGTTCAAGGGCATCTTACAGACAGCAATGAAGAAAACCGGGCCTGTAACAAGAACCTTCAATGATTTTTATCTCTCTGATATCCTTCCTTTGCTGAAAAAGGAATTCGTTAACCTGAAGGCTACTGGAAAAGAGCTTGAAAAGAAAATAGGCCAGCTGAAAACCATTTAAACCCATGCCTACTATTAATACTGTCCCATCAGCCCTCAGTCGTTAGAACAGGACTTCGGTCCAGTTGATGAAAAACGATGTTACTGGTGGGACAATTTTTATATTCGATTTGTATGGCAGACAGATTAGCAAAGTTAAGAGAAAAAGCCAGAGGCTACTACACTGCTGATGATTATAATTATCATGTTCTTCTGGTTGTAAAGTATGCAAAGCTTCTTGCTGAAAGAACCAGCGCAGACCAAGAGGTTGTTGAACTAGCTGCTCTGCTTCACGACATAGCTGTAAAGGATAACGACGAAAAACACGAAACAGTAGGAGCAGAAAGAGCAGCCAAGCTTCTGAAGGAATTGAATTATTCCGACGAAAACATAGAGAAAGTAAAGAAGTGCATACTAACCCACAGAACAAGTGGAGAACCGAAAACAAAAGAAGCAGAGATAGTCCGCAACGCAGATGCAATGGCGCACATAACTGCACTGCCGTTTCTGGTAAAAATAGGGCTTGAAAGAGAAAAGGATTTTGAAAAAGCCTTGCAATGGGTCAAGAAAAAGATAGAAAAGGCAGACAAGAAGCTTACGATGCCAGAGACAAGGGAAATTATAAAAGAGAAGTACGAAGATGCCAAGCTATTAGTTGATATTGATGCTAATACAGGCCAAGATTAAGAAGGATACTGAAGGGCTTCAGAAGCAACAAAAAGCCTATTTTCCCGGGCATGACAAGCCTTAAAAACCTTTCTATTATTATATTCCAAGACAGAATAGGTTTTGATTATCAATAATGTTCATTCGGTGAATTGATGGAAAAAATAAGTTTTATCTGTACCGCATTTAGTTAAGCCTGGTTCTGTCTATATACGAAAAAAGGTGATTAGTATGTCTAAACTAGCTCAGAATTTTGCTAAGTATCTGATATATCTGAAGTTCGAGGCAAGCGGCGTTGTGGAAAAGCCGGACGTCATAGGAGCCATATTCGGTCAGACCGAAGGCCTCTTAGGCCAGGATCTTGATCTAAGGGAGCTGCAGAAAACCGGCAGAATCGGAAGAATAGAGGTAAGCATAAAGACAGAAACCGGGAAAAGCAGCGGAGAGATAGAAATACCGTCTTCCCTGGATTCTTCAGAATCGTCTCTTATAGCCGCATCCCTTGAAACAATAGATAAGGTTGGCCCGTGCGATGCCAAGATACAGATAATTAAAATAAAGGACGTAAGGTCGCAAAAAAGAAGGTACGTTGTTGACCGTGCAAAAGAGATTATGAGGGACATGATAGAGAACGGCGTGCCTGACAGCCAGAAGCTATCAGAATCCATAAAAGAAGCAGTAAGAACCCACGAAGTCCTTAGCTATCAGGGACTGAGTTGCGGACCTGACCTGGAAGAATCAGACGAAATAATAGTAGTTGAAGGAAGGGCAGATGTTATAAACCTACTTAAGAACGGAATAAGAAACGTCATAGCAATAGAAGGCAGCAAGATACCTGACACCATAGTGGCGCTCTCAAAAGAGCGAATAATAACTGCCTTCCTTGACGGTGACCGCGGTGGTGACTTGGATCTCAAGAAGCTGCTGTCAGTGGCAGATATAGATTTTATTGCCAGGGCAGAGAGCGGAAAGGAGGTAGAAGAGCTTACAAAGAAGCAGATATTCAAAGCGCTGAGAGAAAAGGTGCCTGTTGACCAGGTTGTTGTTAAAAAAATGCAAGAAGGCAGAGAGGTCAAGAAAGACGAGGTGCCTGAAGACAGGAGGCGGCTGGCTTCGCTGATGGAGGACATAATCGGGTCAAGAGCAGCCTACATGATAGACAAGGATTATAAGATCCTGAGCAAGGTTCCGCTAAGCGAGCTGGCAGAGATGATAACCAAAGACGTCCATACAATCGTGTTCGACGGTAAGATAAACCAGAGCATTGTTGATCTTGCACTTCAGAAGAAGGTTGCATGCCTGGTAGGAACTGATTACAAGGAAAGGGTTAAATCAGGACCAGTAAAGATCCTGACAATGAAAGATTTAAAATGAACGAGATAAAGAAAAGGCTGGGGAAAATAAGGCATCTGAAAAAAAAGTTGGACGGGATCCTGATTTTTTCCAAGGACCCGAATTTTTTCTATTTTACAAACTCTTCAAGCGGCATACTGTTCTACGACTTCTCTAAGCCTGTTATAATGCAGAGCAAAATAGATGAAAAACCAAAAGGCTTCAGAAGAATAGTAATAAAGAACAAGGAATTTATAGAAAAACTGCCGAAGGACGGCGTTATAGGAATTAACGAAAAAAACCTCCCTGTATCTATTTTCAGGCTGATCAGAAAAAGAGCAAGCACAAGAGACATAACAAAGGAGCTTGAGCAGGTCCGGTCGATTAAAACAGACTATGAAGTGAACTGTATAAAAAAGGCATGTAAAATTTCAAAAGACATATTTTTCGAAATAGATAGCAGATCAACAGAGCTCAGGCTTAAGCAGAAATTACTATCAGCTATCCATGACCATGGTGTTGAACCCTCTTTCGACCCCATAGTAGCAAGCGGAAGCAACACAAGGAATCCCCATCACGTGCCAACCAAAAAGAAGATCAAAAAACCGCTGCTAATCGATTTCGGAGTAAAATACAAAGGCTATTGCTCAGACGTAACAAGAACCATTGGCCATAGCAAAGAGAGGCATCTTAAAAAAATACTGGAAGAGGTATATCCAAGAATAAAGCCCGGTGTAAAAGCAGGCGACATTGACCTTTTTGTCAGGAAAAAGCTGGGCAGGGATAAGAAATTCTTTACACATTCACTCGGGCACGGAATCGGCATAGAGATTCATGAGAAGCCATCACTTTCAAAGGACAGCAAAGACATACTTAAGGAAAACATGGTCTTCACAATCGAGCCAGGCATCTATAAGAGAGACGGAATAAGAATAGAAAATGACTTCGTGCTAAAGAAAAATTCTTTAAAGAACCTGACAGATTTCTAGTCATCAAGCATAACAGGCTTCTGGGAATCAGCATCTTTTTTGAGGTAGACTATGTCACCGCATTTATTGCACCGCAGCTCGATAAACCTGCTCGTCTCTATGTTAATCTTCATTTTCTCTCCACAACAATCTGGTACATCCATACTGCTACCACTAACGTCTATTCTAACAGTAGAACAAATTTAAATTACTAGACCCCATCATTATTTAAATATCTACATCCCCACAGAAATTCCCACAAAATAGGATATAAGGTTTAGCTTTTCACATCATCGCTCAATGCTCAGTTTTTGGTTTATTTCTTCTTCTTTCTCTTCTTTGCCATTTTCAATTCACCAATCATAATTATCATTAAGTTATATATAAAGTTTTCTAAAAAATTAGAAACAATTTCTAAAGAACTATTACCAATCAAAAACAGCATTTGCCATTCTCAATTATAATTTTTTCTTTTTTGCCGGATACCGCAGAGAGATTTATCCCCTTGTTGCTTATGAAATCCCAGTGCAGGCATGAGCGGCTTCTCCCGTTCGGGAACCTGTAGTTCTCCCCTATTGCCACATGTATTGTCCCGCCTATCTTTTCGTCTGACAGCAGATAACCGATTATTTTGTCTATTACAGGATTCATGCCAATGCCAAGCTCAGCAACATTTATCGTCCTTACTTTTTTGTACAGCTTCCTGTCAACAGCCATGGAATTTTTAAGAGTCGTCTTCAGCGCCCTTTCATTTTTTTCAGCCCTGGTCTTTTTCAGGTTAAGCCTTCCTTTTTCAAACACAAGCCTTATGTTTTCTATCATCTTGCCTGTATAGACATCAGTTCTTTTTGGCGATACAAGAACACCCTCGCCGTACGTCTCTACAGGCGCAAGGAAAAGCTCTCCGCACGGAAGATTGCTGTGAAGATCACCATTCTTTATGTCAGCATTGCTTATGAAGCCGTCATCAACAAGCGGCCGCCTGTTCTTTACACGGAGTTTAAGATCTGTTCCGTATTCATCATAGGCACGTACGTACTCAGCGTTTACAAGATTCTTGTATAGGAAGCCTGCCTTTTTCATAAGGTCCTTGTAGCTTATCAGCATGCCGTTGAGAATAAATTTTTCCAGCAGAGCGAATTTTATGTTAAGCTTGCCTGCCATTTCTTTTGTTGGGTAACCAACAACGCACGTCTTTATTTTGTATTTTTCTATCTTCTTTTGTATTGGTTCATTTGCCTGTTGCGAGGCAGCTATTTTCTTAGGCGGGAATTTCTCAGCAATCCTAGGATCTTTTAGTTTCTCTATACCAACGTAGTTGTTTAGAGCTTCCATGAGCTTCATGGAAAGCTTTGAAGTCCTTTTGATGTAAGGCATCGGAATCTCAGAATAAACCCGCTTTGCAAGCTCGTCAGAACCCATGCCTGTCATCACATCGTTTCCCTGCTTCATTGCAGTTATTGCCATCTCCTCTATCAGTTCCTGTTCATGCGAGCCTCCCCTTAGAAAAAGGGACTCGCCCTTTTTCATGTTCATGCCCCATATGACACGCCTTGCTATCTTCTTTTTCATACTGCCTAACATACTCTTTTAATTGTTGCCATGGAATATAAGATTATGCATGAAAAGGACCCGGGAAAATTCTCCCATATCTTCCGTTCTTATGATATACGAGGCATTTACAAAAAGGATATTGACGAAGGCATAACGGAGAGAATAGGCAGTTGTCTTGTAGGCAGTGCTAAAAATATTGTCGTTGCAATGGACATGCGGTTGTCTAGCAAAGGCTTGAAAAATGCCTTTGCCACTGGCGTGACAGCGGCAGGCAGCGACATTATCGACCTTGGTCTAGTACCAATGGGAGCTGCAATGTTCTACGCAATTCAGCATTACAAGACACTTGCTTACATAACTGCTTCACACCTGCCAAAGGGGTGGAATGGCGTAAAGTTCTTTCATCCAAACGGAGAGGGCTTTGTTGAAGAGGAGAACTTCAGAATCAGGGGCGATTTCTTAAAAGGAGATATCAAATCAGGCAAGGCAGTAGGCAATATCTCTAATCTAGAAAGTAGTCAGGTCATCGAAGAGTATAAGAACCACCTTCTCAGCATTCACGCAGATAAAAAACTAAAAGTGGTCTTAGATTGCGGCAATGGCATGGCAGCTTTGTTTGTCAAGGATTTGTTTGAGAGAGCAGGATTTTCTGTTGTTCCTATTTTTGATGAACTAGACGGGACCTTTCCAAACAGGAGCCCAGAACCAGAGGAAGACCCGCTGACAGTGCTGAAGAAGGAGGCAGAAAAGGCAGATTTAGGTATTGCCTATGATGGCGATGCAGATAGAATGGTTCTTATTGATGACAAGGGCAGAAAGCTTACGCCAGAGCAGGTGTCTTTTCTGATACTTTCAGAGCTGTTAAAAAAAGAGCAAGGCCCTATAATCGCTAATGTAGAGTGCTCGCGCGTACTGGATGCTATAGCAAAGCAGTTCGGCAGAGAGGTTCTACGCGTAAGAGTCGGCCACCCATATATTGTAAGCGAGGCGCACAAAAATAAAGCATGCTTTGGTGTGGAATCCTCAGGCCATTACATAATACCATCCCTGGTTCCGTATGACGATTCCATGGCAGTCAGCTTATACGCAGCAGTTGTTTTATCCGGTAAAGACGAGAAACTCTCAGAAATAGTCGACAAAATAAAGGCATATCCGTTTGACAGGATTAATTTCAAATGCCCTGATAACAAGAAATTCTCTGTTATTGATAAAATAAAGGAAGAATTCCTGAAAGAATACAAAAACATAAACACAATAGACGGTATAAGGATAGATTTTGACAATGGCTGGATATTGCTCCGCGCATCGAACACCGAACCAAAGATACGGCTTACAGTAGAAGCTGACGATGAAAAAGGATTCGAGGAATTGAAAGATAAGTTCTCAAAGATTTTGGAAGAAGGGATTGTAAACAGTGAATAACCATGAGAATTGAATTCGAGATACCAGATAAAATTAGGAAATTTGCAAGAAAAGAAGGAATAAGATTAAGGATATAAAAAGTAGAATCACGTACGTACTTTTTGAGGATTTACTTGATAAAAATTATAAAACAATTAAGTGTAAAAAATTTGAATTGCGGTAAATGGTATACATAAGACACAAAAAAATAAAGTATTCATCAGACCCAAGGAAATAAGTAAAAAGAAGCCCTTTAGATCTTCTTCAATATCCAAGAAACCGCCGAAATTGAAATACTCTCTATATTATCTAATTTTTAAGTAGACTGAGCATTATTCATGAAACCTCTTGCCTCTTCCAGCGATTCAAAAGAGCCTATATCAAACCAGTAGTTGCTGAAAACAAAGCCAAAGACATCCTTTTTCTTAACCAACCACTGCAGGAAGAAGCCTGGGGCGTCTTTTGAATTACCGCTTTTGAGATATTCTGGAAATAGCTCTATTGTATTTTTCGGGAATACGTAACAGCAGATGCTTGCCAGAGTAGATTTTGGTTCCTTCGGCTTTTCCACGAAATCAACTATCTTTTTGTTATCATCCATTCCAACTATTCCATATATTTTTGCTTTTTCAAGATCCTTGACATCGAATAATGCGATTACCGGAGCTTCCCTTCCTCTGTAGAAATCCAGAAAATCAGAAACCTCAAAACCAAGTATATTATCACCAGCTACTATAAGGCAGTCATCGTCTATTTTTTCCCTCTCAAGAACAAAAGTAATCCCTCCTATTGCCCCCAGCTTCTCTTCCTCGCTGCGCGTCTCTTCTATAACCACCCTTACCTTCTTGAACTTGTATTTATCAAGCCATTTTCTAAATGCCTGGTCAAATTTTGCATTGGTAGAAACAAAGATTTCTTCTATTTCATCCATTCCTTCCAGTTTTTCTATTACGTAGTTTATTATCGGCTTTCCGCCGATATCAAGCAACGGCTTTGCCTTGTTCAGTGTCAGCGGCCAGAGCCTTTTGGCAAACCCGCCTGCCAATACTATGGCCTTCATAACTAATGATTTGTTTTTCCTGCTTTTATATTTTCTCTATTTTCTCTGCTATTATTTCTAATTCGTTTTCGTAGATGGAAACCCTGCCCTCTATTCTTATTTTATCATTGTTCTTTAATTCATAGGCATTGTTTTTCCCTGCGTCTTTACTGAAAATCACTACTTTTATCTCACCATTGTCTGACAGTGTCAGAAAAACATTACCATTTACCGTGGAAAGAGAGCTAACCGTGCCCTCTGTCATGATTAGTTGCCCGCTCATACCCTCGTTTATCTCCCCTATTCTTACGGACAAGGGCTCTATTAACTGGACAATGACAAATAAGCTTAGTACGCCTATAACAGCAATCGCAAAAGACAGCTTCATAAGCTGTGAATCAGATATCATTTACCCAACTCAAAAATCCTCAGATTTTCGTATACCGGCCCTCTTGGAGTCAGCGTCGATTTTTTCAGGATTATTCTGTCTACAAGCATGGAGCCAAATGCCTCTTTTTCATACCTCTTTATTATCCTGGCTATTGTTTCCTTGTTGCGCGGCGAACGTATTCGTACAACAGTCAGGTGCGGAGCAGACTCAGGTTTTCCGATACCCTTCAAAGCATCAGCAACTGCCTTGTGTAGGTTAAGGAAATTATCAGAAACAGCGTCAATCCAGACAACCCTTATGTAGGATAAACTAGGAAACGCACCCATTCCATTAAGCAAAACAGTAAACGAAGAAGTATTATTAGCAACAGCAGATAACTTCTCCCCTGCTTCTTCTACCTGCTCTTCATTGATATCGCCTAAAAACTTCAGCGTAAAGTGTAAATTCTTTAGTTCTACTAATTTGGCGTCGAAATTAGAAAACTGCCTCTGAGCCTCCTGTATTTTCGCTTTTATTTCTTCAGGCACATCAACAGCAACAAAACACCTCATAGAAACTATGAAAATGCGAAACAATTTAAGTCTATTTGGGAAGTTGTGCAAGAAACAGCAGAAGCATAGCTATAAAGCAGTCTAGAAAGCCTATAACTATCTTTAAGACCTTTTATAGGACTCTATTTCCTGTAGGATTATGTACGACGTAATGGCATACGTACTTGCCGGAGGACCTGGGGAGCGACTCGGGCCTCTGACAATAAAAAGGACAAAACCAGCTGTTCCCTTTGCTGGTAAATATAGAATCATAGATTTTGTACTAAGCAATATCCAGAATTCTAAGGAAAAATCAAACCTACCATTGGCAATCAAGCCTGTTGTTATTATACAAGCAAAGAAGGAATCTCTATCATATCACCTTCAGGATGGATGGAGTCATTTGGTATATACAAGATCACCTGAAGAGGAATGGTATAGAGGTTCAGCAGACGCAGTAAGGCAGAATACACAACGCATGGGCGACGCTGATTATGTTATGATACTGTGTGCAGACCATATCTATAAGATGGATTACAGCAGAATGCTCGACTTCCATAGAAGAAAAAAAGCAGATGTAACAATATCAGCAATAGAGATCCCAAAGGAAGACGCATCGAGATTTGGGTGCCTTGAGATAGATAGCAACAACGAAGTAACACACTTTGAAGAGAAACCAGATACACCGCCTGAGTCTGGCAGTATACTAGGTTCAATGGGTGTATATATCTTCAATGCCAATGTACTGAACGATGCCTTTGAAAGAGGAGGTGATGACTTTGGTAAAGATATAATACGAAACAATCTTAATAGATACAGTACATACGGCTATGATTATACAAAAGAAAACATTATAGAAGACTATGTTTATTTACTAAATGAAGACGGTATACGAAAAAAGATACGCAAGGAACGTATAAAAGATTCTGAATATTGGAAAGATATAGGTACAGTAGATGCTTTTTTTGAAGCCAACATGGACCTGGTTAAGGATGAACCGCTTTTTGATGTCTATGGGGAATTATGGCCAATACATACATTCAATATACCAAATCCACCTGCTAAGGTCTTAGACGGTAATGTGGATCACTCGCATCTTTCAGATGGTTCTATAGTGAGCGGAAAGAATTCTACAGTCTCATATTCAATTATCTCCCCAGATGTATGTATAGAGAATTCAGAAATAGTCGAATCCATACTGTTTACCGGTGTTCAGGTTGGAAAGAATGCCAGATTAAGAAGAACCATAGTAGACAAATACGTTACAATACCTGCAGGCACAGAAATAGGTTATGATATGGACTACGATAAAAGCAGGGGGCTCCATGTGGAGAATTCAGGCATTGTAGTTGTGCCGAAAGACTTCGTATTTCCAGAGAGCTAAATCAAATATCTTATCATAAGGCTATGTGAGACCTCTTGATTACGGCCTTTATTCAGTATAAATCCATCAAATTCTTCGTATTTTGGCTTGTTTTGCCAGAGATAAACTTTATATAGCCAGCTGGCTAATTTATTCTATGTGAGGCTATATGGGCAGGAAAAAGGGCTTTGATAAGAAGAAAATCACAGCTATTATTAGTGTCTTAGCTAACCATCCAGATGGAATCTGGCTCAGAAGAATAGCTGAGGAAACAGGAATCCACCACTCTACTGTTGCCAAGTATATAGATACGCTACTGAAGCCCTTGGTAGAAGATGTTAGCCTAGGAGGAACAGGCAAACCGCTTCTAAGGGTAATAAAGCTAAAGCCATTTGTTATTGAGAGGCTTCAGCAAGGCGATAGCCTTGATAAGATACTAAGGCTGCTTAAATTAATGAACCACTACGGGTAGTGGCAGTACTCATAGCCGTATTTTCCAGTCTTTAAAGACCAGATGATATCTTTTAAAGGCTGAAAAGGACATATATCGATTATCAGTCTTTTTTAGAATTGATTTCGATTTATTTTTTCTTAGTTAAACCACTCTCAAGCCTCACAAATAAGCTCAAAAAGCTCACAAAATGTGAGACATGAATGAACTTCATATGAAGTTCATATTGACCTTCATGAACATTCCGTGAAGGTCTGTGAAGGTCCGTGAACATTCTATGAACATACCATGAAGTTATTTGAACAAATTATTACAAATATACAGACCCAATTATTATAACACTCAAAACTCACATTTAGACTCTTACTACAACTAAAATAGATAGTAAAACACTCACTTTAGGCTTTTGGGGCTTCATCCTAGCTTCATATACCCTTCATGAACTTCATATTAGTTTTAACAACTTCATATGAATTCATGGTGAACTTCATATGAAATATGAAGGTTTTCGTGAAGTTGTTCGTGAAGTTGCTCTTATTTCTCGTGAAGTTAGATGAACATCCGTGAAGTTGAATATCAAAATCTTTATATTCAGCAGTATTGATAATAAGTAACATGGAAGAAAATGATCAAAAAACGCAAAATTCTGCTGATGATGAAACTCCAACAGGAAAAACCCACCCTTCGAAAATGACCCCCCAGCCAGCTGACAGCCCTTCTGAGCCTGACAAGCAGATAAGGCAAGAACCACCATCTGAAGCTAGGGTAAAACCAACAGAAAAGCCAGAAAAGACGACAAAGGAGTTTTTTCAGGCATTCGGGTGCTCAGAAAACCCTTTTACATTAAGCATAGAACCCTCTATTTTTGTTGGTTATGAAGAGGAAAAAACAGGAATTATAAGGGCTATAGAAGAAAGGCATAAACTGAGCCTGGTTCTTGGCCCAACAGGCTCTGGAAAGACAAGCCTTCTAAGATGGCTTGCTTTTAAACTGCAAGACAGCTATGACATCATTTATATAGGAAAGCCGCCAGCCAATTCAGCAGAATTTATTGATATTTTTAATGAGCATTTTAAGCCAAACTTTTTAATGAGAATTCTGAGGCTGTTTATCCCTCACATAAGAAACCTGAACTCAATACCAGGCTTTTTAAATAAGAAGCTTAGTCAGAAGAGACTGATAATCCTCCTAGATGAGGCCCATGAGTCAGAGAAGAGCGTGCTGGAATGGCTCAGGGTCCTTAGCGACCAGGTTGATAATCTATTCATAGTGCTGTCTGCGCTGCCTATATTTGAGGAGAACCTGAGCGAGTTGGAGACACTCAGAAAGAGAATAATGGCCAGAATAGAGCTTTTATCCCTAACAAAAGAAGAAACCGGCGAGATGATAAAAAAAAGGATTGAAAAGGTCGGCGGCTCTTTTCCAGGCCCGTTTGACGAAGCTACCATAAACCTTATTTATGAGAGAACAGGAGGCTTCCCGAGGGAGGTCATAAGGCTCTGCAATGAGCTCATGAACAAGGCAATAGCAGAAGGAGCGGACAAAATAAGTACTGAGCTGTTTGATGAGAAAAAGGAAAAAGCACCATCCCTTAGGCTTCTGGAGAAAATGACACCGCTGAAGAGGAAGATATCAGAACTGCTTATCAAGCCTATGACACCTGGGCAGCTTGCTGATTCACTGAACCTAGAGAAATACAAAACACGGCAGCATGCAGTTAGGTCAGTAAACAACGTACTGAAGGAGATGATGAACGAGGAGCTTGTTGAAAGGAGAAAAACAGAGAAGACCTTTGTTTATCAGCTCTCGCCGAGAATCAGGACCCTTGTTGTAAAGGCCTGATATCCCTAACATAAGAAATCGTGATGCTCCTGTAATGTTAAATGCCTGGAAAAACCGGTTTTAAAATAAAAACCAAGATAAAGAATCTATTTAAATTTTGGGTTGAATTATAATAAGTGATTTGATGATTCAAAACAGGGGAAAGGAAGTTCTTGGAAAGGTTGTTGTTTCTGAAGAGACTGGCAGGAAGTTCGGTGTTGTCGGCGATATAAACTTCGCTGCTGAGACAGGCGAGCTGATAAGCGTTGTTCTGGTAGAGCCAACAAAGCACAGCTCTGACCTGAACCTTGAGAGAGACGGAAACAACAGGCTCCTTGTACCGTTTTCTTCAGTAAGGAGCATAGGAGACTTCGTAATAGTTTCTGAGAAGGAGATTGTTTGATTTTTTCTTTAAAACCTGTTATCTATCCCTAACATAAGAAATGGTTACTTATCTTCCAGTCCTTTTTCTGTTACGATGAATACTGCCTCGCCCTCTGGCAGTGACGGCGAGTCGATAAGCCTGCATATCCTTGTGTTCGCCTTGCTTTTTCTCAGGTAGAGACGGAACGTGGAAGCATGCCCTAGGACGTGCCCACCTATTGCAGTTGTCGGGTCTCCGAAAAGAATGTCAGGCCTTGACATTACCTGGTTTGTTACGTAAACTGCAATGTTGTTAACATCAGCTATTTTCTGCAGCGCATGCAAATGCCTGTTCAGCTTCTGCTGCCTTGGAGCAAGCTCACCCCGGCCGGTATAATCTGATCTGAAATGCGACATAAGCGAGTCGATAATAATAAGCCTGATGTTCTTTTCCTTTATTATGTCTTTTGCCTTGTCCACAAGAACAATCTGATGATCTGAGTTGAACGCCTTTGCAATGTAAATATTCTTCAGAACCTTTTTCGAATCCAGTCCAGATGCCTCTGCTACCTGCGCAATCCTTTCAGGCCTGAACGTGCTCTCGGTATCGATAAAAATACAACGGCCATTCAGACCGCCTTTCTCTTTTGGCATCTGCACATTAACTGCCAGCTGGAAACCCAGCTGGGTTTTTCCAGAACCAAATGCACCAAAACCCTCTGTTATTGCCTTTGTTTCAACACCACCACCAAGCAATGCATCTAACGACTTGCTGCCAGTGGTTATCTTTCCGATCTCCTTCCTCTTCTCCAGGACATCCTCTGCTGTCTTGAAACCCATGTCTAGTTTCGAACGTGCAGCTGCTATTATCTTCTCTGCAGTTGCATCGCCTATTTCACAGACACTTGCTAGCTCGCCGGAAGAAGCAGCAGCAATGCTCATCAGGTCTTCATAGCCTGCTTCCTTTAGTTTCTGTGCACCCTTTGGCCCAATTCCAGGAAGGTCTTCTACGCTTATATCATTATCTGCCTTTTCGCCCATATCAATCACTGCCTCTCCAGCAAGAATCCTATCTCCTCTTTAACATCAACATTTTTAATATTATTGGCTACAAATTCCAGCCTGTCAAAATATTCATTCCTCCTTACCCTGCCCTCGAAGATGAATTCTTTCCCCAGCTCAATCCTATCCAGCACTGACATACCCCTCTCGTCAAAAATTTTCTTCACCTCTTCTTTAGGCATCCTAAATATTTTTTCTGCGCTCTCACCGAACATAACAACCCTTATGTTGTCAGAACCATCGTCTATTATCCCGCTCAGCACAGGAGTATAATCCGGCTTAACTTTTCCGTGCTCGCTGCAGACAAAGTCCTTTAGTTTGGAATTGCACCTGGGGCAGGTATAATAGAAAATATTCCCTTCAAAAACCTGAAGTAAAGCAGCCCGTACAGCTGCTGATGAATTCATTTTTAATTCAGCTATCTTCTTTTTGTCATACCGCCTTTCCTTTATCAGCTTCTCTATAGAAGGAAAAGCCTCATTGCTCCTTGTTACAGCTCCGAATCTGCCAATCCTTAATTCAGGCCTTCCTGTATTATCCTCCTTTGCAAAACCATCTATCCTGACAACCTCTCCCAAAGGAATATCACTCATCTTATCTATCTCATCGTCCCACAATGATAGTCTTATCGAGCCTGTTTCATCTGCTATTAAAAAGTTTGCAACCCTTCCCTTGGATCCTTTTCTTGAGAACTCACGTATACCGCCTATATTTACAATCCTACCAAGGATGCTTACGTTCCTCATCCCAGGTATTATGTTCTCTATCTTAAGTTTTCTTTTAGTAAGAGAGATTCCAAGCTCCTTTGCAACAATATGAGCAGCACCCTCGTCTGAGACCATGCCTGAGAATTCGTTTCTCTTCTCATCTATCAGCTCTTTTATCTCTTCTTCCGAAAGGCCTGAATCATCAGCAATTTTTTTAATGATCTCATCCATGCTAATAATATTCGGGAAAAAGGTTTAAAGGGAGAGAGAGAGCACAAGACAACTTGAGAAATTGTTAAGCTGTCTTTCTGGCCATTTTTATATCCCTTTTCAGCACAGTTCTCCTTCCACTGTGCTCAGAAATCTTCTTCGCCTCTGCAGCAATAAGCTTTGCCCTGCTCTCAAGAACCTTTGACAGCTCGTTAGCTGCTTTATTGGAAACCCTTTTTGCTCCAGCTGTCTTAAATAGCCGCCTTATCGGCTGCAGGGTCAGCTCCATAACATTATTTTTATCAGAAATCTTAAATAATCGTAAGGCATCTACAAAAACTAAAAGTATCTGATAAAAAAGATATTCTCCGAAATATAGTTGAAACTATTTAAACAAAGAATGCCATAATAAAACTATGGCAGTAAAGGTTCTAGAAGAGCTGTTTCTTAGAAAAAAGCCTGTTAGGTTACTTATGAATATAAAACTCGGCAACACCAAGTATGTTTCTATTCTTGCCAAGGAGACAGACTGTACGTATTCTCATACTGTGAAGCTTCTCGACCTTTTTAGGGACCTGGGCCTGGTTGATTTTGAGAAAAGCGGAAGGATAAAATACATCAAGCTCACACCAGAGGGCACGGACCTTGCAAATGATTTCGAATCTGTCCTTAGAAGGTTCACAAAACTAAGAAAGAAGAAATGAGTATCATGGCAGGAGAAGACATCATCAGCGGCTGTATATCCCAGATAGAAGAGGCAGTTGGTGTAAATTGCTGTTCTACGACATCTGCAGCTTCTGGCATCGCTTCTTTCTACGATCCGAAAAGAATGATAAGGATACTAAGAATGCTGATAAAGATGGATTTCATTTCATTGATAAAATATTATCAGGCAGAGATAGATCCTCAGATGAAAAGAAAACTGCATGTGAAAAGAATCTGCAGATATTACCCAACCTGCTCTGAATACACGAAGGCAGCTATAAGCAAGTATGGCTCTTTTCTCGGCATCGCCAAAGGCGCATTCAGGCTGCTGCGCTGCAATCCGTTCAGCAAAGGCGGCTACGATCCTGTCTAAATCTTAAGATCTTCCCTTATTTCTTCTATTGACAAAGAAGGCGTGTATGTTGTTGAGAACCTGTTTTTAATGTCAGTACCATCGTATTTAAGAAAAACTCCATTAGCAATAGTATACAAACCAACCATATGGTTTATCTGGCTTCCATCCCTCACATCATATTCAAGAAACCACTTTTCTTCAATTTTTTTGACACCCTTTTCAATTATAGGATCAACAAAACCTGTTTTATAGTATTCAGAAAGAGCGTCAAAGACTTTATCGTCTAATTCGTAGACGCCAGAACGTTCTGCCTCGGCTGCATCCTCGTTCTCCCACTCATCAACAGCAATTTTCATGATAACCTACTAGAATCTCCGATAAAGATTCTTTAATCATAACTCCCACCTAATTCCCACTTTTTTAAACAAGTCCCACACCCACCCACTGTTCACCACTGAGGAATAGTAAAACTTAAATAGATGTTAATTTATATAAAATAAGGGTGTAGCAGGTATGAAAGGATACAATTCTAACGGCAGGCCTATATATGAAATTACACAGAACGGCCCATGGAACGGAGATTCTTATACAATTGACCCACCCAACGGCAATGTTCGCAGTGGATTAGACCCTTTTGATGTCTCATCCCAACTTCAGACCGAGGGTATAAAACCTATTGTATATGTCATCGGTGGCGGTAAAGCGAAAAGATTCTTTAAAAGCGAGATTTCTCACATGCCTTTGCCAGAAGGAGTATGATGTGATGCATTATGGAAAAATATAATTTCGGTTCTTACCTCAAGGATTTGACTCTTGATTTATGTCGTTGCGCAGGAGACGCCTGCAATTCAGTAGCACCAACGACTCCTGCACCTTTTTATATCCCTGATATCGGCTGTAATAGCTATTGCCTGTCTGAACAAAGGTATACAAAGCAAGAAACGCAAAAAATTCTGCCACAAGCTATGATTCATTATTAGGTGCAGACTATGGGACACAGGGTTATTGTTGAATATGCAGGTGGATCCGGGGTAAACATCCGATTTAATCTCCAACACAGGCATAATGGAGAAACTACAAACTATAATGGTCTTACACATCAATATGTTGATAGTTTCTTGAAAGCCAACAGTCCCTGTAAACTTGAGTGTAGAACCGATGAAACATGGAACCGACATTTTAGGAAAAACGTAAAATAGTCATTATGCCTTAATTCTGAATAAAATAACAGGTCTTTGGAACCTACTTTTTAGAAAATGGCTCTACTCCTATGTTTGATAGTAATTACTGTCAAATACCACAAAGAATAAAAACCGCTAGGCCTAAAGGTGTTAATACAAGGGCAAGGTTTTGCATCAAAGATGCCAAAAACAGGGCATATGGTAGAGCCACTACAACTAAAAAATGAAGAGTGTTTTTATGTTAGGAAAGGGAGATAAATCCCTAACAAAAGAAGAATTACCAAGAGAAGTTAGTTATCATGATTGCCACATGAGGTGAGAAAATGCCGAAAAAGAAGCTTTCTGATATGGTTTTTATACGAGTTGAGCCGCCTGATAACAAACTAAATATAACAACAAACGACCTTTCTGTTGCCCTGGTCCGGAGACTAGGTCTTAAAAGAAAAGAGAGCAGGGCAGACCATTCAAAGCTGCTCCTGGAGCTGCTAAAATACAGAAAAGAGAACATACCGCTGTCAATAGAGCAGATCTCCCAGATATTATCAATATCACAGAGCCAGACATACGAGGAAATAAGGAAATGGAGAACCCTGGGGCTGATGGAATTCGTTAAAATACCATCAGGAAATGATTTTATTAAGGGATATATGCTTACAGCACCTACTGTAAACCGCCTCTTAGACAGGGTAGAATCAGCAACAAAGGCATTTATGAGAAAAACACGAAGAATTGCAAAGGATTTTGACGACCTTCTTATGTTAGAGATGGCGCGCACCATGAAGCCGGAAAAAGAAGAGCAAAATGAAGCAATAAACGAAGAAAATAAGGTAGAAAAGAATGAAAATAAGCAAGAAGAGTAGCCTATTTTGCTTACTTTTAACAAAATAATTTTCTTATGTGAGAGATATAACCAAATTTTCAGATATATTATATTCTAAGAAATATCTATTGAGATTGATATGTAATTAAGAATCATTTGACAAATATATCTTCAAGCCTATATTTCTTTTGTGAGAGATAATCATGGTAGTATCTACTACAATATATATTACATCAAATATCTTTCATACTAATTATTAATAGTATAATATATTATTGATAATAAGCTTAATCAAATATATATTACAGAAGATAGGTGAACTCACACCCAAATGTGAGAGTTAAACCGGGGGCCTATATTATATAGCAGATCAGTAGACATCAATAATGCTGTTAGTTTTAACTTCTCACTCAGAATACTACGTCAGTTTAGTATTTGCACAGAAAACTTTAAAATAAAACTCTTATTAGGGCGAGAATAACTATATTTATGAAAGCTCAGGCATCTGTTGAATATCTAGTAATCATCGGGCTTGCGCTGGCAATACTCGTACCACTTATCCTCTATTCTAACCAGAACCTGCTTGGCTACAAAGAGGATGTGAAGATATCATCTGCAAAGGCTGCTGCAAGCAAAATCGCTGAAAGCGCCAACTGGGTTTACTCCCAGGGCCCTCCAGCAAGGCTGACAATAAATGTCTGTATCCCAGAGGGTGTGGAAGAGGTATTATTAGACAGCATGGTATTATTCAAGCTAAAGACATCAGCCGGCATCGTGGACATCTACAGTGATACGATACCTATGTTAAATGGTTCTGTGCCGACAAACAACGGATGCTACTTCATTGCGCTGATTGCTGATAAGTATTCTGTAAACATAACTGTGGTTGAATGAAGGGTCAAATGACTATAGAGTTTATGGTACTCCTGTCAGTTCTGATAGTAATGTTCACACTCTTTATCTTTGGCGAGATGTCACTCAGGGAAAGGAGTTTTAATATAAAAGCAGACGAAGAAATCGAAAAACTCTGTGAAAGAACTGCATTTGAAATCAATTCAGCAGTAAGATTCGGCGATTCATACAGACGGTCTTTTTATATAGAGGAAACGCTTTTCGGCGTATCCAATTTTGATATAGTAGTTAGTGATTATGCTGTGTTTATAGACTGGGATCATGGATCAAAAGCCTGTATAATCTCAACAAAGAATATTACAGGCGAAATTAAAACAGGCTGGAATCTTATTGAAAATATAAACGGGGTTGTCTATGTTACTTAAGGCCCAGCTTTCATACGATTTCATTATAGCATCGTTTGTATTTTTTTTAGTTGTTAGTATCCTGCTTATACAATGGGTAGGCGTTACATCACAGATAGACGAAACACGGTACTTAGATGACTTAATAGAAAAAGCATATCTTACTTCTGATGTCTGGTTTAGGCAGGGCGTACCAAATAACTGGAATAAGACCAACATAATCAGCCTCGGCTTTCAGGATAACCATGCATTCAACTACTCTAAGATGAACAGCCTAAATGAAATTGGTTACAACGCTTCCAAACAATTGCTTGGTTTAGGTGACCTGGAATATTATTTTTTAGTTTACGACGAGACAAACACAACATTATTTAATTTCGGTTTAACTCCGTCAAACAGCAGGGATGTTATCAAGGTGAAGAGAGCAGGCATATTAAACAGCACCTTTGTTTTTCTGGATTCTGTGGTGTGGAAATGAAAAAAGGATTCGTGTTTACATTAGACATTCTCTTAGGGACGTCTATCTTGCTGTTATCTATTCTAATGTTCGGCAGCTATTGGAGTTCAGAAAGTACATTTCAGGAAAGACAATATGAAAAGCTAAGCTATATTGCGGATGACACCATGGAAGCAATCTCCCACCTAAAGGCATCTAGTTTCATTGATAAGCCGACCATAGCAAACTTAGTATCGAAGAATGTCATAAAAGAAGCAGACCTGAACAAGACAATATTAGACCTGATTGCCAGTTTCTGGTACGCCGGCAACAGGTCAATAGCGCTTAATATATCTAAAGAGGTCATGGAAAGGATTACTCTTGATTTCTGTATTGGCCTCTATCTTGAAAATGAATCTATATATTCTTCATGCAGCCTGTCAGAGAGAAATACAGCAGTTTCAGCCAGGATAGAAACAGGTTACATGGTTGGAAAACCAACCCAGGGTTACCTTGCAAGGGCATTTCTAACAAGCATAAAGAGTAAGACAGAATCAGCCTATGCATACTTCGGAGGTTTTGTCGGAGAAGGAAACATAACTAGAATCATAACTCTGCCAATAATCGAGGTTGTGAATGAGGCTTATATTGAATTCAATGCAGGCAACAACTTCAGCTTGTACATAAACAACCAGGATTCAGGCTTCTATACTAAATCTTCTGGTGACGGAAACATGACAGCAGACACATGGAACATCAATTATAGCTACCTAGATAATTTTAATTCTGGCGACAATATAATCAACATCAACTTTACAGGAAACGGGAGTTATATAGGCGGCGGATACCTCAGGGTCAGCTACAACACCTCTGAGATGATTACTGATAAACCAAACAGCAGGTACTATTTCCCAGGTATACACGGACTTATTAATCTGTATTCGTCTTTCTATGTCCAAGGAAACATAAGTTCTATGAATGCATCCCTGCACTATCTAAACAACATAGAAAATGCAACCCTCTTATTTACAATCGGTAATGCAACTGTCTATAAGAGCAATGCCTCAGGAGAACAGACCGTTTTTCTGAACAACACAGAAATAAATTCTAGTCTTGCCTTAACAGGATTGGATTACGAACATCTTAGTGAAGAAACAATACCAATAAGGTTTGGATTGGAACCTGGATCACCACTCTTTATAAAACAAGGGCAAGCAGATGTTATTCTTATAACAGACCTTTCAGGAAGTATGAACTGGAAGATGAACAGCAGCGATGACGGTAATGTAATTTCAGATTGTGGTGATCCAGAAATAAACAGCTCAAACACAAGCAGAATAAGCCTGGCCAGATGCCTTGACAAAGAATTCATCAACATCATCATGAATGTCACAGGCAATAGAATGGGACTGGTCGGCTTTAATTCCGATGCTTATGTATACACGCCTGACCTTGGTTCAACAAGAGAAGAATTAATAACTCATATTGATGGTTATCCAGAAGAGCCTTCAGGAGGCACCTGCATCTGTTGTGCAATCAACAGGGCATACAATATCCTGAATACCTACAGCAACTCCTCCAGGGAAAAATATATAATTGTTATGTCTGACGGAATTCCTTCTGCATGCTGCGGCTGCGCTGATTGGTTCTTATTTTTCTGTATAAGCTGTAATTCAACAGGAACCAGTACAGCATCACAATTCACAGACTGTTTCGGCAGTGCATCAGATTGCACTGGTAATAGCTGCAATGGTGCAATGCAAAATGCAAATTACTCTTCCTGCAGGGTTCATAACGATCTGGACGCAGTGGTGCACTCTATAGGATTTGGTCCTGTAGCAAGCTGTCCAAACGCAAACTGGACCCTGAGGTCAATTGCAAGTTGTGGAGAAGGACTTTACTACGCCAGTGCTGATTCAGAAGAACTGAGAGAGATATACCGCCGTATAGCTGAGAATATAGTGATACGATACAAGGCACAGGTAATAACTATAGACGGTAACATCTCAGCAGGAAACATCCTTTATCCGGATTCTTATATAGGGTTTGATTATACACCCAACATACTACCGTATGAATACGGAGAGATCTCCCTGACACGTGAAACTGCAAGATTTAGAAACTTCACAGGTGACACCATAGATATTCCATATAAAGAAGGGTGGTTCAATGTATCAGAGAAAGTGAGAATAGCTGATGCTAAGATTACATCCTATTCTTCAGAATTCTGGACAGATCGCGTGTATGTGAATAATCCTTTAATCGACTGGACAGGTATATACTGGCTCGGTGATTATATTGTTGATTACCAGAGCCTTGGAGATCCATACATAGTTCAGATACCCTTAGATTACATAAGCTCAGGAAACAACTCTGTAAGGATTGGAACCGGCGTAGAGCCGAGCAATGCTACGGGCGGATCTCCAGACAACAGAATCATCTATACTATAAGGGTAAGTGGTTCAGTAGGATACGGTGATATGTTAGACAGTTATGAATCAGCAACAGCTGATGCAATACAAAGGCTTGAGAATGAAATAAGCGACTATGTGGAGGCAGGAGAAGGGAATATAGCTACTGAAACCAAGAATCTAAAAGGCTTGAGATGGCTATGGGGGCCAAGCCTGATAAAAGTTTTGATGTGGGAAAAATGAAAAAGGGCATTATGTTCAGTTTAATATTGATTTCGTTAACAATAACACTTCTTAGTATGATAGAAATACAGAAGGGCCTTGTTCATCATAAAAGGGAACAGATTTCTATTGAAGCTAGGTTAAACGACATGTACAAGATGTACGAAGGCATAGTAAGGGATGTCAACAAGGCATCAGACATCATAACAAAAAGGGCAATCTCTGTATGCATAAGTTCCATCGTATCAGAAGGCGTTTCCCTGAACAATTCTCAGGAAAGCCTTGCAGAACTAGCTTGGAATGGTACTCTGCATTCTACACCACAAAGCCTGATGGAGAACAATACACTTCCAGACTGGATAGCTCAAATAAAAAATGTAGGAGATACCAAGGGCTATAACATTAACATAATCATTACTAATTTTGAAGTAAAACCCTATGACAGCTGGAATCTGGTTACAACCGGAGTAATGAATATAAACATCTCTGATAAAGGAGGTACTGCAAGCCTGAACAGAGATGAAACACTCAATCATCTAACTTCTATAGAGGGGTTTGAAGATCCTACTTACCCTTTGAATACTATAGGAAGGGCTACCAATCTTATAGCAAAGGCTGGGTATGAAAACTATACCGAACTTCTCATAGATAGCATGGGTAACAGCAACTGGGTGTACGGACAGGGTGTTGTAATACCAGCTTCATCCATGGCCGAGATTTTAAATGTTCCAGATAAAGATGAAAAAATTCTGGTTACAGACGACGCCTCCCTTATCCCTCTCCCTACAGTTAACCAATTCCTCGGAATTGTATCCGAGGAAACTGTCAGCCCAGGGGCAACAAATACATACGTCTACAATGCATCTGGCGCAACGGTTCTTATAGAAAACAGTACAAACCTCCTTGTTGACGGGGATAAAGGCAGGGTCTGGTTTATAGACACACTTAAGAATCATACAGAGAATTCAGTTTATTACACCAGCACTGTCGGTGCGAGTTTTCTTGACCGACTTGAAGGCTCCTTAGAAGTGCAGGAAAAGTACGCAAACCAGACAAATTATACGATAGGACTAGAAAGCTTTGTTAACAAGGTATACTTACTGTTACTGGACCTTGATATAAAAAACCAACAGACAAATATAGATTACCTTTACTTTTCTAACGATGTGATAAACGGCTATGCTGTAAAGGGCCTAGACCCTACATTCAGAATAGATAACATAACCTCGCTAGGAAGCACGCACCATGCGATATATGGTGTATCAGAGTTATTAATCTAAAAGAAGAATTAATATATGGAAAATTATAATAGAATAAGAAAAGGTGGTGATTTATGGCTAAGAAATTATCATTGAAAAAGGAGGTTAACAAAATGAAAAACAGGACACCAAAGGCTGGTAAAAAAAAGATGAAAATAAAATCACAAAAGAAAGTAGCAAAGCAAACACTGGACAATATTGCAGCTTCGAGGAAGAGGCGGGTAAAGGCAGTAACGAATAAGATAATTATAGGTACTGTAAAAATAAGGGACATCATGGTACCAGCTCCGAAGACGCTAGATGAAAAGGACAACCTAGGAAACGCTGCAGACATGTTCTTCAGGGATAAGATTGATGGCGCCCCTGTTCTATCCAGAAACAAATTGGTAGGTATTATCAACAAGTCAGACATACTGAAAATATTGGGCAAAAACGATATTACCGTCAAAGACATAAAAGCCATGGGGTGCACCATTATCCGAGATGTTATGCGCAAACCATTTACCGTAAGGGAAGACGACACCCTGAACCAGGCGGTAAAGACGATAAATAAAAACAATGCAGAAAGACTGGCTGTAGTGAATAATAAGGGGTCTTTAACAGGCATAGCTACCAGAACAGACGTGATGAAAGGTATAATGAGACTGTTTTTCGATGTGATGCAAAAAGAAATGGGGAACGTAATAGAAACTGATATAGACAAGATATTGAACATGGTGACAACAAAGGTCAGCATAGGAAAGATCGCACAGGAAACAGGAATGAAAGAAGCTCATATAGAAGAACTGGCAAGGATACTGGAAGAGCACGGGCTTATAAAAATAGACTATCCTGCCATAGGCAAGCCTGTTTTGAGGAGGGTATGATGATAGACAAATATTCGTTTTCGGCTGACAGAATCAAAGTTGAAGTAGAGATAAAAAAAGACAAGCATGATTTTGTTCCCATATACTTTGTAAAAATGCCAAAACTGGAGGAAGGGACGCTTGCGCTGCTTGATGAAGCAAAGGAAGAAATCATCAATAAATTACAAATCAATACACATGAATTATTGGATCCACAGGCCCTAGAAGAAATGAAAGCGAAGTTATACTCACGTGGGGTTAAAATTATAAGAGAAAAGCTCTTCGGAATAACTGAGCTAGAAGAGAACTTTTTAGCAACCTCTTTGGTTCACGAGATGCTTGGATTAGGAAACATTGAAATGTTATTGGCAGATGGTAGGCTTGAGGAAATAGTTGTCAATTCATCAAAAAGCCCTGTATGGGTTTATCATAAACAATACGGCTGGCTTAAGACAAACATTACCATTGACAGCGAAGCCAACATCTTAAACTATGCATCATCCATAGGAAGAAAGGTTGGAAGACAGATAACAACCATGCACCCTCTGCTTGATGCACACCTAATCAGCGGTGACAGGGTTAATGCAACACTTTTTCCAATCTCCACTGTAGGTAATACTATATCAATAAGAATGTTTAGAAGGAAGCCGTGGACCATTACCGATCTAATTGAACACAAAACAACATCATCACAAATAACAGCACTGCTCTGGCTGGCTATTGAATTTGAGATGAACATGATAGTTTCTGGCGGCACTGCAACTGGCAAAACCTCCTTTCTCAACACACTAATGCCTTTCATACCGCCAAATCAGCGTATAATAAGCATAGAAGACACGCGAGAAGTAAATCTGCCTGATTTCTTGCACTGGGTACCACTGACAACAAGAGAACCAAATCCAGAAGGAAAGGGCGGGATAGGTATGCTAGACCTTTTGGTAAACAGCCTTAGAATGAGGCCTGACAGGATAGTTGTAGGCGAAATAAGAAGAGCAGAAGAAGCAGAAGTTCTTTTTGAAGCAATGCACACCGGCCATAGCGTCTATTCTACACTGCATGCAGATACTGCGGAACAAACATTCAGAAGGCTTGTAAACGCACCGATATCCGTGCCAGAGCCGCTCCTGGAATCATTAGATTTACTGATAGTCATGTTCAGAGACAGGAGAAAAGGCATAAGAAGAATCTACGAGGTAGTGGAAATGCTCCCAACCATAGCGACAGGTGAGGAAAAGGCTAAAGAAGAGTTAAGGGTTCTTTTCAAATGGGACCCATTGAAAGACGAAATAATAAAATATAAAGAGAGCATCAAGCTGATGGAAAAGCTGAAGTCTTATGGCGGGATGACAGAAATTGAAATCCAGAAAGACCTGAAAGCAAAGCAGGTCATACTCGACTGGCTTGTTAGGAACAAGGTTAATACTGTAAACGGCGTCGGTTTTGTTATCTCCGAATATTATCAGGATCCTGAAAATGTTCTGAAACTCATAAAAAACAAAAAGAATGCGGATGAAATTATCCCAAAATACTATTTGGAGAGCATATGAAATTGAAGAAAATTCCCTTTGTTCCATTTCCTCTAGAAAAGATATTTAGGTTAGCTAGAAGATTCACAAGAATAGGGGACAAGATAGTAAAACACTCATCCCTTAATATGTACTTAAAACAGGCTGAAATAGATATTGATGCAAGAGAGTATGCCTCTGTTGCCTTCATCACATCAATTTTCTGGTTTTTCCTTTTATTAATATCATTCCTTACCCTTGGGAAGATACTTGAACTTAATTTCTTATTCATATCTTTTCTAACTGCTATCAGCGTCTCCCTGCTAGCTTTTATTTATGTACTTCTTTACCCGAAACTTATGATTACAAGAAAGGTTAAAGAACTGGAAAAAAATATTCTGTATGGCTTAAGGCACCTGACCATACAGGTGAAATCAGGAGTTTCTTTGTTTGATTCGCTTGTTTCCGTCGCTAAACAGAACTATGGTGCCCTCTCCGATGAAATTGCCATATGCACCAAAAAAATCTCGACTGGTATGCCTGAAGACACTGCCCTGGAAGAACTTGCATTAAAGAATCCGTCTCTTCATTTCAGAAGGGCGATATGGCAGATAACCAATTCCATGAGGTCAGGTACCGATCTAGGAAGCACTCTTGAGAGCATTGTTAATAATGTTTCAAGTGAACAGAGAATAGCAATACGTAAATACGGATCACAGCTTAACCCAATGGCAATGATGTACATGATGCTTGCCGTGGTCATACCCTCGCTCGGTACTACCTTTCTTATTATAATATCCTCATTTTCAGGGTTCCCTATAACAAGAACAATATTCTTTTTACTCTTGCTTATTTTGATTGTATTCCAGTTTTCTTTCATCGGAATAATAAAGAACAGGAGGCCTTCCATTGAGGTATAGAATTTATAACAGATTGTACAGGTTTGCACCATCCTCCTACAAGGGATGGATCAAGAGGTATTTGATATATTCAAAGGTATCCATGCCAGCTGAGAAATTTGTCGGTATTTTCGTCTTTTACGGCATTATATTTGGTTTAATAAGTCTTGTTCTGTATTTTTTAGGCATAATAGCCAGCAGCCTTGTTCTGCCGGTTTTTTTAGTTATTTTTATTTTATTTGGGATTCTGATTCACTCTGTTTTGATCATAAAGACTGACAGCAGAACAAAGTTTGTAGAAGACATAATTCCTGATTTCTTAAGGCTCCTTTCATCCAATATTCGTTCAGGTTTCACCATTGATAAGGCCTTGCTGCTCTCAGCAAGACCTGAATTCGGTCAACTGGAGACAGAAATCAAACAGGCAGCAAAAGAGACCATATCAGGAGAATCAGCAGAAACCGCACTCAAAAGGCTGGTTGATAAATTCAATTCAAATGCCCTGAGAAGAAGCATGGACCTGCTAGCAGAAGGACTCCTAAAAGGCGGAAATCTTCCAAGCCTGTTGGATAGCCTTGCAGAGGATATAAGGCAGACAAAAACCATGAGAAAAGAGGTTAGCGCCATAGTTATGATGTACGTTATATTTATCTTCTTCGCGGCTGGAATAGGCGCACCGCTCTTATACTCGGTATCAGGGTTTCTTGTCACAAGCATGGGGGAGATAACAGGGGGAATGGATACAGAAAACATTCCTGGCAACGCCCCGTTTATCAGCTTCAGTAGCACTGAAATTGATTCAGAATTCCTGAATCTCTACTCTATCTTGGCTATTCTAATCACATCTATTTTCGGTGGTATGCTCATAGGCCTGGTGCAGGAGGGTTCAGAGAGATCAGGGCTGAAATTCATTCCCATATTGCTTTTCCTAGGCTTAGGAATATACTTCCTTTCAAAAACTGTTCTTATAAGTATGTTCGGTACTATGTTCTAAAAGTAAAAAAGAATAAGAAAAAATTCAATAAATAAAACACATTACCTATCTATGCAGCCTTTTATCCCCTGTGTATGGTTGCTGAATCCGTGTGGACCAAACCAGAAGATGTAAGGTTGTATGTTATTGTAAGGGTCAAGTCACCTGTTCCTGCTAACCCTGTAACGGTTATATCGTTACCTGGGCTTGGTGTTGATGTACTCAGTGTTCCTGTATCGATAGTCATGGACTGAATATCGTAAGCCCCGTTTCTGATTTTAAGTGTATCGTTAGCGTAGTCTATGAATGCAAAGTAGCTGAAACACGGTGAACAAGGTACTGTACTCCCTCCTAGATTGAATACACCCATGGCATAAAGAGCAGCTACAGCCACAATTATAATAATTATAGCCCAGCCGTATGTCATGAGGTACTCCATGGCTGCTTGTCCTTTTATTTTCATTTCAGTTCCCTCCTTTGTATAAGTTGTTTTTCCCCCTATTTAAATGTTTTCATGGCCAAAAATGCTACGCCTATTAAAACTTTTTCAGCTTATCATTATAATGTACGAAGAATTGACAACTGCCGAAAAAAGAGAGCTGGAAATAAGTGAGTTTCTAAGGGAATTTGCAAGTATAATAAGCGAGAAATTCACAAAACAGAAGGACGTAATAGATTCAATAAATAGGGAAATCTCTTCAATCAAGAACGATGATATATTCGAACTGAAGAGGAGCATTGAAGACGTAAGGGAAAGGATTGATTTGCTGGACGAAAAGCTCGAAGAAAAGAAAATAAGCAGAGATATACTAGACGACCTTAGAGGCTGAGGCAGTACCATAGCTTTATTCTAAAGAATCTACAAATAGGCATTACAATTGCATTACGTCATCCTATGTATTCATCCTGTTCCTTTGGCTTTACAACCGGAAACCTTATCGGCGGAGGCAGTCCCAACTCAGCCGCAATGTCTATACCCTTTGTAAGACACCTTCTGAATATGGCATTCAGGACCTCCAGAGCCATGTTATCATCCATTTTTTTATCCTTTTCCCATTTCTTCAACACATCTTTTATATTTCCTGAACTGTAAAGAACATCGCCCTCAAAGAATATTTCCCCGACCTTAGGCTCATAATGTGTAGTAAATTTAAAGCCTATTGATAGGATTTCATTTACGCCTGGCAGATTTATGCTCTTCTTTACTATCTTTTCTATTACCGGAGATGACTTGATGTCCACACTCTTTCCGCTGTTGACCTCATTTACACTTGCTTTGACTGATCTCAGATTCAGACCGATTATTGGCATTTTTCTCATCTCAAACTTATTTTCTAACTCTTTTATATCTATCGTAATTTATTTATTTCTTCATAGATTATTAAATACCTAGGTAAGTACAATGGACATAACAAAAACAGAAGAAAGGATATTGAAGAAAATAGGAGAAGCCAAGTTAACTACAAAAATCGAGCTAAAAAACACCCTGAACAGCCCTGACAGCACAGGCATTGTAGACTCTGCTACTCAGAATCTGATTGAAAAGAATCTGATAAGGGCTATAAACCCGCTTGGTTCTACATGTTTCATAATAACAAGGAAGGGAAACAAGCTACTGAAAGATTTAAGTGTTTAATTCATTCTATTTCTTATAAAGCCCTGTGGTCTAGATTATCTGGAAAATGGTCAAGGATACGAGGCTCTGGACCTCGTGACGTAGGTTCGAATCCTACCAGGGCTATTTTAAGATCTAATTATTCCCCCTCCAAAGGACAAAACCTTTTATTACTTTGGCTGCCTGTTTAATCTTTTAAAAATTAATCATACAGATGATACTAATGTACGATCTGATAATAATTGGTTCAGGACCAGCAGGGCTAACAGCAGCTATATTCGCCAGGCGGCAGGGTATGAATACCCTGGTTCTAGATAACCCATCACAGCTCTCCAACCTGGAAATAACCCCCATGCTAGAGAATTATCCAGGCTTTGATAGCATAACAGGCAAGGACCTAATAGACAAAATGAAAAAACAGGTCATTGACCATGGCTGTGAAATAAAAAAGGATAAGGTTATTGTTATCCTCAAAAAGAACAGCCACTTTCTTGTAAGAGCCAGGTCTGATTACGAAGCCAAGGCAGTCATCCTTGCCACAGGCCTTAAATACAGAAAAGCCAATGTTCCTGGAGAAGAAAAGTTTTTAGGCAAGGGCGTATCATATTGCGTAGTATGTGACGGGCCTCTGTTCAAGAACAAGGATATTGCCATCATTGGCGGCGGCGATTCTGCTGTAAAAGGGGCCCTTTTCATGGAGGGTATGGCAAAGAACGTTTACATAATCCATAGAAGAGATCAGCTGAGAGCTGAGAAAATATTACAGGACAGGCTGTTCAAAAGCAGTATAAAAATGATATGGGACTCTGTTATTGAAGAGATTATCGGAAAGGATTTTGTAAACTCAGTCAAGATAAGAAACGTTAAAACCAATGAAATATCTACCCTGCCTGTTAATGGCGTATTCATGGAGATAGGGTCTGTTCCTGCAACAAACCTGATAAAAGACCTCGGAGTAACGCTTGATAAGGAAGGATTCATAATTATAAGCGAGAAGAGAGAGACCAACGTGCCTGGAGTTTTTGCAGCCGGCGATATTAGTAGTAATCAACTGAAGCAGAACATAACAGCAGCAGCTGATGGCGCAATAGCAGCCATATCAGCATATAACTACATCATGGGAGAAAAATGAAAAAGATAACAAAACAGAGAATAGGCGTGCTGCTCGTAGCCTCCATATTCTTCATGTCAAGTATTGCATATGTATTTACAAGCGCCATAACCCCACCGGAAGAAACAAACGAGCTGAAAGAGTTTGTAATAGAAGGGGAGCTGGACCCAGCCATAGAGAATGAATATCTGAGAGTAGGATTTACAATAATGAAAGTGTATAACCCTGATCCAGGTATAATCTCTTATGTAGACAACCTTCCTGATTATCTAAGAACCAACGATAATCAAATCCAGCTTATAGTTGAAAAAATACCAGGCAACGAGACCTATGCTGTTGTAACAGGCCCTTACGGCGAAGAGGAAATAACAAATGTAACCAGAGGCAACATATTTGATAGCCTCTGTAATATCCTGCTAATAACACCGCTTGAATGCGGCTACGAAGAGATAACAGGCAACACCACCGGCAATACCACAGGCAATGTTACTTCCTAACCATCTTATCAATGCTTTTAAAATATCCTATTCTATAATTTCTACTATGGAAGCTGAAGAGCTGAAGAGGAAATATATAAAATTTTTTGAGGAAAAGGATCACAAATTTATACCATCATACTCGCTTATTCCTGAGAACGATCCAACAGTCTTGTTTACAACAGCTGGCATGCACCCGCTTGTGCCTTTCTTGCTTGGCCAGAAACACCCGCTTGGAAAAAGAATTGTTGATGTGCAGAAATGCCTGCGTACAGACGACATAAACGATGTTGGCGACCCTTTCCACAATACGTTCTTCGAGATGCTTGGAAACTGGAGCTTTGGTGATTATTTCAAGAAAGAGGCAATAGAATGGAGCCTTGAGTTCATGACAAAAGGCCTGGGCCTTGACAAAGAAAGGATAAACGTAACTGTTTTTGCCGGCGACAGCGACGCCCCGAAAGATGAGGAGTCAGCAAAGGCATGGATGAAGCTCGGCGTGCCTAAAGAAAGGCTGTTTTACAATCCAAAAAAAGACAACTGGTGGGGACCATCAGGCCTGACAGGTCCGTGCGGGCCGTGCACAGAAATGTTTTTTGATATAGGAAAGAAAAAATGCTCAAAAAACTGCAAACCTGGCTGCAACTGCGGTAAGTATTTCGAGATATGGAATGACGTGTTCATGGAATACAACAAGACAAAGGATGGACGATACGAGCTGCTGAAGCAGAAGAACGTTGATACAGGAATGGGACTTGAGCGCACAACAGCAGTTCTGCAGAAAAAAGAAAGCGTATATGAAACAGAGCTATTCCTGCCAATAATAAAGAAGATAAGGGAGTTATCGGAAAACGAAGATACAAAATCAGAAAGGATAATTGCAGATCATATGCGTGCTGTTGTTTTTGTCCTCGGAGACGACAGGGCAATAACCCCATCAAACCTCGGCCATGGCTATATAGTAAGAAGGCTGCTCAGAAGATCAATAAGACATTCCATGCTATTGGGCATGAAGGATGGCATAACCCAGCTAGCAGGCTTGATAATTGAAATGTATTCTCATTATCCTGAGCTTAAGAAGCACAGGGATTTCATAATAGACGAAATAGAAAAAGAAGAAGAGAGATTCAGAAAAACACTTGACAAGGGAATGAAGCATTTCAGCAGGCTTGCACCAAAAAATAAGATTATAAGCGGCAGAGACGCCTTCCTCCTTTTCCAGTCATATGGTTTTCCAATCGAGATGACAGAGGAGCTTGCAAAAGAAAAGGGCTGGACAGTGGACAAAAAAGAATTTGAAAATGAATTTGAAAAACACCAGGAGCTTAGCAGGAAGAGCACAGAAGGCATATTCAAGAGCGGACTTGCTGATCACAGCAATACAGCAGTAAAATACCATACAGCAACGCACCTGTTGCATGAGGCATTAAGAATTGTTCTCGGACCCCATGTAAAGCAGAGGGGAAGCAACATAACTGCTGAGCGCCTAAGGTTTGATTTCTCGCATAAAGAAAAGATGACCAAAGAACAGCTAAAAAAGGTGGAAGAGCTTGTAAATAAGATTATTGAATCCGGCCTTGATGTTAGTTGCGATGAGATGACGCCTGAAGCTGCAAAAAACCAGGGTGCGCTCGGTTTCTTCGAATCTAAATACGGAGAACACGTCTCTGTCTATACAATAGGTGATTTCTCCAAGGAGATATGCTCAGGTCCGCATGTTAAAAACACTAAAGAGCTTGGAAAATTCAGGATTATCAAAGAGGAAGCAGTGTCTGCAGGCGTGCGAAGAATAAGGGCTGTTCTAGAATAAAATAGATTCTAACATCTAATTATTTGATAAAAACAGGCAAAAATCCAAAAAATCATCCGAAAAGAGCACCTAATCCTTCAGCTGCTTCTTCTGCTTTCTTTTCCTTTTCTTCTGGCTTCTCTTCCTTCTTCTCTTCTGCTGCAGGTGCTGCTGCAGGTACGGCAACAGGCATTGCTGCCTTGCTTATAACATCTTCTATGTTCACACCATCCAGTGCAGCAATAAGTGCTTTGACCTGGGATTCTTCTACTTTCTCACCAGTAGCTTCTGCTATCTTTTTTATTGACTCTTCGTTTATTTCCTTTCCGGCAGAATGTAAGAGAAGCGCACCATATACTAGATTCATTTTTCCACCTCTTTTTTATCGGAACTATTATTTTCTCCCCCCTTGGGCTTTTCTTCTTCAGGCCTTTCCTCCTTAGTTTCGGGCACTAAAGCATCTAATGCTTTGGCCTCTGAAATCGCCTTTAATAACAGTTCACCTATGATATCTTTATCAAGTATGTTTGCAGTTAGCGCTAATTCCTTTGCCTCTATGAATGCCTTCTGCAGAGCCATCTTTGCTGTTTCAGGCACAAGGTAGCCTGTATTCAACGAAATATTTATCATCTGATGAACAGCAAGGCTGAGGTTATTGAGAAATTCATCAGCATCTATATCCAGTACACCCTTATCATATATCTTTTCATCCTGCCATGCAGAAACAAGGTCTAGGCCTATTTCCATAGGCTCTATTTTCAAAAGATTTAGTGCGTTTACAGCATCCTCCTTTACTGCCTCACCTGCTTTAACAACAACCTTGTCAGCAGCTACTGCTATCTTTCCCTTATCAACAGTGGTTTTCAGACCAATTTTCTGCAGTGTCGATATAGCCGGACCAGGAGGCAGGCCAGTAGAGCCCTTGGGAATAATTATATCATGAGGAGCTATATCACCTAGCCTGGCAGGGGCGCTTGATCTGTTTTCTTTCAGTATCTTAAAAAGACGGAACGGGTCTTCATTTGAAAATATCATTGCAGGCTCTCCAACTATCTTTTCCTCTAGTGTCTTTACGTTCTTCTCCGAACCTTCTAACGCCTTTTTTATCAGGTTCTTCTTGCTCATCTTTATTGTTGCTACGCCCTTCAGATCAGTTTTTATCTGTTGCAGCTGCTTTGCAGGCATCGAGTGCATGTTCAGGAGCCCTACAACCGAATAAGTATTGATAAGTCCTTTAAGTTCCTCAACAAGCTTTGGTTTTTCATCTCTCAGCATGCTATCACCCGATTTTTACAGGCTTGCTCATTGTCAGCTTTAGATAGATATTCTTTATCTGTACCTTGGCTGGCAATGATTTTTTCACCTCTCCAATAACCTTTTCTATATTTTCCTTTACATGAGCAGGATCCATATCCTCCCTGCCAACAAAAACATGAATAGTCGGGGAATCCCGTATACCTATCCTGACTGATTTTTTTAGCTCTCCGGTCATTTTATCAGCGTCTGCACCAGGAGGCAGTATAACAGGCATTTTATTCTTCGGGCCTAGATAACGCCCTAGAACCTTACCAACAAGTGGCATGAGCGGTGCCTCGCACAGGAAGAACTCATATTTTCTAATAACATCCTTTACCTTTGCCTTGTCCTTCCCAAGCCCTTCTATATCACTTTTGGTAAGAGCACCTGGAATAGAATCAGATATTACAGCAACTTCTATATCTTTACCACGGCCGTGAGGCAGTACCATGTTCTTTGAAAACTTGTTTTCCGGCTTCTTCAGATCAATGCTCTTTAAGTTTATAATCAAGTCAAAGCCCTGGACAAATTTTCTCTTCTGTTGGCTAATCTCACTGATAGCTTCATCAATTCCTTTTGTTTCCATAAAAGACCCTCCTGCTATAGAATTTATCGCAGTAAGCGGGTATCTAACTAATTAACAGTGAAAAGTATAAAAAGATTATTTCGCATCAATTTTTGGTTGCTCCTTTTGTGCCGTTTCTATTTTATACCCCAATTTTATAAGGTCGTGCGGAACTCTCCTCATATCAATTTTCTCTAGAGGTATATCTTCAGCACTTATCTCTACCGGGTCACTCCATCTTTTTGGCTTAGATTTTTCATATAATTCGTCCTGTCTGAATATTTTATTACCCTCAATGTAATATTTACTTGTTTTTAGGGACCCTTCCCAGATGGTTTCTATTTCTAGTTGCCCGTTATAAGACAAGCCTCTTATAGCGTTTCTTATATCCTCTATCAATTGATCTCTAGCCTTTTCAGCCAAATCAGAATAGATTCGCATCGATTCAGCTTTGGCCCTTCCAAGAGAATTACTGTATCTCTGCATCATTAAAATCACTTAGCCACTCCACTCTTCTTCCTTTTCGAACTTCCTTACCCTCTCATCCAGAGAACCAAAAGCTGCACCAAGCGTCTTCTTGACCTCGTTTAGCCTGTTTTCTATGTCGAATATTTTTTTTGCAAGCTCCCTGTAATTACTATCCATCTCTACTTCATACGAATGCCTGACCTCATTTATCCTGTTTTCCAGTGCATACACGTGCTTATCAAGGTTGTAACCTATATCCCCGATACGGTTAGAGAAGATGTCCAGTTTCTCTGTTACCAGGTCAATCATGTTCTTTCTTGTCTTTTCTGTATCACGTACCTTGGTTTCTACATAGATCTTCTGAACAAGGGTTATTATCAAAAAAAGCATGAGTATTACAGCAAGCCCCCAGAATTCCAATAATTCTATCAGAATCATGCCTAATACGATTATATACAGTATAGGCAGGGCCTTGTTTAAAAACATATTACCACTAAGCAGTTATAAAGCACCGAAAAGTTCTTAAAGGTTGCCAAAAAGAGACTATTCTATCTTGATTTTTCCTTCGTCTATCTCTTTTTGAACGTCCTTCGGGTTCTTGCCGTCTACAGTAACGCCGGAGCTTAGGCACGTACCCAAGACCTGCTTTACCTTGGCCTTCATGTCGCCACTTAGCGAGTCTTTTGCCTTTGCTATGCTGATGACCTTATCCAGAGGCAGGTCACCCGGCAATTCTTTACCCTCTTCTGTTATCTTTGCAAGCTTTTTTACCTTCATCTCGCTCTTCAGCATTGAGGTAACAGGCGGTGTGCCTACTACAATTGTGAATTTCTTTGTCTCGCTGTCAACTATGACCTTGACAGGAACCTCCATGCCATTGAATGCCTTGGTCTTCTCGTTTATTTTATTGATTACGTCGCCTATGTTAACGCCCAACGGACCAAGAGCAGGCCCAAGAGGAGGAGCAGCGCTTGCTTTGCCACCAGTAACAAGGGCTTCAACAGTTTCCTTTGCCATATCATCCACTCCTTTCAATCTTTTTTATCCTTATTTCCAGGTCATTGCTTAATTGGTTTATTCGTGTAGTCCCGTCTATCTTAAATTTCTTTGTTAATATGTCAAGATCCTTTATAAAACTTTCTACAGGCTTGATCTTTAGCTCTTCTTCTACTTCTTCTACATCTTTCCCTGCGAGGCTCTTTGCACTATCCCCGAAAAATACCGCGTTCATTGTAGTGTTCCCATCATCAAGGATGCCTGACATTATCAATATCTTGTTAGGCTCAACGTTTCCGTGCAGAGAGCAGGTGTTATTAATTACCCTTGACCTGCACATAGGGCAGAAATAATAAACCATGGGTCTTTCAAATATATGGATAACAGTAGCATCTAGAAGAACATCATCACCTTCTTCCAGGCCGATAAAAGAATCCTTTGCTGGTTTCAGCTCTATGGTTGCATCGGATTTTACTATATTTCCGCTGTAGCTTATTCTAGCTTCCGAGTTCCCAAGATTATCTTTTTTTGTTCTGCTGTTTTCAATCTTTATAACATCACCAGGGTTTAGTTTGAATTTGTCTACCTCTTCATTCCAGAGCGACAGCCGTATTTTTCCAGTTTCATCCTCAAGGATAATGTTCTGAACCCGACCGGTATTGCCTCCGGAATTAAACTCTCTTACAGGCTGGGTGCCTGTAACCTTTGCGATGAATGTTATGTTCCTCATATTAGGAACTATATTCTTAATCTTGAGTTCTTTTGGTTCAGGCCTTAGGAGGTCAACTCCCAGCTCCTTGGCAACCAGCCTTACTATACCCTCTTCAGATATATCCGGCAGTTCTTTCTTCTTTTCCTCGATTTTTTCTTCTATCTTGCTTTTTTCCAGGTTGCTGGATTCCATTATTTTCTCAATCAGGTCCTGCATAATCTTACTTAGAAACAAACTATTAATTTCTAATTATTTCTTCTTTTCGTATATCCTAACAGAATTTATTGAGATTGTAACCGGTATGGGTATGGCAGCTTCAAGGAATTCTACCACAACCTCGTTTTTGGTGTTGTCCACCCTGGTAATCTTGCCCTTCTCTCCCTTGAACGGGCCTCCTATGACCTCAATAATGTCACCAACTTCTACCTTCACTTCCCTCTTTTCTTCTATTAGGAATCTCTCAAGCTCTGATAAGGAAACATCCTTGTTTATAAGGCCTCTTATATGTGGTATTCCCTTGATGGTGGCCTCTATATCGTTTATATCCCCTTCTATGAATACGTAACCGCGAAACTCTTCAGGATGGAATAAAGACTTTATGGGAAGCTTCCTTGTCTTTATCCTGGCTATTATGCTCTCTATGACAACGTTTTCTCTTCCGGTTGTGGTTCTTATGGTCGCAATCATCACAGACCACCAAGCAGCTGTATCAGTATGAATATCACAAAGCCTACTGTCCCTATTATCAATATACCCATGCCTGTTATCTTTACGCTCTGCTTGAATTCTTCCCTGTCCGGCTTAGTTGAGACAAGTAAAACCCTTTTTATTCTCTCAATAAGATTTCTCAAGGCCATGAGAATAATTAGAAACAACGTATTTAAATAATTAGATTTCAGTTTTAACGCTGTATTCACTCGACGAAGTCTATACCAAGGACCTTCTCTATTTCTTTCTTCCTCTCCTTGGAGAATGTCTTCTCAGGCCCGAATATCTGTGGAGAATTAACACCTGTTATTATAAGCATTGTTCTTATGGAGTCACCGAGTTCCTTGATTATCTGGGCCCCCCATATTATTTTTGCATCAGTATTAAGCCTTGCAGCAACTGCCTCGACAATCTCCTGGCATTCCTTTATGGTTACATCTACGCCACCAGAGACATTGATCAGTGCGCCCTTTGCATCGTTTACATCTACATCAAGCAGCGGATTATTCAAAGCCCTTTCAACTGCTTCTACAGCCCTGTTCTCTCCGTCAGAGTCTCCCATGCCTATCATTGCCAGGCCACCGCCGTCCATCACTGCTCTTATGTCAGCAAAGTCCAGGTTAACCAAACCAGGCCTTGTTACAAGTTCTGTTATACCCTTGACAGAATTCACCAGTATCTCATCTGCAACCTTGAAGGCTGTTGACAATGAAACATCCGGCACTATTTCTAACAATTTGTCGTTTGGTATTATTATCAGGGTGTCAACTATGTTTTCTAATTTTTCTAAACCAGCCTTGGCGTTGTCCATCCTCTGCTTTCCCTCCATGGTGAACGGCAGAGTAACAACACCTACGGTTAGGGCTCCCATCTTCTTTGCTATGTCAGCTATTATGGATGAGGATCCGGTACCGGTGCCTCCTCCTAGACCGCAAGTAATAAATAGCATGTCAGACCCTTCAAGGATCTTTTTAATATCATTCCTGCTTTCTTTGGCTGCCTCTTCTCCAACCTTCGGGTCAGCTCCTGCCCCAAGGCCGCCTGTAATCTCCTTACCGATAAGCACCTTGGCATCAGCATCTGTATAAAGCAAATCCTGGGCATCTGTGTTTATGGCAATCGATTCTGCCCCAATTATACCTATCTGCATCAATCTAGAAACAGTGTTTCCTCCTGCTCCACCAGCACCAACAACTTTTATGTTGGCTTTTCTGGATTCAAGCAGTTTTCTTAATTCCTCGTCTGCAGGACCATGACCAACCTTCTTAGACTCCAAAACACCCATTTACCACACCTGATTATTTCTAGACTATCACAATAAAATATTTAAAGCTAATTTATTACTAGATAATAGTAGTAGTATAAAGCCGCAGACATGATATATCTCCTGGACCAAACGGCTTTAAATATATAATAGTAGTAGTAATAATATGAAACTAAGGTGTTCTAACTGCGGGCATGTATGGGAAACAAGGAAGGACAAGATACCTACAGCATGTCCAAGGTGCAAATATACAACATGGTATTACAAGCCTGTTGTTCTGAAGAGCTAAAAAAGAAATTTTATTTTTTGTAAGTTGATATAAATCTTACCTTAGTCACACCTTTGATGTAATCCAATATAAAAGAGCTGATCTTTTTCTTCAATTCTTCTGGCATTTCTCTTGCCTCTATATCAGCCACGCCCTTAGCTATCTCAACAGAAGCCTCTATGCCAAAGAATTCAAATATAGCTTCAGACTGTTTTACCGGATCCTCAATCTTTTCCTTTATCTCTAATTCATATTTCAGATTCTTTCCAGCAAGCGGATTGTTGAAATCAACCATGACCCTGCCAGCGCTTACGGACTGGATCCTTCCCTTTACCCCGGAGAAATCAACAACAAGGCCCTGCCTGGGCTCGAACTCTCCCTTGAATGCATTCTTTGGCACGACCTTGACCAGCTTGGGATCCCTCATCCCGAACCCGTCTTCCGCCTTTATCTCTACTGTCTTTCTTTCATCTAATTTCATCTCTGACAATGCCTTCTCCAGCCCCTTTATTACAAAACCAGCACCGACTATCACAGGAACAGGCCTGTACTTTACCTTCGGGTTATGTACCTTTTCCTTTTTTGCTGTTTCTTCATCAGTCAGGTCGAATATCTCGCCGTTTTCCAGCCTGCCAATATAATCTATTTTTATAAAATCCCCTTTTTCCATTATACCACTTTCTCATTCTTTTGCTGAAGCTTTTTATGTTTATTGGGAAACCAATTACATAAGCATTACAAATTCCCCTAGGCATAAGGTTTTTAAAGATTTGTCACTCACTAGTAGGTAAGGTGGTTGAGTGTTTTTCAACGCGAAAAAAGACTGGAAGCAGTACATGTCAACAGAAGACGAAGAAAGGCTGAATGAGATACTTAGAAAGACCGCAAAACACAGGGGATCTTACAGAAACGCAGACGATGTAAAGATTGCCCAGCTGTGGTGTACTATTCTTGAGCTGAGAAAAGAAAACCTTATTCTGCAGAGCAAAATGAAAAGAATAGATGACGTATTCGACGCGATGTTTGAAAAGGTCAAGAAACAGGATGCCGAGAGAGAGGCATTGGCCAAGAGCCTTGATAGGTTTTGATTAGTATGTTGGTTGCCCAGAGGATTCTTCTAAGCTATGCCATCACAGAAGCAAATAAAAAAACACTAAAAAACTTCTATGAAGACATGGAAAGAAGAGGATATGGCCTTTTTTTTGATTCAAGTGATTCCCAACCTAATAACGAAAAACAATATAATAGTGATATTCTTATTCTAACTGAAAATCCCAATACATTTTCTCTTAAAAGAGATGTATCAGAACTCTTGGGTAATACACCTATAGAATATAAATACTCTGGATCATGGGAAGGTAAACCCCCTAAAAGTCACTCAAGATAGAGTGCAGGCTTCATTGGTTTTGACTGTTTTGCCTTTAGCTTGTCAGACTTCTGCTCATCTGTTACGATTATCCTGCAACTGGTTTTTTTTTCCAGGAATTTCTTAATATCTTTGAACATCTTCAGTTCCTCCTTATGATTTAGGATGCCGGGAAATTCAAATTCCTTCATCAGGTATTTCAGGTATTTTACAGCCATTTCGCTGTTATTCTTTATTTCCTTTACCTCCATTGCCCTTTCTATTAGTTTGTCCTTGGACTGCCTAGCAAGCTCATATGCCTTATGCTTCCATGGAGCTGCGATGAATATATGAATCCTCTTGGGTTTTATTTCAGAAAGTTTTTTTATCTCTCCCACATCTTTTAGTACCGTTTCCAGTAATTTTTCCTTTAAGTACAACTCACTGCTAACAAATCTTTTGTCATAATCAGGCCACTGTTCCAGCGAAACAAATCCCTTCTTACCAAGCTTGCTCCAGAGTTCTTCTGCCAGATGTGGCGCAAACGGCGATAAGAGGAGTATAAGATTTCTGACGCACTCACCGAAAACCTTTTTACTCTCCAGGCTTTTTACAAGCCTCTTGTATTTATAGAGCTCATCAACAAGCCCCATGATGCTGCTCAAAGCAAGGTTTAATTCGAATCTCTCTATCTTTTCTGTAACTTCTTTTATGGTTCTGTGGCAATTCCCAAGCATGAATTCGTCGATAAGAGAGAGCTTCTTAGCAGGTTTAAGGCTTATTTTGTTATCAACAAGCTTGTAGATCCTGTTCAGGAACCTGTAAGAGCCTTGGACACCATCATCACTCCATTCAAGCTCCTTTTCAGGCAGCGCTGTGAATAGCATGAAGACCCTGGCAGTATCTACATTGTATTTATTGCTCACCTCTTCAGGGGTAACTATATTGCCAACGCTCTTGCTCATCTTTGAGCCATCCTTAATTACCATGCCCTGGCAAAGCAGCCTTGTGAAAGGCTCGTTGATATTTAACAGCCCAATGTCACGCAACGCCTTTGTAAAGAATCTTGCATATATTAGATGCATGCATGCATGTTCGATGCCGCCTATGTACTGGTCAACAGGCATCCAGTACCTAGCGGCAGTCTTATCAAACGGAAGCTTATCATAATGAGGAGAGCAGTATCTCAGGAAATACCACGACGAGTCAAAGAACGTATCCATTGTGTCTGTTTCCCTTCTTGCCTTTCCTTTGCACTTCGGGCACCTGGCTTTCTTAAAGCTTTCAGAGGTTTCCAATGGATTGCCGCTTGTAAACTTAACATCCTTTGGCAACAGCACTGGCAGTTTCTTCTCCGGAACTATGCCGCATTTATCGCAATATAAAACAGGAATCGGCGTTCCCCAGTACCTCTGCCTTGATATCAGCCAGTCCCTTAGCTTGTAATACGTTGCAAACCTGCCGTTTCCCTGCTTTACGATATAATCTGCAATAGCCTTGTTTGCCTTATTCTGATTCATCCCGTTAAATTCGCCTGCATTAACCATTACACCATCCCCTACATAAGCCTCCTTCATCTTCTCAGACTTGATTTCACGGTCTCTTGGCTGGATTACTACCTGTAAAGGCAGCTTGTACTTCTTGGCAAACTCAAAATCCCTTTGGTCATGCGTAGGACAGCACTTGACTATACCTGTGCCGTATTCCATGATGGCAAAATTAGCTATATACAAAGGCATTTTCCAGCCTGTCAGGTGATTAATAACATAACGGCCAGTGAAGAAACCCTCTTTTTCTTTATCCAGATCAATCCTGTCTTTTAGCTTCTGTTGTTTAATCTTATTGATGAACTCAGACGCACGTTTCTCGTACTCAGTTCCCTTAACAAGCTCTTTTATTAGGGGATGCTCAGGAGCAATAACCATAAATGTTGCTCCATATGTTGTATGAGGCCATGTCGTGAATGTGGATAATTTCATATCCATGCCATCTACTTGCCAGTATTCTTCTACGCCCTCGCTTCTTCCTATCCAGTTCTCCTGCATTACCTTTACGCGCTCAGGCCAATAATCAAGCCTCTTCAGCTCATCTAAGAGTTCTTGGGCATAATCTGTTAGTTTAAGGAACCATTGCTCCAGCTCTTTTTCTTGGACAGCTGACGAACATCGCCAGCAGCAGCCGTCATGGACCTGTTCATTAGCTAGGACTGTGCTGCACTTGGGACACCAGTTGACAAATGCCTTTTTCCTGTAAACCAGACCTTTTTCCATGAACTTTAAGAAAATCCACTGGTTCCATTTGTAATATTCAGGCTGGCATGTTGCTATTTTTCTGGACCAGTCATAGCTAAGGCCAAGTGATTTCTGCTGTTTTTCCATATGCCTTATGTTGTTTTCAGTCCACTTCCTTGGGTCTATACCACTTTTTATTGCTGCATTCTCTGCAGGCAGGCCGAATGAATCGTAGCCCATGGGATAGAGAACACTAAAGCCCTGCATTCGCTTGAACCTGGCAAAAGCATCGCCTATAACATAATTCCTTACATGCCCCATATGGAGCTTGCCGCTGGGATAAGGAAACATCTCAAGAACATAATATTTTTTCTTTTTTTTACCTAGTTTGAATGCATTCTTGCTCTCCCATCTCTTCTGCCATTTCTTTTCTACTTCTCTAGTGTGCATAAATAATACCTAGTATTAATTAAATATAACATTTCATATCCTGCAAAATACCATAGGATTCGCATGCCGGTGTATCAGCTGTGACCATTTCTTTATTGCAATACATGCACCTCACTCCTGCGCGTTCAATGTCTGTGGCGTGCATTCTTATTCCGTCAGTATTGGGCTCTATGCTCCTCATCTTTATTATATAAAGCCAGTGATCACCGTTTCTATTCTCAAGGCACATATCAACAGCTTTTCTGAAAAGCGCACAGCTGCCACAACGCCCCTCGTATACACCATTTTCCATTCTTTCCACCTTTTATACTCTCGTCTCCTCCTGTTGTTTTTGACTGTTATAAAGGGAGAAGACGATATCGTTGCTCTTAGAGCATTACGACTAGCAAGACCATGTTTACAAGCGATTTATCTTGCCTCATAATAAGGTTTATTAAGGCGCAGAATTTAAATAACTTACTGAGAGAAAGGTCTTGTTAACCAAAGGGTTATGGAATAAATAGTATGTTCCATGGCTCTTTTCTCCTAGAAGACTTTCGTCTTCTGGAGACTTCAGAAAGCGAATGCTTTCTGCAAGTTGAACCCCAGGACCTTTTTCTTACAAGAAAAAGGGGCTGAGGGCGCGTAGCTCAGCTTGGATAGAGCACTAGCCTTCTATCTTAGGGATAGAAGATTTGATTCCAGGATGATAGGAAGAAAGCTAGGGGTCGCGGGTTCGAATCCCGTCGCGCCCATTTGTCGAGAAGAAAACTATTAAATATTACGAATATAAAATAATCTTGTTATGACCAAGATAATTACCTGTGCATCAGGCAAAGGCGGCGCAGGAAAGACCATGCTGACTGCTAACCTTGGCATTGCGCTGGCGGAGCTTGGGAAGAATGTTGTAATTCTCGATAGTAATCTTACCACACCGAATCTTGGTTTGCATCTCGGGCTTCCACTATATCCAACTAACCTGCATGACGTATTAAGGGGCAACGCACGCCTGGAGGATGCAATATATGAACACGAAAGCGGCCTTAGGATTGTTCCGGCAGGCATTGCATTAAAGGACCTTAAGGGCGTGGATGCAAGAGACCTGCCTAATGCCCTGCTGGACCTGGTTGGTGACGCAGAGTATGTCATAATCGATGCAGCTGCTGGCCTTGGTAGAGAGGCTTTGGCCTCTATAGAAGCAGCTGATGAAATGATCTTAGTTACGACGCCTGAACTGCCAGCCGTGACCGATGCCCTGAAAGCTGCAAAACTAGCAGAACAGGTCGGTACAAAGGTTTCAGGCCTTATTATAAACAGGGTAACAGGAAAGGGCCATGAGCTGAGAACAAGAGAAATAGTCAGCATGCTGGATACCGAGCTGCTGGCAGAAATACCCGAAGATATCAGTATCCAGCAGAGCATATCGAGAAAGATACCTGTACTTCATCACAAACCAAACAGCCCTGCCAGTATAGAAATAAACAGGCTTGCCCACAGAATAGCCGGAGAGGAATTCAGAGTACCATGGCAGTATAGATTGTTCTCACTCTTTAGGAGATAGTAGGTGACGCGATGCCGCTTAAGTGCATTCTAGGCCTTCATGAATATGAAAAGTTTCTGGGACCTGAAAACACAGGCAATGGAAGGTTCCAACAAAAATACAGATGCTCCAGATGCGGCAAGATAAAAATAAGAATTTCGTGATTATATGCGATGTCCTTATTGCGGTAAAGAGATTACAGACGAGGAAAAGAAGACGCACGAGTGCTTCCTTAGAAGAGATGCAGAGCGCGATGTAAAACCGATGAAATGGAAACCCGATATCAAGAAGTAAGCTACTTAACCATTTCAAATATCTTATTGATATCTAGCTCAAAGCCAACAACAGGCTTCTCCAGCCCCCAGTTATTAAGGACCTGCGGGTGGACCTCTCCAATAATGCCTACTGGCTTATTATTAACTATTATAGCTGCTGCTCTTCCGGGAATAAAGCTTTTGTGGCTGGCCTCTTTTAATTCATATTTTAATCCAAGATTCACCATGAGGGCATCCAGCAAAGAGGCTATTGATTCGTAGCTAGTTCTGTTGTCTGTCATCACACACGACAGCTTCTTCATTGTTTTTGTTTTCGTTTCCTCTTTACTGTCCAGAACTACGGAATCGCCTATTTCAAAAATTTTCTGCGGATAATCTATATGAAGATTATTCGAAAGGAATTCTATCATACTTGGCAAGAGCTGATTCCTGAGAACTGTCCAGTTAAGGCTTACAGGATTTGATATCTTGCATACTGCCTGGGCAGGAAGCTCCATCTTCTTGAATAGGTTATCCTCATTGGTTAAGGAAAAAGTCATGATTTCCTGGAAACCAAGACCCACCATCAGTTCTCTTACAGTATCGCAGAAACTCTCAAGCCTACTGGCAGCCCCTAAGGTTACCAGCTCTGGAAACTCCGGCTTTATCTTGTTGTAGTCATAGGCTATTGCAATATCCTCTATTATATCGCGCTGATGCATTATGTCATTCCTGTAGGCAGGGTATTCCACGATTATTTTTTTGCCAGGCCTGGCATTGCACCCGGAATTTTTTAATAATTTTATTATATCCCTGTTATCGATATCAATACCAATAACGCGCCTGCAGTAATCAGGATCAAGAATGAATTTTAACGGTTTTAGATCAGGCCTGATAATCTTTTTATCAGGATATTTTATTGCCATGCTGTATATCTTGCCCCCGCGCTCTGCCAGAGCAGTAACCAGCACGTTTAATGCAACAGATATTCTATCTATCTCGTGCCCAGTGATTTCAATAAACACATTCTTTGTCTTCTCGGTTATCTTTCCTGTGTAAGAAGAATTGATTATCGGCGGTATTGACAACACGTTTTTTTTGCTGTCTATCATTAGCGGGTACTCAGGATACTTGTTTATCAAGTGCCCATAGTCACGGCCGCACGGGTGTTTTTTCAATATCTCCCTTGGTGTCATTGCTTCCTCAGCTTCCAGAGGCACGAATTTTATACCATCCGGCTTTACAGTAGTATATCTTATTGGGAATTTTATCCTGTCAAAGTCATAGACACCTATAGCTGCAAAGTTTCTGTTGCCACCGTAGGTCTGGTGTATCTTTTCCTGGAGCTGTATTATCTGCTTTATGAAGTAGTTGTCAAAGTGAAGGCCCTTGACAACAGCACCAACAGTCTTTGCACGGACCCTCTCAACCTTTTTATCAACAACCATCCGGAATTTGGATTTTCTTATCTTATATTTAGGTATTGCCTTACCAATATGTGTTCTTAGCTCTCGTGCAATGCCCTCTACAGACCATAAATCAGGCCGGTTGGTATCCTTTATATCGACTTTTATCAGGTCGCCTTCTACGCTTTCAACCTCACCTTTTGCATAGAGTATAAGTTCTTCTAACTCTTTGGCCGTCACTTTCTTTTTCATCAGTCTTTGCAAATCCTTCAGGTAAAACTCAACAGTCGGCATTATATCACCATCTTTGTTTCACGCAGCCACTTCAGATCAGATGAAAACAGGTAACGGATGTCTTCTATACCAAGCTTGAACATTGCTAGCCTGTCAATACCAAGGCCCCATGCAATAACAGGGGCATCAATGCCTAACGGCTTTGTTAGCTCTTCGCGGAAGATGCCGGAACCGCCGAATTCTATCCACCCCATTTCAGGATGCTTTGCTGATAGCTGCACAGACGGCTCTGTGAACGGGTAGTAGTCAGGAAAGAATTTCACCTTCTTTGCCCCGGTGATCTCCCTTGCGAACATCTCTAGGATTCCAAGAAGGCTTCTTAGCGTGAGCGATTCATCAATAACAATACCCTCTGCATGGTTGAATTCTATCAGGTGGGTAGCGTCAATGACATCAGGCCTGTAGCAACGGGCAATAGCAAAATACTTGCCTGGGATATCCGGCTTTCCTGCAAGCGTCCTTGCTGAAAGGCATGTGCCGTGTGCACGCGGCATAAGCTGCATTGCTTTTTTTGGATCCCATCTATAACCCCAGCCTTTGCCTCCTGCTATGCCTTTTTCATGCGCCTTTCCAACACGGCTGGCAATATTCTTATCGATGCTTCCGTATTTAGGTTCTTTTAGCTGATAAGTAGCTGCCCAGCTCCTAGCAGGATGGTTCTGCGGTTGGTATAATGCATCGAAATTCCAGAATTCCGTCTCTATTAACGGCCCACCCATCTCTTTGAAACCGAGCTCAACGAGTTTTTTCTTTATCTGGGAAACAAACTGCAGGTATGGCTGTCTTTTCCCTGGATAAACCTTCCTGCCTACAGCCCCCACGTTGTAGGGCTTTAGTTTCACCTCTTTCCAAAGGCCGGTTTTTATTAATTCAGGCGTAAGGTTTGTTATCTCCTTACCAACTGATTTCTTGGCTACCTTGACAATATCCTCTCTTTCTTTTTCAATTAATCTCCTGTTAATCAGTATAGAGGCAGTTTTCTCATTGATCTGCCGTCCATCAGAAACAGCCTTTAGCGCAGTTTCCTCTGGATAATCCTCAGGCTCTTTTATCAGCTCGATCTCGCCCTGAACAGCCATTACCCAGTTGTTTTTCTTTGCCCATTGTATTGCTATTGCAAAATCCTCTAGCTGCCTGGCTTTCTCTATTGTCTTCTTCCCGCTTCTCAGGAATTCAACAAGCCTTCTCTCAGGCAAGCCCTTCTCTAGATATTTCTTACCCTCCTTGGTAAGTATGTACATAGAATCACTTTGTTTTACAGGTTTATAAGATTTGGTTTATTTTATTTATAAAGCCTTTTGGATTCTAAAGAAAACCGTTGTTTAACAGCCATGCTGTATAAGACGCACATTTTTCCCTGTTTACACAGGATGAACAGGTATTTGTACAGAACGTTGTTTCTGTCAGAATACACACCCGTATCACCTTCATTGACCATATTTAAATAACTTCATATCCACACGATGGGAATCTCGAGGTTAATCCAAAAATAAGGTAATAGGTTATTTGATTCTGACTACTTTTCTTATATCAAAAAGGTTATCTAGGGTTCTATTGGCAAATACTACATACAATTCATCCACGGACTTTATATGTGCCTTATATTCTGGTTTGTCTTTGTGGGGATGCTCTTCATGATAATAACGACCAAGTCTTTTCTTTCTTCTTTCACTAAGATTGTTAAAATAAGCAGTATTGTCCATCTCTATAAAATCTATATGCCTGTTCTTATCGTCTATGGGGTATATTGCACCCCTAATACCCTCAAAAGCTATAGTTGGCAGCTTATCAAGATGCCAGAAAAATACAGGACTTAATGTTCCATAATGGGGGACAACAAGCTCATCCTTATGTTTTTTGTAGTAATCAGGATCTACAATAGTCAGAAGGTCAGGCATGTCGCACTCTTTGCATACCTCCTTGTCAATAAAGTCTTTTACTTCATAAATAAGCTCTTCAGGTGGCTCAGTCTTAGCATGCTGATGCTGGATAAGCGACCTTATGCCTATAATACCTTTCCTTTTATCAGCTATTATTCCTTTAATTTCTTCTTCAAAACTCATGGTTCGATATCATCTAATAAAACCTTTTAAAGCTTCTCAGAACCTTAACAAGACGAAAAAGAAAACTATTCATAAATATTTAATCAAAGAAGTATAATTGATATTATGGTTAATAAGACAGACACTATAGATGATATAGCCAAGCGTCGCGGTTTTTTCTGGCAAAGCTCTGAGATATACGGAGGCTTATCAGGCTTTTATGACTATGCGCATCTTGGAGCCCTGTTAAAGAGAAAATGGGAAAATACCTGGAGAGGCTTTTTCCTGGGGACGGATGATAATTTTTATGAGATAGAAACATCGTTTGTGATGCCGGAAAATGTTTTCAAGGCCTCAGGCCATCTCGAAAGCTTTGTTGATCCCATTGTCAAGTGCAGGAAATGCGGCTTAACAGAACGGGCTGACCATATTGTTGAATCAGAACTCAAGGAGAACTTTGAGGGTCTGTCACCAAAGGAACTTTCGGCGCTTATAAAAAAGCATGGCATAAAGTGCCCTAAATGCAAGGGCACATTGGACGAAGCCGGCATCCTAAACATGATGTTCCCTCTTGACGTCGGTACTGGCTCTGATAAGAAGAAGGCATATTTACTGCCGGAAACCGCACAGGGAGCCTACCTTAACTTTAGAAGAGAGTTTGAGTGCCTTAGAAGAAAGCTGCCTCTGGGTCTTGCAATCATAGGCAGGGCTTACAGAAACGAGATTTCTCCGAGAAATGCGCTCCTAAGGATGAGGGAGTTCAGCCAAGCAGAGTTACAAATATTTTTCGACCCTGATAAAATCAATGAACATAATAATTTCAAGGAAATAGAGAATTACAAGCTTAGGATATTAACCAAAGAGAACAGGAAAAGCAACAAAATAGATGAAATAGCATGCAAAGACCTGAAACTACCGAAGTTTTATGTTTATCATATGGCAAAGGTACAGCAGTTTTATCTGGACTTATTAAAAATACCAAGAGACAAATTTCGTTTAAAGGAATTGAACGATGAGGAAAAGGCATTCTATAACAAATACCACTGGGATGTTGAGCTCTTTCTTGAAGAATTAGAATGGAAAGAGGTAGCAGGCATTCACTACAGAACCTCGCACGATCTCGACGGACACCAGAAGATATCAAAACAGGATATGTCTATTTCAGTGGATGGAAAGAAACTTATTCCTCATGTACTGGAATTAAGCTTTGGAGTAGACAGAAACATCTATGCGTTATTGCTGCTATCCTACGAAGAAGAGAAAGAAAGAAATGTCTTCAGATTCCCTAGAATACTGTCACCATATGATGCAGCAGTATTCCCTCTTGTTAATAAAGATGAACTACCAGAAAAAGCAATAGAGATTAAAAAATTGCTCCAGAGCCTGGGGTTCAATGTATTCTATGATGATTCAGGCAGCATAGGCAGGCGGTATAGACGAATGGACGAGATAGGAGTACCAGCCTCAATAACAATAGATTATGAAACATTGGAAAACAGTAGTATAACACTGAGGGACCGTGACTCCATGAAACAGGTAAGGATCAAAAAAGAGGAACTCTGTCTAAAGCTTAGGGAATTCCTGAGCGGAGAGAATTTAGAGGCTCTATAAAAACTACTCTTTTCCTAATCTTTTTGAAGAAACCCTTCTCTTTTCTGTTCTCCTACCCTTTTCTATTTTCTTTCTTATCTCCTTCTCAAGATTATTCATAGCTTTCTGAACAAGTGTAGGCAGATCAGCATAGGTCTTCCCAACCCCGTGTGTTTTTGTTGAAACAAACAGACCAAGAGAGGTAGGCAATTCTATATGCAAAGAATATTTGGTTTTTGGCCCTAGCTTCTTGTGTTTCTTTATATGTATCTTCATTGGCTGCAGCTCTACTGATCTGGAAAGCCTTTGTACCAATTCTGAAGCTGCCTGATGTATTTTATCAGTTACAATTGCACCTTCATCTGTTATGCCTGTTATCTGGACATAAGAAAAACTGCTTGGCTTTACAGTTGACCTTAGTATATCCTTTGCTGTTATCAGGCCAAGAGCACCGTTTTCTATCAGAACCTCTTCATTCTCTTTTAATAATTCAACAACCTCGCTGCTACTATAATCAGCTTTTAGGATAACCGGTTCTCTCATAACAGCACTGACAGAAATTTTATCAATATGAGCCCTGTGGCCCTCTTTGTATCCACTGTCTTTTAATCTGCCGTGCCGTGCCTCAAATCTTCTTTTACCTTCCAAGACCTTTATCAGGTCAAGCGTGCCAATGACCCCTATGAACTTACCGTTCTTTACAACAGGAACCCTTGATACGTTCTTGTGTATCATAAGGCTCTTGACCTTTCCTATATTACTATCCTCTTCGATATAGCAACACTTCTCAACAGCTATTTTGTCTTCAGCCTTAACAGCCTTCATCAGGTCCTGTTCAGATATCATTCCCCTGAGTTTGGAATCGAAAACAGGAACTGCCCTGAGGTTTGAACCCAGGAGTAATTTTATTGCATCCTCTGAAGAAGCATCAGGACTTAATCTAGGAGAAGGTATCATTAAAGTTGATATCTTGGTTTTTAGAGGGTCTATCTCCCTGGTGATGATCTTGTTTAATATCAAGATTCCTGTCAGTTCACCGTCTTTTATAATAGGCAACTGATGTACCTTATATTTTTTCATCAGGCCCAACGCCTGGCTTACTGATTCATCAGGTTCACAGTAGACAACATTCTTATTCATCAGGTCCTTTACAAGCATACTATCATCTATGGCTTGTGCCTTGTTATCTGTAGATATGTGCAATCCCCTTCATTGTCAACTATTGCCCACAGCATCCTTGCCCTTATGTTATGTGCCAGCCTCACTGCCCTGGATAACTCCTGGAAAGAGCAGGTGTAATCCTCAGGCACGCAAAACACAACCCATTTAGTATGCTCCTTGGCAGCCTTCGGGCCCTTCTTCAGCTGCACACCACGCTCATAAACCCTAAAATCACAGCCAAACTTGTAGCCTGTTCTAACTAAAAGACCTCTTTCCCTTAGGTCTTCATAGACCCTGAATCTCTCAGGAAAACGCTTATCAAAAGAACACGCATGCTCATATAATTCCTTGAACTTCATCGGATGAGTGCCTTTCATAATCCTTATCCTACCCTTTTTCAATAAAAGACAGGCCTCTACAAGAGCCAATTCCAGCCTGTTTTCTAATTCCTTACCATAGTATCCAGGCTCATAAACCTGATCTATATTTTCGAATACAAGGACCTTGTCCTCTGCTAGGACAGAATCTATAACCTCTTTTATCATTTCTTTTTCGATTTTTTTCTTTTTCACCATAATAATCACTGGTATCTAATATCTCTCTGATAAGGTATTAAAGTTTTTATTAAGGACTAGTAGTTGGTTTCTCCAGTACCGCAGTTAACCTGGTAGCCTCCTGTACAGACGATCTTGTTATCAGCTATTCCCCATTCTTTTGTTGTTCCAGAATCAATGTCGTTAAATGAGCAGCATATGGCTTTCACAGAATTCCTAACCAGGTTATTAAATGCCTCTAACCGGGTTTCATACATGTTTAGGTAATCTGCTCTCTCTGAATCACACACTGCCATATCTGATTCAAGCTGTGAGTTCTCTTCTGTCAAATCATTTCTTTGTATTTCGCAGGTTGAAAGCTGTGACTGGCTCTGACCCAGGCCAGCATTACATGAATTAAGGTCGTCTCTGGTATCAGCCAGGTTATTGCTGCAAGCTTCCATACTGGCCTTTGTGATTTCTAGGTCTTTTTCCGTTTCGTTGAGCTTTGCTTCAAGGTTTTCTGTGTATGTGATATAACCTGTAACACTGCTTGTTATCAGATAGAACGAGAAGATTAGGATAATTAAAATAGAAACTATGGTTGTGGCTCTGCTGTTCCTTTTTAGAACCCCTAACAGTTTGTTGCTGATTGTGAATGCCTTATATCTGTATTGAAAGGCCATACTTATTATTCGGCGTTTATATTTAAAAAATGATTGGTTTTGCTGAGAAATTATGGGAAGGGTGGGATTTGAACCCACGACAGCACGGTCTTCAGCCGTGTGCTCTCCCAGGCTGAGCTACCTTCCCTTTAGTTAAGCGCCTCGGACAGGACTCGAACCTGTGACCTTTTGGTTACTGTGGATGAGCCTTGAGGCACTTAACAGCCAACTGCTCTACCTACTGAGCTACCGAGGCAGCAAAATACTTATTATTTTATCGATTAAAGTTATAAAATAAAGGATTTAAAAGATTAAATCAGAGAAAGTTACGGAAGGAATGCCTTCTTCTTCAGTTTTTCAGGCAGGTATGTTTCTGACATGAACTTCAGGCCACGGTGTGACAGTGCCTCTATCTCGGCTTTTATACCTTTCTTTATCATCAGGTTTATCTCTTTCTGCCATTCCGGCCTCTTGAACCACTCGTAATTCAAAAGCTCTTTCGCCCTCTTTATATCAAGCTCCCTTGCCTTGATGATACATTTCTTCAGTTCATACTCGAATATGTCTGATATGGTTAGTCCAATGAATTTTGCAGATGGTGTTGCTATCCTGTCTGAGATATGGGCAAGACTCATTGAACCGGACTTTATAACCGAATAGATATACCACCCGTATGCATCGCTGTCCGTGAAAACGTATACAGGTAATTTATATTCCCTGTTCAGCCTTTGTATTAATAACCTGGTTCCACGCGACGGCTGCCCGCCGGTTCCTATCAATATGCAGTTATGCTTTTGCCAGAACTTATCTTCATGAAGGCGTTCAAAACCTGCATTTTTCTCAACCACAAGAACGAAATCAGCATTTACTTTACTGAATTCTATTTCCTCTACTGTTGAGGGTATTGACCAGCCCCCGCTGCCAAGCTTAGACCAGTCAATGCTGTCGCCCCTGTCTTTTATTATGACGTTGCCTGCTACTATGCCCTTTCTGTCTGTTGTCAGATGAAGCTGTTCCCTGAAGATATCCAGAGCAACCTCAAGATCAATTATTATCGGATCGCTTTCGCTCTGAACATCAAAGGTATTCTCGCTTGTTTCAGGCAATGTCCTCTTAAGGTTGTAAAACATGTCCCTTATGCTTGCGTGGATATTCTGGCCTATGAGATCATTGCAGAAAGATGCAACCATCATCGTCTGCATAAATTTCTTTGCATGCGCAACATTGAAGAAGTACCTTTTTGATACCTTGTCCCCAAGGGTAAGCTGGCCTGTGGACTTGTCGTATATTATATTTGACAGGGTCCTTATCGGTATTGATATGTTCGGGTTCAGCTTCTTGTCTATCTGCTCTTCTATTTCACTACCTAACCCCTTTAATTTATTGTTCACTTTGCTCTTCATCCTTATCACTTATCCTGATTCTTTTAGAAATTAAATCCTTAAGTCGGTTTTCTATATCCTTCTCATTCTTGCCTGTTAGCTTGGCTACAGAGGAAGCGACTTCATGTGCATACCTTTCAAAGAGAAGCAATCTCCTCTTTTGTTCACCTACTTTTCGTTTACCAGATAAGAACCTTGATACATCACGGGCCACATCCTGTATTGCCAGCTTCATCTCCTTTACTATTTCTGGATAGCTGGCAATTGCCTCTTTGCTCTCTGATATGAAAGGAACCCATGTGGAACACATATGGACTATAAGCAGAACCGGCGCTGAAACCTCATTTCCACTCTGTGGTAAGTTGTACCGCTTCCACTCTACATTTCTGACAGCCTCGGTTATCGCGCATGCGCCTGCCTGGTACAGCAGTGGCACTCTGTTTGCAAACCGGATAACATCCATCTTATCGGTCTTTGCACCGTACACGATTGCGCACTCTATTATGAATGGGAAGCCCCTGTAGACCTCAGGCTCCCTCTGAACAGTGGTTATGAATTCAGATTCTGGGTACTCTTTCTTGAGGCTCTTTTCCAGTTCCTTGTCTCCTATAGGCGAGAGGCAGTCCAAAGGTGGCCTCTGTATCTTTACCTTCTGCATTGCATTAAGCAGTTTTTCAATCTCATCTCTTGTAAGTTTTGCAGGTTTCAGGTTTCTGTCCAGTCTGGCTGTTTTACATATCAGATTAGATGAGTGGGCACCAAGCGAAGAGAATTCATTTGACAGAAACGAAGCCAGATTCTTGCTCTTGGTTTTGCTTAGCATTCTAAGCAAAACCCCAAACTCCACCCCGTAAGGGTGGGGTCTCATTTCCCTGGCAGGCTTTGGCAGAGCATCAACAGACCTGGGAAACGTAATTCTGGTACCATCCGGCGCGTTGTAAACTATCTTTGCAAACGGATTCGCTATCGACGTCTGTTTTAGGTAATCTTCAATGGTTTTTCTATACCTGCCTATGGTTCTCATCTCTATTTTTATTCCATGCTCTTTCAAGCCGTCGTTTATATCTTCCTCTTTCAATATCTCCGGCTCGTTCTTGATTGTGTTTATGTTGAGTTCATAGTAATGCGTTTTGTTTTTGTTATCAATTTTTGACCAGACCTTGGTTGGAGAACCTGTTGTTAGCTGTGAATATAAAACAGAGCAGCTTATACCAAGCCCCTGCTGGCCCCTGTTCTGTTTAAGCCTGTGGAACTTGGATCCGTAAAGCAGCTTGCCAAATACCCTTGGTACCTGTTCCTTTACGATACCAGGGCCGTTGTCCTGTATTACAATCTGGAATTTATCATCGGATATATTTTTTATCCTGACATTAACATCAGGCAGTATACCCGCCTCTTCTGCTGCATCCAGGGAATTGTCAACACCCTCCTTTACCGTCATCATCAGTGCCTTTGTTGGATTATCAAAACCAAGCAGATGCTTGTTCTTCTCGAAGAATTCGCTTATACTTATCTCTTTCTGCTCTTTTGCAAGCTCAGCAGCAGTCTTCATACAACATCACTCAACTTTTTTGATAACCTTTCAATAAATCTATACACCGTGGAGTGCGGAGAACCTCTTATAAGCTTCTCTATGGCCTCTCTTGTGATATCAACATTTTCATACTTTCCGATTATACTGACAGTTTTCCCATAAACAGCAATTTTTGTAAAAGTCAGTTTTTCTATCTTTTTCTTGCTCCTACCCCCTGTGCCAATTATTCTTGCTCTAACCCTCTTTAATTTTTTTCTATCATCTGGTAAAGGTATTATACATAAATTATTTTTTTCGTCTGTCAGTTCTAAAGCAGTATCTACTGTAAACCCGCGGCCAATGGCCTTTATCATGTTTTTTGCGTCCATTATCTCTAAAGGCCCACCAGCTACTGTTATTTCATCGTTTAATTTTATTTTGGTTTTTGTAGCCTCTTCAACCATTCCCTTATTTTCAACAAGCACGGAAATTCTTTTTTTCGGAATTCGGATTCTGTCAATCATAACAACATTTAGAAACTTTTTAGTATGCCCTTTCTTCTAAGCCATCCAGCTTCAGCAGCAGTGTATCTCCATATTGCATCGCCATTATCATTTTGTATCTCCCAGGGCTTAACAATTACAACATCACCAATACGCATCCATACCCTTTTTCTCAGCTTTCCCGGTATCCTGCATATCCTCATTTTACCGTCATTGCATCTTACCCTAAGCCTGCTCGCACCTAGGGTACTCTCAATAATACCCAGAATCTCGCCCTTTTTCGGTATTCTGACCCTGCCAACCGGTTCCATGTTACCAACTCAATTATTATTTTATAATAATTATTTATATACAACAGTAGCTTCATCTTACAGAATAGTAGTTCCTGTATAATTTCTTGCCCTTCTTTGTAGCAACAAACTTGAAGGAACTCTTTACTTCATATCTAACCTTTAATGCCTTTGCTATCTTGGCAGCTTCTGATTTCTTAAGAAAACGGATATCATAGCCATGCTTTGTTTTTTCTGTTCTGGCTGTTTTCGGCAGCCGGCTTTTAATCTTATTAAAAATCTTGTTGTATTCGCCTCTTATCTGCAGGACAGCCTCATAGTACCTGCCTAATAATTTTACACAGGTGTCGCATTTTCTTTTCTTGATGGTTATTGTTATTTTTCTTTCCTCTTTCTTTTTATGGGCATGCACGATTCCATAGCAGACTATAGTAGCAGCTACCCTGTTTCCATAGCTCTTTAGAGCAATCTCCTTCTTTACGAGTCTGTATTTTGTCTTTATCCTTTTTCCTATCTGTTCTTTTATAATGTCGTTATCTGCTTTTCTCCACACCTTATCATAATAAGAACCGCAGTCACAGACATACAGTAAAAAGTCTTTTATTTCAAATAAGCTCTCCTTGCCAAGAAAACAGCTGCTGCAAAAATTTCCTATCTCTGCTTTTTTACCGCACTTTATACAGAACATGTTAATAATATTGAAGAAATGTTTAAAAAATACTTAGACGGTGTCCTGAAGGGCTTCTAACAATGACCCAAGGTTTTCTATTTCCTCGCCGTATTTTGCGAAATCACCATCTTTTAAGTACGCCAATGCGCTATTGTAATGTTCCATTGCCTGGCTGATTAGCTCTTCCTTTGTTTTTTCTTGTCCTGCCTCACTCTCCCCGAATATTGTGTTCAGGGCCTCTTCCAGGCTTTCCTGCATTGTTAACGAATCACCATAAGCCACGATAACCCTCTTCAGCTCTGGTATTGCTGTCTCGCTTGATTGCAGGTACAGCGTCTCCACGTACAACAATGAATTCTCTATAGGTATCACCAACAAATTGCCTCTTATAACCTCAGACCCTGCCTGGTCCCATAGGGTTATGAGCTGTGATATGTCAGTATCTTGGTCGATACGTGCCTCAATCTGCAAAGGACCGTAGATAAGCTCCTGTTTGCTGAACAGGTACACAATCACATTTCCATAGCTATCATCGCATCTTGCAGCCATCCATCCTATCATGTTGTCCTTACCCCTAGGAACAAACGGTATCATTAAGATGAACTCCTCTTTTTCCTCTTCTGGCAGTTTCATTATCACATAATAAGGCACCATCTGTTGCTTCCTGCTCCTGTATATCTCTTCTGGTATTATCCACTGGTCCTCTTTGTTGTAGAATACCCTCGGGTCCCTCATATGGTAAGTTGAATAAAGACTGGCCTGGATGCTGAAGAGATCTTCAGGATACCTTATGTGTTTTTTAAGATCATCCGGCATCTCAGAGAAGTCTTTGAAGAGGTCAGGAAATATATTTTTATATGTATTGATAATGGGCTCTTCATCTATTATATAATATGTAAGCTTACCGTTGTAAGGGTCTATCACTATCTTAACAGAGTTTCTTACGTAATTGAAACCCCCGATCGGTTCAGAATAAGGATACCTGTCAGTTGTAGAGTATGCATCATAAATCCAGTACATCTTTCCATCACTTATGACTATGTAAGGGTCATTGTCATAACTAAGGAACGGAGCAATCCTGCTTACCCTTTCTTCTATATTTCTGTATAACATTATCCTGCTCTGGTCGGTTATGGATCCTGATAACAGCAATTCTACGGACCCGAATTTCATTGCATACGCCAATCTCCTCAGAGCACTAAGCTCTATCCCGCCATCTCCCTCGTATATTGTATATACATTCTCTTCACCTGTTGGATAATCAAACTCCTCTGTCTTCGTGTTAACAACTACAAAGTCATCGGTTTTTTCACCGTAATATATCTCAGGCCTTTCTATCTGCATGCCAACAGGCGGTATGTCCTTGACATAAAATTCCGGCAGCCCACCCTCGCTTACCCGGTCAACAGGACTCATTGCCAATCCATAACCATGTGTATAAACCAGGTGCTCATTGACCCAGGTCTTGGCTTTATCTGCAAGACTGTCTTGGTCAAGCTCCCTTGAAGAAAGCATAACCTGTTTATAATTCGAATCAAAGTAATATCTGTCAACATCAACATCATTAAAATCATAGTATGTCCTGAATATCTGTAACTGGTTATATGTTCTCACCAATGGCCTGAAGTCCCAGAGCCTTATATTGTCGATGGTGGCGCTGTTATCATCTATATCATCTTTTGTCAGGTCATAGGTAGCAGGGAACTGTTTCTCATCAAAACCAAGGTTATAGGCCTCTATTGTATTCTCTATGTTTCTTGATATGTATTCCCTTTCTACAGTAAACTCATCAGGCTCTACAATAAGCTTCTGAACAGCAAGACCAGCAATAGAACCAATAAACAAAATAACTAGCAATATTGAGACAGCAATCAACGGTAGCTTCTTCCTTGATATAAGTAGTGTAAAGCCAACAACAAAGGAGGCAATTGATGATATCAGCAAGAACGGCAGTTGTATATTCAGGTCAGTATAACCAGCACCAAAAACCGCGCCTCTTGTTGAAAAAAGTACCTCATACCTGCTTAAGAACAGAAATATTCCTAATAGGAAAAACAGGATTGCAAGAAGCACCGAGATATGGGTTTTTGCTGACTTGAATTTTTTGAAGTTCGTTTTCAGACCCATTGTTTTTACATTTTTCTGGTTCTTCTCGACAGAAAACACCTTGAAATAGGCCATATAGATTATTGTTGTTATTGCAATTGTGAAGATAACAAGGATGAAACAATATGAAAGAATATAATAGTAAAACGGCAGGTCGAATGCATAGAAAGACAGGTCATTGCCAAAAACCGGGTCAGTTGTTCCGAACGGCGCAGAGTTGAAGAATTTCAGTGCAGTTTCCCAGCCAGAGCTGAAAACAATACCCAGTAGCAATGAAAAGAATATAACTATCAAAACTATAGAAGAGGATATATTCTTCTTCGAAAACCGTTTCACCAGTTTCAGGTTAATAAACAGGAACAGGAAGAAGATTACCGTGCCTGCCAGAAAAAGATAGACATTGGTCGTGAATACTGTCCAGAATACGGACTGATAATTTATAGAAGAAAACCAGAGAAGATCACCGTATACACTCGGGATGAACATTATCAGAAATAGTACAATAAAAAAGGCAGCAGCCAGCTTAAAACCCATAATGATAATCAGATTAAAAACTTATAAGGCTTTTAATCATCTAAGCAGTTAGTAGAAAATTCCCCACACCCTTAATCTCACTTCGTAGTTCGGTAATAAATAACTTGCCTCTGTGTAAGGAATATCACTGTTCTTCAGTTTATCTATCATTGCGGTTTTATAGCCAGGATCCATCCTATACCCGTTATCAGCTGACCATAGAATAAGGGCCTTCAGCAGATCGTTCATATCACCTGATCCGTCATAACCAGCAAACCAGACCGTCCTGCCACAATTAAGTTCATTGATCTTTACCTTGGATACCTGATATGTATCATCGATTATCACTGTCCTATCATCATTGACTACGCCTCTGCCATTGTCAAATTCTATTTCGCTCTCATTTCCAGACAGGCCTAAGAAATAGTTTCTAATCCAGTGGGACCTCTTTTCTACATCCCCGTAGTTATAGAATTTTCCACTTGTTGAGGCAGTTATGTCTGTCCATTCCAGTCCAAACGTCTCATCTAGGATACCGTCTTCAACCTTACTTTCATCTAAATCAGCTAGCATGAATAGTGTTCCGCCGGCCTGGAGAAAACCGTTCATTTTATCCTTGTAAGGATTCAGGTCTGTGTAATCAAACATAAAATATATATTGGTTCTTGGGTCAATATTATCTATAGAAGACTTACTCACCCGTATCTCGATTTGCCGTCCATTATATGTAAGGCGTATTTCACCCCCGGTTTTACCTAGCATATTTTCTAAATTAGCTAGCTCAGCATCGCTGCAGTTACAGCCTATATAAATTATCGTGCCTGGCATGCCTTTTATCTCTACAGAAAAATCAGCAGTTCCCGGCAGCATCGCAGTCAGCGTGTTGTTAATCCCATCTATATCATTATTTATTATATAATTTTCCAATGAACCACTCTTGTAAAGGCTTGCTAATGCATCCTGGGCCTGGATTCTTAACAACGTTTCGTCCCAATAGTCATAACCTGATGGCGCTGTAATAAAATAGCTCAGAGATATCAGTATAACAAACGAAGCTATCACAGCCTCTAATATTCTTACAAAACCCTTCATCAATATTACCTTATAATTCCAATGCTCATGATAATTATTTCATTGTTAACGGTAGCAAATCTTTTCAGTGTAAATTCTGGTTTTAAACGAGTTTCTACAGGAGGCTTACATGAAATCAGCGTGGTGCCGTCAAGCTGTTCAATCTCAAGTATCAAATTTTCTGAAAATAGGTTTCTAAAAGCTTCATAAGCATCAGGACCGTAGCAGTAATTGTTCTTCATTTCGTTTATCCTGTTCATGTCAAGGGCATATGTTTCTTGGCCTGAGAAATTAGCAAGTATAACATTTGAAAGCTGGTAGGCCTTTGATTTCATATCATTGCTAAGAGCTTCATAACGCAAAGCCGGAAAACTGTTTATTACCATCATTGATACGAAAGATACTGTGCTTATGAAAACCAACAGAGAGATAACAAATTCTATATTGATTATGCCCTTCATCCAAACCACCAAAGAGCTATATGAACCCTAGTTTTATTACCAAAATAAAGGCAAAAATACCCAACAGCAGCATAATCATAGAATGCCTTAAGCCAGCAATAATAGAATCAGACCCTACCTGGCCGGCGATTAAACCGGAAAAGAAACCCTGAATTATTATCATGAGAAAGAACAGGGCTTTGTAATACCCGCTCGGGTCTTCTTTACCACCAAAACCAAAAGATGAAGACACTCCAAAGAACAGTTCACACGGAGCGCATCCCTCACCCCCATCCATGCATACAGAACATGGGTTTGAACTGAAACCCTGCACAGCCCCCATATCAAATGCCTGGGTCTGTAGCATTGGTATCAGAAATTTAATCAGTGCTATGCTTATACCAAGGAATATGAAGAAGATTGCATACATCATCATAACCTGCTGGTGCATCAGCATGCCCTTCTCGTCCTGGACCTCTCTTATCATGTCTATGTTATTTGCAAGTGATTCCATGGTTTCTTCTATGTTACCGCCTGATTTGTTTGCCTCCTGCATTATCATTATTGATCTTACCATTGTCTTGTTTTTTCTTACCTTCCTGCTAAAATCATTCAATACCTTTTCAAGCGGTACGTTCCAGCTTAGCTTTGCGTTCATCCTCTTTATTTCGATGCTGAGCAACCCGTAATCATTTTTTGAGGCAACCCGTATTGCCTGTATAATCGACAAACCAGCCCTCTGGGACTCGGCAACATCTCTCAGAAATGCCGGAAAACCGTCCTCATACCTCTTCAGACGCCTGAATTCAAAGAACTTGTAAATAGAGTATGGTGCTATCATTACCATTATACCTATGAACACAAAATTGGTGCCAAGAGCAACATCCTGGGAAAGGTAGGCCAGTAAGAGCAGAACTAGAAATATTGCAGAACATATAATTAACAACCTTTTTCCATCCATTTAATCACTCTGTCGGGGATATCCCCCTTATAAGAATTATAAATGCGATTGATACGACCGGAAGCAACAAGAAGACTATGAATGTTTGGATCCATACTGTTTCCAGTCCAGGCGTTATGGCTGAGATTATTGAGGACATCACTATGAAGAAAATAGAGCCTGTTATTATCAAGGTCAGGTATATCTCAACAATAAGCGAAAGATCCTGGCTGTATTTTCTTATCCTTCTTCTGTAGTCATTCATAAACTCCTCGCATTTGCCTTTGAGGTAAACCATAAGATCGCTGCCAGAGGCCAAAACGCTGTTAATGCCCCAGAGCAGCTCTCTCATATCTTTTGACGGTGTTCTCTTGGCACGCCTTCTTATTGCAGACATCAGGGTCATGCCGAACATTTCAACATCCTTTGTAATACCCTTTGCTTCTTCTGACACCTCCCCGTATTCTTTGAACTTGGCAATGTTCTTGAATAAAATAATCGGGGATAATTTAGCGCTTGCCATCGTGGCCATGAACGACACAGAAAAAGGCAGAACTTTCTTTATCCTGCCTTCTTTACCTCTCGCTATTGCAGCAGGGTAGGTGTAGAATAAAAACAGCAGCAGCCCGGAAATCGTGGTAGATAGTGTCAAGGCCAGGAACATGGCTATTATCGGATTGAAGAAGAAACCGAATATGAATGCAAGCAGAACGCATTCTATAAAGAATGTTATTGACATTGTAAAAATGGCAGTTGAGATGTATTCTTCAAGGGTGTAGCTCATACTCGCCCTTTGAAGATCATTCTTTATGTCCATAAAATAAGGTCTGATTGTCTTGCTTATGGACCCAAAGAATCTGTAAGCTGTATTAACATAATCTATCATATCTCCTCAATCCTCTCCATCAGGTAATCAGGTGAAGAATAGAAGAGCCTTACCAGTTTTCCAACCTCCTTATAATCCTTAATGTTCCTCTTTATCATAAACTCTATTACACGCGCCCTTTGTCTGATTTCATCCTGAATCAGCTTTGGGCTTAATCCTGTTGCATCTGCAATCTTCTTCAAAAGCATGCTCTCGTTTTTAATCAGAAACTTATTGCCCTTGGGTTCCCATTGAAGTACCCTATTCGTTATAGGGATTTTTCTTTCCCTGTCATAACCAACTACCTCCAGCACAGACTGGACCTTTCTCATGTACCTTTTTCCGGACTTTATCCTTTTTAGGAATACCAGCAAATCCAGATTTTGTATCAGGTTTGCCGACAGATTGATAGGCGGTGATGTAAGCCTGTCTATTAGTTTAGGAAAGTTTTCAGAGTGAATAGTTGACAAGCCAGGGTGGCCAACAGCCATCTGCTGGAATAATACATAAGCTTCCTTGCCCCTAACCTCACCGACTATTATGTAATCCGGTCTCTGTCTCAGGGATTCCCTTAACAATTCAAACATATCTACCTTACCCTCCTCTGATATCGGTGTTCTTGCAACTTCGGATATCCAGTGATAATGGGGCAGCCTTAACTCTTCTGTGTCCTCTATGCTGACTATTTTCATTTGTGGTTTTATGAACATGGATAGGACATTGAGAAAAGAGGTTTTGCCGGTTGCAGTGCCGCCTGATATTAGGAAGGATGAGCCGTTTTCGATAAGATACCAGAAAAAGGCCATCATCTTTATATCACACGTACCGAATCTTATAATATCTACCGGAGTTAGTGGCTTTTCTGTAAACATCCTTATGGTAAAGTTAGACCCGTGTTTGGCAATATCAGAGCCCAGGGTTGCCTGTATTCTCTGACCTTCTGGCAGTGTACCATCCAGCAGGGGCTTTGCCACAGAGATGCTTCTGCCGCACCTTTCTGCAAGCTTGTTAACAAACGAATCCAGTTCATCTCTGGTCTTGAATACAATGTTAGTTCTAAGGGACCCTACCCTTGGGTCCCTGTGGTACACATAGATATTTATGTTGACCCCATCGCACGATATATCCTCTATGAATTTGTCATTCAACAGAGGCTCTATTATTCCCAAGCCAAGGAAATCCCTGAACGCATAATACCTAAGAACATCCTTGGTATTTTCATCGTAGTTGGCTTTGAAATACCTAAGAGCCTCGTCGAAAAGCTTTGAGAGGTACCTTATTCCCTCCCTTTTCTTTATACGCAAGAAATCCACATCAATCTTTTCCTGTATGTACTCCTTTATATTCTCCAAGAGTCCTGACAGACTTTTATCCAGTTTCTGCTCAATTACATTGTAAACTAATTCATTAGTCTCTTCATCAAAGTAAATTCTGACATAACAGTATACTTTATCGCCTCTTCTTGGTGACCAAGGAATAAGCGGGTATGTTACATTCATTCTCCTCTCGTCTATAGGCTCATCCTCTTCGAATTTTTCCGTTTCTATATCAGGAATCCTTATCCCACCTATTGTCTTTATCTCCTTCTGCTCTGCTACCTTTGGTCTAAGCCTTATTCTAATTTTCATTCAAAATCAGACCTTTCTATCACAATGCCCGAAACATCAGATTTTATATCAATATATTCAGCAGAACTGAATACCTCCCCTTTAATAATATACGGATGGCCTATATTAAAAATTTGTCTACTGACCAGAATAGGATTCTCTATCGTATATAACGTTACTGTATTGTCTTCCAAATGAATCTTATACATCATACCGGACACGTCCCTCGGTATCCTTAAGCTTACAGTTGCCTGTGTGCCTGCTACCTTTATAATGCCAGAGCTTATCAGATTTGAAACAGAGGTTAGCTGGTCTTGCACAGCTATCCTGCTCATACCATCGCTAATATTCTGGAAAGAAACCAGGACAAAGGACGTTATGGTAATGCCAATGGTAAATATCAGGATCTCGTTTATTATCCTGTGCTGGCCTTTCATATCGTATATTTGATTCCCGTGATATATAATACTTTTAACTTTATTAGAAACTATTCGATACTGACTGATACCAGTGTTTTTACATACTCACCTACTCTATCTGTTCCTGCTCCTTCTATAACAATTATATTGTCTTCCTTGCCAGTGTCCCTGTTGCCGACCAGCTCTATCTTATATTTCTTGGTCCCGAGCGTCAGGTTTATATACCTAAGCTTGTAGCCTGTATCGTACTCATCACCAATTTCTTGGCTCAAAACGCAAAGAACATCCTGGTCATCAACACCCCATGTTCCCTCTTCCTTCGTACACTCGTTCTTCCCGAGTGATATCCATGCACCACTATCGTATATTGTATTCTTGGTCTCAACACTAAGGTCGATGTTAGATTCAAAATAAACCCGTCCAAGCGGGATTCTGATCTGCTCTCTTCCGCCATGGGTTGCCACGTTCTTTATCTTTTCGTTCAGGTTGTTCATGAATCCTTCAGCGCTCTCCAGACGGGATACATCAGTATTTTTCTCTATCAGAGGAACCCCCCAGAGGTAGACCGAGCCAACAAGGCCTAACAAGATACCTGTAATTAGAATAACGCTTATTGTTTCCTGTCCTTTCATAATAACTTCACACAGTAGCAACAGGCTCTCTTCTCATCCTCGTTCTCGGTGAAATAGAGAGTATCAATGCATTAAGTCTTTTTTCCAGTTTCGCTAATTTTTCATCTATTTTTCCTATATTTTCCCCTTCTTCGGCGTTTTCAGCAGTCACTTCTACCCTGCTCATGAAATCATTCAGCTTGCCGGTTAGATTATCAACAGAGTTCAAGAGGTCAGAAGTCCTCTTTAGCATATCGGAATTTATCCTTACAACATCATCTATTACATGCTGGTTTGACCTGACGATCTCTGTCAGCTCCTTTATGGTTTCAGATCCAGAACCAGTTCTCTCCATCCTCTCCACCCTCCTTTCCATTCTCCTTATAGGATCCATTGGGATAATCTCATACTCCTCAGACATTTGATCACCGCTTTTACTAATATTTGTTTCTTGATATATAAAGATTGCTTATCCCTAATAGGCTCTATGCTAAAAAGAACTAGTACTCAGGCATTCCACCTGGCGGCATAGGAGGCGTGCTAGGCGCCTTTGATGTTATAACATCATCTATTCTAAGTATCATTTCAGCAACATCTGATGCGGATTTGATTGCCTGGGTCTTTATTCTCATCGGTTCTACAACCCCAAGCGTCTTCATGTCAGCTACCTTGCCGGCAATTACATCTATTCCATAATATGAGTTGCCTTTCTCATGCTGAGTTCTAACCTCGATTAGAAGGTCTATGGAGTCTTTTCCTGTAGACTCTGCAAGTGTTCTGGGTACTACTTCGATTGCCTCAGAAAATGCATTTATTGCCAATTTCTCACGGCCACCCACGCTTTCTGCATACTCTTTCAATCTCTTTGAAAGCTCTATTTCTATTGAGCCCCCGCCGATAACAATCCTGCCGTCTTCTATGGCTGCGCTGACCCCAAGAACCGCATCATCAGCTGCCCTTTTTGCCTCATCGACAACATGTTCTGTTCCTCCCCTTATCAGGATAGAAACAGCTTTCGGGTTCTTACACTCTCTTACGAATATCATCTCCTCGCCTGCAATCTTTTGTTCCTCAACCAGGCCTGCAAAACCAAGCTCATCCTTGCTTAGCTCGTCTACGCTAGAAACTATGTTGGCTCCAGTTGCCTTTGCAAGCATCTCTATGTCACTCTTCTTTACCCTTCTCGCAACAGCTATTTTCTCTTTTGCAAGATAATGCTGGGCAAGGTCATCAATACCCTTTTGACAAAAAACGACATTGCAGCCAGAAGCAACAACCTTCTTGACCATATCCTTTAACATCCTGCTTTCCTGATCCAGGAATGACTGTAACTGATCAGGTGCTGTTATCCTTATCTCTGCGTTTGTTTCAGTTTCCTTTACCTCAAGGGCACAATCCAGAAGGGCAATTTTTGCATTTTTCAGTTTTTTTGGCATGTTTGGATGAACTATTTCCTTGTCAATAACAACACCCTTTATCATTTCCGAATCGTCTATTGACCCGCCCTGCTTCTTTTCTATCTTTATATTATCCTTGTTTACGACTATCTTGCCATCCTCACGTTCAGCCACTATTTTCACTGCCTCCACAGACAATTTTGCAATACCCTCTCTTGCGCTTTCACCACTCTTGCCAGTCATGGCAGTCATTGCTATCTTCTCTAGGGTCTTGACGTCCTCTATGCTTATTTTTTCCGATATGGCATTAAGAATATCCAATGCCCTCTTGCTTGCAACCCTAAAGCCCCTGATTATCATTGTCGGATGTATATTCTGTTCTATAAGGCTCTCAGCCTTCTTAAGAAGGTCACCAGCAATTATTACAGCTGTTGTGGTACCATCGCCTACCAGGTCTTCCTGGGTTTTGGCTACCTCAACCATCATCTTGGCAGCAGGATGCTCTATCTCCATTTCATCCAGAATAGTAGCTCCGTCATTGGTTATTGTCACGTCTCCGATAGTATCGACCAACATTTTATCCATGCCCCTGGGACCCAGAGTAGTACGGATGCTGTCTGCAACAGCCTTTGCAGCTGCTATATTTCTGCTTTGTGCATCCTTTCCTGTCTGTCTTAGGGTTCCTTCAGGCAAAATGAATATTGGCTGACCGCCAAGCTGACCGTTCATATCATCCACCTCTAAATGAATATAGGTAAAACTTTAAGAATGTTTACTTAGACGCTCCAAAAGAATTTAAAAATATCTATTCACTTTGAGCCTGGCAGACAACTGGTGTGAAGAATATTATAAAGCTTTAAAATATTGAATATACGTTTAGATAGTAAGGGCCAGTAGCTTAGTTGGTAGAGCACCAGCTTTTCAACAAGGTGTATGTCTTATATGACGACTAAGCTTTATTCCTAGCTTGTCTAAGTGAACTGGAGGTCGTGAGTTCAAGTCTCATCTGGCCCATCTTATTATTATTTCATTGGGATTTTTTTGAAGGATTAGACCTAAACCAAAACGATAATTATTTATATAAAGAGAATACATTTATTTTACAAGGTGATATGAAAATGGCGAAGAAGAAAAAGAAAAAGAAGAAATAAATAATAATTATTTAAGTTATTTTTATTTTTGGATTCTTATCCTTCGTTTTTGTTTCTGTTTTATGGGTTAACCATGATAATACGTTTCTTTATTCTCAAAAACAAGGTATTCCCAGCCATTTGAAAATTTTTTACAGATTTCTATCAACCTGCTCTCGAGCTCATTGTTCCAGAAGCTCCAGGCCTCAGCTATCCACGTCATAGTCTTCTTTTCATTCGGATGGGTCAGCAAAAGGTTATTCTCCCATTTAAGAACCTGGATCTTTTTGTAAAGCCGGAAAAGGTCATTCTTTTCCTCATCTGTCAACATGTTCTGTTCAAACAGGCAGCAGAAAGAATCAGAACCTGCAATTATCGGCTCTATTATCTTTTCAGTGAAAGTAAAGAGCCTCTCAGATATCTCAATCCTTATCTGGTCGAACATCCCGTCTTCTTTATCAATCTCAAACTGGAAGGTATCTTTGAGGTCATTGAACTTAGGTAGATTAAACCTTTCCTGCACCTTTCTGTAACGCTCAAGAATATCAGAATTCATTAAATAACGTATTAGAATAAAATATTAAAAATTATTTGTTCCGGTTTTCTGGGGAAATTGCCAGCTATAAAGTATTAATAATTTGAAAAAAAGATACTGATGCATGAGATTAGTAATAAAGATAGGCGGGTCATTGGCTTTTACAGACTTTGGGCCTAACAGGCAGTATCTCCTAAGGCTTATACCCATCCTCAGAAGGATAGGCAGGGAAAATCAACTGATAGTCGGGATTGGCGGCGGCCAGTTCATAAGGAAGTACCTGAAAAACGTGAAGAACTTCGTTCTAAGCAACGAGGAAATAGAGTGGATATTTGTCGACCTGCTAAAGACCAATGTAAGGCTATTCTCATTCTTACTCAATAAAAAGCCCATCTTCGATCTCACCAAAGTCAGCAGAAGAACAAGCGGTGTTGTAGGCGGGATTTCACCCGGCAGAAGCACTGACGCAAATGCAGCCCTGTGTGCAGAGAAGATAAAGGCAGACCTATTTATAAAACTGACAGACGTCTCCGGCATATATGACAAAGACCCTGATCGCTACAGGAACGCAAAAAAGCTCGATAAGATAGGTTTCGAAGAATTGAAAAGGTTCAACAAGAAAAGTATACCATGCTCCTACGGCATACTGGATAAAATGGCGATTAAGGTTATAACAAGATCAAAGATAAAAACAATTGTCATGAACGGTAAAAATCCTAGGCACATTATTGACGCTATCAAAGGTAAGAAAATAGGAACATTTATATGCTAGATTAGACAGGCTGTTTGGATTTATTGACCTCTTTTCTCAGGATATCATGCATCTCATTTACAGTCTTAAACGCAATCTCTCCTGATTCTGCGAATGTCAGAAAAACTGCCTCATCCAGAGAAAGCTCCTTCTTATTCATACCACACCCAATAATAGTCTCATAAGAAATTTTTTAAAGCTTTTACCGAAGTTTAATCTATGAAACAGGTAATTGTAGTTAGAAAAGACCTTAACCTATCCAAAGGCAAGCTAGCTGCACAGGTAGCTCATGCATCATTCTCTTCCTCACAGCTAGCTGGCAGGAAGGCAGTAAAAATCTGGGAAAAGGACGGCCAGAAAAAGGTCATACTTGCAGCAGGCAGGCAGCAGCTCATGGAAATAAAGAAAAAGTGCAGAAAACTCAAAATCCCCTGCTCCCTTATATCTGATGCCGGGCTAACAGAGATTCCTAGCGGAACCATAACGTGTCTGGGCATCGGTCCTGCTGACGACTCTAAGATAGACAAGCTTACTGGTTCTCTCCCGCTACTGAAATGATAGGCATGAAACTAAATTACAGGTATTGGACAAAAAGCAAAGGCATTAAAGGCAGGCTGGAAAGAGAAGAGGATTTTATTGTCAGGGAAATAACAGATCAGAAATTCCTGAAGAGCTTCAAAAGAACGGAAAAAGGCATAAAGCAGATGCACGGCAGGTATTTTATCTTCATCCTGAAGAAAAAGGGGATGACAACACTAGAGGCAGTAGAGAGATTATCCAGAAAATCTAAAATACCGAAAGAAGAGTTTGGTTATGCCGGACTTAAGGACAAATTTTCTGTGAGCTACCAGTACATGACTGTAAAGCATAGAATAAAGACATTGAAAACGAAAGACCTGGAAATATATGATATTAAAAAAATAGACAGACACATGCACACCGGAGACCTCGTAGGTAACGAATTCCTAATAACCCTTCACTGTTGTAAGAGCCCTGAAAGAATATCTAAGCTGATAAAAGAGCTGAAGAAAAGGGGCATGCCCAACTACTTCGGGCAACAAAGGTTTGGAAAGAACGAAAACAATCATGTTATTGGAAGAGCCCTTGTAAAAAGAGACTCCGCTAAGGCACTGCGGCTTTTGAATAGAAATTACAAAGGCAGGTATAACAGCATCAGAGAAGTCCCTAAGATGCTGCTGAAATTCTTTTTGCACTCTTATCAAAGTTATCTATTCAACAGGGTATTAAACAGCTACATAGAAAAAAACAACAAGGCATATTTTTCCACTGCCCCGATAATAGGTTACGATACAAGATTAAGGAAGAACAAATTACGGAATATTATTATTATCATAATGAAAGAAGAGGGTATAAAACCAGAGGATTTCAGAATCAATGAACTAAGGCTGTCATGCAGGGGCTCTAAAAGAAACTTGTTTGTAAAGATAAAGCAGCTAGATTATGAACTTGGAAAAGACCTAAAGCTCAGATTTGTCCTGCCTAAGGGTTCATATGCAACTGTTCTTCTGAGAGAGGTATGCAAGTCTTAATCCAGCCTGTAAATTAGAACAGTATTAAATCCTGATTCAAAGCTAGCAGCTAGAGGATATTGAAAAGACTTTACATATTCCGGCGTGGTCGGCTCCCAGTTATCTACAACACAATAGGTTATATTATATTCATCTACGTATTTCTCAAACAAAGAAAGACTGCCTGGGTACATCAGGGCCTTTCTCTCACTAAAATAATTTATTACCGGGTAATTGTCAGCTATTATATAAGAATCTGCCGCTGTATTGTTCTTTAGCCATAACGATGCAGACACCATTGACGCGCCTGAGCCAAGGTCATAATAACACATAGATAAGCCTGTTGAAAAGCTGAACAGTGCAAAAAGAGCAGCAAATATTAATATAATTTTCTCCTTTCCTATCCACTTCCCGAAGCTTTGCACACCATAAGCAGAGAAAATATAGAACACAGAGGCAAAAGCTATGAGATACCTCATATCCTTTCTTATCACAAAAAAGGAGAAGAAGAGTAGTAGAAAAATAATTGACAATAACAACAGTTTATCGCTGTTTTTTCTGCTGAACAGCATAAAGGCAAATGCCGGTATTGAGAATATGATGGCAAATCCAAACTCCTCAAAGGCGTGCCTGAGGTAGTAGTACCAGGGACCCTCTCCTACAAGGGTTGCCTGCTGGCTTTTGAATGCACCCAAAAGGTCGTTATAAACAAGGTGATTATGCCATAGCCATGGAATTAATATTATAATAAATAAAACAGCTGCTAAAGCAAGCTCCTTTGATAATAATCTCTGCAGAATTTTCCCTCTTCCCTTCTTTTCGAATATTCTTAGTACTATATACGCGGAAAAAATAGGAATCAAAAGAAAGCCAGGATACCTTGTCAGAAAACACAATGCAGCAGCAACACCTGCCAGCGGCAGGTATTTCTTGTTCTTTTCCACGCCTTTGTAAAAAGCGTACAATGCCAGTGTAAAGAGCGCACAAAATACTGGTTCTGCCAAGACCTTTTGTGAATAGAATATAAAGAGATGCGAAGTTGAAAGAAAGAGGGCTGCAATTATTGCTATCTTCTTGCCGTAGAGTTCTTTTGCAAAGAGATAGGTTATAATCACGCTGGCTACAGCAAAAAGGACACTAATTAGCCTTAGGTTGCCTAAGAAAAGGAAAAAAGACAGCATAAAGGGCAGAAACGGCGGCCTGAACATCTCTTGGTTCTGATTTATCTGGTAATATCCGTTGGAGAGGCTTTTTGCAAGACCAAGGTATACTGCCTCGTCCCACCAGTATCCCTGATAGAAGTTTATTAAAAAAATAGAAGGGACCAGTATGAGGATGACAGAAAGAACCAAATAGGGATTTTTAATAGCGGACAAAAACATAATTATAATAAAGATTGATAGATATATAAGGAGAATATGCAATTTGAATGGTTAACGCCTCTACTGGCAGCAGAAATAGTTTTTTTTATAGTAGCCAATTGCTTATGGGTATCACTTTATTTCAGTTTTAGAAACAGGAAATACAGCAAAACCAGAAAAAAACCCCTGGTTTCTATCTTGATACCGTCTTACAACAAGGCTGATGTTTTGGGGGATACCATAAAAGCTGTCCTGAATCTGGACTATCCGAAAAAAGACATCATAGTTATAGATGACGGCTCTACAGACAGAACAAACGATTTATGCAAGGCGTTTTTGAAGGAAAAGAAAATAAGATTACTAAGGCATAAACATAACCTAGGAAAAGCAGAAGCCCTGAACAACGGCATAAAACTAGCAAAGGGTGAAATAATCCTTACAGTTGATGCTGACTCATTTCCTGAGAGGGATTCGCTAAAAAAACTTGTTCCTTATTTTGCAGACCCGAAAATAGGGGCTGTTGCCGGCGTCATAAAGGTTAAGAACACTTCTAAGCTCCTGACGATGTTCCAGAGACTAGAATATTTTCAGATGGCGTTTCAGAGACTTATCCAGGGCTTTTTTTCTTCTGTTCTTGTCACACCAGGACCACTTACTGCTTACAGAAAATCCGCACTCAAAGATGCTGGCCATTTTGATAACACCAGCATAGTGGAAGACTGGGATATAACAATGAAGCTCCATAAAGCAGGCTATAAAATAATATCTGAAAAAGGCGCCGTAAGCCATACAATGGCGCCTTCCAGCATCAAAGACCTTCACAAGCAGAGATTAAGATGGAACAGGGGCGGTATAGAAATAGCAAGAAAACATTATGACATCTTCTTTAACAAGAACAACCGGGCCCTGGGATTGTTTGTATTCCCGCTGCACCTGGTATGGCTGTCTTTGCCGTTTATTTTGTTACCAACTGCTATTATGGTAATGATACCCGGAAATATGGTACTGGAGAACATACCTATATACCTATCCCAGATGATAAGCGCCATAATAGGCGCAATAGCCAGCTTGAAGTTCTTTGAAATCTTTGCACTAGTCGAGACAATGGTATTGGACTTCTTTGATTTCATGAATCTAGGCATGCTCAGAATAATAGGGTTGGTATCTGTAGGAGCATTTGTTACATTTATTGGCTTATCGATGAGAACAACAATTGAGAAATTCAGGCCAAGGGATCTTTATGCTCTATTGTTTTTCAGCGTATACTGGCTGATGCTTCTAGGCATCTTCATACATGCATTTGTTCTGGAAATGCTCAGGCGAGAAAGAAAATGGTAGTCTATATACTATCAATGCCCATGACAACCAGTGCGAACTTATCCCCTGCCAGTGTCAGGTTTTTGTAAGACGTGCCCTGCAAATAGATTATATTGCCAGTAGAGTAGAGCAAGGTATCTACTGCACCGGTATCAGGTCCTACAAGCCATAGGTTGGCTCCCTGAAGATCTGGCATTGCCACTTGCTCTAGTGTAGAATTAAACCATTTACCGTCTTCGTAATAAAACACAGGAAACTGCAGTATCTTGCCCTCATAAGCAAAGAATGTCTGTAATTTGGATATTATATTAATCACAACAACCTGAAAGTAGGTATTATCCTGCTGGCTGCTGCCGTTAAATATTATATTCAACCTGTCACTCTGCCATACAACCTTCTTTATTGTGAGAGGATCATTAACAGGCACCTCAAGTGCGTCTCTTATATCATGGGAGAACTGGTATACGTGCCTGCCGTGTCCTGGTATAACAAGACTTTTAATTTCTTGCTCAGCACAGCCAGCTATCAATAATAGCGCAAACAGGATTATGATATACTTCTTCATGAGAATATTCTCATAGAAAAATGATTTAAATCAGATTTTTCTGCAAGGCCCGACGAATAGAAATCTTTATATACAACTGAAAATAATAACTAAGATTGATATTGATTAACATTAAATATTAACATTACACAAAAACATTGATATACGACATATTTGATTGATACCCTATAACGGTGTGGTCAGGACGGTTGGAAAATGAGGAAAAAAGGTCCTGACACGAAGAATCGGATTCTGGATTTATTGAAGAGAGAAGAAGGGCTCACAATAACCGAGATAGCCCAGAATTTAGATGTTCACCACATAACCGCTTCAAAATACCTGGCTGTACTAGAGGCTGAAAAAAGGATTGTCTACAGGGGCATAGGAATGGCCAAGGTTTTCAAGTCAGCGTGATTACCATGATGCATGAGATAGCAAGGAAAACGATTGCAAGCCTCCCACTGCTTGCTATCCTGTTGCTGATTGCCTTCTCCTTCTTACTTGTTCCAGCAGCTGTTATAGCAGCTTCCAACACCACGACCATTAACGTGAGCATAAAGGCAGTCGGAATCATATCACTGGCGCCTGACTTCCTGAACTGGACCGATATAGAGCCAGGAACAGCAG
>CAZRDV010000001.1:38234-42782 GCA_964599215.1 uncultured archaeon | reverse complement strand
ATATCACTGGCGCCTGACTTCCTGAACTGGACCGATATAGAGCCAGGAACAGCAGGCGGTTCGCAGACAGTAGAGATACAGAACATAGGATCTATAAACGTTACAAACATTTACGCGTACTTTAACACACTCACTGTCGAGGCAGTCACTCCTTATGGTTCTGACGATGCATCAAGCTATTCAAGCACAGGCGTAATAGTAATGAGAAACCAGTCAGAAAGCAATATGTATTTCAACGGCAGGATAGAGTGGAACTGGACAACAACCATATCAAATATAGATTTATCCAATCTGGACGACCCTGTTGCATGGGGCTTCTTCAAGAACACCAGCACAGAGTACGTATGGGCTATTGGCAATGGAACAGGCGGTTTATGCAACAATTCCGGCGCCCAGTTCGGTATAGATGACGATATAGACGACGGTACCCAGAGCACGAGAACGCCTGAGATAACTAATTTTGACACGCCAGACAATCTAGGAGCAAACTGGAGCGTATTCAGCATAGACCGAACAGGCAGTCCTCTGGAAGGGCACTGTGTTGCAGTGCATACCAGCTGCACCAAGATCTACATCTACAAGTATGACTACAGGTCAGAATTTCCAGATTGCAACATACGCGGCTATATAGAAGACGTGATGACACCAAGCGGTGAATCTGAAATCCTTACACTGGATGCCTACATACCGAAAGGCATACCTGACGGCAACATGAGCTCGTCAGTATTGACTGTCTTTACTAGCTGATTGCGATTTTCTTACCTGCTTCTTAAAGCTTTCTGTCTAACCAACGACCCAAAACTTTATATATAAGGTAGATTAATGAATAGAACGTTATTGAGGAGCATCAACTATTAATGAAAAACAAAGACATAGATGACAAATGTTTCATTAAAACGTCATTTAAAAGGTCTTTTGAATGACGTTCTTGTGCAGTGTGGTCAGGGCGGTTGTATAAATGAGAAAAAGAGAAGGTCCTGACGCTGTTAAAAACAGAATTATTAATTTATTAATGGGCAGGGGTAGCGATGGCTTTACCATAACCGAGGTAGCCCGTAAACTGGATGTTCACCACATAACCGCTTCAAAATACCTGGCCGTTCTCGAGGCTGAAAAGAAGATTGTCCACAGGGGCATAGGAATGGCCAAGCTTTTCAAGATAGGATGATCTTTATGAAAAATCAAAGCAAGGAGATAATTGCAAGCCTGCCTTTTTTAATCGTTTTGCTATCCGTTATATTATCGTTTTCATTAATCTCTTCTGTTGCAAATGCTGCATACAACACAACCACCATAAATATCAGCATATTGGCTGTAGGAAGGATAGACCTTTTGCCTGACTTCCTGAACTGGACCGATATAGAGCCAGGAACAGCAGGCGGGCTGCAGACAGTAGAAATACAGAACATCGGCTCTATAAACGTTACAAACATCTACGCCTACTTTAACACACTTACTGTCGAGGCAGTTAGCCCTTACGGCTCTGACGATGCATCAAGCTATTCAAGCACAGGCGTAATAGTAATGAGAAACCAGTCAGAAAACAGGCTCTACTTCAACGGCAGGATAGAATGGAACTGGACAAACACCATATCCAACCTAGATTTATCCAATATAGACAATCCTGTTGCATGGGGCTTCTTCAAGAACACCAGCACAGAGTACGTATGGGCTGTTGGCAATGGAACAGATGCCAACGGGAACCCTGTATGTAACGAGACAGGTACCCAGTTTGCCATAGAAGACGATATAGACGACGGTACTCAGGGCACTAGAACTCCTGCGACAACTACGATAACAAGGGACGGCGGAGACGGCAACTATAGTTATTTCAGCGTAGATCGTCCAACAGCTCCATTGTACGACCACTGTGTTGCAGTTAACACGAACTGTACCAAAATCTACATCTACAAATACGACAGGACAGACCAGTTTTCCACATGCCTAAATTCAGCTTACATAGAAGACGTGATGACACCAAGCGGTGAATCTGAAATCCTTACACTGGATGCCTACATACCGAAAGGCATACCTGACGGCAACATGAGCTCTTCTGTGCTGACAGTCTATACCAGCTGATTCCAATCTATTTATTTTCTTCTGCTCTACTAGTAATATGAAAAAGCTTCTCTTGTTTTTTCTTTTTCTGCTACCGATTTCCTATGCTCAGGATTTTTCAGTAGGCGTTTCGCCACTTATAATTGACCTGGGTGAAATAGAAAAAGGCAGTACAGAGGCCATCGAATTCAACGTTATTACCAGTTCTACAGAGCCATTTTCCATATATCTGACCCCTGAAAACGGCCTAATCGATTTCTTCAATAAAGCCGGCTATGAGAACCTTGTTTATAATTATTCAGAGCAGAAAACAGACATCTGGATTACTTTACTGGACAACCCTGTAAGAGCAGACCCTGTTGACCAGTCAGACGGCAAATCAAAGACAAAAAAAGTAAATTTACTGCTAAATATTCCGAGAGATGCTGAGAACGGGTATCATATTGTCAACATAAAGCCGTCACCAGAGATTCCTTCCGGAGCTACAGGCGATGTAGGCACTACAATCATAGGAGTGGTTTCAGTGAACATACTTTTCAACATACAGGGCGATGCTGTAAGAGCTGGGAAGATACTTGATGTTGTCCAGGCACCCTACAGCAAAGGCGTTGCATTTAAGACCTATTTCAAGAACACAGGAACAACAACAATCTCTGCAAGGGTTTTCCAGGATATATACGACTTGGACAATAAACTAGCAGAAGCACAGTCTTTCAGAGAAACCTTAGCTCCTGGCGAGACAAAGGATTTTACCGTCTCCTTTCAGCTGGAAGAAACGCTTCCTAAAAAGGACTATACAATACGTACCACTGTTGATTATACTACAGGAGATGTTTCTATGAATTCTACCATGAGGCTGGAAGCTGTTTATTATCCTACAGAGGTAAAGGAAATATCCATACCATTATGGCTCCTGGCGCTGTTGGTTATAATAATCCTCATAGTAATATACAGGTGGGTCAGATGATGCTTAGGAAAAAAATCACCCTGGTTGTTTTGGCTGCATTAATAATTCTATTTATAGCAGGCATTCAGAAACCAGCCCTGACTGGAAAATCCATTGATTCAAACCTGCTTTTCAACTATGAGATAGTAAAATATCCTTCTTCTGCAGAGATCGTACCTGCAATACCAGGAAAAAACATAACAATAGGGGTTGACATAAGCCCTGATAATCTGAATTTCGGTAAAATACCAGGAAACGGCAGCGTATCAACGAGATTTATTAATGTTACAAACCTCGATGCCGATGCAAAGCTATACCTTGAGGCTGTTGGGTCCATAAAGCACTATGTCAGTTTTGACAGGAATTATTTTGACCTAAAAAGCAATGAAAGAGTCGACATAACCCTTTATTTCAATACCACCAACGCAGCTATAGGTAATTATTCCGGATATATCTACTTGGTTGTGGAGAGGCCAAAATATGATTTCCTCTAGAGCATTGTTAATATTTATTATGGTTTTTTCAGTTGTTGCTTCAGCCTCTAGTATAAAGGTAGGGGTTACGGAAACCTTTGAAGGCAATCCTGTATTTTTTATAAGCAATGTGACTGAAAATCTTGTTAAATTCTCGACAGAGTTCTATAATACAGGAACTATCCCATACAAGGCAAGAATGAGAATAGATGTTTTTGAAGAAAAGCGAATATTCAGCGGATGGAGCAAGGAAAAGCCTCTGATGCCCGGAGATAGGGATTATTTTGAGGTCTTCTGGTACTCAGAAGAGGCAGGGAACTTTACCGCGCTTCTAAGGGCCTATTTTGGGAATGAGATAATTGCGTATGATTTTATCAACTTAACCATGGGCAAATCCACTGCTGAAGATTACATAAACATATCAGTTGGCAGGATTTCTTATGACAGTATAGAGTTCTCTCTTGAGCCTGATATAGAAGCTGTAATAATCCCCTATGACTACAATCCAGGATGGATATTCGAGCAGACAAAGGACGTTATTTCCTATGAGCCTACACTCTGGGTTCCCAGTGACGTATCTGTCTATGCTGTATCGCTTGACGGGAAATATTACGGCAAGAAAACCTTCAGGCTGGATGTAGAAGAGAATGTATATGACAGATTAGCCGTATTTTTGCTTGTTTTAGCCAGAATTTTTATTTTCTAGTCTTGGTCAATATTGCAGCAATATTACTTTCATATAGAATAAACTTTATATATCATATATAATCAATATAGTATCAATATAGACTATTATAGCTGGTAAAATGAAGCCTTTAACTAGCAATGATTTTGAAAAAAAGGTCATGGATCTCCTAAACACGCGGCTTATGTCTGTTTCTCAGATAGCCAAAGAGATGAAAATGAGGCGCGACGTCGTTGCCGGATACCTTGAAGCACTAAAAAACCAGGGCAAACTGGAATTTTACAAAGTAGGACGATCGAACGTTTATACCATATCAGGCAGGTTGAGAAAATGAGGATAGTATTGATAGCACTGCTTTTTATCTTATTTTCCCAGGCCAGCCTAGC
>CAZRDV010000001.1:36968-38134 GCA_964599215.1 uncultured archaeon | reverse complement strand
CCTGTTTCCGGCAGGTTCGTAGACCTTAACGGAAAGGCGATAAATACCAAAATCAAGTTTATGCAGGCAGGAGAAGAAAAACTAAGCCTTGCAACAGACTCCAGCGGCTCCTATTCTGGTTCCATACCGCCTGATACATACGACCTGCATTTAATCTTCCCGGAATCGACTGTTATCCTTGAGGAAGCAGAGGTAAATGATTTTGATGACCCATTCAAGTACTATTTCCTGACAGCAGCTACAGAAGGAATAATTAATTACGGCTTATACGTCTATGAATCAGACCTTTCTTATTCAGCTGCGCGCATAGAAATAAGCTATAAGGAGAACGATGTAAACGATGAATCAGACCTGTCAGTATTCAGGTGCAGCAGCTGGAATGCCGGAAAGAAGAAGTGCAACACCCAATGGGAAGAAATGAGTTCGGATATTGATACTGTAAGGAATAAGGTAACCCTAACAACCGACAGCTTCTCGGCCTTTGCACTTGGTAAAAACGATGAGATATCATTAGGAATAAATGTCGACAGGGTATTCTCATTGAACGAGCCTATAGAAATAGAAGGCATAGCACAGGATTCCCCTGGAAATTATTTAGCGAACGTAACTATAACAGCAAGAATAATTGGCACTACAGAAGTTGAAGAAACAAAGACAGACGATAATGGGATTTTTAGACTGTATTTCTCAACACCGTCTGACCCAGGAAACTACACGCTTCTGATAAGAGCTAATAAGCAGCCGTTTTATGAATCTGAATATTCAGTTATACTAGAAGTTCTGAGAGAGATCGGCTTTAAGATAGAATTCCCAGATACCATAAAGGTAGAACCCGGCCAGGAGATTAAGGAAAGCCTAAGAATAAGCAATACAGGACAGGAAGAAATACGTGATATGAATATACAGATAAGCGATATTAATGAGGAATATTTTTTCCTGAACCCGTTTCTTGATGTTCTTAGGATAGATGAAACCGAAGTAATAGAGATAACCTTTTCTGTTCCTGATGACGCAGTGCCTGGAACAGTTGGCGCAACCATGGAGGTTTCCGGAAACGGCATCTCGAGAAAAAAGGTGTTCGGCTTTACTATTGTTGATACTTCTGATGAAGAACCCCAGCCGCCTACAGGACATCTTATAGATATCACTATGCCTGAAATAGACGA
>CAZRDV010000001.1:0-36868 GCA_964599215.1 uncultured archaeon | reverse complement strand
GTTGCAGCAAATCTTGGAGTAGCTCTTCAGGGCTTTGGTAGAAAAATTGCTGTAATTGACTGCAACCTCACTACTGCACACCTTGGTCTCTATCTGGGAATATATTCTTTCCCTGCAACTCTAAACAGCTTTCTAAGGAATGAATCGAAATTAGAGGATGCTGTGTACACGCACCCCTCAGGACTTAGCATTGTTCCTGCTTCCCTGCAACTGAAAGACCTTGTTAACGTCGATATTACTAGCATGAAGAAAACACTGAAGCATGTATTTTACGATTATGATATGGTTCTTCTGGATTCTGCTCCAGGCTTTGGCAGGGAAGCAATGCTACCGCTCAGAATAAGCGACGAAGTAATATTTGTGGCAAATCCTTCCATACCATCTGTAGTTGACATAGCCAAATATTCACAACTGCCTGAATCACCAGAAGCTATAGGAATAATCCTGAACAGAACAAAGGGGAAAAAATACGAGCTTACTGCTGAAGAGATTACCCAATTCACTGAAATGCCTGTAATAGGAATAATACCAGAGGACGAGAACGTTCTAAAGAGCTCTAACAGCAGGGAGCTTGCTATAACCGTGAAGCAAAATTCCAAAGCAAGCAGAGCATTTTTTGAAGTAGCTGCAACCCTGTCTGGTGTTGAATATAAAGTAACAATCATGGACAGGCTTGCTGGTTTTTTCTCCCGCAAGAAAGATTATAATAGACTAACGCCTTCTAAATAGATTCCAGGAGGTTATATCCTCTAACCTCTTTCTAAAAAGCGGAATGCCTTTGTTTATTTCGTTTAACCTTTTGTTGTAATTCTTCATTGCAATATCATATTCAGTTTTTTTAATCCTGTTGTACTGGAAGAAATTCTTTTGCACGGTTTTTTTAAGATTCGTTATATAGATTCTTTCTTCTTTCAGGTTATTTAGCCTTATTTTTATCGACCTGATTTCAATTCTTCTGTAAACAGACAAGCCTGTGATAATTACAGCAGGAACGAATATTATTATTGCCCACCATAACTCCCTGACAAACTGCACCATGTCAAAACCCTTTGATTTTTCCAGCGCAAGCCCCATGGCAGCCTCAGACTCAAGCTCCTCTGCCTTGTTAAATGCCCCTCTTATAAGCTCCTCTGCAGTTACGTAGTCCTCTGTTTCAAAGGCAGACAGACCTGCGTTAAACAGCTCCGTTGCATCATGCGTTTCAATTCCCATGCTCGATACAGTGTATATTCTTATCTCTGTTTCGTCAATCAGCCTGTCAAGCTCCAATGCCTTTTCCTTTATGGTTTCAACATAATCAGCCAGGGTCTTGGCACCAAGATAGTTATCCTGGGAAAATAGCAGCTTGGCCTCGTTGAGTGTATCGTTTGCATAGGTTATGCCAAAACCAAGCTCCTTCATCTGGGTTATGTTGTTTTCAGCCCTTTCTATAGAAGCAAGCGCATCTGTCGTGTTTCCTATTGCATTGGCAGCTACGGGGTTAACAAGAGCGATCAATAAAATAATGAATAATTTTTTCCTTAGAAGAGACCAAACCCTGTTAAAAGCCTTATTTTTACTGCCCCTCTTAGCCACTTCAATATTTCTATCTATTTCTACCTTCTCGTCAATTAGCTCATCCATCCTTTTCTTGTAAGCCAGTTTGCTGATGCTACCAGATTCAAAGTATTTCCTCTGGACATCGTGCATCATTTTTTGTATATGCTTCTGTTCTCTCTGGAAATTCTTGATTACATCAGACGGATTTTTCATATTTACTATCTTTGATATCAGCCTTGCTTTTCTTTTTTCAAGCTTGGCAAGCCCTTTCTCATAATTGTACACGCCCTTATGGTAGTCCATTGCGCTCATACTGGCCTTTTCAAAGTGTTTTATCTGCAGCTCTTTCATTAATTTGTTTATTATGCGAGTCTTCCTGTTTACAAGCTTAAGGTTTCTCTCTGTAAGAATTAATGAAATTCTCCTGTAAGAGAAACCAGCAATTAACATGAGTATTATTGCTGATATTGTTATTCCCAGCAGATTGTTGTAAACGAATTTTATGATATTTATTTTGCCCCCTGCTTCAATAGCATAAGCTAGTATGGCATTTCTGGCCCTTTCTCCCGCTCTGTTGTAATCTTCTCTGGAAAAGGCAGCGTTCGCAAGCACATACATTTTTTCTGTTTCCGGGATTTTCAGTCCATTATATTCAGCTTCCCCTATCTTTTCTCCCACCTCCTTAATCAGACCATATGCTCTTAACATGCTTTCTTTGATGCTGATTATCTCCTTTGAAATTTCCTGGACCTTGTCATACTCGCTCATTTCAAAATAATAATTCGCTTTTTCAAGAAGGTCAGTAACATATGAGGTAGACAGATTCATTTCTGATAATTCTTCTACAGATTTGTTTGCGTCTTTCAGGTAATTGATTGTATCGTTTTCAAGTGCTTCGTGTATTACAAGCACCATGGTAACATTTGTGCTTATTGTTTTTTCTTTCTGTCCGTATTTTCCAGTACCTTGCACGAATATGTTCAGGGCGTATTCATTATATTTCATATAAACAGGCGCAGTTATTTCTGTTATGAATTGTTCTGTTTTATTGTATTTTATTTCCTTGATATATTCAGGACTGGTTTTCATGTGCACACTTGGGTAACCGCTGATTGATATATATACATTTTCTATAATCACGCCAGTTTCAATATTCGACACGTTTACTTCAAATTCCCTTGTCTGTCCCCTGTTCAGATCAAGCCTTGCTAAGGTGGTTGCCATGATTCTGAATTCTTTTATGACGCTGCTTATTGTTGTGGTTCCGCCGCCCCCTGGTATTGTACAGTCCGAATCGGTTTCATATGTGCAGCCAGCACCGCATTCACCGTCTGTACTGCTGCAGTTTACAATTATATTTACTGATTCTGCATCAGAGATATTTGCAATTGATGCATTTATCTGGACCGTTGCCAGACCAGCACTTGCTACTAACGGGTCTGTTGTCACGGATATGTTTTCGAATGCTGTGGAGCCTGAACTGAGGTTTGTTATATTGTAACTCAGGTTTCCAGAAACAAGAGACCAGCCTGCAGGCAAGGACCATCTAACCTGGGTTTCATTGGCTGTTTCGTTTCCTATGTTCTTTATGCTTGCATTAAGCCATACTGTAGAACTTTGCTCTATTGTTACTGGATAAGAGACAAAAGCCACCTCAAGATACGGGCCGCCACTGTAAGAGTTCATTGTTACGTTTGTGGTTGTTGAATTTGGACAGGCCGTTTCTGTATCATGGGAAGCGGTTATTGTTATTGTCATATCACTCTCACTGGCAGATCCTGCAAACTTTGCAGTAATATTCACACTGGCTGTTTTCTTTTTTTCAATGTACAGCTGATAAGACCCTTCTGTTCCGTTGAAACGTACAGGCAGCGGCCAGTTGCTTGACAGTGAAAAAGCAAGCGTGTCATCCCCTGTATTGTTTATAACCAGTATGCCTACATCATCAAAACTTGTCACGAAGCCGTATACGGTTCCAAAATCCTCCGGGCTCCTTATCCATGTGTAATCCCAGTAAGCACTCAGGTTTTGCGTATCAGATATTGCTGAATGTCCGTATGTATCATTGGCAAATACCCTATAGTAAAATACACCACCGGTGTCATCGACTGGAAATGACGCATTCCATAGACTACTGGTATTTGTCATTGTTACGTTGGTCCAGCCAGCTGTCTCCCTCCATTGCATTATTACAGTATCGATAGCTGAAATGTCAGTTATATTTATAGTTAGATTTACTGTGATGCTTGGATCCAGGTCGTCTGTAGAATTCGGAGCTATCGCCATATCATCCAGGCTTGGAGGACTTGCATCTACGAAGAAACTATAATTATTAGACCAGTTGCCTTCTGAATTGTTATTGTAGGCGAGACAATTCCAGATGTAACTGCCATCCGGTATGTTGTATAATACCCATGTTTCTGATACAGAAGAATAGTTGTTTATACCGTTCTGGTACGAGTCTGACAACTCTGACGCTGTTCTCGGTATGTTCGATATTCTTAGTTCATCTATAACAGCCTCTGCCTGCAGTTCTCCTGAATAAGATCCAATGAACATGTTCGGTTCCATATCTTCCATGTGAATGTAATATTCTGTTTCACTGTAATCGCTGCCGCTGTTTGAACCATCTATGTAAAGCTCCATGTGGTTATCATCGCTTACAGGATTATCAAGATCCCAGACAGCTGCTATATGATGCCATTCGTCCGCCTGCCATGCAGACACATCCTGTACTGCGATGTGCTCTGTTCCCACATAATCAATTATCTTAAAATCTATCTCCTGTGTATTTACAAATATTTCTATGGAATTGAAATCATAGTCACTTCCTATCAGGAAAATCCAGCCATCATACCCCCCAGCACTTATATCATTTCTTGGATTCATCCAAAATTCTATCGTACCTTGGTTCTTGTCAAAATTCCCATCTACTGAATAGACAAGCTCATCAGAATTATTTATAAGAACGCCGGAATTGAACTTGCCGGCCTCAAAGCTTAGCGAGGTATTACCTACTGGCGTGCCTGACCCGTTTGCATAGCAGTTTAATTCATTATTGAAATGGCACAAAAAAAGAGTGTTGGAATAATTATTAAACTCCCCATAATACTGCGTTTGGTTGATTTCAAAAATACCTGTTATGTTATGGTATAAACTCAGATTCTTTATGTAGTTATTGTCGCTTGCTGAGCAGTTGAACGTTATGTTGTTTGTTGCAGTAAAATTATTTCCCTGTTCAGGATAGTTTAGGCTGACGCTCGTGGCAACGGCAGCCGAAGATATAAATATGATGAATAAAAGAATCAATTTACAAAATATAGCCAAAGTTATCTTTCCCATGGGATGCACTTAAGAACTATAAACATCTATCAAAGCTCACTGAAAACCTGCTGTTCTGGATATACCGCGATACCTGTATTTGTTATCTGCATAGCAACCACTTTTTTCTGGTGTTTGGTACCCCTCATCTTTAGGATTTCAATTGCATTTTCTCTCATATCACCCTTCCTTATATTATAGAGTACTATTACGCCGTCTGCAAGAAACTCCTCAACACCGCTTCTGCTGAACTGACTCGGCGTCTCCTCGGTTTCTGTTACAAGGAAAGAATTTGCACCAAGCCCTTCAAAGAATCTGAACAACTGCTCTATATAGCTTCTGTAGTTTTCTTCCTTGCCTACAAATGCCGATGCTATAGCGCTTAGCGAGTCTACAACAATTATATCCGGTCTGAAACCGCGCGGAAATATAACAGGCTCTATGTCTATCAGCAGTTCACCCCTTGCTTTTGTAAGCAGGGCATCAACTGACCTTGCTATGTCGAATGAATTGAAGCGTTTTATAATAAGCTTACCATCACCCTTTTTATTCCATCCAAAATCCTTCATATGCTGCTCTAACCTTTCTTTGCTTTCTTCCAGGGACATGTAAAAACATTTTTTCCCTCCTTTTACAGCATTTTTTAGTATTTGCAGGCACATTATGGTTTTTCCTGAGCCAGTGCCACCAGCCACAAGAATAGCAGAGCCTTTCGGGATGCCCTTATCCAGCAGGCTGTCAAGACCATCGATACCTGTTTTGAGATACTTGCTTTCTGCTACAATCTTCTTTTTTTTACTAACCCTTCTTTTTACCATCCCTTTCACTGATTAATACTATCTGCTTCACTGTTTATAAAATTTGAGACCTGTGTAATTGATGCGTAATGATGATATGGCGAATTTAAAAACAGAAAAAATAAATAATAATAGATTGTAGTAGTGAATTAGATATGAAAAAGAATATAGATAAAGATATACGTAAAAATGATATTATTGTATTCCTCATACCGAATAAAAAATACTCTGCTGTGCTTGCTGATATCATCAAAACTGTTTCAAAGTCTTATAAGAAGATATGCTACGTCTCACTAAATAAGCCTTGCTATACAGTTGTAAAGGACTTCTCAGAAGCTAGGGCAGATACAAAAAAACTCTTCTTCATTGACTGTGTTTCACAGAATGCTAAACAATCCAAAGGCATCAACGTCTCATACGTATCTTCGCCAAAAGCACTTACCGAACTTAACATTGCGATAAACAAGGTTTTGGGTATACAAAAAACAGAACTTATGGTCTTTGACTCATTGTCTACACTTCTCGTCTATCAGCAAACTATGACTATTATCAAATTTGTACACTCGATAATCTCCACACTGAGAAACAACGGATCAAAGGCTGTTTTTCTTTGCCTGAAGGAGGATATAAAAACAGACCTTGTAAAGGACATAAGCATGTTTGCTGACAAGGTCGTACACACCTCTTAGGTAAAAAATATTAGCTGTAGAATATACCATTCTTGTGAATAGAATATGAAATAAAATTCTTATATGAGGGAAACAATATATATGTAGAGCTTAGAGGGGTGTGAAACCATAAACATGGATGCTGATTTTTTTAGAGGTAATATTAGCTTATCATTTGCAGGGGTTTTGGAATGTTGAAGGGGTTGGTATACACTGGATCTGTTTTTCTGATAGCTGTCTCTCTTCTGCTTACCTTAAGCTCATTTACAAATGATATGCATATTATTACTGAACAATCCTATCCCCTTGTTGGTGACAACTGGACAGTTGCATTCAATACAACAGGCAGGGCAGACCTGGTTATCAGAACAGCAGGCAAAACAACATGGGGCAGTTATGACAGTGACCTTAGATTCCTGGAACTCAGATGCGGTAACAAGACCATGGAATATGAATGGTACAACAGCTCTGTCATAGTCAGGAATTATTACTGTGAAGAAACAAGCTACGAGACTAGCAAAGTATTGACAGCTGGCAGGCATTCAATAGAGATTAACTTCGGAGATAAGAAAAACTATGCAAAAAACGATGCTGATATGTTTGAAACAGGTATTGTAGATACAAACGGCTGGACCCATGTTAACACAAAGCGGACATATAGTTATCCTATTGTGGTAGCCATACCAAGAGAAGGGTTTGAAACAAGCGCAGACCATGAGGTTGCAACCGCTGTTATAAGAAACGTTACCTCATCAAGCTTTGAAGTCCAGATATATAATGAAACCAATGGTGCCCTGGCTGGAAATGTAAGCTATATTGTTGTTGAGAACGGTACACATACACTTTCAAACGGCATGCTGTTGCAGGCAGGGAAGATTGTTGGTGTAGACCAGTATAATGCTAACGGGGTTGGTGGAACTTCCTACAGAACTGTTACATTCTGGTTGCCTTACAGCTCTAACCCAATTGTTATAGCATCACCGAATAATGATTCTGCACAGGACTGGGTATCTACAAGATGGTACACAGGTACGTTATCAACAGCAGGTATAGATATATCGCTTGAGATAGACAACAGCTATGGAACTGGCCCGATTGCAGCTTCTACTGTTGGTTCAATGCAGACCAACTCAATAGCATGGATTGCTATAAACAGTACCAGTGCAATGGATATGGAGGCTGGAATCCTGCCAAATATAGCTCCTGATCCTCAAGACGGACCAGATGCTTGGGCCACTCTAAATTTTAGCAATACTTATACCGAGCCTCTGTTTTTTGCTATGCTGGAAGAGGGTGGCGGAACAGACCCATGCAGAGTAGGTGTTCAGGACCTAACTACAAATGATGTTGACGTAAGGCTGACAGAAGAAAGGACCGACAACGAACAGGACCACAATGATGCAGAAGATGCTCTCTGGATGGTCTTCGAATCAAATCTAGGCAATACTATGCCTAAAGTAGAAAACCCGCAATTTGACTCTGCACTGATAGATATCGGGGAATCTGTGGTATTCACCGTGAATGTAACAGACGATGATGGCAACGATACTATAGCATGGGTGAATGCAACATTCATGTATCCGAACGGAACGATGGTAAACAAGTCATTATCACTATATTATGGAACCGAGCCAGCCATAGCTACAGGAGACCTTGAAACCGGAACAATAGCAAAGATAGCAGAATCAGCTGGCTGTATCAATACTGGCTCTTGTGATACCTGTGGTAACTCAAGCTCCTGCGGAAACTGTACAGGAGCTAACTGCACGTTTACCGAATCCTATAATCTCTCCACGAATCTGCATGCAGAAAGCCATGAGCTTGATTTAAGCACTAGCGAGAGTTCGGATATACAAACACTTACGAATACATACAACATGAGCAAGGCATTCATCATAACGCAGACACAGCATTATGATGGAGCTGACGTAGCAGGAACAAATCCAAGGCTGAAACATGCAACAGTAGAATGGTCAGGCTGTTCAGGAGAGCTGTGTAATCAGGTAACTGTAACAAGAGGTACATCAGGCAGAGCAGCGCGAACAGGCATAAACATAATCCAGAGCGATGCTGTAGATGTCTATAATTTTACAGTTGATATTGCAGCAACCGGGACATCCGGCACTGTAGACATAAGCAGTTGGGATAAGAAACCAGCAGACCCAACAAAGAACTGCTTTATCCAGGCATCTGGAAACGTAAGAGTAACTGATACACAGACATCAGCTGATTGCAACAACCCAATTAAGGTAGAGTATTATTTCAGCGATGCAGACACAGTTACTGCATCGAGACCTGATTATGACGGTGATGGCGGCTGCACAGGTGTTGCCCTAAGGGGTGTTGGTTATGTTGTCTGCTTTAACGACGGGACTAATGTGACTGCTGTTGATGCTGATGATGAGAGCTGGGAAACTACAGGAGGAGAACACTACTTACCAATAGGCTACACATTAAGCGATTTAAGCCAGGCATTTGTTACATGCACCTGGACAAGTGATAATGAAGACGGTATAGAGGCAGCAAACTTATGGTACAGGATATATAATACCACCCATATAGGGGTTGCGAAATCACAGTACACAACACCAACAACAACAGGAACATCAGACCTCACCTGCTATGTTATTGATTTCACAATAGGTAACAGTACCAATGCAAAGGTAGAGAATTATTATTACATGAACAGCGCCACTGTTGGTGATGCAACAGCTTGGACAGCCACTATAAACGAAACAGACAGCAATAAGACAACGATGATAGCTGCTTGGAGCTTTGATAACGGTGAAGGAACAGCCCATGCAAGAGGCGAGTTTGCCTACAGCTTCCAGGACAACATCACAATCCAGTTCAAGAGAGGCCAGACTGGAAACACAGTCCCCTCTCACGATGTAAACGTCCAGATTATTACATTCCCAAACGCCACAGTATCAGAAGGTGGCTGTTCAGGCTCACTTGACTGCTCTGCTTATATTACTGAGAACGACTGTGATAACTGCAGCCAATGCTACTGGAAGCCTGATGACACAGAGGCAAATACATCCAACACAACTTATTATAATATTGATTCAAACCTTACAGACAAAATAACCAGGATAAACGTTACAGTAACAGTAACAACCTACGTATCAACGGGCTCAGACATATCAGGCAACAATGATCCTGATCTGAGATTGTTCTTATATAACGGAGCAGAATGGGTAGATGCAGGTGCTTTCTCTTTCACAGGCACCGGAACAAAGACAATCTCAGTAACAGAAGACTCAGTGCTAAATGCCTGGGAAAACACAGCCAACAGAAATATCTTGATAAGAGGCATTTATTTCGATTACAATATAGGTCCTGATGAGATAGACTGGGATACTGTTACTGTTGATATAGAATATGGAAATAAAACAACAGCGTGGAAGTATACATGGACAGACACATTAACAGAAGGAGTTTATAACGTAACTGATGTTTATGCATCAGATAATATAACAATTAACCATTCAACTTATGATGATATCTTCTTCGAAGTTAGTAACTTGAACACAGAACCGAACGTAACAACACCAGTTATCTATCCGTCTTCGCCTGACGAGAGCTCTGAATTAAACTGTTCAACCATACCCACTGATAATCGGAGTGCATTATTGAACGTTACTTTCAGATGGTATGTCAATGGCGCCTATCAGAGCGATTATACAACAACAGTTGAGAACGCAATCAACAACACACAGACATATACAAACCTTACTGTGCCAAGTTCTGCACTAAATCCATGGGACAACTGGACATGCGAGGTCTTTGCCTATGACGGAAACCTATACTCTGTTTACATGAATTCAACACCAGTACAGGTATCAGACACAACACCACCGTTAGTTACCGTACTGTCAGCAGTGCCCGACCCTGTAGAAATATACAACTTCATAAACATATCAGCTACTGTTACGGATTATACTGATGTTGATAAAGTTCTCATAGAAATAGAACAACCTGATTCAACAAGAACTAATTATACAACAGCAAAGGCCGGTGATATCTACTACAATGATACAATCAATTCTACGCAACTAGGCTCTCACACTTACAGGATCTATGCAAATGATACCGAAGGTAGCCTAAACAACACAGAATCAGGCACTTTCGACGTTGAAGATACAACAGAGCCGTTAGTAACAAACCTGTTAGCAATACCTGATCCTGTTGAAGTGTACAATTTCATTAACATATCATTCAACGCAACAGATAATATTGACATAGACAATGCTCTGCTAGAAATAGAATACCCAGACACATCAAGGATAAACTATACGGTTTTCCGTGCACCCAAGCCAGGCTTTGTTACTAGTGAACATGTTATTGATACAGGTACGAACGTCATGGAAATCCATGATATAGAATACATAGATTTTGACAGGGATGGTGATTACGATGTTCTTGCAGTTGCTTTTGCCTCAGATGAGATAAACTGGTGGGAGAACCAGGGAGACAATCTGACATTTACAAATCATCTGATACTGGACAATTTCAATACAGACGGTGTCAGGGACCTGGAGGTAATAGATTTTGATAACGACGGTTATTATGATATTGTATATGCATCTGGCAACGAGGACAGAATAGCATGGCTTGAGAACACAGGCGACAACCTAAGCTTCACTGACAACGAGATCGTAGAGAGTAGTGCTGACTGTGACAACCCATGGGACATAGAAGTAATGGATTTTGACAACGACAATGACTATGATGTTGTTGCTGCACTTTATGATGATGATGAAGTATCTTGGTGGGAAAACGACGGCACCAATACATCGTTCACAAAAAACATAGTAGAAAGGGGATACCTGAACCTGGATATGGTAAGCGACATAGAGGTAATAGACTTTGACAAAGACAGTGATTATGATATTGCATACGCAGCCACCAACGAGGACAGGATAGCATGGTTCGAAAATACAGGCGATAACCTGACATTCAATGACATAGAGGTCATTGAAAGCTCAGTTGTATGTGAAGATGTAAGGGACATAGAAGTAATGGATTTTGACAACGACAATGATTATGACATTGTATCAGCGGTTTATACTGATGACAGGGTTGCTTGGTGGGAAAATGACGGCACCAACACAACATTTGTAGAAAGGCTCATAGCAAGCAGCTCGGATGTGGATGGTGCAAATGATGTGGAGCTCATAGACTTTGATTATGATGGAGACTATGATATTTTTGTTACATCTTACGATGCAAATAAAACTGCATTGTGGAAGAACGACGGTTCAAACCTTTCCTTTGATGAATATATAATAACAAGCGGGACAGCAACAGCTGGTGGTGCATGGAAATCAAGAATAGTTGATTTTGAAGGAGATGGTGAGTATGATATAATTCTTGCTGCTTATGATGCATATAGGCTTGCGTGGTGGGAAATAAACACCACTGTACCAGGTAATGTATTCTATAACGATACCATAAACACAACCCAGCTCGGCTCGCATACATATAGAATCTATGCCAACGACACCGAGGGCAATCTAAACAATACAGAATCAGGCACTTTCGACGTTGAGGATACAACAAATCCTTCAGTAACCAACTTACAGGCACCAGGTACCCTTGAACTAGGCGATTACATAAATATCTCTGCAGATGTGGAAGATAACTTTGCAGTTGATTTGGTACTGATCGAACTAGAATATCCAGACTCATCAAGAATAAACTATACAACCGTGATCGGCAGCTCTTACTACAACGACACAATAAGCCCTGGACAGCTAGGTACGTACACGTACAGAATCTATGCAAACGATAGTTCAGGCAATTTAAACAACACAGAGTATTCCACATTTTCTGTTGAAGATACAACACCACCATCAGTGACAGGTCTGTCAGAAATACCAGATCCTGTAAATGTATCAGGGTATATCAACATATCATCCTTGATTACTGATTTAAGCGGTGTTGACATTGTAATAATCGAGGTAGAGTTCCCTGATTCTTCCAGATATAACTACACAACCTTAATATCAGGCAACACCTATTACAATGACACTGTAAACGCCACACAGTTGGGAGAATACACTTATATAATCTATGCAAACGACAGTCTGGGAAATCTTAATAATACAGAATCCTCTCTGTTTAACGCCCTGGAAGAAGAGGATACTGAAAAACCGAAAGTGACTAGCCTTCAGGAAAACCCTGATCCAGTTGAACTGGGTAATTACATAGATATTTCCCTGAATGTTACTGATAATGTAGAGGTAGGGTATGTCATAATAGAAATAGAATATCCTGACAGCAGCAGGGAAAACTTTACAGCAATATCAGAAACCCAGGATATTTATCATAATGGCACTATAAATTCTACGCAACTAGGCTCTCACACTTATAGAATCTATGCAAACGATACATCAGGCAATTTAAATGATACAGGATCAGGCACATTCTCTGTTGAAGATACAACATCACCATCAGTAACAAGCCTGCAGGCAAACCCAGACCCTGCTGAGATCTATAACTTTATCAATCTCTCAGCTACTGTTACTGATAGCGGAACAATTGATAAAGTTCTCATAGAAGTAGAAGAACCAGACATCACGAGAACAAACTATACAACAGCAAAAGCAGGAGACGTTTTCTATAACGACACAATAAACACAACCCATCTAGGCTCTCACACCTATAGAATCTATACAAACGACACTGTCGGTAATCTAAACAACACTGAGTATTCCACATTTGCTGTTGAAGACACAACACCACCTTTAGTGACAAGCCTGCAGGCAATACCTGATCCTGTTGAAGTGTACAATTTCATCAACATATCGTTTAATGTAACAGATAACTATCAACTGGAAAATGTTACTATAGAAATAGAAGAGCCTGATTCAACAAGGATAAACTACACTGCTGTCCAGATTGATGACGTATTCTACAACGACACTATTAATACTACTCAACTAGGTACACATACATATAGAATCTATGCAAACGATACTGAGAGCAATTTAAATGATACTGAATCAGGCACGTTCGATGTAGAAGATACAACAGAGCCGTTAGTAACTAATCTGCAGGCACCAGCCACACTTGAACTAGGTGACTACATAAATATCTCTGCAGATGTGGAAGATAACTTTGCAGTTGACACTGTTCTTATCGAACTAGAATACCCAGACTCATCAAGAATAAACTATACAACCATCCAAGGCAGTTCTTATTACAACGATACAATAGGCCCTGGTCAGCTAGGTACGTACACGTACAGAATCTATGCAAACGATACTGAGAGCAATTTAAATGATACTGAATCAGGTACGTTCGATGTTGAGGACACAACACCGCCGCTAGTGACAAGCCTGCAGGCAACACCTGATCCTGTTGAGATATACAGCTTTATCAATATCTCTGTTACAGCAACTGATTATACTGATGTTGATAAAGTTCTCATAGAAATAGAACAACCTGATTCAACAAGAACTAATTATACAACAGCAAAGGCCGGTGATATCTACTACAATGATACAATCAATTCTACGCAACTAGGCTCTCACACTTACAGGATCTATGCAAACGACACCATCGGCAATTTAAATGACACTGAATCTTCCACGTTCGATGCAGAAGATATGACAAATCCAGAAGTAACGAACCTGCTGGCTCTACCTGATCCTGTTGAAGTGTACAATTTCATTAACATCTCATTGATAGCTATGGATAATTATGATATAGACAAAGTATTGATTGAAGTAGAAGAAACAGACAGCACGAGAACAAACTATACAACGATAAAATCAAATATTGTTTATTACAACGATACAATAAATGCAACCCAGGTAGGTTTGCACACATACAGGATATATGCAAATGATACCTCCGGCAATCTAAATGATACAGAATCTTCTACATTCTATGCTCAGGAAACAGGACTGCCTGTTATAGATTTTGTTCCGCCTACTGACGGTAATAATTCTGCAGTCCAGAGGAATTATACATATGTAAATGTAACAGTTATTGACAGTATAAGCAATATTGGTTCGTGCCTTCTAGAATGGGATAGCAGCAATGAATCCATGAACAAGGTTGGTTACGGCATGAATGTACACTGTGAAATAAATAAATCTGCTGTTGACGGTGTGCACAGCTATAAGATCTGGGCAAACGATACAGAAGGCAATACCAATAGCACTGATACGATGTACATTATACTGGATACAATACCACCTGAGTTTATAGTAGAGAGCCCTGTAAACCAGACATACAATGCCACTGCCTCTGAAATTAATATTACATTAAATTATCTGGTTTATGATACTATTTCATCAGCAGATCAGTGTTGGTATAGCATAGACGATAATGATAATATAACACTGCAGAACTGTCAGAATACAACCTTCCTTGCTTCTATTGGTCTTCACTCACTTAATTTATATTCAAACGATACCCTAAACAATATCAATATAACACAGATTAACTTTACATATAAAGCCCTTGGCTATCTTAATGCAACATTAATCAATCCACTGCCTGATTCGTCCAATATGGTTGCCCAGAATTCCACCTTTACAATAATTGCAAATGTCACATGTCAAGGCGTTACAGGCGTGGTCTGTGACGATGTGAGTGGAATCGCAAGATACAATGCATCAGGAAACACAAAAGGAAACAAGGTAGTTGGTGAATGGGGAATCATGACAGACATGCCTGCCAAAGAAGGCGTATGGTCAGAGGAATGGATGTGGATAAGCTTCGAGCACGAGTTTGATGAAGCTCCTGTTGTTATACATGATATTGACCTAAACTCTTACGATTATGATGATAACCCTGCTTATACAAGGATAACAGGTGTTAACACAACTGGCTTTTTTGTCAGGGTAGAATCATGGGATGACAGGAACACAACCAACAACAGCCCTCTTCCAAATGCTACAATAGACGGTTACTGGCTGGCCATGGAAAAAGGTATACATAACATAACAGACAAAGACGGAGCTTATTCCAGGTTAGTTGAGGTAAGCAATTTTACAATGCTTGCTTCTGAATGCACAGCAAGAAGCGATTATGACAGGGCTGGCAACAACAGGAATTTCCAGTATTCCTGGACTTACATGCCAATGGTTTTAGCCAGGGTACAGACAGCAAACGACGACGATGAGATAGCGCAGTCGCCGTTACATCACTGCTCTTCTGGTATTGGAGTTGCCTATGATAATACCTGTGTCCAGGTTGGTTTAACTGGTCTGGAGCCTGATGCACCTGGAAACTATGTTTGTGCAGCACATACAGCAGATGAAGAAGGCGGATATATTGCCTGGGAAATGGATTCTGACCATTCAATAACAGCTGAAGCAAGGTATACAGGACAGACAGGCAATTCTACAATATCTTATCAATGGGAAGCTATCTGGGAAGAGGATGAAGGCACAAGCTGCGGATTAAGCAACGATCCTTACCCACTGGACTCTGCAGTGCTCATTGCACACCTCTCCCAGAACTGGACAGAAGGTGTGGCCTTTGCTACTGGTGTGAGGATTGACGGTGGTGACGGATTCCTTGCTGTGGTAGCATTGAGTAACTCTGATATTATTCATTATGCAGGAATGGAGGACCAGAACGGTGACTCAGACACCTCCCACATATCTGAACCATTTGCCTTCTTGTTTTTCAATTCATCTAGTGGATTCTTATACAACAATGAAACAGGAATGCAACCAATAAGCACTTCAGTTACTACTCCGCTCTACACAAATGATGCCCAGCCGCAATATTGCAATTCCTTGGGGCAAAACCAGTCCTGCCAGCTAAATTGGACAGTTAATGCCACAGGCAATTTGGATACCTCCTGGCTGATAGATGTCATGTTTTCAGGCATTTCAGACCTTATTGATGACAGCTACACAGAAAACAGCGCTATTAACATCACTGCTGTAGGATACCTCGAGGTAAACCTTACAGAGCCGCCTGATTCTACCTCTGTTATGGTTAACAGGACATTCAGGATAAACGCTACAGTTACCTGCAGGAACGGTCCATGCAGTACTGTATCAGGCACTGCCAGATATAATTATTCAACTGCAAATCCAGACACCCCAATAAACACAACACCAGGCGATTACCCGCTGTTTACAGATGAGAATCCGAAATCCTGCGGCTATCTTGCTGAGGATGAGTCATGTACCTTGGAGTGGATGGTAAACGCAACTGGCGATCTCGGCTCTTATTTTGAAATAGACGTGAATTTCACAGGCATTGAAAGCAATGATACTGATGATTCTACAATAAATATAGTATGTTTCTATGTCATGACCCTCCAATGGGATTTCATAAACTTCTCAAGCCTTTACCCAGGAGATTACATAGACGCAGTTGGTAATGATGATATGCTCTATAATATAACAGTTGATGAAGACAGCTGTGCAATTGATTTGTACATAAAAGGCATAAATCTTACAAAGCCCGGGACTTCTTACGTCATTGGGGTAGGGAATGTAACCTGGAACACGACAAACCAGTATCCTGGTTTTGAGTTAAATTATACATATGCCCTAATAAATTCAAGTGTACCTTCCAACACAAATATAACAACATATTACTGGATAGATGCTCCTATCACTGAATACGGTGATTATAACGGAACCATCTGGATTAGTGGAGTTGAGCCTGGTGAGAATCCATAAAATTTTATTAGTAGCAGTATTTTTGCTTTTGTTTTCATGTATGGTTAGAGCAGAGATTAGCCTAGGCACTGTACAGGCAGAAAAATCCGCAAGCATTTATCCTGGCGAGACAGCGTATTTTAAGATACTGCTTTTTACTACACAATCTCCAGTGCATGTAAACTTTGCTTATGAACTGCCTGATAACTGGGATATAGTAATAGACCCAGGAGAGGTTGATGTGCCGTCAGAAAGCGGAGAGTATATAGCTTTGCCTGAGGGTTACATAATGGCCTCAAGAGTAGATATAAAGCTGGACATACCAGCTAACGAAAACCCTGGTAAATATGAAGTAAAGGTGGTTGCACAGGCGTCATCAGGTAGCAGCGGTACTATAGCTACAACACAGGAAAGGATATTTCCGTTCAGAATAACTGTTCTTGGGGATTCTGAGAATATCGAGACTCAGGAATCACCAGTCGAGGCACTCTCGAATCTTACAGAAGAAAATATAGAAGAACTGATAACTAATACGGAAAATTTAACAAAAGAAAGGCAGGAACCAGATAACCAGCCAGAGCGGCCCGGCATTACAGGACTGGTAACAGGAGACACATCACTAATATGGGTTTTTGTTTTTATAGTTATTACCATTCTGGCTATTGCATATCTTAGGCATTAATGCCTTAAATATTGCCTCAGCAGTATCAGGTTTACAGATAGTCCGAAGAATATAAGGAAGAATTCTGACACGGCAATCATAACATTACTCTCATAGATATGAACACCTATTCCCTCGAAGCCGATGAAATAAAATAATGTAATTGCTAGAAAATGCAGTGCAAGGGATACGGCAATACCGAATATCATCAGGGACTGTGGGACACGGTTTAACATTACTATAGGGTAACGAATAAAACTTTTTAAGATCCTGCAGGATTTTTGTTATTTTTAATTACAAATAAATTACAAAGGAATTACAAAAGGCTAATTTTTTGCAGGATTCAGAAAGAAACTGTCGCCATCTCATTAATATTGTCTATAATTTTTTTCATGGAATCGGATTTTATTATCAAGAATATATCCAGGTCTGTATTGTTTTCCGGCATAACCAGACTGCATATAAGCGTCAGCGTCGATATCTTTTCAAGGTATGGATTGCCTAGATTGAAAAATTCGATGCTCTTGCTGGGATTCACCGAGAACTGCGGTTTCTGAGTAAGCACCTCTTTATTCAAGATCTTGCTGAAGGTGTCTATAAAATATCCTGATATTATATTCTCAACTTCACAGATAACACCAACATTTTCATCGCTAAGACCTTTGTAAAAACCAATTTCTTTGTGCAGTAGCATATCTGCAAATTTCAACACATTATCTGATCTTGATGATATTGCAACAACTGACCTGGGATTTTTGATTACGTTCCAGACAACAACGGTCTTCACGTCTTTTGGATTCATTTTTTTGGGAATGCTATTCAGCTCAAGAGAAAACATTTTAAACCCTTTTATCTGGATTTTTTTCTGCAGTGTAAGCGAAAGCGCATTGGCTGCGTAATCAAAGGTCTTTTTCCAGAAGCCCTCTAATATTTTTTTCTGGATTGCATCCATCTTCATTACTAACCACTACACAACAAAAAATTATTTTTTAGATTTTTTCTCACGTGCCTTATCTATTGGAATTGTGAAATAAAAGGTAGTTCCTTTGCCGACCTTGCTCTCCAGCCATATTCTGCCTCCCATGCCTGCTAATAACTCTTTGCACAGGCATAGACCAAGCCCAGTGCCGCTGTATTTTCTCGTGTAAGCAGATTCGATTTGATAAAACCTCTCAAATATTTTTTCATAGTATTTCTTAGCAATGCCTATGCCGGTATCAGCAACACTGAATTTTATGTTATTTCTATCTTTAACAGCTTTGATTTTAATCGAACCCTTGTCAGTATATTTTATAGAATTGTCAACCAGGTTTATTAGAACCCTCTTTAATTTTTCGTTATCTGATTTTATTTTAGACAGCTTAGGCTCTAGCTCTACCTCCAGTTTTAGACCCTTTTCCTTTGTTTTATACTGTTCCATCTCCTTTATTTCATCTAAGAATTTGTATAGGTTTATATCGTCTGCTGTGAATTTTATTGTACCGAGATCACTTCTTGACAGGTCCAGTACATCGGTAACAAGCCTTGCCAGACGCTTGGTTTCAGCAATAATTATGTCCAGGTACTTGTTTCTGTTCTTTTCGTCTTTTATTATTTTTTCATTCTTCAGCAACTGGGAGAACCCGCTTATTGCAGTCATTGGGGTTTTGAGCTCGTGTGCAGCTATGGATATAAATTGGTCTTTTTCTACATCTAGCTCCTTAAGTTCTCCGTAACTCTTTGTTAATTTTGACTGGGCCTCTATCAGGTTTTTGTTTGTTTCATCCAGATCCTCCATCATATTAGCCATTGCAGTCTCTGTTTTTGTCAATTCCTCAACCTTTTTACGCAGATCTTCTGTTCTTTCTGCAACCTTTTCTTCTAGAGACTCGCTGTATTTCTTGAGCTCGTTTCTTGAGGCTTTCAGATCAGAAACCATCAGATTAAACGAAGAGGCAAGCTCGCCTATTTCATCTCCTGATTTAATTCCTATTTTCTTATCCAGGTCGCCCTTACCTATTTTAATAGCAGCGTCTCTTAGGCTTATTATTGGTTTTGTAATCCTTCTTGAGAAATAGATACCAGCGAATACAGCCAGACCAAGGCTCATGAGCACAATTAATAAAGAAAGCCCAACCACCATATTAACAGTTTCGTATGCCTCGTCAGCAGGAATTTCAACCACAACTGCCCAGTCAGGACTGCCAAGATGCGCATGGTTAGCCACGACCTGGTTTCCCATAATGCCTGTTGTTATATCAGCACTGCTTACATGGGTACTTTCATCGCCTTTTACGAATTCATTCACCTCTTCTAGTTGGATCAGTGTCTCCCCGCGTAGAACACGGCTGATATCACCAAAAGCTATTAGTCTGCCCTTTTTGTCAACTACATAGGCAACTCCTTTATCACCAACCTTGATACTGTCTACCAGATCCCACATGAATTTCAAATTCACCTCAGCTACCAATGTTCCCTTGGAATCACCAAAGACATCCAAGATAGGAACAGCTATTAGTATCATCGGCTCACTGGTTATTTTATCAATATACACTGAGCTGATGTATGTTTCCCCTTGGTCTATGTAGGAAACCATCTCACTCTTGTTTATCACTACCAATTGGCCTGATATCACGCCTGACAAGCGGGAGACCCTTACTATCTCTCTTTCCATTGAATCCAACAAAACCAGCTGGCGAAAAGAGGGCTCATGGCCAAGCATTTTATCCAAGAACAGCTTCTGGTTTTCTTCAGGCTCAGACAGAATATCACTAATACTAACATCTGCGTTCAAAATGCTGATTTGATCATGAATAAAAATCCTTACTGTGTTAGCTGCATCCTCAGCAATAAGTTGCTGCTGGCTTGCAATGGCATCCTGTTGGATTGTATATGTAAAATATAGGTTTAGGCTGTTTGAAAGTATCAGCACTATTGCACTCAGGGCCAAAAAAGAAATAGCTAGGGTAAACATCAAGCCCCTGAAATTCACCATCTTTTTTACTCTGGCCAGCATAGAAAAAACCACTATTTCTATATCCAACCCCGTCAAAGCTGATCAACGGATTATCTCGTCTGCCTGAGCCAGCATCCCTTCAGGCACTGTCAGGCCCAGCTCTTGTGTAGCTTTGTAATTGATCCGTAGATGTGGTTCTGGTGTGACCAGAGGAATCATACCTGCAGATTTGATTTGTTTGCTTGTATTCATTTCAACCAATTCAATGAGAATCTAACTTATTATATTATCTGCCTTGGCCAGCAGTCCTTCGCTTATGTTTAGTCCAAAATACTGTGCTGCGTTGTAATTTATCTCGAAATAGCTTTCCGATGAAACAACAGGAATGCTGCCAGCTGGCATGCCTCTTAGAATCTTGTCAGCTAGTAATGCTGCTTGTTGTCCTGTTTTTGGGATATCAACATTTATTCCGAAAATAGTGGCATTTCCCCCAACCTGCATTATTAGACCTGCAATCGGTATGTTGTTTTCATACGCAAATTTACCCATTACTGCATAAGGCTCAGGGAATGTACTAAGTGGCTCAGGTATGAACAATATTGCGTCAAAGCCAATATTGCCTGACGCAGTTATGCGGTCAAACTCAGCCTGAAGCTCTGCTGCATCATCTGCTGGAAATTCGATTATGGTCACGCCTACTGCATTAGCTGCTGGATGCAATACCTCCATCTGGTTTTCTACTATAGGGTAGCCCCGCTGATAAGGCACCCACATTACCGTGGCATTAGGCACGATTTCATGCATTACCTCAAAGCGCTTGATAGCCAGGTCAGGCCCTGGGTAGCGAACACCGGTGATATTCCCGCCTGGCTGCTGCACGCTATCCACCAGACCAGTGCCTTCGATATTGGCAATAGAAAAAATCATTGGAACACCTGTTCCCTCTATGACAGCCTTGGCTGCCATAGATACCTCAGTAGGAAACGTGTATATCAGGTCAACTTCATCATTCACGAACTGCTCAAGAATCTGCCTTTCTTTCTCAGGCTCAAACATTGTAGCCTGAACCTCATAGATTATGTTATCCCCTTCTATGTAGCCTAGCTCTGTCATCTTGGCCTTAAATGCAGGCGGTATTTCTTCCAAAAATACCCCAAGCCCGTTTAACATACCCACCTTATAGACCTTTTCCTCCTGCTCAACACAGCCGCTCAGAAGCAGAGAAACAACTAAAAAAACCACAACCAATGACTGCTTAATTAGAGCCATTTAGACACTTTTTACATTTAATCGTATATTTATGGATTGTTTTGTGTGGTATATATAATTATCCATTTCTGGTAAAATCTTGATTTGTTTAAACATAGTTTATCCCTATTTTTAGATCGTAAAGAGTAACTCATTTTTTTAGCCCCTTCTGCAATTCCTTGATTTTTTTCTTGAGCTCAAGCATTTTCAGTTCCCTGCCAATAGCAAGCTTGTTGAACCTTTCAATTTCCTGGACCTTATTTTCCATATCTTTCTTTGATTCCTCAAGCTCTTTCCTGCCCTTCTCAGTATTCTTAATAAGCTCTTTGATGTAGCTAATATCCCTCATAACAAGAACAAAACCAATTTTGCTTCCGATTTTGTCTTTCATTACAGAAGCATTCACAGAAAGGGTTATAGGCTTTTTATTTTTGTCTAGAATACCCACCTCATAATCCTTGACAGAATCATTGGTTTTAAGTGCCTTGAACATGTTTTCCAGGTTAAGCTGCAGTACGCTTAGAGGCTTTCCCAACAGCTCTTCCCTTTTCTTTCCGAGCATGTTTAGTATAGAGGTGTTGGCCAGGCGTATTTCCCTGTTGTTATCAGCAACAATAATGTAGTCTGTCATTGTTTCTAGTATTCTGTCTGCAACCGCGCCTGGCGTGACCTTTATTAACCCATGCTTTGAGATAGCATAAGCAATAATTACTGCTGATATTGTTGTTAATGGGGTTGTAATTCTCATAAATTCAAAACCCAGAACCTCAGGCAAGACCTGAGATAATAATCCGCCAACCACCGGGATACCTATAGCAATTATAAGCAACTTTATATTGATTTTTTCTTTTTCTAAACCCCTCTTTAAATAGTACCTGACAGTTAAAAATACACCAGCAGTAGTAAAGCCTAAGATATATAGCGCAAATGGGATGTAGAGAGGCCCACGTAATATGTAGTATCCAAACCATGATTCAGTTACACTGATTGATATGAGGTCTGTTGTAAATGCTATTAAGATGAAAAACAGCGAAGGCAGAAACAAAACATAAGACAGTTTATTAGCTAGCTTCTGCTGCGTGAATTTCAGAAAGAAGTTAAGTACAAAAACTGGGTTTAATGCAGCACCAACTGTTGAAAAAATATTTGACCGTAAGGCTGCCTCAGGTGATTGTGATACGAGAATGAGAAAATCCCCGAATGCCCAAACTGCCCATGAAAAAGTGATAAAGCTGTATAATATGCTTGGGGTATCCCTTGAGTTCCTCTTTAGAATATAAAAACCAAGAAATAAGTTTGCAAGAAAAGCAATCAGCGGTAAAAGAGCATAGGAATTCATTTTACTCTCCTTGTCCGGATGACGAACTAAACAATCTTCTTTACCCTTTTTATCAGGTCGTCATTATCGAAAGGCTTTGTGATGTAATCAATTACCTTCATCTTCTTTAGAACGTCTTTTCCTGTTTCCGAGAACCTTGCAACAGTAAGAAACGCGATCTTCAGGTTCTTTGTTTTCGGATCTTCCCTTATCTTCTCGCATACCTCTCTTCCGCTCATGCCAGGCATCATCATGTCCAGCAGTATAAGATCCGGCTTGACTGTCTTTAGCTTGTCCAGACATTCCTTTCCATTAAGTGCTGTTATTACCTCATAGCCCTCCTGTTCAAACAAAACCTTTACCAGCTCAACTATGTGCTCTTCGTCATCAACCGCCATTATCTTCTTGGCCATGTACACCGCCTCTATTTCAAACAGCCTTAAAAATTGCTTAATTTATATATATGTTCCATCCTTTTTAAATTATCCTAATGCTTACTAAGAGCGTTGAGCAGTATAAATATACTCATTCCAGATCAATTATTTTGTCAGCAAACATATCCAGATCCTTGACAAGCCTTTTGTTATCATCTAGAATAGGCTCTCCCTTAAGCACGATAAAGATCTTTTTCACCTTCTTTTCTTCCGTTAGGATATCATGTGTAAACCTGACTATATTTGATGCTTCCTGATAGATAAGCAGCGAAGATACAGTGTCCATCATTACCACACTGCATCCTTTTTTAAGGACCTTGGTAATTGTTATTCTCAAAAGGTCCAGATTAACTGGTGATGCTAGGAAAATGCAGTTTTCAACCGCCTCGGGCTTTTGGTAGTGACTGGTCAGGATATCTATAAAGAAGAATCTGTTGGTGTCTATGCCTACGGATTTCAAACCCTCGACAACATCCTTATACGGCTTACTCAGGCATACATAACATATTTTTGTATTTGTTTTCTCCACTGTCTTTACTATATCTATCAGCCGCTCTAGGTACTGCTCTTCATTCAGCAATACCAGCAAAAACTCATTTTTTATTACATCCTTAAGTATATCCATGATTCACACCGATTAATTCTACCGTTTAGTTAATATTTTGTAACGGACTCGTGATTTTAGGCTATTTAGATATATTCCCTCCTTAGTTAACTTTCTAATGCTTAGGTATATAAATACTTTACTATTATTAATATTAATAGCAAATAAACATAAGAAAAAACATAAAATGTTTAAACATTGATGAATAGATTATTGCTCTGGGGTGATGGTGAATTCTGATTATATAGTTATTGCTGTGAATTGATATGCTTATACACGATACTACACTGAGGGACGGGGAACAGATGCCTGGTGTAGTATTTAGTTATGAGGAAAAACTCAGGCTAGCAGAGCTGGCTATTGACTTTGGTGTGGATTTTATAGATATAATGCCTTCTGTTTCTGCTTCTGAAACAGAACTGGCGCAGGAACTTGCATCCAGGCATAACAAGCATATATCTGCTACATGCAGAGCACGAAAAGAAGATATCGAACTGGCTTATAAGCTCGGTATTAGGCAGATCGTCTTATTTTCACCCCTCTCAGACATTCATTTACTTCATAAACTACGGATAAGCAGGGAAAAAAACCTTAGAAACAGCCTGGAGATGATAGACTACGCAGACCGCCTTGGGCTTTGTGTTGATTTCGCAGCTGAGGACTGTACCAGGGCAGACTGGAATTATCTGAAAGGCTTTTTAAGCTCGATTTCTGATAAAATAAGAATCTTCTACATGGCAGATACTGTTGGTTATCTGACTCCTGAACACGCATATGACTTTGTTTCTGAGCTGAAGGATATACACGAAGACCTGGGAATTCACATGCACAATGATCTTGGACTGGCAACTGCTAATACACTGGCTGCTATTAGGGCTGGTGCAAAATGCTTTTCCGGAACCTTTACAGGCATAGGAGAAAGGGCAGGCAATGCCCCTATTGAGGAGGTGTGCATTTCCCTGAAATACCTTTACAAAAAGGAATTAAATGTGAAGTATGAGAGGATAGCTGAAATCTGCGACCTGGTTGAAAAGTACTCCGGCATTGCTCTCCAGTCTCATAAACCCTTGGTTGGAAAAAATGCCTTCTGCCACGAATCCGGAATTCATGCAGATGGTGTGATAAAATACCCAGCAACATACGAGCATGTTGAACCAGAGACAGTAGGCAGGTCGAGATCTTTCTTTTTTGGAAAGCATACAGGCCGGAATGTACTCCGCCATTTCTTAGGCAACATGGATGAAGAAACAATACTTAACATTCTAACAAAAATAAAGACCATCGCACAAAACACCAAATACGTTTTCTCTGAACGTGAGATTGTCGAAATCTCCAGGAACATGCACAAGAATAAGTTGGTATCGTATGTTGACAATAAGTAGAAAAATATGGCTGATATATAAAAGGCTTCGTACAGCCTTTGGTGTTACGCTTGGTTTTATAGTCATATATGCTGCTTACACCAATAACTTCAGCCTGGCAATACTGCCGATAGCTGTCGGTTTATGCTCAATTCATCTCTTCGGCGATTTGTATAATGATTACATAGATTATAAGCAGGACGTAAGAAACCATAGAAAAGACAAATGGATAGTTTCCGGGCTTATTTCCAGAAACAGCATGAAAAAGGTTTTTCTAGTTACACTAACAACAGGCCTGATAACCCTAGTCTTTACCAATGTCTATATCTTTTTATTAGGGCTGGCTTATTCAGCTGCGTTGATTTTATACTCAAATCCGAAAATAAATCTAAGACGATATGATTTTCTGGCCTACGCCTTGATAGGACTTCCGATAGTATTTTTCCCTATAACATTTAATACATTCTTTAACAGGAGCTTTACACAATTAGATCTTTTCTTCATGCTGTTCGCCTTTTCCCATTATGTTTACCTATGCTGCCAGAAGGATTCTACAGACACTGCAGATGAAACAAACATCTTTATTAAAAGAGGATGGAGAAATGCCTCTTTGATCTGCATATTTTTTGCTTCAATAGCTTCCCTCTCATTGCTGGGCTTGTCTGTTTTTTCTACAATATTGATTTTTGTATGGGTAATTCATGTCTTTTCAAAGAGCCTGAATTTGTATAAGATAACCAAGCATGATATAAACAGAACACTCAGGTCACGATTGATTCTGTCAGAATTTCTGACACCCTATTTATATGGATTAGGTGTTTTAATTGCTTTGTGGAATATTTTCTAAACTAAAAGATTTTTCTGGTTTTGTAAGGCTTAGGCTTAGTTTTTTTGGTAGTTTTTTTGGTGTAGTCGGGTATATAATGTTTAACCCACTGTCTTTGAATCTGATACCTGTATTTTTAGGGTGTTTTTGCACCCTGGCTTTATTATTCTCCTGTAAGAAGATAAGAGATATAAGGGCAGGCCTTATCAAAGACAGACCAGACGCTCTAGCAACAAGAAAAACAGGCATCTTGCTATTGGTTATAATATTTTTAATTGGATTTGTCTCATCCCTGTATTTATCCTACACGTCTTTATTTTTTTATTCATCCATGGTTTTTATTGCTGTTGCCTATGGTTTTTTTCGGTTGAATATGCGTTCCTCAAGCCACCTTTATAAAAACCTATATGCTGCTTTTGGTTTACCGCTTCTTTTTCTGTTTGGTGCAGGTACTTTCAATCTAGAAACAATTTTTTATTATTTACTATTTTTCATCTTGCTATTTCCAGGTGCTATGATAGCTGATCTAAGGGATTATAAAGAAGATATAATCACCGGTAAAAAAACAGTGCCTACTGTTATAGGGTATGCAAAATCAAAAGCACTCGTATGCTCAATTTTATCAGTGTTTGCTTTATTGGTTTTCAGTCTGTATATAATACCGTTTGTTTTATTTGGTATGTTTTCATTGCTTATGGTTTTACTGGTATCAATGAACAGGCCAAACCACGCACATCTTTCCGGGGCAGTATCGTTTCCAATAAGCTTCTTGTGGATATTGGTTACAGTCTGATCCGAAATATGTAAGTTTATTTTATAGGGCAATCTACAGACAGTAGACTAATTTTAGAAATCTATATGATAATTTTACATCACTTATTGAATATTTGTCAATGGTCCATAGAAATCCCAATACAAACCTTGCAAGGAAATCAAAATTATCCTTTTTACTCTGCAGGCCGTAAGGCGGGTTACGAATAGACACTACTATTTTGTCATCGTCTATAGCCGTGCTTACCAATCCCCATCCTGTAGTCTGGAGAAAATTCTTTAACAGCGTTAATTTTACTTCTGACGATGCATCCTTCATAATAATATCTTTGAATAAATCATATGATATGTGAGCTACCCTTTCAGTAGGTATTTTATTATTAGCTATCAAATGAAAAAACGTAGGCTCTGTGGAAACCAGAGGCTTACCCCTGAAATATACCCTATTTTTTATTATCGTAAAAAACCCTCCCTTTATTGCACCCTTTAGTTCAAACCCCCTGGTTGGAGAAAAGGTGTTTAGTTTGTTATAAAATTCCTTATTTTTAGCATCAATGCTCAGACGGGTTTTTCCCCTAACCCGGATGACATATTTACAAGATTTAAATGTTTGGATATTCTCTATACATTCTGCCTTATGGTCAGAGAGTGCACTAACAACCCCTTCAATAAATCCGGTACAAAATTCATTCTTGCCTATTATCCGGGATATCAGTTCATTCTTTGTCTCTATGATTATTATGTCTTCTCTTTTGGTTGCATGCAAATCATCAAGAACCCCGATATTGGTCCATAATATTTTTAAAACCCTATTCAGAAATAACATCAAAGGCAGCTTTCTTAATGCGCTGGGCATCAATAAATAAGACCCAAGAATTCCATACTTTCTACAGATTTTTCTTACCTCCTTGCCATGTCCCTTGCTCTCGCACTCTTTTACGTAATTTGCGAGAATATCCTCAGGAAAGAGAACACTCCTCCTGCTTCTTACCTTGAATTTGTTAAGAACTCTGCCAACCGATACCTCCATTATATTTTTTCTCAATGATTCAGAAAGCCTCATATGATTTAATTAACATTTCAGTTATAAAATACATTACATAAGAATTACGAGTAAAGAAAGCTAGATTACCTTTGTTTTAGTCAGCCTGATACTTTTCTTGTCAATGACAAACTCGTGCGCAACCCTTGGATCAAAGCTGCTGTAGCGAAGCTTGTAGACCTGAAGCACCCTTTTTGGTTTTTCTTCCAGTTCCAGGAAACTCAGTTTTATGACACCATCAGCCTCGAATGCCTCGCCGTTACCACTGTCTATATCATCGCCTTTGGTTTCACACAAAAGCAGGCTGCAGTTGGTCTTTTCCTTGAGATAGCGTATCAATTCAGCTAACTTTAGCCTGTAGTCTTTGGAGTCTGATGCATGCATGAGGAGCTTGTTTAAATTATCTATAACTAATTGATCAATGTCAGGATAGACAACAAAAGTATTGGTAAACTCCTCCAGGCTTGACTTTTCGTCAAGCAGGATATACTTAAAGACCAGGTTATTGTTTATGTAATTATCATAATCTTTAAGGCTTTCAATTGCTTTGCATGCCCTAAGAAGCTCTTCTTCTGTTTCATTCAAAGACACGTAACAGCAGCGTTTACCGGATTTTGCACCCTCGAGCAGAAAGTTCAGTGAAAAAAGCGTCTTGCCGCTGCCAGCATCCCCAGAAATCAGCAAAACAGTTTTTTCCGGGAAACCGCCGCCCAATAGCCTGTCAAGATCCTTAAGCCCTGTTTTTACAGTGTACATAAGCATCACAGTGATTATGTTTTAGGTGTAAATCTGGGTATATCTTCTGATTCCTCAAGCTGGATTATCAGGTACTTGCCGTTTTTTATCTTTACAATCTTGCTCAGGACCCTTTTTGATAAACTCTCTACATCATTTCTCCTAAGAACCTTATTCGGCAGCATTATTCTATTACTATTGCCTAGGGTACCAGTAACCAGTGTCGTATCAAGGGAAGCTACCGGAAAAACCAGCAGATCCTTCTCGCCATTAAATAACTTGTACTCCTCCTTGGAGATTTTTAAGGTCAGCAATGTCTTATTATTTTTAAAATCTATGGACTCTATACTGGCCATGTTTATACTTATTGGCAGAATATTTAAATAATCATCTATATAAGTTTAGGATTTAAAAACTAAAAATGCGGGATTTCATCTCTACTATTGCAAAGAAAAAGCTTCCTGGAAAGGAAACCTTCGAAATACTAACAAAAAATCATTCGCACGACACAATTTCACTGGGCATGGGAGAACCGGATTTGCAGCTGCCTGAAAACATCTTCGACTGCTGTGCAATGAAATCAGAATATTCACCACCCAGTGGAATCCAGCAGCTAAAAAATGCGATTTGCAGGAAACTGGAAAAAGAAAACAGGATTTCAGCACAGCCAGAGAATATTGTAGTAACCTGCGGCGCCACAGAAGGCTTGTTTTTGTCTGGTCTGGCTACTGTTAACCCAAAAGACGAGATAATTATACCAGACCCCACATTCATTATATTGCGTTCTATGTTTGAGATTTTCGGCAGCAAATCAGTGCCTCTACAGCTAAGGGAACAAGAGAAGTTTAAACTCAATACCGATGATATGAGAAAGGCTGTAACAAGCAATACAAAAATTATTGTGCTGAATTCCCCTTCCAACCCAACCGGCGCTGTATTTGATAAGAAGCTTTTGGAAGAGGTTGCAGACATAGCTATTGAGCACGACCTGCTGGTTTTTTCAGATGAGGCATATGAGAACCTGATCTACGAAGGGCATCACAATTCCATAGCAAGCCTTAATGGCATGATTGACCGCGTTGTTTCATTCTATACCTTTTCAAAAACCTGGGCAATTCCCGGCTTCAGGTTGGGTTATCTCTGTGCACCACCAGACATTGCCCAATCAATAACAAAATTACATCCTTATACTACAATCTGTGCACCAACAATCTCTCAGATACTCGGAACCTACCTTCTAGAGAACTCAGACAACCTAAGGCATCATATAGTTTTTATGAGAAACGAATACAAAAAAAGAAGGGACTTGATCGTCAGGCGGCTGAATGAATTAGGGCTCAGGACTATGAACCCTGAGGGAGCTTTCTACACCTTCTCGGATATCTCATCCTTTTCAGGCAATAGTATTGCCTTTGCGAATACGATCCTAAAGAAGGCAAAGGTTGCTGTTGTGCCTGGATCAGAGTTCGGGAAATACGGCGAGGGCTATGTCAGATGTTCGTACACAGTGCCTATATGCAAAATAGAAGAAGCAATGAACCGCATAGAAAATAATTTAAAACACCTGAATTGTTAATGTCTTTATATCCGAGAAGTTAATAATAATATGAAGAGATTTCTGATAGACATTTCCTTACTACTTATTCTATTATTTTCAGCGCACTTACTTTCCGTGACCACAGGCCTTCTTGCTGGTGAGGTGAACATCAGCATACAGCAAGTTACTGACGGAGAAATAACAATGTTCGTATACGAACCAGTGCTGTTGCCAGGACAGAACCAGACCATACTTGTAGAATTTACAAATACAGGAACCACAAATTACACAGCAATGATCGAGGAGAACATATACTTTTATGATAACAACAAGCTCAACCTCACAAAAGAATTCTTTGACACAGCTGTTCCTCTGCACCCTGGCATGAGAAGATCATTCACAACATATTACATGCCTCCTAACATCGGTACGTATTACATTCAAATAAAAGCACATTACAGCACAAGGATAGAAAGGGTATGGGGAGCATTTGCCGTAGTTACTGAAACACATTATGAGGAGCCTTCTCCAGGAGGGCCAGCACAGGTACCTGTAATAGTCCAGGGCGTGCCTGCCATGAGCCTTGAATACCCTGACACTGTAAAAGTATTTCAGAACCAAAGCCGTATAATAAATATTACAGTCAACAACATAGGGGAAGCTGATCTATTTCATCTAAGGCTTTACGTCTCTGCAACAGAGGATATAGAAATAGACGTGTCACCAAAGGAGATATACTCTTTATCAGTAAATTACTCAACCATGTTCCTTGTCATGGTTTATATTCCTGAAGACCTTCCGCTAGGGCAGTATCTTTTAAATCTCGAGGTTGTAAGCGACAAGAGGAGGGAAAGCGGTGAACTAACATTAGATGTATTACCTGTAATGACAATAGAGGATATCTATGACAGGCTTCTGAATTACGAGTACCTGATACTTCTAATAGAGACCGACATAATCTCAGCCTCTCTTAGGGGGTTTGATGTAACCTTGGCAGAGCAAAGCCTTGATAGCGCAAAGAGAAACCTTCAGGATGCAAGGGATCATTATAATCTGGAAGAATATGATCTTGCAATAAAAGAGTTAGGTGATACAGAAAGAGACATCATGGAAGCTGTTTTCCAGTTGCATCATGCCATGTTTGTTTTATATGGCATATCAATACAACTGTCTTTGTTCATTGTTATATTGCTGGCTATAATTATAATAATTCTGCTGTATATATATCTCAGGAGAAAGAGAAAAGAGAAAAGACCGAAACTCTTACGGGAAGTAAGTGAAACATAAACTTAAATTAGCACCAGAGCCATAATTATTATGGGTTTATTTGGTCCGTTCATGTACAAATCAAAGAACAACCAGAGATTTTGGCTTCATGTGAGAGAGAGGGGAAAACAGAAATTATTTTATTTTTCAAGAGAACGCGAAGGGGCCCTGAATTATCTGCCAAAGGGATTTGAGGTACATGAGAACCCAAAAACAGGTATGCCCATGCTCAGGAAAAGTAGGGGAGGTTTATTTGGTATTATAAAGGAGCTTAGGCCTGCTAAAGAAAAAGAGACAGAGAAAGAGACAGAGGAAGAATGATCATGTCAAGAATCATTGGAATTGTATCTGGAAAGGGTGGAGTTGGCAAGACCACTCTAGCGCTTAATCTGGGGGCTGTTTTATCCCAACACTACAAAAGAAATGTTACAGTAATAGATTGTAATGTAACCTCTTCTCATCTAGGACTACACCTTGGTATTTACAACCACCCTACAAGCCTGAACAAGGTACTGAAAGGTGAGTTAGGCATGGAGAAAAGCAGTTACCAGCATTCCACTGGAATGAATGTAATACCTGCTTCTGTTCACCTTGAAGACCTTAAGGGTGTTGATATAACGAATCTAAGGGAGAAAATAAAAGAAATGTCTGATGAAAACAGCATAATTCTTCTGGATTCTGCACCTGGCTTTGGCAGGGAAGCCATGGCTGCAATAAGGGCAAGTGATGAAATACTCTGCATCACCAACCCGTACATACCTTCTATAATGGACGTTGTAAGATGCAGGAAACTTATAAGTGCCATAGAAAAAAACCATCTGGGAATAGTTCTTAACATGGCGAACAGGGAAAAATACGAGCTTACAAAAAATGAGGTGGAACAGCTCTCCGGCATCCCTGTTATATCTTTAGTTCCCTATGACAAGAATGTAAACAAAAGCCTTGCCCTGAAGACACCGGTTACAATTCTTGATGCAAAAACACCTGCCAGCAGGGAGATGTTCAGGCTGGCAGCAAGCCTGATAGGAGAGGAATACAAAGCCAAGACAGGCTTAATCGATTTCTTGAAGAGCGGTTTAGGCCTTTTTTAGCTTCTTTTCTATCTCAGCCAGTTTAGCTTCCACACCTTTCCTAATCTCATCGTAAGCCTTGTTGCTTATTATTTTTTCGTTCTTCTCTCTTTCCAGTACTGCCAACACCCTTGACAACTTATTCTTCTCTTTTATCAAATCCTCTTTATTGACTTTCGGTGCCAAGAATCTTTTCATGTGAGTTAATTCCAGAACCTGGGCAAGGCTCTTCTTCCTCTTTAATATGTATAATGAAGAGAGCGCAACAGCTGCACAGGTTGATATGATAAAGAACAGCCATAACGGAAATTCAAAAACCTCTACCCCTGTCAGACCCAAAAGAACCCTTGTTTGCTCGATAAGGTTTTTGGCATTAGATACGTTATCTAGTGCTTCATCAAGGTCATCCTTTTCAAGGTTTTCTTCAGCAAAGCCTATCTCGGTTTGTATTTCTTCTATCATCAAATAGATAACTGAAACGTTCTTTCCCTCCCTCTCAGCTATCCTGGTTTCTATGATAATATCCTGTAGATCCTCTTTCAGCTTTTCTATCTCTTTGAGCAGAACCTCTTTCAATGATTCGTAAATGCTTATCTCCATTAGCTTTTGGTCGCTCTGGGTGCTTGAACTGGCTATCAGGCGCGCTTTGTATACGCCAACCTGTGCGTCTTCAGGAATACGGAATGTTATAAGGAATACCGAAGAGTTCCCTTCTGGCATGAGCTTATAGCTCTCTGGAGTTACATTATACCAGTCTAATGGTATGTCCAGTAAACTAATAGTAATATTACCAAGATCAACACCTCCTATATTTTCAACAACAACGCTCTCTATTTTTACCATACCAGGAGCAAGGCTTACGTTACTGTTATACTTCGATATGAGGATGCCTGACACAGGCTCGATTGGTGTTACAACCTCGCCTGTTGGAGGATAACCAGGCGGACCAGGTCCTGGTATTATTGTTGTTGGCGGTGCTGGCAGTCCTTCTATTACAATAAAGCTTGAATTTGCCGAAGCAGGAGGCTGAACATAATCATAAGTTGCCTTTACATTCAGTATGTAATCCCCAAGTGGCTGGTCAGAATATATGTAAACGCTTCTTGTAAAGCTCTGGTTCATCAATGCAGGCGTGTATACGGACTCTGCTGCATAGTAATAGGAAGTAGCACCCCTGGAGACCCAGTATTCTAGATAAACATCTTGAGATACCACTCCCTTATTTTCTATGGTTATTAGAAAGTCAAGGTATTCGCCCTGTCTTACTTCATTTTCCATCAGGCTTATTCTGACATCATAAGGCCCGCCTCTGCTGACCCTGAACGCCTTTAGCTTGGTTGTTCTGAATTCATCCTGGACTGCTTCCAGAACCGCTAAAAACATACCAACCGGTGTGCTGGCCCCCATGGCATGATCAAAGCTATAGAAACCCTTGGATTCCCTATCTATGGGGTTGGAGGTTGTAAGGTTGGCAAACAGGTATATGTTATCAGCAGGATCGTAAACAGTAAGGTTCAACTCATCCGGATCAACAGGGCTGCCTTCACCGTTGTATATAAGAAAGCCGAATTGCATCGTGTTATCTGGATACCAGACAACAGTTGTTTCTATGTCAGCAAACAGGCCACTTACAGTTATTGTTCTTTCTTTTACCTGGAAACTGCTGTTTGTCTTTATAGTAATATTCTTGTTTACAACATCATCATAATAGCTTGAATTTGTGGTTAAGGTGTAATTGCCAACAGGAACATCCGAGGACAGGGTAAAGGTTGGCAGGGGATATATTATACCATCAGAATTGGTCTCTTCTGTTGCGTAGTATGACATATTGTTGTTAGAGTCGTATATATAAAGCACTACGCTAATGTCTGACAAGCCGCTGCCGTTAATATCCTTGGCTGTATAATATATTGATCCGGTGTCACCCTGCAGGTAGCTTTCAGACAACGTATTTGCTGTTACAATAAGTTTCTTATAAACTGATAAATTCACTGTCAGGTTCCCTACATTTCCTATATTATCTTTTGCAGATATCGTCACTTGGTATATCCCTCTTTCTGTGGTATTTCCGAAACTTTCATTCATATCAGGATATCTTTTATACCAGGTTGATAATATAATACCAGACCCAAATTCAGATGTGTTCGTCATGTTTGTCTGCTCGCTTGATCCATTTGGTCTTGTAACATTGACCATGACCCATTCGATTCCGCTATCAGACCTGTCGCTTATATTAACAAAGAGTTCCACATACTCGGTCTGGGCTATTGAGTCAGGCATGACGGTCATGTTAATAATAGGGGCCTGGAAAGGAAGCAGAGTTACTATTAAATTCATCTTATCAGGATCTGCATCTGCCTGAACAGCGTCTATTGTGAAATTGCTTATATAGGTTGTCATATTATCGCCAGTTATGTTGTAAAGAACAGAGAAAGTGTAATTAGCGTCCTTCCCTACAGTAAAATTGGTTACATTAACCTCTGTATGGTTTCCTGTCTGCGGCGTTATGGTGAAGTTTATCATAGCGTTCCCGAGATTTATTACTGTCACCTCGCATGCAGTTCCTTCAGGAGGCGACTCCACTTTCTGGCAAGAGGTCTGTGACATATTCCAGGTTCTGTTTATTGGTACTGTTACATAGAGCGTGAGATACTTGTATCCGTTGTTGGAAGAAGATATATTTACAGTGCCGTTATAGGTCCCTGCTGAATAGGTCTGAGGTACTGTAACATTCACAAAAACAGTTTGATTCTCTCCAACTACAATACTTGCTATGCTGGAAGGAGTGAACTCAATACTGAAGTTCTGGCAAACCTCGCCAGAATAACAATTAAAATTAACACCCTGCAGATCGTCATTACCAATAGAGAATACAGTAAAGTTGCCTATCTCAGTTTCTATTCCACCAGAGACAACTCCGGATATGTTGGACTTGCTTATATTTATTTTTGCATTTGAAACAATTGTAACATTGAACTGAATTTCATTAATGCTGGTAGAACTGTCAAGGTTTGTCCAGTTTACACTTATGTTTACAGGATAGGTTCCAGGCAGGGTCCCGTTGGATATTGTTATTTCAAAATATTTTGAACAGGTCTCGTAGCTTGTTAGATTTCCGCAGTATTCTGATGTTGAATTAGCTGCCCAATTAAAAGGCATGGTTAACGTTACATTGGTATATAAAGCAGTGCTGTTGCCAACGTTGGTAAAATTGGACATTAGTAAGAACGTTTCATTATCGTCCTGAGTTACATTGTAAGCGTCATAATCTGCTGGAAGCGTTGCTATAGTTATATTGGTTCTAGACGGGATTGTTATCTCCAGAAGAAACGTATCATAAGTATTATTAGCAGAGACATTTATAGATGCATTGTATGTTCCTGCAGGATACAACAAAGGTACTGTAACATTCACAAAAACAGTTTGATTCTCTCCAACTACAATACTTGCTATGCTAGGCGGAATGAATTCGACGCTGAAGTTCTGGCAAACCTCGCCAGAATAACAGCTGAAATTAATATCCTGCAGTTCATAGTTTCCTATAGACAAGATACTAAAACTGCCTGCAACAGTTTCTTTGCCATCTGCTGCCTCACCTGAGACTGTTGTTTCGAGAACATCTAATTCTGGATTAGCTGTAACATTTACAGTAACAGCTGTTTTATTCGTGTCTGTTGTACCATCAGGATTGGTCCATCCTGCAGTTAAATTTATATAATAAATGCCGGGTGATGTATTGTTTGGAACTGTTAGGTTGAATAATCTTTCACAGTAACCACCCATACTTATGTTTTCACATTGCTCAAGACTTACATTAGCGCTCCACCCAGCCAGGAGCTCTATGCTTATATTAGTATTATAAGCTGTACCGTTTTCAATATTAGACAGGTTTGCTAATATCCAGAAGGTTTCACTATCATAAATGGTTATTGTAGAGATATTTACAAGCGAGGGATAAGGAATTATGCTGATAATAGTTTTATCCGGCTCAACTGTAAAATTTGCAGTATTGTTTCCAAAGTTTCCATTTCTTGTTGCATTACAATTTAGTATGTAAGTTTTCTCTACGCTAGGAGCTGTGAAATTGATAGA